>NZ_JBMPPK010000006.1:0-291287 GCF_049339405.1 Undibacterium sp. Tian12W
ATTCTGCTTGTTTGGAGAAGCTGTCGGCGATTTGGTTCAGTGTGAAACCTTGAGCCATCCAGTAAGCCAGACCATTTGGGTCTGCTGGGCGGTTGAAGTATGCGATGTAAAGCTTTTGGATATCAGCTGATGTGTTGGCCATTTAAGTGTCCTGTTTGGTTATTGTTAATATTAAAAATGTACGATCCCTGTCTTCAACCGTTTAAAGCATTAAATAAATAGATGCGGGGGATCTTATTAATTTGCGAACGCAGATTAGCATGTGACATTATTTTTCAATGTGACGTCAGTCACATTAAGTCACAATGTTACAGATATTTACTTCATTTCCATCGAATTCCATGACTTATTTGTACCTCTGATAATCACACTTTAATTTCCACATACTTTTTTCCAAATAAAAAAATTTCTCATAGGTATATACTAAAATTAAACGACTATGACTAAGCCACATCACCTTCAAAGGGGGAAACATGCGTTTGAAATTAATGGCAGTTGCTGGCGCGATATTATTATCTGCAAATACAAGTTGGGCTGCGAATAGCATACAAGATGTGCAATGGCTGCAAGGCTGCTGGCAGGCAGCAGGTGCAGAAGCTGGTTCGGAAGAACACTGGCTGGCACCGGCAGGCGGCTCCATACTGGGCATGGGTCGTACAGTGCGCAAATCAAAAACCGTCGCATGGGAATTCATGCGCATACAAGAAAATGCAGATAGCCTGGTTTTTACTGCCCTCCCCTCGGGTAAACCAGAAGCCAGTTTTCAATTACTGTCATTGGACAAGCAAAGAGTGGTTTTTGAAAACCCCAGGCCTGAATTCCCTCAGCGCGTCATCTATCAATTAAATGCAGACGGCAGTTTGCTAGGACGCATAGAGGGCAAGATGAAAGATCAGGAAAAAGGAATCGATTTTCTCATGCAAAAGATTAGCTGCAATAAGTAATATTGAATTGCTTATCCAGCGCTTAATGAATACACAACAAACACCCAATAAAAAAACCGCATCACGCGGTTTTTTTATTGGGTGTTTGTTGGATGTTTTTTATGGATACCGCGACCAGAACACTTTCATTACAGACCGGTATTTTTTGCGATATAGGCCTTCATCGCATTAACATCGGCAGTCATGACTTCAAATCGTTGCGGCAGCGCCTCTATGTTTTCAAAGCCAGCCGGGCGCTCAGCATCGCGATCCAATGCCTCTTTGATCGTTTCATTGAATTTGGCTGGCAAGGCTGTTTCCAGTACGACCATAGGCACGCCCTCTTGCAGGTGCTCAAATGCGACTTTGATGCCATCGGCAGTATGCGTATCAATAGTGATGTTGAATTCTTTCTCTACCTGGCGTATGGTTTGCAAGCGGTCTGCATGTACAGATTTGCCTGATACAAAACCAAACTTGGCAATCTTGTTGAATTCATCGCCATCACTGCCTGGTCTGCCTGACAAATCAAAGCCACCTTCGGTTTCAACTTTCTTGAACAAGGCAGCAACACGGGTAGCGTCCCTATCCAGCAAGTCGTAGATAAAACGTTCAAAATTCGACGCCTTGGATATATCCATCGATGGGCTGGTGGTATGCCAGGTTTCTGCTGATTTGCGCACGCGATAAATGCCTGTGCGGAAAAATTCATCCAGCACATCGTTTTCATTGGTCGCTACGACCAGCTTATCGATAGGCAAACCCATCATGCGGGCAATATGGCCGGCGCAGATATTACCGAAATTACCAGACGGCACAGTGAATGAAACTTTTTGTTCATTGCTGGTGGTCGCGCTCAGGTAACCACGGAAGTAATACACCACCTGCGCTACCACACGTGCCCAGTTAATCGAATTGACCGTACCTATTTTTTGGCGATTTTTGAATTCCAGATCATTTGACACAGCCTTGACCATGTCCTGGCAATCATCAAACACGCCTTCGACAGCGATATTGAAAATATTCGGGTCTTGCAGGCTGAACATCTGGGCAGTCTGAAAGGCGCTCATTTTATTATGCGGGGACAGCATGAAAACACGTATGCCCTTCTTGCCGCGCATCGCATATTCAGCAGCGCTGCCAGTGTCGCCAGAAGTGGCGCCAAAGATATTCAGCTCTGCATCATTCTTGGCCAAGGTGTATTCAAACAAGTTACCCAGCAATTGCATGGCCATGTCCTTAAAGGCAAGGGTTGGGCCATTCGACAAGGCTTGCAAAACCAGCTTGCGGCCATCCTTGTCTTGCAATACACGCAAGGGTGTAATTTGTGCTGTAGACTCATCACTGCGGGCATTTTTATAGACATCTGACGTATAAGTTTTTTCTGCCAGCGCCCTTAAATCAGCCTCGGGAATATCTGTAGCAAATTTTTTCAAGACTTCAAACGCCAACCCGGCGTAAGACAACTTGCGCCACGCATCGAGTTCTACATCAGTTACCTGCGGGTAGGTTGTTGGCAAATAAAGGCCACCATCGGGAGCCAGGCCGCCTAAGAGAATTTCCGAGAAATTTTGTGCTGCGGTATGCCCGCGTGTTGAAGCGTATTGCATAAGTCGACAGGATGAAGAAAAATTGATTGGAAGGAAAGAACGAATATTCTTCCTATTATAACTTTCTTACAGGCCTAAAACCTGTGTAAATTTGGTAAAAATCCAATTTCATCCCTGCTTCATTCGGCCAGCAGTCTTTCTGGATGCGTGTAAACCACGTAACCATGTTGCCGTACAAAGCCGATCAGGCAAATCCCCGCTTGCTCAGCAAGATCAATGGCAAGCGCAGTTGGTGCCGATAATGCGGCTAAAATAGCAATATTGGAGCGTGCTGCTTTTTGTACCAGCTCATAACTAAGCCGGCTACTCATAAGGACGAAACCTTCAACTTGCAATTTGGTTTTTACTTTTGCAATTGCTAAAGCACCAAGCAATTTATCCAGAGCATTATGCCGGCCTACGTCTTCACGCAACACCAGTATTTCCCCTTGCATATCAACCCAGGCCGCAGCATGCACAGCCCCCGTTTGCAAATTAATGGCCTGCAAAGAACTCAAGCCCTCCAGTGCCTTTGATAAACTGGCTTTGGATAATTGTTGAATAGCTTCGGTCTTGATCGCCGGGAGATGCAGTTGCAAAGCCTGCAAACTATCTTTGCCACATAAACCACAACCAGTATTACCTGCAAGATGACGGCGACGCTCTTTTAACGCAGCAAATCTCGGTGCGGATATCTGCATTTGCACCTCTATGCCCTGCATTTCTGGATTTGACTGGCATTCCATGTCATAGATTTCACTGGCATCATCAACTATGGCTTCAGACAGGCTGAAACCTAGCGCAAAGTCTTCCAGATCAAGAGGAGTTGCCAGCATGACTGCATGTGAGATACCGTTATAGACCAGCGCAACCGGCACTTCCTGTGCAATCTGGTCTATCAACTCCTCAGCAACCTGGTTTGAAAAAGCATGTCTTTGTACCTTGCGACTGACGACGCCTATCTGCATCTCAGGCTCACCATCTGACTGGCTCGCTGTCGATTCGCAAACACGCCGGCCTTCTTCAGTCAGGCTCAGCAAACTACGGTCACCATCCTGTTGCAAATGAACCCACCCTGCCCCTTTGTGCTGACCGATAGATTCTTGACCCAGATAAGCAATGCAACGCAGCAAAGTACTTTGTCGTACCCCCAGCTTTTTGCACAGACGTGGCAATGACAAAGCTTCGGCATGCTGTGCCAGTTCTGCCATCAAGGCATGACTGAGTTGATCCCGCGAATAATTAAGCGATTCCATTGAAACCCACACTAAACCAAAGCTTGATGCGCGTGGATGATCACAGGTATAGATTTGGATGTCGGCGTACGTGCATGATCAGCGAAACTTGATAAAGCTACCAAGCCATTCGTCTCTGGGAAGTAGGCTGCCAGGCAACCCTGGGGAATATTGTAGGCCACCAGCATGAAACGTTTTGCCTGACGCTTTACACCGTCGTCACACAGACTTTCCATATCCACCCAGTCACCAGCCTGCATGCCCAGAGCATTGATATCTTCCTGACCTATGAACAGCACACGACGTTCACCGAATACGCCACGGTAGCGGTCATTCATGCCATAGATAGTCGTGTTGTATTGATCATGCGAACGCATGGTAGCCAGATTGAAAACAGGGGATTGCCTGTTCCTGCGCGCCTGATGAATAGGCAAATCAACCGGGACAGCATGAGTATTGAAATTAGCTTTGTTAGTTGCCGTTACCCATAGCCTTTCAGCGGCAGTATTACGCAAATGAAAGCCACCCGGCACTTTGACGCGTGCATTGAAATCAGCAAAATCATCAAACACGGCGGCAATTTTGTCACGTATGCGGCTATAGTCAGCCAGTAACCAGGCCCAAGGTGTTTTGCTACTGTCTTTCAGGGTAGCTTGCGCCAGACGCGCAACTATGGCCACTTCAGACAGTAAATCTGTAGAAGCTGGCGGATTGATACCAGATGACAGATGCACCATGCTCATGGAATCTTCCACTGTCACCGCCTGCGGGCCAGTCTCTTGAATATCTATTTCTGTACGGCCAAGGCAAGGCAGGATGATCGCTTCATGACCGCAAATCAAGTGACTGCGGTTGAGCTTGGTAGTCACATGCACGGTCAATGCGCAATTTTTCAGGGCTTTGTGGGTGACTTCTGTATCCGGCGTAGCAGTGGCAAAATTCCCGCCCATGCCAAAAAACACTTTACCGCCTTCCCTCAACATCGCCTCAATAGCACCCACGGTATCATGACCATGTTTTTGCGGCGGCGTAAAATCAAATACCTGCCCCAAACGTTCAAGAAATGCCTGTTTCGGTTTTTCTATGATGCCCATGGTGCGGTCGCCTTGCACATTACTGTGACCACGCACTGGACATGGGCCTGCACCAGGACGACCGATATTGCCACGCAAGAGCAAGAGGTTGACAATCATTTGTATGGTAGCCACAGAATGCTTGTGCTGGGTGATGCCCATGCCCCAGCAGGCGATCACTTTGCCAGCACCCATATAGGTATCAGCCGCACGCTGTATCTGCGTCCTGTCGAGACCGGATTCACGGATAATGACATCCCAGGATTCTGCCAGTGCCTCGGCAGCGAATTGCTCAAAATTGGCCGTGTGCTCTGCGATGAAATCTGTATCGATAACTCTGGCGCGCCCTTCTGCCTGCGCCAGTTGATCCGCTTCCAGCACACATTTGATCATGCCTTTGACGGTTGCCAGATCCCCGCCAATTTTCAACTGAAAATAATCAGATGAAATAGTCGAAGACTGATCTGTCAGCATATCCAGCGCATTTTGCGGGTTCTGGAATTTTTCCAGGCCGCGCTCACGCAAGGGATTGAAAGAGACAATGGCAGCGCCACGCTTGGCGGCAGAACGCAACTCGCCCAACATGCGCGGGTGATTGGTACCGGGGTTTTGACCAAAAATCAAAATCGCATCGGCAATCTGGAAGTCAGACAGCAATACCGTCCCCTTACCCACACCTATCGCTTCACGCATGGCAAAGCCAGAAGGCTCATGGCACATGTTTGAGCAATCAGGAAAATTATTGGTGCCAAATTCACGTACAAATAGCTGGTACAGAAAAGCAGCCTCATTACTGGTACGGCCTGAGGTATAGAAAATGGCATCATCAGGTGTTGGCAAGGCATTCAGGCGTGTTGCGATCAACTCAAAAGCCTGATCCCAGCTAATGACTTTGTATTTGTCACTGGCGCGCTCATATTGCATGGGTTGGGTCAAACGTCCCTGCGCTTCCAGCCAGTGATCAGATTTTTCTGTCAGTTCACTTACCGTCAAACTGGCGATCAGTTCTGGTGTGGCGCGGCGTGCTGTCGATTCAGCCGCCACAGCCTTGGCACCATTTTCACAAAATTCAAAGGTCGATGTGTGATCTGCATCTGGCCAGGCGCAACCAGGGCAGTCAAAACCATCTGGTTGGTTGGCGGACAACAGGGTCAATGCCCCTTTGCCAGGTATGCCTTGTTCTATGATTTGCTGGGCAACACTTTTCAATGCACCCCAGCCACCTGCTGGCCGATTATAGACTTTGATTGTTTCGTTCTTACTCATACTGCTTAATCTCCACGCTACCAAGGCTTGATACGACCAACATTATTGCAGCCAAATGGCAAAATATTATGTGGTGAACAAGTTTTCAATCCAAATGTTACCAGAATCCATGCTTCAGCATGGCTGTTGAGCGCTATCGATGGATCACTACCAGCAAAGCCTTTGCCTCGGTCTTACCCAAGTTGCGTATAGCATGATTCTTGTCGGCGTTATAACGTGCAGTTGCGCCCAGCTTCAATTTTTTGCATACACCATCGACTTCCACCTCAACACTGCCATGCAGCAAAGTCAGATGCTCGGATGCCCCGGGATCATGGGAATTCGACACCAGTGCGCCGCCGGGTGCCAGCGTCAGCTCATACCATTCATATTTACCCGCCAGTTCCATAGGGCCAAGTATGCGCAGGATATAGCCTGCGTGTTCACCCGGCAAGGTGGGCGTTTCATGCGATTCCAATACCCGTATCGCGTCTGGCTTAGGTGATTCTGATGACAACAGCTCCGCGATACTGACACCCAGAGCATTTGCCAATCGCCATGCAACGGCTATAGTGGGATTAGCCTTTTCTCTTTCTATTTGGGACAGCATGGACTTTGACACGCCAGCGGTACGCGACAAATCTTCCAGCGTCAGGCCGCGTTCCAGACGCATTTTTTGCAAAGTCGCGCCCACTTCTGGCGGTGTATTGGGTAAAACTTTTTTCATAGAGACTCTTGCATCAGTAAAAAAGCTAGCTTAATATTCGATATATCGAACTTTAGTTCTAGATATTGAATTATTCAATCATTTTAGAAATTTCTAACAATAGTGTAACAGTGCGATTGATATGCAAGCATGAAATTGCCAGTGATTAAGCAATAACTATCTGAAAACAATCAATCCGCACAGCAACACAACAGTAAATAATAATCAGGGGACATCATGAGCCAGAACACTTCCAGGACAAACTTCATCAGCAATTTAGCTGGCAATCTGGACAATTTGCGCGAACAAGGTCTTTACAAGCCAGAACGTGTGATCGCCTCGCGCCAGGGTTCTGAAGTCACTTGCGATGATGGCCGCAAGCTCATCAATTTGTGCGCAAACAATTACCTGGGCTTGTCTGGTGATGAATCCATGGTGCAGGCATCCATTGCGGCGACTGAGCAATATGGTTATGGCCTGTCCTCTGTACGTTTTATCTGCGGTACACAAACTGTACACAAGCAACTGGAAAAAGCATTGTCGAGCTTTCTCGGCACAGAAGATTGCATCCTGTACGCAGCCGCATTTGATGCCAATGGCGGCGTATTTGAGCCCTTGTTTGATGAAAATGACGCCATCATCTCTGATGCGCTGAATCATGCCTCCATCATAGATGGTATACGCCTGTGCAAGGCAGCACGTTTCCGTTATGTCCATAACGATATGGCAGATCTGGAAAAACAATTGATCGCCGCTGCTGACAAGCGTCACCGCATCATCGTGACTGACGGCGTTTTCTCCATGGATGGCACGATCGCCCAGCTCGACAAGATTTGTGACCTGGCCGACAAATATGATGCATTGGTCATGATCGATGAATGTCATGCATCAGGCTTCATGGGCGCAACGGGTCGCGGCACCCATGAGCATCACAATGTCCTGGGCCGTATAGATATTATTACAGGCACTTTGGGCAAAGCACTGGGTGGCGCCATGGGTGGTTTCACCGCGGCACGTAAGGAAGTCATCGACACTCTGCGTCAAAAATCCCGCCCTTACCTGTTTTCCAATACCCTGGCACCGTCGATAGCCGGCGCCTCTCTGTCTGTCCTGGAACGTCTGTCCAGTTCCACCGAACTACGCGACCGCCTGCATGTGAATACGGCACACTTCCGTCGTGAAATTGAAGCTTTGGGCTTTACCATCAAACCCGGCACCCATCCTGTCGTGCCCGTCATGCTGTTTGACGCGCCGGTTGCGCAAAAATTTGCTGCACGCCTGTATGAACTTGGTGTACTGGTAACCGGCTTCTTTTACCCAGTCGTACCCATGGGCCAGGCCCGCGTGCGCGTACAACTGTCTGCCGCACATACGACTGAACAATTGAATACTGCTCTGGCTGCATTTGCGCAGGCTGGCCGCGAATTAAACATCATTAAGTAAGGGATATCCATGGAACGCATATTAGTGATCGGTGCCAACGGCCAGATCGGCAGTGAATTGGTAGAAGCACTGGCAAACCAGCATGGCGCAGATAATGTCATCGCTGCCGACATCAGGCCAGAGAGCCTGTATGGTGCAAAAATCTATGAAGTCATTGATGTATTGAATACAGAAAGACTGGCGCAAGTCGTTGCTCAATACGACATTACCCAGGTCTATCAACTGGCAGCCATGCTGTCAGCTACGGGCGAACAAGCACCATTGAAAGCCTGGACCTTGAACATGGATGGCCTGCTCAATATCCTTGAACTGGCGCGTATTCGCAATGAAGCTGGCAAACCCCTGAAAGTATTCTGGCCATCATCGATTGCTGCATTCGGCCCGAACACGCCGCCAGTCAATACGCCACAATACACAGTGATGGACCCAAGCACCATCTACGGTATCAGCAAACTGGCAGGCGAACGACTATGCGAATATTACTTTCAAAAATATGGCGTTGATGTCCGCAGCATACGTTACCCTGGCATCATCAGCTACAAGTCCCCTCCTGGCGGCGGCACTACGGACTATGCAATTGCCATTTTCCATTCAGCGCTGCGTGGCGAAACCTATGAATGCTTCCTGGAGTCAGAGACTAGTTTACCCATGATCTACATGCCTGATGCGATACGCGCCACCATTTCATTGATGGATGCACCAGCAGCCAAACTTTCTATACGTTCTTCTTACAATGTTGCAGGTTTAAGCTTTAATCCACGGGAATTAGCGTTTGCAATCAAACAAAATTTGCCTGCATTTGACATACACTACGCGCCTGACAGCCGTCAGGCAATCGCCGCATCCTGGCCACAGAGTCTGGATGACACAGTGGCGCGAGCAGACTGGGGCTGGCAAGCACAAGTAGGCCTGCAACAACTGGTGGAAGACATGCTGAAGAATATTCGTGTCGATCAAAAGAAGTTGAAGGAGTTGAACCAGGCTGCATAAATAATTATCAGAGACAAGTAAAAAAGAGGTGAATTGATGGACATGCGTGTATTCGAATTATTTAAAATAGGCGTGGGTCCGTCCAGTTCCCATACGGTAGGCCCCATGTTGGCTGCCCGACGTTTTTTACTTGAATCTGCCGATCTCTACAAAGCTGTCAAAATACAGGTAGCTTTATATGGATCCCTCGCCTTGACAGGTCATGGTCATGCGACTGACAAAGCAGCCTTGCTGGGTTTGATGGGTGAAACCCCGCAGGACGTGGTGCCTGAAAGCGTCGATGAAAAACTCGCCAACCTGGCAACCTCAGGGAAATTGAATTTATTGGGTGAATACCCCGTCAAGTTCGATACCGCCACCGATATTCTTTGGTTCAAGCAGGAAGTATTGCCTGGCCACCCGAATGGCATGAAGTTCATACTGACCCGCAATGACGGCAGCAGTTTTGAAAAGGTCTATTACTCCACTGGCGGTGGCTTCATTTATTCGGCAGAAGAACTCGCGAATACTGATAGCTCTGAAAACACTGACAAGAAACCACTGCCCTATCCTTTTGCGACGATGGCAGAACTGCTGGCCCATGGCAAGCGTACCGGCTTATCCATCACGGATATGTTGCGTGCCAATGAAAATGTGTATTGCACCGATGAAGAACTGGATGCAGGCCTGGATAAAATCTGGGCAGTCATGAAGGGCTGTATTTCACGTGGTCTGCAAACATCGGGCGAATTACCGGGCGGTTTGCACGTCAAGCGCCGCGCTGCCAAATTATGGCGCGCTGCTAATGAAACTGCCGACGTATTACCACATGATGGCTTGCACCGTGTCAGCCTGTATGCCATGGCAGTAAATGAGGAAAATGCCGCTGGTGGCCGTGTTGTCACAGCTCCTACCAATGGCGCAGCTGGCATTATCCCGGCAGTGCTGCGCTATTACGCCGAAGACTGCAAACCCAGCCACCCGGAACAAGGCATACGCAATTTCATGCTGGCAGCGTCTGCCATAGGCATGCTATGCAAAACCAATGCCTCTATTTCTGGCGCTGAAATTGGTTGCCAGGGCGAAGTCGGCGTAGCATGCGCCATGGCTGCCGCTGGCCTGACTGCCGCTTTGGGCGGCACCAATGAACAAATTGAATCAGCCGCTGAAATTGGTATAGAACATCACCTGGGCATGACTTGTGACCCTATTGGTGGCCTGGTACAAATTCCTTGTATAGAACGCAATGGCATGGGGGCAGTCAAGGCAATTACGGCTGCGTCATTATCTTTGCGCAGCGACGGCACACATCATGTCAGCCTCGATGACGTGATAGAAACCATGCGCGCAACTGGCTTTGACATGCAGGCCAAATACAAGGAAACCTCATTGGGTGGCCTGGCGGTGCATGTGGTTACCGTCAACTACGCAGCCTGCTGATATCTCAAATTTAAATGAAGCACTGCGACAGTGCTTCATTCCTTGGACTTGCCCCCAAAACTGTAACGCACGCCCAGCCATATCATGCGTGGCGCACTGGGCGTGTAGAAAGTCGTCCCCTTGGCGTCAGAATTGCTGTAGCCACCATTAGCGGTGATGGCATAAGGGCCAAGCTGTCCAGCCGTGTAATAACGCTGATCAAACAGATTGCTGACATTGACAGACAATTTCCATTGCGGGTTTGGTCTGTAACTCGCAGACAGGCTGACGACTGCATACCCCGGCATATTACCCGCCCCAAAATTTGTCAGACCATCAGGTGCATGGGCATTGTTTTCATTGCCCCGCACAAAACTCTTGCCTACTCCTAGCACTTCAATGCCTGCCGAGGTTTGTGCATTAAATTCATAATTTGCATGAGCTTTAAAAATTTGCTGCGGAATCAGCGGTATCAGGTCTCCGGGCTTGACGCTGATATTGGCACTAGCATTTGCAAGGCTGTTATTTTGCGAACCCAGGATGTCTGTACTTTGGTAGCTTGCCTTTATCCAGGTGTAGTTCAGCCCATAACTGAAATTATCCTGACTGCTTGCAATACCTGCCTCAACCCCCTGCCGCCTGGTTTGTCCAAAGTTCTTGAAATAACCAGTCGCAGCGGAATTGGCCACGAACAGGATGTCATCTTCGTTGACACCCCTGAAAACACCTGCAGTCCATACAATTTTGCCAGGTAATTTACCACGCAGGCCAGCTTCCCAGGTTTTGGAAATCACCTGCTTCAATGCCGGGTCGCCTGCCATGGAATTTGGCAAGCGGCAGCCAAAGTCAGGGTCAGCACAACCCAGCTCTATAGAGGTTGGCGCCCTGCTGCTCTCGCTATAAGCTGCATAGATATTCGTGGCCGGACTTGCCACATAGCTGACACCGACAGCCGGATTAAAACGCCTGAAGACGTGATCCCCATCCAGGGAACCACGTTGAGCACCCTTGGTCGTGGCATTGTTATAGGGGTAAAGTCGGTCAGTATTTTTAAGGCTGGTGTTATTGTAACGGGCAGACACAGTCAGATGCCAGGCATCTGCCAACGTCAGGGTGTCGCTACCAAACAGGCTCCAGGTCATTGTTTGCCCATCCAGATTGACGCGCTGGTCAAAAGCATTTTCAGAATTCTGTGTACCATCTGCATAAGCATTGACAGCCGTGATGCTGCGATCAGGATTCAGGTAACCAAACTGGCTAGCCTGATTAAAGCTGGTGCGACTGGCATCATAAGCAGCACCGAAGACAATCCGGTTACTATATCCAGGCGCTCTGCTTAGTGAACTCAATTGCGCACTGAGGCCATAGTTTTGCTGACGGGTATTGGTATTGGTAATAATGCCAGTGCATTTTTCATTTGGTTCAGCATTCGTACCCGCCTGGGCAATACAGCGCAGACTAGGGAAGGAGAAAGCAGAGCTTATCCTGCTGTTGCTACTTTCAATTACAGGGTTATAGCCATGCGCCAGCAACCAGTTCTTGTCCGCCGTTTGACCGGTGTAATACAGGGACTCGCCAAGAGCCTCCTCATTCAGGTCACCATTCGTAGTAACAGTATGAGTATTGCGATAGTAGGCATTGGCGGATAATTGCAAGGTGTCACCGAAATTTGTTTTGGCTTCCAGATTGATGAAACTGGCCCGGTTTTTTGTCACATCTGGCAGGGTGAACACACTGGCATAGCGACTATCCAGCAACTGCTGCTCCTGCGATCCATTACCGGTCATCTCACTGCTGGCCCATGCATAGCCAAGCTTGAGTTCGCTTTTGGTATCATGCCAGCCCAACTTGCCAAAGAATTGCTTCAACTTAGATGGAGAGGCATCCCTCCAGCCATCTTCCTGGTAATTATTAGCGATAAAGTACCAGTCCAGGCCTTGTTGATTTGTTCCACCATGCTCAATGCTGACATTACGACGCGCATAAGAACCTGCGCCTAGTTCCAGCGAGGTGCCGGCATCATGCCTGCCATCTTTGGTTTGCAGCGATAAAGCACCCCCAAGTGTATTGAGACCGAATAAAGGGTTTGATCCCGACATCAGTGTCACGGAAGAAATAGCGGACTTTGGAATCAAATCCCACATCACTACGTCACCAAATGGCTGATTCAGGCGTACACCATCCAGATAAACAGATAATCCCTGCGGCGTACCCAATAATGACGATGCGGTGTAACCACGGTAGTTCACATCATTCATGAAAGGATTGCCCTGCACATCATTGACATGCACGCTACCCAGATAGCGGTTGAAGAAGTCAGAAAGATTCAGTGCCCCGCTCTTCTCAATATCTTTGCTATTGACAGTTTGCACAGCAGATGGGATTTGCTCCTTGTTCAAACCTGTGCCAGGCAAGACGGTGATGCCTATAATTTCTACTGGAGGACTGATGATGGTTTCAGTAGCAGCACTGGCCTGATCAGTGAGGGTGGAAAGAGATAGGGCAAAAACACAGAACAGGGGTTTGGGGAAAGGCAAATAATTCATAGCTCCACACATTTGCTATTTTCATAATTTAATTATATATAATATAATAAATATGAAATAGACAAAAAAATATCACCCCAAGTGTGGCCTCAGGGTGACATTTGAGAAATATGGACTAACCATAAGCAGTAATTGATGGCAGCTCTACATCAGGGCTGCAAAGAAAATCCTTTTTGCCCTGTCTGCCAAAGCAGGAATGCCCAGTTATCAGCCTGCTCGGCCAGAGCGTCCGCCTTCCACGCATTCGCGAAATCAGTACGAAATAAAACAGGTCTGGACTTGTTCACAGTTGCCGCCTGCAAACGTGCGACGAATTTGCTGCTCATCCAAATCGGTGCATCGGCAAGACCAAAACGTGCAGAGATCAGGGCAGCAGGATAAGACTGCCCATCACGCAAGCCCAGGTAGGGGTTGCTACTTGCAAGCCTGGACTTGTCTGTCGCAGTGAGTTTTTTGGATTTACCAGTGCCTGTTGACTCAGACTGCAAAGCTGCACTTTGTACCGCAGCAAATAACTCCGGACGCCGGCTAATGGCTTGCGCCAGCCAGCGTCTACCTGGAGTTGGCTCTTGTGTGACCAGCTTGGCTGAACTGGTATAAGCCTCGCTCACAAGATAGTCAGCAGCAGCGAGAAATTCATCCAGCCCTGCATTAGCGCTTCTTTGTTTGATATTCTCATTTGCAGGAACATAGACGATCGCCATCACAGCATCCTGCTCCAGCCAGGCCAGGCGCAATGCGTCGAATTTCGCCAGCTTCGACAAACCTGTACCAGTTTCCATTGTCAGCAATAAGGGATGTTTGCCATCGAGTTCCATGCCTTGCGGATATAAGAGCGTCAGTGCAATTTGCTTATTACTGCCCGGCTTGGTGAAGCTCAAGTTTTTACTGGCAATGCGATGAAAGCCAACTTGCGGCGAACGGAAAACTTCTACATTCCTGATTTGCCCGCCTGCCAGAGCGCGATAAGACAAGGGCGCGGCATTCGCCGCCTCTAATATAAACAAGGCACCATCGCTGTCTATATCTGCATTCAATTCACTGATGCGGCCAGAATAAGGCAAAGTCAGCTCTTCTTTTTTGCTGCCATCCAGCTCAGTTTTGATGAGCTTGCTATAACCAGCTTCAGCCACATGCATGTACAGCGCATTTTTCGCGACCACCATGTTCAGCAACTCATCGCTAGTAGCTGGAACTACCTCCTTCGCAGCAATCAATTGTGGCATTTTTAAATCCAGCTTCAGGATCGCTCCCGTATTTTTCTTTTTTGTTGAGAGCAGATAAAGCTGCTCACCTGCCAGCCAGGCATTTTTGATTTTGTCTGTGGGTGAAGCCAATTTTTGCCAGGCAGTTGCTGCGCCCTTTAGCTGATCTTGCTTGATAAGATACAAACTGCGATCCTGACTCTGTCCGTGTTGAACCTCGGCCAACAGGTAAGGAGAATTTTGACTACTTTTAATTACTACCGCATCAGTGGCGGTAAATCGCCGACTCTTGCTGACACCCGGACCTATGAGCGGCAAATCTGTTTCCAGTTTGCTTCCCAGCACATGTTGCCAGACTGCGCCGCGGTCGGCACCAGTTTTGGCAGGTGCCTTGCGATAATAAATCGCAGTCGAGTCAGACTTCCAGGCTACTTCCTTGTTGTCCGGGGCTATTGCATCGAGATTGTCCTTTAACATGCCAGCGTCGCTGGTTTTGATAATGCGCAGGCTATGCCGCTGGCGCCCGGCGTTAACGATATCAACAGCCACATGACTGCCATCGAGAGATGGGGTAAAAAATCCCAGACTCTGTCCAGACTCGGTTAGTAATAACAGGCGCTCAGCATTGGTAGCAGCATTGCGCATGAATAGTTGGTGTCGGTTATCAGCCGTCGTGCGGGCAAAAAACTGCATGCCACGCACCTCAATCAACCTGCCCGCACCAAATTCCGTTGCCTGCAAGACTTTGAGACGCTTCAGCAATGCATCACGCCCACTGATGCGGGCCAGCACGGTATTACTAAAGTCCGTCTGCTTTTTCATCCAGGAGCGGACTTGCGTGTCGCTTAATGACTCCAGAAAGCGGTAAGGATCAGTCAGTGTTGAGCTTTGCTCTGTCGCCCCCTGCTTGGGTAATGCAGGGTAATCACCCCAGGCCTGCAACTGGGCATGCGCCAGCGCAGGCACAATGCCAAGTACTGCCAATAGCTGTTTTATGTTCTGTTTTGCTGGCATGCTGGTTCCAAGTCCTGGTTTCCTGACAGGGCTACAGTATCTCTCACACCTGCGGAAAATTGCAAAAATCACCTGATTTTTTTAATGCAGTCTTCACTGCTCATGTTTCAATTCTTGAATTTCATCCCTTACTTTCTGCATTTCATCGCAAACGCATGGCAGACAGGGGGCAGCTTGCTTAAAGTGCTCACATCGCAAGAACAAATGAAAACCAGGGAGAAAAAAATGAACATCATTAAGAAAAGCAATTTAACACTCTTAACCATTTGCGTATTTGCTGCTACCATAGTGCCAGTGGCCACATATATTAATAGACTTGCTGTAAAAACAAGTATCCCCACAGTCACAATAACAGCGCAAAGACTGACAGAAGAGCAAAAGATAGCTTTTGATATCGAACAGACTGGCAATACGATGCAAACCGTCTTCATTGCGGCTAAACGCCTCAGCGCAGAAGAAAAATTCGCTTTTGACCAGCTCGACAGACAGACTCAACAGGCAAAAGTGCGCGTACACAAGAAACCGCAATTGCTTGTCTAAGCCCTGCTATCCAAAAGATGCACTTTTGCAAAAATGAGCATAAAGTCACTCACCGCATTTAGCACATTTGCCATGTTGCCTGGTTTGTAATGATGAGTGATATTTGTTTTGATATTTGTTTTGATATACGCAGCACTTATTAATTTGCAGGCAATCATGTTAAAAAAATCCATCTTCCTGTGTTTGCTGTCTTCCACTTTGCTGGCTGGCATTGCCTTTTCGCAGGATTTTATGTTTGCGCCTTCCATTCCGACTCAACATGATGAGCAAGACAAGACGACAGAGATAATGCAGGAAGCGCCGGCACAGACACCGGCAGCACCGGCACCTTTGCAACTAGACCGTAGCGGGGTCGATCGCGCATCAGTACACTTGCAAATACTGCAGCAATCGAACCAGCGTTTTTCTGACAATGCACAAACAGCTCCTGCGCCCACCAAGAAAACAGCTTCAGATGATAAAAAATCTCAAGCCAAGTCAGCGAGTAGTACTTAATACTTCCTGTACAACCCGGATTTCATCGTGACATCCGGGGTTCCATCGCAAGCGGCTACAGTGCACCGCGGTCTATCCTCTTGCTCAGTATGATTGAGGTTGAAGTCTGCCTGACCCCATCCAGAGCACCTATCTGATCAAGTAGTTTATCCAGCGTTTCTGTATTACTGCACCGTAAGGTCAGCATATAGTCAATAGCACCACTGACTGCGCATAGCGTCTCAGTTTCTGGTAATTGCTGCAGATATTTGATCAGGCCTGCAGCATAACGCGCCTCCACCGACAAGCCTACATAAGCACGGACAGCAGGCTGCACCATTTTTTGATTCAACTTTAAACCATAGCCGGCAATGACACCGCGCTTCTCCAGCGCTGCTATACGGGCGATGACTGTCGTCCGCGCTATGCCTACCGATTTGGCGATGCTGGTCACGGGCAAGCGGGCATTGTCCATGAGCAAGGCCAGGATTTTGTCATCTATATCATCAAGATCAGGTTTCATGTCGTCATTATGTCCAATTATTTAGTCATATTATCTCGCAAATACACAATATGACGATAACTTTGCTGCTATTAACTGACAAAACTAAGCCCTAGACTTCCATATCAATCTTACATTTTCCTTTTCGTAAGAAACGACTACAAACCACAACAATCAGATAACGGAGACTATGATGGCAACTAAATTAATTCTTTTGGGCGCAGGCAAAATCGGCGATGCGATCCTCAATTTGCTGTCCCATACTGGCGATTACCATATCACCGTTGCAGACCGCGACCCGGAACGCCTGAAATATGTAGAACAGGCTGGCTTCCCTAACACCCGCATCGTACAGGCTGACCTTGGCGACAAAGCAGCAGTGACAGAGTTGATACGCGGCCATAAAGTCACCATGTCTGCCTGCCCTTACTTTTTGACGCCCATCATTGCTGGCGCCGCACGTGAAGCCAACTCGCATTATTTTGATTTGACTGAAGACGTGGAAAGCACACGCATCGTCAAACAACTGGCCGAAGGTGCTGATTGTGCCTTTGTTCCACAATGCGGTCTGGCGCCAGGCTTTATTTCCATCGTGGCCAATGATGTAGCCAAGCGTTTTGAAACCTTGCGTGATGTCAGCATGCGCGTCGGCGCCCTGCCCACCTTCCCTAATAATGCATTGAAATACAACCTAACCTGGAGCACTGACGGCCTGATCAATGAATATTGCAACCCATGCGAAGCGATTGTTGATGGTCAACTGCGCGAAACCGCAGCACTGGAAGAAATCGAGCATTTCTCTCTCGATGGCATAGATTACGAGGCTTTCAATACTTCCGGCGGCCTGGGTACTTTGTGCGAAAGTCTGGAAGGTAAAGTGCAAAACCTGAATTACAAAACCGTGCGCTACCCTGGTCACCGTGATATCGTCAAAGTGTTGATACGCGACCTGCAACTGGGCAAACTGGAGCGTCGTCCAATTTTGAAAGAAGTCATGGAAACAGCGATACCCATGACCAAACAAGACGTGGTACTGGTGTTTGTCAGCGTCGTTGGCATGCGTGATGGCCGCCTGGAGCAAGAATCCTATGCCAAGAAAATCTATGCGCAACAAGTCAATGGTCAACTATTGTCCGCCATACAATTGACAACAGCCTCCGGCATTTGCGCCATGGTTGATCTGGTGGTGACAGGTAAATTGCCTCAACATGGCCTGGTACGTCAGGAACAAGCTGTACTGGCTGATTTCCTGGCCAATCGCTTTGGTCAATACTACTCCGCGTAATCAGAGGCGATGCAGCACTGGGCACAAGATTGCTGCCAGCGCTACAATATAGACACTGGCATTAAACCCATCCAATAAACGAATCCATTAACGAAGGCAGGCTTTCCAAAAGAAAGCCTGCCTTTATAAAACATACCGAGGCAAACAAGATGGAAAACACCACTTTGCAAGCAATCCTGAAAGAGCTTGATATCAATTTGAGCGATTATCAGGGTAGCGACATACACAGCATTTCCCCTATAGATGGCAAAAACCTGGCCAGCCTGCGTGCCCATACAGCAACAGAAGTCAAACAGCGAGTAGATCGCGCCCATGCCGCATTTTTACAATGGCGCAACGTGCCAGCACCACGTCGCGGTGAACTGGTACGCCTGTTTGGTGAAGAATTGCGCACGCACAAACTGGCACTGGGTCAGCTGGTAACGCTGGAAGCGGGCAAAATCCTGCAAGAAGGCCTGGGCGAAGTACAGGAAATGATCGATATCTGCGATTTCGCCGTTGGCCTGTCGCGCCAGTTGTATGGCCTGACTATCGCCTCTGAGCGTCCTGGTCATCGCATGATGGAACAATGGCATCCGATTGGCGTGGTTGGCGTGATCTCGGCTTTTAATTTCCCGGTCGCCGTCTGGGCCTGGAATGCAGCACTGGCCTTTGTCTGCGGCAACAGCGTGACCTGGAAACCATCTGAAAAAACGCCCTTGACAGCCATCGCTACGCACGCCCTGTTCATGAAGGCAGTCGCCCGCTTTGGCAGCGATGCCCCTGCTGGTCTGGCAGAATTGATCATAGGTGGACGCGATACTGGCGCACAAATGGTAGAAGACAAGCGCATCGCCCTGGTCAGCGCCACTGGCAGCACACGCATGGGCCGCCAGGTCGCCGAAGTCTGCGCCAAGCGCCTGACGCGCACCATACTTGAACTCGGCGGCAATAACGCCATGATCGTTGCTCCTAGTGCAGACCTGGAAATGGCTGTTCGTGCCATCACCTTTTCTGCAGTAGGTACTGCCGGACAGCGCTGCACCACCCTGCGCCGCCTGTTCGTGCATGACAGTATTTATGACACACTGGTGCCACGCCTGAAGAAAATCTACGCAGGTCTGCCTGTCGGCAACCCTCTGGAAAAGACGACTCTGGTTGGCCCCTTGATCGATGCCGGTTCTTTCGATGCCATGCAAAGCGCGCTGGCAATTGCCAAATCAGAGCAAGGCCAAGTATTTGGCGGTGAACGCAAAGTTGTCGCTGGCTATGAAAATGGTTTTTATGTCAGCCCGGCCCTGGTAGAAATGCCAGCCCAGACGGCATCCATGCACCATGAAACCTTTGCGCCTATCATGTACATCGTACGTTATAGCGATTTACAGCAAGCGATCAGTTTGAATAATGAAGTGCCGCAAGGCTTGTCGTCTTCGATCTTCACGACAGATATGCGCGAAGCTGAGACCTTTGTTTCTGCTGCTGGCAGCGACTGCGGTATTGCCAATGTCAATATCGGCCCTTCTGGCGCAGAAATTGGTGGTGCATTTGGTGGTGAAAAAGAAACTGGCGGTGGCCGTGAATCTGGTTCTGATGCATGGAAAGCTTATATGCGTCGCACTACAAATACCTTCAATTACAGCAACTCATTGCCCTTAGCACAAGGCATCAGCTTTGATATTTGATGTAATATTTGATCCAGATCAAATTGATTAGTTTTAAGAAGACCGCCTTTTGGCGGTCTTTGACTTTATAGGAACAGAAATTAGTTTTAAAATTTCATCTTCAGCGACCCAAGCAGCCAGAAGAATAAAAAGACTTATGAAAAAAGCACTCACTTGCAAGGATATCAAACAGTTGGAGCAACTGCCAAATGTCGGCAAGGCGACGGTGGCTGACTTGCACCTGCTGGGAATTACCGAGCCAAAGCAACTCAAGGGACGCAATCCCTACCAGATGTATGATGAACTTTGTGCGCTGACCAAAGTCAGGCATGACCCCTGTGTCTACGACGTTTTCATTTCCATAGTAAAATTCATGGATGGCGAACCACCTCAGGCTTGGTGGCATTACACAGCAGAGCGCAAAGCTCATCTGGCATCACCCTCCTCACTATAAGCCTATTCCTGACAAGATTACTCAAGTTTGCTATACTTGACTAAAATGCTCAACAACTCAGGGCATTCAGCTTTTTCTTGCGTGGAGTATCCCGGAGTAACTATGCGACTGACCACCAAAGGACGTTTTGCCGTGACGGCAATGATAGACCTGGCCCTGCGCCAGGATAAAGGGCCTGTAACCCTGGCTGGCATTAGCCAGCGTCAGGACATTTCCCTGTCCTATCTTGAGCAATTGTTTGGAAAACTGCGTCGCCATGAAATCGTTGAATCCGTGCGTGGACCTGGCGGCGGCTATAATCTTGCCCGCAAGGCACAGAATGTCACCGTTGCCGATATTATCATCGCAGTTGATGAGCCTCTTGATGCAACGCAATGCGGTGGCAAGGGCAATTGTCATGGCAGCGACCATGAAAATGGCCTGCACTGCATGACGCACGACCTGTGGGCGACGCTGAACGCCAAAATGGTCGATTACCTGGATTCTGTTTCACTCCAGGATTTGGTCAATCAGCAAAGACAGAAAGCATCAGAAAATCATGTTGTCGTCATGCATCATGTGCATGCCAGCCACATTGCCTCTTGAATATTTGGAGTTTTGAATGAACGCCCCTTTGGAACAAAGCCTGCTGGACACACTGAAGTCACCACACTTTCCTATTTACATGGATTATTCGGCGACGACGCCAGTTGATCCTCGTGTTGCTGACAAGATGATTCCCTTCCTGCGTGCGCAGTACGGCAATCCGGCTTCGCGCAGCCATATGTATGGCTGGGATGCAGAAAAAGCGGTGGAAGATGCGCGTGCGCAAGTGGCAAATCTGGTCAATGCTGATCCGCGTGAAATCATCTGGACTTCCGGTGCGACAGAAAGCAATAACCTGGCGCTCAAGGGTGCAGCAAACTTCTACAAGTCCAAGGGCAAGCACATCATCACAGTAAAAACCGAGCACAAGGCTGTGCTGGATACCGTGCGTGAACTGGAGCGTCAGGGTTTTGAAGCTACCTACCTGCAGCCAGGTGATAATGGACTGATCACCATAGAACAATTAAAAGAAGCCATACGTCCAGATACCATCCTGGTATCGGTGATGTGGGTCAATAATGAGATTGGCGTGATACAGCCTATCGCTGAAATTGGCGAACTGTGCCGCGAAAAAGGTATTGTTTTCCATTCCGATGCTGCCCAGGCAACTGGCAAGGTGCATATCGATCTGGAAAACACCAAGGTTGATCTGGTCTCTTTCTCTGCCCACAAATCCTATGGCCCGAAAGGCATAGGCGCTCTGTATATTCGCCGTAAACCACGCGTACGCCTGGAAGCACAGATGCACGGTGGTGGTCATGAACGCGGTTTCCGTTCTGGCACGCTGGCGCCTCACCAGATCGCCGGTATGGGCGAAGCCTTCCGTATCGCCAAAGAAGAAATGGAAAGCGAACTAGCGCATGTACGCGCCATGCGTGACCGTCTGGCAAAAGGCTTGCAAGAAATTGAAGAAACTTATGTCAATGGCGACATGGAGCACCGTGTACCGCACAACCTGAATGTCAGCTTCAACTATGTTGAAGGCGAATCCCTGATCATGGCGATCAAGGATATCGCAGTATCATCCGGCTCTGCGTGTACCTCTGCCAGCCTGGAACCTTCTTATGTATTGCGCGCACTGGGCCGTAGCGATGAACTGGCGCACAGCTCGATACGTTTTACCATAGGCCGCTTTACGACAGAAGAAGATATCGACTTTACGATAGACCTGTTGAAAACCAAGGTTGCCAAGTTGCGTGAATTGTCACCGCTCTGGGATATGTACAAGGACGGCATTGATATCTCCACTATCCAGTGGGCTGCGCATTAATTCAATTTGAATGCGTATTTGAACAAGCGTATTTAAGAAACGCATTTAAGAAACATCAAGGAGCATCAAAATGGCTTACTCTGAAAAAGTTTTAGATCACTACGAAAACCCCCGCAATGTCGGCGCTTTTGAAAAAGGCGATGACACCGTAGGTACAGGCATGGTCGGTGCACCTGCTTGTGGCGACGTCATGAAATTGCAAATCAAGGTGGGCGCTGATGGCGTCATCCAGGATGCAAAATTCAAGACTTATGGTTGCGGCTCTGCGATTGCCTCCTCTTCCCTGGTGACTGAATGGGTCAAGGGCAAGACACTGGACCAGGCACTGGAAATCAAGAACACGGCTATTGCTGAAGAGCTGGCGCTGCCACCAGTCAAGATCCACTGCTCCATCCTAGCGGAAGATGCGATCAAGGCTGCTGTACTGGATTACAAAAACAAGCACAGCGCTGAACAAATCGTCTGAAATTAGCTTCAAGATTCGTTTCAAAAAAAGCAACGGCAAAAGTTTAGTAGCAAAAAACTGGAATAAATATGGCTATCACACTCACAGAAAAAGCGGCAAAACATGTGACCCGTTATATGGAACGTCGCGGCAAAGGCATAGGCCTGCGCTTTGGGGTACGTACAACCGGCTGCTCGGGCATGGCCTACAAGCTTGAGTATGTGGATGAAGTCGGCAACGACGATCAGATTTTTGAATCCCATGGTGTCAAGGTATTTGTCGATCCAAAAAGCCTGCCTTACATCGACGGCACTGAACTGGATTTTGCGCGCGAAGGCTTGAACGAAGGCTTTAAATTCTACAATCCCAACGTCAAGGACGAATGTGGCTGTGGCGAAAGCTTCAGGATTTAAGGCTGGTGCAGATGCAGAATCATTTTGAGCTGTTTCAGTTGCCGCAGCAGTTTGCGCTTGATCAGGGACAATTGGATGCAGCTTACCGCGAAGTGCAAAATCGCGTACATCCGGACAAGTTCGTGCAAGCCAGCGAAGCTGAAAAACGCGTTGCCATGCAATGGGCAACGCGAGCCAATGAAGCCTACCAGACGCTGAAGAAACCTTTGAAGCGCGCCCGCTATTTATGTGAATTGCAGGGCGTGGATTTACAGACAGAATCCAATACCTCCATGCCTGGTGCATTTTTAATGCAGCAGATGGAATGGCGCGAATCCTTTGATGACGCGCGCAAGGATAATAATCAGGCTGCGCTACTGAGACTGGAGCGCGAGTTGAACAGCGCCATGAGAACACAGTTACACGCTGTGGGAGATTCGCTTGACCAGAATAATTTTCAGGATGCGGCGTTGCAAATCCGCACCTGCATGTTCCTGGAAAAATTCATTGCGGATATCGCTGCTCTCGAAGAGTAATTTCGAATAACCCGGCAAATCTGTCACTGCTGATTTGCCCTTTTTTGGATGTCAAGTCATCCCACCTCATCATGGCATTACTGCAGATTTCTGAACCTGGCATGTCCACAGCTCCACACCAGCACAGGTTGGCAGTAGGCATAGATCTGGGCACCACCAACTCTCTGGTTGCAACCGTACGCAATAGTATCCCTGAAGTGCTGAACGATGAAGAGGGTCGCCCGCTGCTGCCTTCAGTAGTGCGCTATCTGCCGAATGGTCATGCGCATATAGGTTTCAAGGCACAGGCAGAACAAAGCAATGACCCCAGGAATACCATAGCCTCAGTCAAGCGCTTCATGGGTCGCGGCTTGAAAGACATCGCTTACGCTGAAAACCTGCCCTATGATTTTCATGATGAACCTGGCATGGTGCAGATCAAGACTGTGGCCGGCATCAAGAGCCCAGTAGAAGTGTCGGCGCAAATTCTGGCAACCCTGCGGCAGCAGGCAGAAGACGCGCTGGGCGATGACCTGGTTGGCGCCGTCATTACCGTCCCTGCCTATTTTGATGATGCACAAAGACAAGCAACCAAGGATGCCGCCAAACTGGCTGGCCTGAACGTCTTGCGCTTATTGAATGAGCCTACCGCCGCGGCAATTGCCTACGGCCTGGACAATTCTTCAGAAGGCATCTATGCCGTCTATGATCTTGGTGGCGGTACCTTTGATATTTCCATCTTAAAAATGAGCAAGGGTGTATTTGAAGTATTGTCTACCGGCGGCGACTCTGCCCTCGGTGGCGATGATTTTGATCACCGACTGTTTTGCTGGATCTTGCAAGAATCCAAATTACCGCCCTTGTCTGATGAAGATACCAGTGCACTGATGATCAAAGCGCGCGAAGCCAAGGAAATATTATCCAGCAAGCCCAGCACTTTTATTGATGCCAAACTCAATTCTGGTGAGTCCGTGCACTTGCAAATCAGTGCAGCAGCATTTGCCGAGATGACGCAAAACCTGGTGGTAAAAACCACGACGCCTTGCCGCAAAGCCCTGCGCGATGCTGGCCTCACTGTAGATGATATCGATGGTGTGGTACTGGTAGGCGGCGCTACGCGCATGCCGCATGTACGCAAGGCTGTTGGTGAATTCTTCCAGACCACGCCACTGGCCAATATTGATCCCGACAAAGTGGTAGCTCTGGGTGCTGCAATACAAGCCAACCTGCTGGCGGGCAATCGTGCCCCTGGTGATGACTGGCTGCTGCTGGATGTGATTCCTCTGTCATTGGGTGTGGAAACCATGGGTGGTCTGGCTGAAAAAGTCATCCCGCGCAATTCCACCATCCCCTGCGCACGCGCGCAAGAATTCACCACTTTCAAGGATGGACAAACTGCCATGGCCATTCATGTTGTGCAGGGCGAACGTGAACTGGTCAGCGAATGCCGCTCACTGGCACGCTTTGAGTTGCGTGGCATCCCTCCCATGGCTGCAGGTGCTGCGCGTATACGCATTACTTACCAGGTCGATGCTGATGGTTTGCTTTCAGTTTCAGCACGCGAACTGCGCTCTGGTGTGGAAGCAGCGATCACTGTCAAACCATCATATGGCCTGGCCGATGATGAGATTACACGCATGCTGCAAGACTCGTTCACCTCGGCAGATGCCGATATGCAAGAACGCGCATTGCGTGAAGAAGTCGTCGAAGCCGAACGTATTTTATTGGCAACCCAGTCGGCCCTAAATGGCGACGCCCAATTACTCAGCGACGCCGAGCAAACACAAATCAAGATGTTGATGGACCAGGTCGCCAGCCTCAAAAATGGCAAAGACCATCAGCTACTGCATGATGCGATAACCGCACTCGCTGATGGGACGGAAGAATTTGCCGCCCGCCGCATGGACCAAAGCGTGCGCAGTGCACTGGCCGGAAAAAAACTCGACGAGATTGTCTGAGCAACATCAGACATCGTTACAGACAGCGCCCATATATATTGAAATAGCCAGATTACGAGAACAACATGCCACAAATTATTGTCTTGCCCCACCCTCAGCTTTGCCCAGAAGGAACAGTCATTGATGCACCAGAAGGCAAATCGCTGTGCGAGGCTTTGGTCGAAAGTGATGTCGAAATCGAGCATGCCTGCGAAATGTCTTGTGCCTGCACCACTTGCCACGTTGTCGTGCGCGAAGGTTTTAATTCCTTGAATGAATCTACTGACGATGAAGAAGATTTGCTGGACGCCGCCTGGGGTCTGGAAGCAACTTCACGCCTTTCTTGCCAGGTCAAACTGGGCAAACAGGACATCACCATAGAAATTCCTAAATACACCATCAATCACGCACGCGAAAATCACTAATACTGATTTCCCCCGTCGTTGGCATAGTCAGAAGTGGAGCACATCATGAAATGGACTGATACCTTCAGAATCGCCGAAGCACTCTACGATAAATTCCCTGATATTGATCCACTGACAGTACGATTCACTGACCTGCACAACTGGATCGTCGATCTGGGAGAGTTTGATGATGACCACACGCGAGGGGGTGAAAAAGTATTGGAAGCAATACAGATGGCATGGGTAGAAGAAAGCAAATAACCTTTTCTTCTGCTTTCGTAATTTACATATCTTAGATACAACTCTTGCGCAACAATTTGTCCTTTTTTGGACAATTGAACACACTGAGTAAGCACTCAAGAATCATATCTTGCCGAAACGCAAAAAACCTTTTAGTATTTTAAAATTGTTTGTGCGATCATCAAGCATGGTTGTCCATGCCTGATCTGTATATGAATGTCTGGTGGAAATGTATGATGTTCCGTCTGACTATATCTTCCGGGAAGTGTTGCACAAGGACCTCGCAATGCAGTTTCGACATCTTTTATCCGCACTACGCCGCCGAATCACGCTAAGACTGGCGATTATTCTGGCTGTTGTATTCGGATTAACCGTCCCGGCTGCCATCCTCATCCCTTATCACCTGCACACCATAGAAACTGCGGCACAGCTCAGGAATGCCGAAGATCACAATCGCCTGGTCGAAATTCTCTCCGTTATCCTGAGCGAACCCCTGTGGCAGATCACGCCCGAGATTGCCAATATCTCCAGCGAAGTGGTGTATTCCGATCCCAGGGTGGCAACCATAGAAGTGATTACCCTGCCCGACCGCAAAGAATTCATCAAGAACGATACCCGCAAGCAAACTCAAAAAGGACCGTTCACCAGCATGGTCAGGGAAATCAAGCACGGTGGTCAGGTGATAGGCCAGGTCAGGCTGACACTGGCAGAAGACCTGCTGCAAGAGAGTCTGGCATCCGACTTCCGTCGTTATGTCACGACCGCTGTGCTTTCGCTGATACTGGCTATTATATTTATCCTGGTGGTATTGCAATGGCGTCTGGTACAACCAGTAAGAATACTGATGGGCGAGTCGGACAGACTGGCAAATGGCGAACTGAATGACCCTATTGCCCTGAACCGCGAAGATGAACTGGGTCACCTGGCAACCAGTCTCGAAGCCACCCGCCAGGCTTTGCAAAGATCATTTGGTGAACTGGAAATCAAGAATCAACAATTGCTTGAATACTCAGGCACACTGGAATCCAAGGTCCGTCAGCGCACTCAGGAACTGGAAACAGTCAACCAGAACCTGGAAGCCGCCCTGAATAATGTGAATTCAGCGCAGGCAGAACTGGCAAGGGTAGAACGCATGGCAGCACTGGGCTCTATGGTGGCAGGCGTAGCACATGAATTAAATACCCCGCTGGGCAATTGCCTGCTGGTTGCTAGCACCCTTGAAGAAGAAACCCGCAACCTGGTCAGAATGGTCGAAGAAGGCAAAATGAAGCGTTCTGACCTGACACGCTATGCAACCACAGCTGTAGATTCCACCAAATTGCTATTACGAGGATTGCAACAGTCTGCCCATCTGGTTGGTGACTTCAAACAGGTAGCCGTTGATCAGTCCAGCGCCCAGCGCCGGCAATTTGCCCTGCTGGTCATGCTGCAAGAACTCACTGCCCTGCTGCACTCGAGCTTGCGCAAAACTCCTTTCACGCTGGAACTTGATATTCCTGGTGAAATACAGCTAGACAGCTACCCAGGTTTGTTAGGTCAAGTGTTCACCAATCTGGTCAATAATGCAGTCGCTCATGGTCTCGAAGGACGTGAAGAAGGTCATATGCGCTGCACTGCGACGCAACAGGGTGACCACGTCATTATTATTTTTGAAGACAATGGCAAGGGTATCTCAGCAGAAATCATTAACAGAATATTCGAACCCTTCTTTACCACCAAGTTTGGTCAGGGTGGCAGCGGCCTGGGTCTGAGTATTACTTTCAACATCATCTCCAATGTACTCGGCGGCACTATCCATGCAAGCAGCATAGTCGATCAGGGCACCCGGTTTGAAATCAAATTGCCGCTGGTAGCACCCGGCGAACCGGAATCCAGCAACCCCCTGTTGAGCAAACGCTAAACCAATTAGACCGGATCTCAAAAAGCTGGCTCATTGCCTCAACTGAGTCAGTCTCTCTACAATCTCCAAGTGTTTTTTCCTGCCCTAAGGTATACTGCCGCCTTAGATAAGATAGCAACTAACATAGCAATTTATTAAGCACCATGCACCAATACCTTGACTTCATGCGCCATGTGAAAGAACACGGCACCCAAAAAACGGACAGAACCGGCACTGGCACAGTGTCAGTCTTTGGCTATCAGATGCGCTTTGACCTGAGCAAGGGCTTTCCATTGGTAACCACCAAGAAGCTGCACCTGAAGTCTATCGTGCATGAACTGATCTGGTTTCTGGCAGGCTCCACCAATATCAAATACCTGACAGACAATGGCGTCTCTATCTGGAATGAATGGGCAGATACCAATGGTGATCTTGGTCCGGTTTATGGTTCACAATGGCGCAACTGGCCTACACCGTCCGGCGAACACATAGACCAGATCAAGCAAGTCATAGAACAGATACGCAATAATCCTGACTCACGCCGACTTATCGTCTCTGCCTGGAATGTTGCTGACATCCCGCAAATGAAGCTGCCACCATGTCACATGATGTTCCAGTTCTACGTCGCTGACGGCAAATTATCTTGCCAGTTGTATCAGCGCAGTGCCGATATCTTTCTGGGTGTGCCTTTCAATATCGCATCCTATGCCTTGTTGACCCATATGGTGGCGCAACAAACAGGTCTGGAAGTTGGTGATTTTATCTGGACCGGTGGTGACTGCCACTTGTATTCCAATCACATGGACCAAGTTAACGAACAATTATCACGTAGCACTTTGCCATTGGGTCAATTGATTATCAAACGCAAACCTGAATCCATCTTTGATTATCAGTTTGAGGATTTTGAGTTTGCCAATTACCAATTCCACTCTGCAATCAAAGCACCTGTTGCTGTTTAAACTCTGGATTCATGAGCATGTCATCTTTAAGTATTATTGTTGCAACCGACTCCAGACTGGGCATAGGCATAGATAATAAGCTGCCCTGGCATTTGCCTGAGGATCTTGCCCACTTTAAGCGGACCACCACTGGTCACGCCATTATCATGGGCAGGAAAACCTTTGAATCCATAGGTCGGGCGTTGCCAAACAGGCGCAATATTGTAGTCACGCGTAATCATGACTGGCAGCATGCGGGCGTAGAAACTGCGGCATCACTTGATGCCGCCCACGCTTTGCTGAATGATGATCTGGCCTACATTATTGGCGGTGCCGAGATTTATCAGCAAAGCCTGGATCTGGCCAATGAACTGATCGTGACTGAGATACAACAGGAATTTGCATGTGATGCTTTTTTCCCTGCCATCGATCCACTACTATGGAAAGAGACAGGAAGAGAAAAACATTACTCCGAAGCAAGTAATTTACATTTTGCATTTGTCACTTATAAAAAGATTTAGGATTACTATGTCAGGACACGGTTTTCACGTACACGGACCACATGACCATGAATTGGAACATGCGGCTCACAGCAATGACGATTTCGCTAGCAAAATTGCAGTAATGACTGCCATTATGGCAACTGTAGGTGCTTTGTTTGGTTATGAAGGTGGTGCGACACAAAATGATGCAGCCATGCACAAGAATGATTCAGCCATTAAAAAGACAGAAGCATCGAACCAATGGAATTTTTATCAGTCAAAATCGAGCAAGCAAAACCTGGCGGAATTGGCAATGGTTATTCCTGGCGCTGATACTGCAAAATACAAGGCAGAAGTAGAGCGTTACAAGCTAGAAAAAGAAGAAATCAAGAAAAAAGCAGAAGCATTGGAAGAAGAAAGCAAAGCTTGGGAAAAAAAATCTGAGGAAGCGCTGCATCAACATCATCGCTGGGCGCAGGCCATGACTGCAGTGCAAATTGCCATTTCGCTGGCAGCAATTACCTTGCTGACGAAGAAAAAATGGCTGCAATATGCTTCCTATGGTGTAGCTGGCGTTGGTGTTGTATTGGCGGGGCTCGCCTGGCTGCACAAATAAAATAGAATGAGAAAAAAATAATGAAAAAAATACTGGGTATCACATTATTGGCGATAGCGTGCTCAGCAGGAGCACAGACCTCGCAATTTGTGCAACTGGTTCCCACTAGCTACCTGCCCAAGGATGTGAATTTCTCTCTGGGTGCTGTTGCGCTAAGTATGCCCAAATATACAGGCTCCGATGAGCGCCGTCTGGCTGCTTATCCCATGTTTGATGCACAATGGAAAAACGGTGCTTTCTTCAGTGCTGTGAATGGCCTGGGCTATAATTTCTCCAAGGATGCAAGCCTGCAATATGGTTTGCGCATGTCTCTGGAAGCTGCCCGTGATGAATCGCGCTCCGGCAAGCTGCATGGCCTGGGCGACGTCAACACTGCCATTGAACCAGGTGCATTCCTGAATTTCAATCTGGATCAAAATTTCTCTCTGGCCTCGTCCGTACGCTATGGTTCTGGCCTGGATCACAATGGGGTACAAGTCAGCTTTGGCGCGCGCGCCACTACTTTATTGAGTCCACAACATAGATTGTCTGCCAGCATAGGGGCAAACTGGGTTAATTCTGCCTATATGCAGTCTTACTATGGCGTGACTGCTGCGCAATCTGTAGCTAGTGGTTATGCGCAGTACACCCCATCGTCAGGCATTTCAGATATCAAACTGGGTGCCAGTTGGCATTGGAATATTGATAGCAACTGGTCATTGACAACCGGTGCATCCATCAGCCACCTGAATGGTGATGCCGGCAGAAGCCCGTTTGTCTTCCAAAAAAATCCCGTCACAATCTTTTCTGCCGCAAGTTATCGCTTCTGACAATTATCTTAGCAATTCTTGCCAGGACAAAAGAGTGCTTATATGAGCACTCTTTTTTACTTTTGCTTGACTGAGTAAGCAGGTCGAACTGAGGATTTATTGAATAAAATTCATCCTGAAACGTGTTTCACAATGCAAGATACGGCACAACAACTGCTTTGATGACAATCAGATGAAATTTTGCATTTTCCAACCAAAAACAGCGATTTTTTCACATCAGCCCCCACATATCTGAGAGAATTCGCTTCTTTGAATTTTCGGCGCGCAAGCGGTTGATTTAACTTGCCCAGGCGTCTCCCTTGTAACAAGCTTTTTTGGAGACCTCCATGAAATTCCGCTTCCCCATCGTCATCATCGACGAAGACTTCCGTTCTGAAAACACTTCTGGCCTTGGCATACGCGCGCTTGCTGACGCAATAGAAACCGAAGGCATGGAAGTACTGGGTGTGACCAGCTATGGTGACTTATCCCAGTTTGCCCAGCAACAATCGCGTGCGTCGGCCTTCATCCTGTCGATTGACGATGAAGAGTTCGGTGACGGCACCGATGAAGAAACAGATTACGCGTTGAAGTCCCTGCGTGCCTTCGTAGAAGAAATTCGCTACAAGAATGCGGACATCCCAATTTACCTGTACGGTGAAACCCGCACTTCCCGCCATATCCCGAATGATATCCTGCGCGAATTGCACGGTTTCATTCACATGTTTGAAGATACGCCAGAGTTCGTGGCACGTCATATCATCCGTGAAGCACGTTCTTACCTGGATGGCCTGGCACCGCCGTTTTTCCGCGCGCTGGTGCATTATGCCAATGATGGTTCCTACTCCTGGCATTGCCCGGGTCACTCAGGCGGCGTGGCTTTCCTTAAGTCACCGATAGGCCAGATGTTCCACCAGTTCTTTGGTGAAAACATGTTGCGTGCCGACGTGTGTAATGCCGTAGAAGAGCTGGGGCAATTGCTTGATCATACCGGTCCGGTCGCCGCGTCCGAACGCAATGCCGCACGCATTTTCAATGCAGATCATTGCTACTTCGTGACCAATGGCACCTCGACATCCAACAAAATGGTCTGGCATTCCACGGTTGCACCTGGCGATATCGTCGTGGTCGATCGTAACTGCCATAAATCCATCCTGCATTCCATCATCATGTGTGGTGCGATACCGGTTTTCCTGATGCCTACAAGGAATCACCTTGGTATCATCGGCCCTATCCCGCTGGAAGAATTCAGCATGGAAAGCATACAGAAGAAGATAGAAGCCAATCCTTTTGCCCGCGAAGCCAAAAACAAGAAACCACGTATCCTGACCATCACGCAATCGACTTACGACGGCGTGCTGTACAACGTCGAAGTATTGAAAGACTTGCTGGATGGTGAGATCGACACCCTGCACTTTGACGAAGCCTGGTTGCCACATGCGACTTTCCATGACTTTTATAAAGACATGCACGCCATCGGCAAGGACAGGCCACGTGCCAAAAAATCGATGATTTTCTCGACTCAGTCCACGCATAAACTGCTGGCTGGCATTTCACAGGCATCACAAATTCTGGTACGTGAATCCGAAACACGCAAACTGGACCGCGACAGCTTCAACGAAGCCTATCTGATGCATACTTCGACATCGCCTCAGTATTCGATTATTGCATCTTGCGATATCGCAGCAGCCATGATGGAAGCACCTGGCGGCACGGCACTGGTAGAAGAATCCATCCTCGAAGCACTGGACTTCCGCCGCGCCATGCGCAAGGTAGATCAGGAATGGGGCAAAGACTGGTGGTTCCAGGTCTGGGGGCCGGAAGAATTCGCAGCAGATGGCATAGGTTCGCGCGAAGACTGGATGATACGTGCTGAAGATGACTGGCATGGCTTTGGCAAACTGGCACCAGGCTTCAATATGCTCGACCCGATCAAAGCGACTATCGTCACACCTGGCCTGTCACTGGAAGGCAAATTTGGTGAAACAGGCATTCCTGCCTCTATCGTTACCAAATACCTGGCTGAGCATGGCGTTATCGTTGAAAAATGCGGTCTGTACTCATTCTTCATCATGTTCACTATCGGCATTACCAAAGGCCGCTGGAACACTTTGCTGACAGCCTTGCAACAATTCAAGGACGATTACGACAAGAATCAGCCTATGTGGCGCATTTTGCCCGAGTTTGCAGCCGCCAACCCACGCTATGAAGGCGTGGGCCTGAAAGACCTGTGCCAGGGCATACATGAAGCCTACAAAGGTCATGACGTTGCACGTCTGACGACAGAGATGTATTTGTCTGACATGCAACCAGCGATGAAACCATCTGACGCCTTTGCCATGATGGCGCACCGTGAAACTGAGCGAGTATCGATAGATGAACTCGAAGGCCGCGTCACGGCAATTCTGTTGACGCCTTATCCTCCAGGTATTCCATTGTTGATTCCTGGCGAACGCTTCAATCAGACTATTGTTGATTACTTGCGTTTCGTGCGTGATTTCAATGAAAAATTCCCTGGCTTTGAAACTGATTGCCATGGTCTGGTCAAAGCAGAAATCGATGGCAAACGTGGCTATTTTGTAGATTGCGTCAAATCCACAGCAGAAAGCGGTAAATAAGGCATCATCAAAAAACCTTAGTCTTTAGTCCTTACAGAGCACTTATTGCCATTCCCTGGCAATAAGTGCTTTTTATTATACAAAGGCACAACAAGACGCTTAATTTGCTCCAATTTTCGATATACAATCAGATTGATAATCAAGACTATGGATACAGTAAATGGGTGGTGCAACAGGACTAATGCCGATCAAGCATACGGAAATCAGCGTAGGTCAGACTGCGCCATGGCCTATCTATGACGAGCAAGGCCATCTGTTGATGGCGTCTGGTGTCAAAATTGAAAGTCAGCATCAACTGGAAGGCCTGCTTGAACATGGGTACTGCAATCCAGATGCCATGTGGGACACTATCCCCTCAAAACTCACGCCCATTTCCAAACCAGTTTCATCTCAATCTTCAGCACCTGGTTCCAGTCCTGCTCCGCAAGACGCGCACAAAGATACGCTGATGGAGTTGGACAGCGTACGCTGGAACGTGGGCGAAACCCTGTATCTGCAAGTCCACGACCATACCGCTGTGCGCTACACAGTGAAGTTGATCGGCTTTGTCAAAAATATGTCCATCATGGTGACAGCGCCGGCCATTGATGGCAAGGCCGTCATTATTCGTGACGGACAAACCTTTATAGTCCGGGCGTTCCCAGGTAAAAAAGCCTATGCGTTCACCGCATCGGCCATCAAATCCGTATATTCGCCCCACCCTTACCTGCATATCTCTTATCCCAAGCAAGTCCGTTGCACCACCATACGCCAGGGTTCGCGTGCCAATGTCAAAATCATTGCGTCCGTCACGATCGGTGATCCCGAGCAAACCGCAGCAGCTACTCTGGGTGACCTGAGTATGGGCGGTGCTTCCGGCGTGATGAAAAAAGTGGTCGGCAAAAAGGGAGATGTAGGTACCATTAAATTCAAAGTCAGTGCGGCGGGTAACGATGAATACCTGAGTCTGAATGTAATATTGCGTTCGCAGGCACCTACTGAAAACGGTCTGGAATACAGGCACGGATTTGAATTCGTCGATGTTTCTGCCCAATCCAAACTCATCCTGTCAGCGTTTGTTCATCAAACACTGGCCGAGATGGACTAAGGGATTATTATTAATTTCATTAACTTGCATTTGAATATAGACGCAAAATCTACAGTTAAGAAATTAATACCATAACAATTACATTTGCTTACCTTTGGTGGGCGTTTATGTGTTGCTTCACTGATTTGTTACACTTTTTGGCGTTGTGATTTTAGGGCATGGATTAAAATTGGCTTTCCCAAATGGAATTGTCTGGGAATGAACTTTCAGGAGTGACCATGCCGCTATTCAGGCTTAACACCGTCAAGCATTGTTTGCTTGTTTTATCCGTTTTTGCATTGAGCTCGTGTGGTGGCGATCAAAAAGCCAGCACATCTTCTGGCGAGGTTACGCCGGCCCCTCCTACAGTACTGGAGCGCCTGTTTGCGCCCGCACCAGTGGTCACCAGTACTACCATCAGTTTTGGTGGTAACCGTTCAAATTATGCGATTACCCAGACCAGCACTGGTTATTCAGTCAAAGACAATATTGGCACAGATGGCACGACCGATGTCAATTCCAGCATTCAGCAACTGATATTTAAAGATGTCTCAATCAATCTGCAGATTGCCAGCCTGTCTTCCAGCATTGCCGCAACTGACCTGAATAACATCATTGAGTTGTATATCTCCTATTTCAACCGCATTCCTGATGCGAATGGCCTGGCCTACTGGGTTACCCAATTCAAGAATGGCATGTCGATAGAAAAAATTGGTGATTCATTTTACATTGCAGCCATACAAGATGCGGCACTGACTGGTTATGCACCAGACGCCAACAATGTCGATTTTGTCACCAATGTTTACCGCAATGTATTGAGTCGCTCGCCACCAGACAAGGCCGGGCTGGATTACTGGACAAGCAGCCTCGCCAATGGCACTGTGACGCGCGGCATAGTCGTGCGCTCCATGCTGATTGCTGCCCATGGTTATGCGGGTGACGCAGTCAATGGCTGGGTCAGTACCCTGCTCGACAACAAAATCAGTGTTGCCAAAAATTTTGCGATTCAGCAGGGTTTCACCTATATAAGCAAAGCAGATTCCATCACCAAGGGCATGGCGCTGGCATCTACAATCACGCCTACAGATTCCAGTATTGCCAATGGCATGATACAAGCTCTGGTGGGCTTTCAGTCAACCAATACTGCCAATGCGCCTACTCCAGCCCAGGCTTCACGCTTCCTGGCGCAGGCCAGTTTTGGTGCGAACAATTCTGACATCAATAACCTGACTAACAGCAGCTATAGTGCCTGGATAGACAAACAACTGTCCATGCCACAGAAATTGCACCGCAGTTATATGGATGCGCAAGCTGCTGGCTTCATCAATGGCTTGAGTGATCTAAGTCAGAATAACTTCTTTGAATCATTCTGGCAGCAGGCAATCAAAGGCGACGACCAATTGAGACAGCGGGTCACCTTTGCCCTCTCACAAATATTCGTGGTGTCCTTCCAGGACAGTAATGTGTCCAACTACCCGCGTGGTGTTGCTGGCTATTACGATACGCTTGGGGCCAATGCCTTTGGCAACTTCCGCAATTTACTGGAATCTGTCAGCCTGCATCCTATGATGGGCAATTACCTGACTTCCTTGCGCAATCAAAAAGAATCTGGCACCCAGGTTCCCGACGAGAATTATGCGCGTGAAGTCATGCAGCTCTTCACCATAGGTCTGTATCAGTTAAATCAGGACGGTACTTATGTCATGAACGGTGGCAAACCAGTCGAGACCTATTCCAGCACAGATATACAGGGTCTTGCCAAGGTATTCACCGGATGGAGCTGGGCAGGCCCGGACAAGAGTGACAACCGTTTCTTTGGCGGTAATGCAGACGCCAACCGTGACTGGTTGCCTATGCAAAGCTACCCCAAATACCATTCAGTTTCGGCCAAGACCTTCCTGGGTGTGACGATTCCAGCGCAATCACCAGCCAATCCCGAAGCGAGTTTGAAAACTGCGCTGGACACGCTGTTCAATCATCCAAATGTTGGTCCTTTCATCGGCAAACAGTTGATACAGCGTCTGGTCACCAGCAACCCTAGCCCGCAATATATTTCCAGGGTTGCGGCAGCTTTCAACAACAATGGCTCGGGTACCAGAGGTGATATGCGTGCCGTCATCAAAGCAATTTTGCTGGACAATGAGGCGCGCAATGACACCACCCTGGCCTTTGCCAACACTGGCAAACTTAGAGAGCCGGTATTACGTCTGGCGAACTGGATGCGCGCATTCAATGTGAGTTCCACTTCTGGCCGATTCTTGATGACCAGCATGGATGACCCGCTCAGTGGATTATCAGAAACGCCAATGCGTTCACCAACGGTATTCAATTTCTACCGTCCGGGTTATGTACCACCAAATTCAGGCATCGCCAGCGCAGGCCTGGTATCGCCAGAAATGCAAATCACGGGTGAAACCTCGGTCGTTGGCTATCTGAACTTCATGCGCGATGTAATTCCTAACGGCACCGGTTCATCGCGTGACGTCAAGGCGGATTACAGCAGCCTCATCAATTTGGCGGCAACGCCGGACCAATTGCTGGATCAATTGAACCTGACGCTGATGTCGAATCAGATGAGCAGCAACTTGCGCAGCCAGATTTTGACAGCTGTTAATTCGGTAACGATACCGACCAACAATACAGCCAATGCGGATGCAGCGAAGAAGAATCGCGTCTATTTGTCAATTTTCCTGACTATGGCCTCTCCTGAATATCTGGTCCAAAAATGAACGGGATCCATCATGACTAAATTAAACGCTTCGCGCCGCGAGTTTTTGCGCTTCTCCACTGCACTTGGTGTTGCCGGTGCTGCAGGCAGCGCCAGTCTACCCTTTGCCATCAATCTGGCAACCATGGGTTCCGCTGCGGCACAAACCTCTTCCGGTGGTTACAAGGCACTCGTATGCCTGTTCCTGTATGGTGCCAATGATCATGCCAATACGGTATTGGCAACAGACAGCACGTCATGGACGCAATACACGACCGTACGCACCACCAACGAAGCGGGATCAATAGCCCTGCCCGCAGTAGGCAGCAATGGCGGCGTCTTGCCCATCAGCCCGACCACATCACAGGCTGGTCGCAGCTTCGCATTACATCCACAGTTGGGGCCATTGAAAAGCCTGTTTGACAATGGCCGTGCCGCAATACTCAGCAATGTCGGCCCATTGATTGTGCCCACCACTCTGGCACAGTACAAGGCTGGCAGCGTACCTCTGCCGCCGAAATTATTTTCCCACAATGACCAGCAATCCCTGTGGCAAGCCTATGCACCAGAAGGTGCAGCTTATGGCTGGGGCGGGCGCATGGGTGACATGCTGGCCTCTTCCAATGCCTATCCCGTATTTACGGCCATCTCAACGTCAGGCAATGCAGTGTTCCTGGCTGGCCGTAACATCAATCAATATCAGGTCAGTGCATCTGGCGCTGTGCCCATCAATGGCTTGACTGGCAGCCTGTTTGGTTCCAGTACCGCTGGCAACCCGCTGAAAAATATCATCTCATCGGACTCTGCCAATTTGTTCCAGAAAGAACATGCGGCAGTCACCAATCGCTCCATCAATGCACAAAGCCTGCTGAGCCCTGCAATGGCACCTGCAGGCGCTACTGGCGTACCCAACCCGACGCAATATACCAACCCGAACAATGGCAATCTGGCCAACAATGGACTGGCTTCCCAATTGCAAACGATCGCCAGGATCATCGCCGGACGCAGCGCCCTGGGCGCGCAACGACAAGTGTTCTTTGTCAGCCTGGGCGGGTTCGATACACATGATTTCCAGCGTACGGCGCATGCAGACCTGATGGCCAGACTGGCTCATGCCATCAGTTATTTTGATGGCGTCCTGGGTAATTTGCAGGGCACTGACATGCGCAAACAGGTGACCCTGTTCACGGCATCAGATTTTGGCAGAACCTTTACCAGCAATGGTGATGGCACCGATCATGGCTGGGGCTCACACCACTTCATCGTTGGTGGCGCGGTCAAAGGTAACAATATTTATGGTGACTTCCCGGTAACAGGTCTCAAGCATAGCCTGGATGTAGGCTCAGGCAGCTTGCTGCCACAAATCTCGGTTGATCAGTATGGCGCCACACTGGCAAACTGGTTTGGACTGAGCACGAGCCAGATCAATGATATTTTCCCGAATATCACTAATTTTTCTAACCGTAATCTGGGTTTCCTGACTTAAGCAATATAGGCCGCTGCGCGCTTGAGGGCGTGTAGTGGCAACTCATTAGCAGCTCAGTAGCAACCACTAGAAATCAGAATATGGACCTGGCCGTCAGCGTAGTAAATCGCTCCAGCGCATAGGTGCCCGCCAGCGAATTACCGGTAGCATCCAGCCCCGGCGACCAGACGGCCACAGCCAGTTCACCTGGTACCAGTGCCAGAATACCTCCACCAACACCGCTCTTGGCTGGCAAACCAACACGATAAGCAAAATCACCTGCCGCATCATAAGTGCCACAAGTCAGCATCAATGCATTCAGGCGTTTGGATGAACTGGCATCAAGGATTTGCTGCCCACTCCAGGGCACAGTACCATGATTGGCAAGGAAGCCGCCTGCCTTGGCCAATTCAGCACAAGTCATGGTCAGCGAGCATTGGCGGCAATAGCTATCGATGACGGTTTTGACGGGATTATGCAGATTGCCAAAATCTTTCATTAAATGGGCAATTGCATAATTGCGGTGCGCTGTCTGACGCTCAGACTGGGCGACCGCCATATCAAAATCGATGGTGGGTTCGCCAGAAATGGTACGGGCAAACTGCTGGACCGCAATATCAGATTGCACAAAGCGGGCCGACAAAATATCAGCAATGACCAGCGCACCCGCATTAATGAAGGGATTACGTGGCTTGCCACGTTCGTATTCCAGCTGCACCAGGGAATTGAAAGGATTACCGGAAGGCTCGCGCCCTACCCGTTCCCAGATCGCATCGCCCTCACGAGAAAATGCCAGCGCCAGCGCAAACAGCTTGGTGACACTTTGCAATGAGAATTTTTGCTGGCTATCACCAATACTATAGGTGCTGCCATCCAGGCAATACACAGCCATACCAAAATGCTGGGCCGACACTTTGGACAACTCAGGGATATAGGAAGCGACTTTCCCCTGAGACAATAAAGGCTGAACTTCAGCAAAAATAGTCTGAAGTATGGCTGCGTAATCCGGCTGCATGAATTTCTTGTATCAGTATTGTATTCAGTCTTGAATTCAGGTTTTCGGTAAAGTTACGCCAACTTGTCCCTGATATTTACCACCGCGGTCTTTGTAGGATGTTTCGCAAATTTCATCACTCTCAAAGAACAAGACCTGAGCACAACCTTCACCTGCATAAATCTTGGCTGGCAATGGTGTGGTATTTGAGAATTCCAGCGTCACATAACCTTCCCATTCAGGCTCGAACGGCGTGACATTGACGATGATGCCGCAACGCGCATAAGTGGATTTACCGAGACAGATAGTCAGTACGCTGCGCGGAATACGGAAATATTCCATCGTGCGCGCCAACGCGAATGAGTTTGGAGGAATGATGCAAACATCACCCTTGAAATCAACAAAGGATTTTTCATCGAAATTTTTTGGATCAACAATGGTGCTGTTGATATTCGTGAAAATCTTGAATTCGTCGGCGCAACGTATATCGTAACCGTAGGAGGAAGTGCCATAGCTGACGATGCGGTTACCATCACGTTCACGCACCTGGCCCGGCTCAAACGGCTCTATCATGCCGGTTTGCTCTGCCATGCGGCGTATCCACTTGTCTGATTTGATACTCATATACTTCTCCTGCCAAATTGATATTGGCGCGATTTTACGCGAAAACAGCTATATCTAATATGGAATTAGCTCTCAAAAAGATAAACAAATTCGAAAAAATTTACATCAATCACGCTACGTCAGATAGCGGCAGAGCAGCTTTAAAGCAAACATGGCAATGCTACAAAATCGCCTGATGCGTCTCAAAGCCCAGGATCACAAGAATAAATTATTAACAAATACATCATCGCACTTGCATGCAAGCTTTTGATTTTTCAGAAGAATTTCCTTATTGCCGCGCAAAACCAACAGCTTTCCGGTACAATTCCGTCAATGAACGCTCAGCCTAAAAATCTTTTCTCTTTTCCCCGTTTTCGCCCGGAAGTTGGCGGGAAAAATACTGCACCTTTCCTCCCCATGTCACGCGCCGAAATGGATGTGCTGGGCTGGGATAGTTGCGACGTTATCCTCGTCACTGGCGATGCCTATATCGACCACCCCAGCTTTGGCATGGCCCTGATAGGCCGTCTGCTCGAGCATCATGGTTTCCGCGTCGGTATCATCAGCCAGCCGGACTGGCAATCTGCCGATGCTTTCCGTGCACTGGGCAAACCAAATCTGTATTTTGGTGTCACTGCCGGCAATATGGATTCCATGGTGAACCGCTACACTGCCGACCGCAAGATACGCTCTGAAGATGCTTATACGCCAGATGGTGACCGCACCAAGCGCCCGGACCGTGCCCTGGTGGTTTATGCCCAACGCGCGCGCGAAGCTTATCCAGATGCCAATGTCGTCGCTGGTAGTATAGAAGCCAGTTTGCGCCGCATAGCCCATTATGATTACTGGTCTGACAAGGTAAGACGCTCAGTTCTGCCAGATTCCAAAGCCGACATCCTGCTGTTTGGCAATGCCGAACGCGCCCTCATTGATCTGACGCATAGACTGGCACAGGGCGAAGCCATCAAGGATATCCGCGATTTGCGTGGTACTGCCTTCATGACACCCAAAGGTTGGCTACCAGATGAAGAATGGACGGAAATCAACTCGGTCAAAATTGACACGCCAGGCAAGATAGAAGCGCATACCGACCCGTATGCCATGGTGCCTGAGAAAGAAGCAAAATGCGCCACGGGCGATGCACCTGCCACTGCTGCCGTTTCTACGCAAGCCAAGCCTGAAGTCAAAGCAGAAACCAAGGCTGACGTTGTGCAACTGCAAGCCATACGCATCATGAGTCGTGAAGAGCGCCAGCTCATGCTGCGCAACAAGCAACACAAATCGGTCATACGCCTGCCATCCTTTGATGAAGTCAAGGAAGATGCTGTCCTGTATGCCCATGCCTCACGCGTATTCCACCTGGAAGCAAATCCAGGCAATGCCAAGGCACTGGTGCAGGGCCACGGCGACCGTGATGTCTGGCTGAACCCGCCACCGCTGCCACTGGCCATGGATGAGATGGATGGCGTGTATGACCGCGCCTATGCACGTGCGCCCCACCCTGCTTATGGCAAGTCACGCATACCAGCCTGGGAGATGATACGTTTCTCGGTGAATATCATGCGTGGCTGCTTTGGTGGCTGTACTTTCTGCTCCATTACCGAGCATGAAGGCCGCATCATACAAAGCCGCTCCGAGCCATCGATTTTGCGCGAGATAGAAGAAATCCGCGACAAGGTCAAAGGCTTTACTGGCACTATCTCTGATCTGGGCGGCCCAACAGCCAACATGTACCGTCTGGCCTGCAAGGACAAAAAGATAGAAGAATCCTGCCGCCGCCTGTCCTGCGTCTATCCAAGCATCTGTTCAAACCTGGGCACTGACCACAGCAAGTTGATCTCAATTTACCGCAAGGCACGCGCCCTGCCAGGCATCAAAAAGATATTAGTCAGTTCCGGGTTGCGCTATGACCTGGCGGTGCGATCACCTGAATATGTAAAAGAACTGGTGACCCATCACGTTGGCGGCCTACTGAAGATCGCGCCTGAACATACTGAAGCTGACACTTTGTCCAAGATGATGAAGCCCGGCATAGGCAGCTATGATGAGTTCAAGGCTATGTTCCAGAAGTATTCAAAAGAAGCGGGCAAGGAACAGTATCTTATCCCTTACTTTATCGCGGCTCACCCAGGTTCTACCGATGAAGACATGGTGAACCTGGCTGTCTGGCTCAAGAAAAATGATTTCAAGCTGGACCAGGTGCAAACCTTCATGCCTACCCCTATGGCGCTGGCAACCACCATGTACCATACCCGCAAGAATCCACTGAAGAAAGTCACAGCAGATTCAGAAGTAGTGGAAACGGCACGTTCAGGCAAGGTACGAAAACTGCACAAGGCGCTGCTGCGCTATCACGCACCGGAAAACTGGGAAATCATCCACGAAGCTCTGGTACGCATGGGCAGGCGTGATTTGATAGGTAGCGGGCCCAAGCACCTGATCCCGCTGCGCCAACCGCACATCCCGATTACCATCGATGAAAGTGGTGTCGCCAATGGCAAACGCGTAGCAGCACCAAAAATTGATACTTTTGGCAAAAAGTCTTATTCTCGATCTGCAGGAAATGCAAAAACAACACCAGGCAAACCTGCTGCCACCAGTTCTGCACGGCCTGCGCTGGCGCACAAGGCAGCAAAGCCTAAGGCTGCGACCAGCAAGACAGGCAGACGCTAGCAAATTAACAATCAACAATAATCTGAAATAAATGGAAGCTGTGTTGACCTCGTCGGTCAGCACAGCTTTTTTTTAAGCTTGCCCTTTTTATGTCCTGCCACTGATGTAGAATCAAATCGTCACTTGCCACCAAATCCAGGTCATCAACACCACAGGGAGGAAGTATGAAACACATGAAAACAGTATTAATACTTGAGCATACTGAAGAAGTTTTCGACAAGCTCACCTGTGATGTCTGTGGTACAGAATCCAAATGGGATGAGAACTGGGCGACCAAAGAGCATGAAAAGTCCATCACCACCCTGCAACTGGAAGAGGAAGAGTCCTTCCCCCATGGCGGTCAGTCTACCCAGACGCAATACCATATCTGTCCATCCTGCTTCAAAACCCATCTGGCAAAGTGGATGGAAAGCCACAGAGAGTCGAAACCTACCGTCACCAACTCTGTCTGGTAACGATAAGCGTGCTGTACTAACGATCACTTTTGGCAAGTAATCAATAAACCCTGACAAATCTGTCGGGGCTTATTCGGAATTTAATATCATTTAAACATATCCACGTGAGCAAATTACATCAAGCGTCCTGCAGCAAGGTATAATGCAAGGTTTGATTGCATTAGAAAAGTATAAAATCATGGAAGCTGAACGCCTCAATAGCCTGTCCGCCCTGCTCGCCGACCTGACAGTCCGCGAAGCCGAACTCCGGAGGTATCTTTGACTTCGATATCAAGTCAGAGAAACTGGAACAAGTCAACGCCGAACTGGAAGACCCTGCCGTCTGGAATGATCCCAAACGCGCCCAGGAATTAGGCAAAGAAAAAAAATCCCTGGAAAACGTCGTCAATACGCTTGTCAAAGCGGATAGCGGCCTGCGCGACGCGAACGACCTGTTCGCCATGGCGCGCGAAGAAAATGACGACGATACCCTGGAAGCGATAGAAGTTGATGCCCAGAGCCTGCGTGAACTGGTTGAAGGCATGGAATTCCGCCGCATGTTCAATAACCCCATGGACCCGAACAACTGCTTTATCGATATCCAGGCTGGTGCTGGTGGTACTGAAGCACAGGATTGGGCATCCATGCTGCTGCGTCAATATTTGCGTTATTGCGAACGCAAGGGTTTCAAAGTCGAAATCATGGAACAGTCTGACGGCGACATCGCTGGCATCAAGACTGCCACCTTGAAGGTCGAAGGCGAATACGCCTATGGCTTCTTGCGTACAGAAACCGGTGTACACCGCCTGGTCCGCAAGTCACCATTTGACTCCAACAATGGTCGCCACACATCCTTCTCCAGCCTGTTTGTTTATCCTGAAGTGGATGACTCTTTTGAGATTGATATCAACCCGGCAGATGTGCGCACCGACACTTACCGCGCCTCTGGTGCTGGTGGTCAGCATATTAATAAAACTGACTCTGCTGTTCGTTTGACGCATGGCCCTTCTGGCATTGTTGTTCAATGCCAGAATGATCGCAGCCAGCACAGGAACCGTGCTGAAGCATGGGAAATGTTGAAGGCCAAACTGTTTGAACTCGAGCTGCGCAAGCGCATGAGTGAAAAACAAAATCTGGAAGATTCCAAGACCGACGTAGGCTGGGGTCACCAGATTCGCTCTTATGTACTGGATCAATCCCGCATTAAGGATTTACGCACGAATTTTGAATCAGGCAACACCAAAGCAATTCTGGATGGTGACCTGGATGAATTCATCGCGGCATCCTTAAAGCAAGGCGTGTAATTAATTTTGTACAGTGCGCAGGCGACCGCCTGCGCAGCCTTAAAGAATCAAAACCCGCAGGCCAGATGCCTGCCCTCCCTTAGGGAAAATTATGTCTGATATCAATAACACGACAGCAGGTGAATTGCCTGTTGATGAAAACTCCATCATCGCTGAACGCCGCGCCAAACTTGATGCCATCCGCTCCAAAGGCGTAGCATTTCCAAATGACTTCCGCCCACAACACAAGGCAGCGGAACTGGCAGAGAAATACGGAGCAATGAGCCGCGAAGAACTGGAAGCACTGAATGTTGAAGTCAGTGTCGCTGGCCGCATGATGCTGAAACGTGAAGCTGGCAAAAAAGCAGCGTTCGCGACACTGCAAGATGCATCCGGCATCAAGGCTGATGGCCGCATACAGTTGTATGTCACCACGGACAAAACCGGCGAAGCCGAGATGGAAGCCTTCCGTCACTATGATCTGGGCGATATCCTGGGCATAGAAGGAGTACTGTTCAAAACAAAAACTGACGAATTGACAGTCAAGGTCACGACCTTGCGCATGCTGACCAAATCCTTGCGCCCCTTGCCTGACAAATTCCATGGCCTGGCCAATCAGGAAACCAAATACCGCCAGCGTTATGTCGATCTTATTATGAGTGAAGATACACGCCGCACTTTCAAGGCACGTACGGCCGCCATGAATTCTATCCGCACATTCATGAACAGCAATGATTTCATGGAAGTGGAAACACCGATGTTGCATGTGATACCTGGCGGCGCAGCAGCCAAGCCTTTCATCACGCATCACAATGCGCTGGACATGCAGATGTATCTGCGTATCGCACCTGAGCTGTATCTGAAGCGTCTGGTGGTTGGTGGTTTTGATCGCGTATTCGAGGTCAACCGCAACTTCCGCAATGAAGGTGTATCACCACGCCACAATCCGGAATTCACGATGATGGAGTTTTATGCCGCTTACGTGGATTACAAATGGATCATGAACTTCACTGAGCAAGTCATACGCAAGGCTGCCGAAGATGCGCATGGCACCGCGGTACTAACTTACCAGGGCCGAGAACTGGATTTGAGCAAGCCTTTTGAGCGACTGACCATCGTTGGTGCCATTCACAAATACGCGCCAGGTTATACCGATGAACAACTGCACGATGCCGCATTCATCAAGACAGAATTGCTGAAGTTTGGCGTCAAGCCTTTTGTCACAGCAGGCCTGGGGGCATTGCAATTGGCCCTGTTTGAAGAAACCGCCGAAGCACAATTGTGGAACCCGACTTTCATCATCGATTACCCTGTCGAGGTCTCGCCACTGGCACGCGCATCTGACACCGCTGCAGGCATTACCGAGCGTTTCGAGCTGTTCATGACAGGTCGTGAAATCGCCAATGGTTTCTCTGAATTGAATGATGCAGAAGACCAGGCAGCGCGCTTCCAGGCTCAGGTTGCCAACAAGGATGCAGGCGATGAAGAAGCCATGTACTACGATGCTGACTATATCCGCGCTCTGGAATATGGCCTGCCACCGACTGGCGGTTGTGGCATAGGCATAGACCGTTTGATGATGTTGATTACTGACTCACCTAATATCCGTGACGTGATTTTGTTCCCGCATTTGCGCCGGGAAGATTAATAATTGACATAGTCAAGCATAAATAAGGAAGGGACTGTAGAATTTGCAGTCCCTTTTGTTTTTGTCATCTTCTGCAATTTTCTGCCATTAAGTAAATCCAGCCATGCCACCAGTCCACCCACTTAAAAAACTCCTGAATTATGCCAAGGCATATAAAACAGATCTTCGCCTCGCGACCATTTATTCGATATTGAACAAATTCTTTGATGTCTTACCTGAGGTCTTGATTGGTGTCGCAGTCGATATCGTCATCAATGGTGACAAGAGTTTTTTGGCAAAACGGGTACTGGGTGGTTTTGGCATTACCGATACCTGGCATCAACTGATGTTCCTTGGCGCAGTAAACGCTCTGATCTGGGGTGGTGAATCCTGGTTTGAATATTTGTTGTCAATCAAGTGGCGCAAGCTGGCGCAAAATCTGCAGCATGATCTACGTCTTGATACTTACGACCACGTCCAAAAACTGGAGATGGCTTATTTTGAAAACCAGCGCACCGGCAACCTGATGTCCATCTTGAATGAAGATATCAACCAGATGGAACGTTTCCTCAATGGCGGTGCTAACCAGATCATCCAGGTTATCTGTTCTTCCATCATGGTCAGCGCGGTGTTTTTCACATTACAACCATCTCTCGCTGTTATCTCCTTGTTGCCCGTTCCGTTAATATTGATAGGCGCATTCTGGTTTCAAAAACGCCTGGCACCGCGTTATTCTGAAGTGCGCGAAGCTGCTGGAGACGTCAGCGCTCGACTGAACAATAATTTGCTGGGTCTGGCCACCATCAAAGCCTTTGCGACCGAGACTTTTGAAAAGAATCATATAGCCGAAGCCAGCAACACTTATCGCGAAGCCAACAGCAATGCAATTGCTATCAGCGCCGCTATCACACCTGTCATACGCATGGCGATTTTGGCGGGCTTTACCGCCACTCTGGTATACGGTGGCTGGCTGACCTTGCAGGGCGACCTGGCTGTCGGCGCTTATTCTGTACTGGTGTATCTGACGCAACGCCTGCTGTGGCCCATGACAGGCCTGGCTGAGGTTGCAGACATGTACCAGCGCTCAATGTCAGCCATAGACCGCGCCATGGGTTTGCTGGATACCAAAATCAATATCCCGTATGAAGGCAAGCATGTTGCACCGACACAGATCAAGGGTGAGCTGCAGTTCGATCAAGTTGATTTTGCATATGGTGATCAAAAAACCTTGCAGCAAATCAGCCTGCATATACCAGCCGGCAAGACTGTCGCTTTTGTTGGCTCTACTGGCTCAGGTAAATCGACCCTGGTGAAACTGCTTTTGCGCTTCTACTCTGCACAAGCAGGAAAAATCACGCTGGATGGCACAGAAATCAATGACATCAACCTGCAAGACCTGCGTCGCTGCATAGGCTATGTTGCGCAAGACAGTTTCCTGACCGATGGCACGATAGCCGACAATATTGCCTATGGCATGCAGGATGCTGACGACGCAGCTATCCGGGACGCTGCACAGGCAGCAGAAGCCATGGAATTCATTTCAAAACTGCCGCTGGGTTTTGCTACCCGTATTGGTGAGCGCGGGCAGAAACTCTCTGGCGGCCAGCGCCAGCGCCTGGCATTGGCCAGGGCAATTTTGAAAAATCCACCTATACTGATACTGGATGAAGCCACCAGTGCTGTCGATAATGAAACCGAAGCAGCAATCCAGCGCAGCCTGGATGTTGTGAGCCGTGACCGTACCACCATCGTCATCGCCCATCGCCTGTCCACAGTACGTCAGGCAGATTGCATACACTTATTGGAAGCTGGCAAGATCATAGAAAGTGGCACGCATGACGAATTGCTGGCACTGGATGCAGGTTATGCGGCCCTGTGGCGCTTACAGACCGGTGAACGCACTCATGTATAATTTGAGGCCAGACTAAATGACAAAGGTTAAACAGATTCTGGTTTAACTTTGTTTTTCATACTGAATGGCAATTCGGTGCTACTCTTACAACATGGGAGAGTACAAAGCATGAAAAAATCACTGACGATAGGCGTAGCTGCCGTTTTGCTGACCTTGCTGGGCGTTACCTCCTATCAGGCCATTGCCTATGTCACGCAGGCGCAGCCGGCAAGTGCTACGGCTGTTAATTTGCCCGTCAAACCCTTTGAGGTTGATCCATCCTGGGTCAAGGAAGGCAAACCGAATTTCCGTGCCGCTGAATTTTTCAAATCCCATGATGGCGACACCAGTTCAGGCATTTTTGAATGTGATGGCCCCTCTACTTTTGAATGGCATTACCAGCTTGATGAAAGTATCTATGTGCTGGAAGGCGGCGTGGATATTGAATATGAGGGGAAAAAGTTTTCCCTGAAGCCTGGAGATACCGTGCTCTTCCGTGCAGGCACGAAAGCACTCTGGCATGTACCTAAAGGCATACGCAAGAGCTGGACCCTGCATGATGCTGGCAAACCCGCACGCGGGCTTGCCAAGTTACTCAAATAAGCACAGCAACAAGCAAACAATCAGTCAGGAATTGCCTTTGCCAGTGCCAGCGCACTGAGGAAGGCATTTTCCACCTTGCCTGCCCCTTCAAGACCAGCAGCAAACCAGTCTCCACAGACACCTATACCCTGTTTGCCATTCCACAAGAAATCAGAAGCCACTGGTTTTACTGCCTCGGCATAACGCCAGCGGTGCACGACAGCATGGATGGGCTGTATCCATGAGCCAGTCGCTTCATGAAAGGCCTTGGTCAGTTTTTCTTTGACCCGCTCATCATCATCTTCCAGATGTTCAATACTCCAGGCCTGAGTAGCGTGACAAACCCAGCGCTCACCTGCCCTGTGCAAAGGTTTGGCATCATCATGCGCTATCCAGCCAAGGCGGGAATTATTGATCCAGGCACCGTCATATGACAAATCCAGTGAAGTCTGGAAGCCCAGCATCAGCGTCCAGCAAGGTGCCAGGTGGGCCTGCTTGGCCTGTTTGGCCAGGGCTGGCACCACACTCAACAAGGGTTCAGCCTGGTCAGCGGGTATAGCCAGTATCACTGCGTCAAACGGCCCGGCGGTTGCTGCAATTGGTACCGTGGCTGAACGGATGGACAGCAGCCATTGCTTGCCATGCGCCTCCAAGGCGCTTACCTGCTGCTCTGCACGCACATCCAGACCATGCGCCAGTTGCTTGCCCAGCGAACTCATGCCAGGTACGGCAATATAGCGTGTACCACTACGCCCTGCTGGCTTGCTACTGCCAGCCTCCAACGTTGCCAGCTTGGCAGTCCACGGAACGACCCAGCCAAATTTTTTCCAGTCTGCAATTTCTTTTTTAAAACGGTCCGAGCCCGCGGTGAAATATTGTGCGCCATGATCAAAACCACCCAGCTCCGTATGTCTGGTACTCATGCGGCCACTGACACCCATGCTTTTTTCATACACAGTGACATGATGACCTTGCGTCTGTAATTGTCGCGCAACTGTCAACCCTGCTAATCCGGCACCAACAACAGCGATATGCATATTATTTTCCTTATCTAGCGTCCAAACAGACAATAAAAAACGCCCGCTATACAAGCTTGCGGGCGTCAATTGGTTTAGTGCATATTGATATCTACTTTAGGAACAGCGTTCTCGCGTCCATGCAGACTGGCGCGGCGTGCTGTACAGTCAGGAACACTGCCCCTGACCAGGCGCAACATCCTGGCAACGCTGCGGTCAGGCGCGTGTGGCATGACTCTCGTAGAAGGTATAGGTATCCCAGAGAAACCTGAACTTGCTGCGCCGCTGCTAAGTCTCATACTAAGTTTCATTCGCGATCCTGAAATAGATATCGACACACCTTGATCTTTGCGCATTGATCTTTATTGATGAATGCGCAAGCATTCGTGATTACTGCTCGTTTTCTTCCACGGGCCAGTCACGGATATAGGCTTTCAACATCTTGTTTTCAAAACTTTGCGCTTCCAGCACGGCTCTGGCTACGTCATAGAATGAAATAACACCCAGCAGAGTTTTGGCATCCATGACAGGCAGGTAGCGCGAATGCTTTTCCAGCATCATGCGGCGCACTTCATTGACTTCTGTTTCTGGTGTCACAGTCAGTGGATGGTCATCCATATACTTGCGCACAGTGCCATTACCAAGTGAGCCCTGGTTTTTATGGATAGCGCGGATGACTTCACGGAAAGTCAGTATGCCAACCAGATCGCCGTATTCCATCACGACCAGAGAACCTATGTCTTTCTCTTCCATGACGCTAACGGCTTCAGTGATAGGGATATCAGGTGTGATCGTGAAAAGGATATTACCTTTCACTTGAAGTATCTCTGAAACTTTCATGATGTCCCTCCTCTTATACATTTTTGTGAGCCTTCATTGCAATGTATCGCAAGCCTTGCAAAAAATCCAGCATGTAAAATATTTTATTCATCATTTCACGCGCTTTGCTCCAAGTTTTTGCCCGCCTTTTGCATCTCAGGCATCAGCGATGGTAGCATTGCTGCCTCACAATATGGAGACTCTCACCAATGAGCGGCCCTAAATATCATGGCTTTGATACCCTGTCCCTGCATGCGGGCGCTGCGCCTGATCCAGCCACAGGCGCACGTGCCACCCCTATTTACCTGACATCCTCATTTGTGTTCAAGGATTCAGATCATGCAGCATCGCTCTTCAATATGGAAAGAGCAGGTCACGTCTATTCACGCATCTCCAACCCCACCAATGCTGTGCTGGAAGAAAGAATTGCCGCACTTGAAGGTGGTGTTGCAGGCATAGCCGTTGCCAGCGGGCAAGCTGCCATGCATCTGGGTCTGACAACCATAGCTGGTGCAGGTTCCCACGTTGTCGCTTCACGTGCCCTGTACGGAGGTTCGCAAAACCTGCTGGCCTATACGATGAAGCGCTTTGGCATAGAAACCACCTTTGTCGATCCACGAGATCTGCATGCCTGGCGTACCGCGATACGCCCAAATACCAAGGTGCTGTTTGCTGAAACCCTGGGCAATCCCGGCCTGGATGTGCTGAACATCCCAGCAGTAGCAGAAATTGCGCATGAGCATCATTTGCCACTGATGCTGGACTCGACCTTCACAACACCTTATCTGCTGAAACCATTCGATCATGGTGCTGACCTGGTATTTCATTCAGCGACCAAGTTCCTGTGCGGCCATGGCACAGCCATAGGTGGTTTGCTGGTCGATGGCGGTACGTTTGACTGGCAGGCAGCCTATGAAAAGACCGGGCACTTTGCTGAACTCTGCGAGCCTTATGATGGCTTCCACGGGATGGTGTTCAGCGAAGAATCAACAGTCGCGGCATTTTCACTCAGAGCCAGGCGGGAAGGCCTACGCGACTTTGGTGCCTGCATGAGCCCACACAATGCCTTCACTATTCTGCAAGGCATAGAAACCCTGGGCATGCGCATGGACAGGCATGTCGCAAACACCCGCAAAGTAGTCGAATTTTTGGTGGCGCACCCGGCGGTCGAGTCAGTCTCTTACCCTGAACTGGAAAATCACCCCGACTATGAACTGGCAAAGACGCTTCTACCCAAAGGTTGCGGTGCAGTATTTTCATTCAATATCAAAGGTAACCGCGCTGCCGGACAGCGTTTTATTGAATCACTGAATATTTTTTCTCACCTGGCCAATGTCGGCGATGCCAAGTCCCTGGCCATACATCCAGCATCAACCACCCACTTCCGCGTGCCGGCGGAGCAGTTGCTGGCATCCGGCATTACCGAGGGAACTATGCGTCTGTCGATAGGACTGGAAAATGTCGAAGACCTGATTGAAGACCTGTCCCGTGGCCTCAAAGCTGCACAGAAAGGAGCCTGAGATGTTATTTGAAGTCAATGGCCAGACAGCCTATTGCTATACCGGCGGCAAGGCTTACAACCCTGCTCTGCCCACGCTGGTGTTTATCCATGGCGCACAAAATGATCACTCGGTCTGGGGTTTGCAGACCCGTTACCTGGCACATCACGGTTTTAATGTGCTGGCAGTCGATTTGCCTGGCCATGGCCGCAGCAAGGGGCAGGCACTGACCAGCGTAGAACAAATGGCAGACTGGCTGCTTGCTTTGCTGGATGTGGCGGGCATAGCGCAAGCCACGCTGATTGGGCATAGCATGGGTTCCCTAATCGCACTGGAGACCTGCTTCAAAGCAAGCTCACGTGTCAGCAAACTCATCATGGTTGGTACCGCCTATCCCATGAAAGTATCAGACACCCTGCTTAATGCTGCCCGCGATGAAGAGCAGACCGCAATTGATATGGTGAATATCTGGTCACATACTTCCATTGCACACAAGCCGTCCTGCCCTGGCCCAGGGTTTTATGTCATGGGTGTCAGCCAGCGCCTGATGCAGCGTATTTCTGCCATCAATCCTGACAAGGTTTTTTATACCGATTTTGCGGCGTGTAATGCCTATGCCAATGGCGAAGCAGCTGCGCAATCAGTCACTTGCCCCAGTCTGTTCATACTCGGTAAAAAAGACATGATGACGCCAGCCAAGACCAGCCTGACTCTGAGCAAAGCCATCGCAAACAGCCAGCAAAAGATCATAGACAATTGCGGCCATTCTCTGATGTCAGAACAGGCAGATCAGGTGCTGACGGCCATTCTTGATTTTGTGAAGGCATAAGCAGCGATGGCGATGAATCTGGAAAGCTGGGCCTTGTTCACAGCGACTGAGGCAGCCTTGTCACTGTCTCCCGGCCCCGCAGTCATGATGGTGGTTGCCTATGGCATAGCCAGGGGCTGGCGCACATCCCTGTTTGTCACGCTTGGCATATTGACGGGCAATGCTATTTACTTTGCAATATCGGCGACGGGTATAGGTTCGTTAATACTCGCTTCACCTAAAGTATTCATGGCGATCAAATACCTGGGTGCGGCTTACCTGGTCTACCTTGGTTTATCAGCCATCTTTGGCAAGCCATCGCCATTGACCATATCCAAACTGGATGGCGTAGCGCTTAGTGGAAGGAAGATATTCAGCAGCGCACTGATGCTGCAATTGATGAACCCTAAAACTCTGTTGATGTTTGTGGCGATACTGCCGCAATTCATTGACCCCAGGGAGCCGGTAGGTGTGCAGATGTTGATACTGGCGGCCTGTTCCATCATTCCTGAATTTTTTATTCTGCTCGGCTATGGAATGCTGGCCAGCAAAGCCAGTCACTGGGCAACGCAGGAAAGGTATGCAGTGATTACAGAAAGAATAGCCGGCACTCTGGTGACAGGTGCCGGCATCATGGTTGCATTAGTATAAGGATCTGCCTTTATGCATGTGCGGGCAGGCGCTGATTGAGGCTGGCGAGGTAGTCTGCCCTGAAGCGGCGCAAGACATAGTCCTTGTAATTGTCATGCTTCAGGCTATCCCAGGCTTCCACCCTCCCCTTGCTGGATTTGTCCTTGGCTGCTGCCAGCACTTCAGGGCTCAATTCCAGGTTGGCATCGGTCATCATTTCATAGCCATACAATTGCATGAATTCTTTGGTCAGACTTTCTATGACTTCAATTTCCTGCATGCTCAGTTGCTGCTTGAATTTGTCCTTGTTAGCCATGACAGGCGGGAAGCGGTTGGTGGCCCACAATGCCGACATCTGTGATATTTGCTGCGCTTCGCTGGAATGGGTCACATCCAGCATCTCGGGCAGGAACTGTATGCCAAAGAATTGACAAATGGCTCGCAGGACAGTTTCCTGGTTACTCAGGAAGTCTTCATAACGTATGGTCAGCACTCTGTCCGGATGACGTTGAATAATATCGCGCGATAACTGGTGCGCTTCCAGCCAGGCAAGCGCATTCAGTGTCGAGTCATAATCATGAATGATGGCCTTGTTCATCGAAGCAACTTGCGCCCGGGGGTCCCTGACCACATTCAGGAACAGCATATTCGGGAACAACTGCAATAGCTCTTCTGCATAGTGCACACTATCGAGTGACTTATCCATGACGATACTGGCATGGTGATGCTCACCTGTACGCAACAACAATTCCCACAATATCCTGTGCACGCTGCGCTGATCATTCTTGATGGATTCAAACACATCCACAGGGTCAAACACCATGCCTTTCCATTTCACCATGCTGGCGGCTTGCAAGCCAACCACATCAACGACCAGCCTGAAATAAGACTCATCATCGCTCAAGTCACCATAGCGCGGCACCAGGGGCATGAAGTCAACGATATGCAGGGGATAAGGCGAATAAAATTCCTTGCTGTTATTCAGGCGCAGACGCAGGGCATGGCTGCCACAGCGGCGCAAGGGTATCATCAGGACAGGAGTCGGACGCTTATTGGAAGTAGTCGTTTTTTCTATACTGCTTGCACTATCTGATTCTGCCATGATGCTCTCCCGATGCTTGAACGTAGGAATATGGAAAACCGCTTATGTATCAGTCAGCTTAATTAAGCTCAAGTCAGACTGAGCTGAGGTATTCCCATTTTCTCAAAATAAGCTATAAAAGCTTGCACAAAACTATCCACTTCAGATGCTGGCAAATGATTGATGCCGCCCGCGCCGCGCCTGCCACCACCCGTTGCAAACGCAGAACAAAATTGACCCGCTGGACAATGATCTGCATCGCCTGAACGTATGCTTACGACATAACTGCCGTCAGGCTTTGCTGTCAGCACCGCGAATGATTTTCCAGGTTCTTCCTGTGTCAATTGATTTGCCAGAATGCCCGACACGCGCCTGGCCCAGGCCTGGGCAGGCAAGATATAAATGGATGTCAATTCACTTTCCCTGTCAGCATGCAGTCCTTGCATGAATGCCATATCAATGGCATAGGCATTACGCAGCACTGTAAATTGCGCCGCATTATGCAAAAAATCGAAAGGATCAATATAGTCATGCACCGCCTGATACAAAGCAGCAGGATGGAAATGTAAATCCTCTACTGATTCACCATAGGCGTTGTAGTTGAGCAAAGTGCCAAGTTCCTGCAACTGCCCGCGTTGCGATTGATTCAGGCCCGCCTCACCCGCCATCACAGTTGCGACTGCTGGCAAGTTATCACCATAAGCCGCTACCACGGCCCACTTCCAATACAGACCGTTTAAATACCGATTGACCAGTATGCTACTGCATACATCGGCCGCTATGTCGCAATACAAATGCAGATGCTCATGTTCAAAGGCCTGTGCTGCATTGTGATGATCGAAGTAAGTGACTTCTGCACCTGCCTTCAGATGCTGACGCAGTGCGGCAATATTGCTGTCCAATGAAATATCCAGCACCGTCACCTTGTCACCTGATTTGGTGGAGAAACGATTCAGTAAATCAATATCCCGCTTAGCACCTGTAATCAATTCTGCCGTAAAGGGCTCAGCCAGTCTGAGCTGGTGCAATGCGCAGATGCCATCTGCGTCACCATTAAATACATCATAGGCTGCTACTGAATTATTGATCTCTGTTGACATGGCCGACGTCATCCTTTTGCTATTTGATATAGCATAATCCTATCAGGTGTCTATAGAGTTTTTCCGCCGCGTCTTCTATGGTGTGTTGCTCGGAATTGATTTCCAGGTCTGGATCAAGGGGAGCCTCGTAAGGCGCTGAAACCCCGGTAAATTCTGGTATTTCTCCCCTGCGCGCCTTGGCATACAGGCCTTTGGGGTCGCGCCTCTCGCAAACTATGCCTGGTGTGCTGACATGTACTTCGACAAAGCGCTCCTGGCCTATGATCTCTTTCGCCATCGCCCTGTCGTCACGGAATGGTGAAATAAATGCAGTGATGGCAATCATGCCAGCTTCATTCATGAGGTGTGCAACCTCGGCCGCCCTGCGTATGTTTTCACGTCTGTCGTGTGCCGAAAAACCAAGGTCGCTATTCAAATGATGGCGCAGGTTATCGCCATCAACAACGAAGCAGCAGTGCCCGCGTTCCAGTAATATTTTTTCCAGGGCATAGGCCAAAGTAGATTTTCCCGCGCCACTCAAACCAGTCAGCCACAAGGTAGCGGGACTTTGCCGCATCAGGCGTTCACGTGCATTGGAATTGACGACGCCATAGTGCCATTTAATATCTATGCCGTTAGTCTGTGGGCTTTGCACAAAACGGCCAAATTGTGTCCTGCGCTCTACCCTGACCGTAGTCTGCTCAACTTGAGGCTTGTCTTCCAGCATGCTCGTATTCGCTTGCATAGATTGCTCCCGGTTTTACCACTGATGCCCAACAATCAATTCAATTCATTAAAACTCTTCCCAATCACCGTTACCGGACTGAGGATTGCTTTTCGCATTTGCCACGCGCTTGATCTGCTTCACAGGTGCATTATTTTGCGGTGCAGCTTTTTTAATCAAAGGAACGATTTTTTTGTTTTCCATGACCGACTCCTGCCATGTAGCTTGAGCATTTTTTTCTGCCGTCAACTGGAAGGTACTTACCAGTTCAGACAAGTCGTCTGCCTGGTTTTGCAAGGCAGTAGCTGCAGCTGCCGCCTCTTCTACCAGAGCAGCATTTTGCTGTGTAACATCGTCCATCTGTACAATGGCTTCATTGATCTGCTCTATCCCTGCCGTCTGCTCCTGGCTGGCCAGCATGATTTCGCTCATGATGCCAGTGACGCGTTTGATACTGACGACTATTTCATCCATGGTCACACCAGCCTGATCAACCAGTTTGGCACCGACTTCTACCTTCGTGACAGAATCGTCGATCAAATGCTTGATCTCGCGTGCGGCTTCGGCTGAGCGTTGTGCCAGGTTTCTGACTTCTGTCGCAACCACGGCAAAGCCGCGGCCTTGCTCACCAGCACGGGCAGCCTCCACAGCAGCATTGAGCGCCAGTATATTGGTCTGGAAAGCAATGCCATCTATCACACCGATGATATCGACAATTTTGCGGGAAGAAGTATTGATCGAACCCATGGTATGAACAACCTCAGATACGACCGTGCCGCCTTTCACCGCGACATCCGAAGCAGATTGCGCAAGAATATTGGCCTGCCTGGCACTGTCGGCATTTTGTTTGACGGTAGAGGTAAGCTCTTCCATGGACGATGCTGTTTCTTCCAGAGAGCCAGCTTGCGCCTCAGTACGGGAAGACAAGTCCATATTGCCTGAAGCAATTTGCCGCGACGCTGTAGCAATCGTGTCAGTGCCTGAACGCACCATGCCAACAATGTCAGCCAAACCTTTTTGCATTTCGTACATGGCATGCATGAGACTATGTTCATCCTTGTCAGCCAGACTGATGGGCACTGACAAATCACCAGCCGCAATTCTCTCGGCAATTTGCACGGCGTAGCGGGGTTCGCCGCCCAATTGTTTCAACAAACTCCTGACGATCAGCCAGGCGGCCGCCATACCCACGAACAGGGCTGCAGCGCCAAACAGGTACATGAGTTTTTTTGCGCTGTTATAGTCTTGCTCTGCCTGCACTATTGCCGCTGAGTTTTGTTTTTCTTCATCAGAAATAAAATCATTCAGCAAATCCCACCACTTCTTCTGCACAGGACGAAATTCGAAGCGGAGTAATTTATAAGCTTCTTCCCCTTTTTTTTGCACGCCGAGATCGGCACCTTTGGCAATAAAAGACTCTGACAGCTTGGCCTGGTCCCTGATTTTACCGAGCAAGGCAATTTGCTCTGGAGAAGCATTGGGATCAGCATTCAGCATCTGAGTGAGCTTATCTTCTGCCTCAGTATATTTTTTTGTCTGTGCAGCTATCCTTTTTACTTCAATCTGGATTTCTGCTTCGTCTGACAACAAAATGAGATTTCGCAAAGCCAGTGCCCGCTCCGTCACAGTCAGATACATGGTAGAAGCCAGTTTGGACTGGACATTATTGACGTTGGCGATTTCTTCCAGACGCTGATGCATCTTCGCCATGTAAGTTATTCCCAGTAGCAAAACAACCAGCAGCAAGCCCAACACCAGGCCAAAACCTGTGATCAGACGGGTTGAGACTTTCGAATTCTCAATATTCATGATTCCCCCAAAAACGTTGTCAGCGACAAAAATGTTTGACTTGGTCTGTACTATCAGGGCTTGCATAAGTTTGTTCGACAAACTCATATTGCCACATGGAATTTAATGCCACAAGGAAATTATTAAAGATTGTGTCTTTTGAATAAAGCTTTTAACTTCAATTACTTACATCATTAAATATAACTATCAGGGACTGGTATCTAGTAGCAAAAAACATATATAGTTATGCTCAAAGTTTATATCATTGAATAATAGTAGATGTTTTTACAATGTCAATATTGCAATTCATCATTATTTTAGGCATTCAAGTACACAATGGAATAAATCATTTAAAGATTTAAAAATTAAGTGACCGACACGGGCATATAACCTACTATGCTTGTAGGACGGCAATGCTGAGGTCGAAAGTCATGTAGCTAAAGAGGAGACAAAAATGGCAGAGAAATTTACTGATTTTTCGAAGTTTTATGCTTTTTACCTGACCGAGCACAGCAACAAAACTTGCAGGCAATTGCATTTCCTGGGAAGCAGCCTGGTTATCTTGTGTGTCGCCACATTCATGGTCACGGGTCAGGCTGCTTATTTGCTGGCGGCACCAGTCTGTGGCTACGGCTTTGCCTGGTTAGGTCATTTTGTTTTTGAAAAGAATCGTCCGGCCTCATTCAAACAGCCCTTGTTCTCTTTCATGGGGGATTGGGTCATGTATTGGCAATTACTGAGCGGGGCAATCAGCTTTTCCCCTCAGGATGATGTGCGCAAAACTTGAAATAAAACATGAAATAAGACATGACATAAAACATAAAATCAAGATGCCGCCCTATCATACCAGGCCCGCTCTTGAATTGATCAGACGAAGTGGTAAATCATACTGACATGGGGAATGCCAGCCTCTTCAAAAATCTCGCCATCGCGGGTATAGCCTTCTTTAAGATAGAAGTTCTCTGCTGATTGTTGCGCATTCAAGCGCACAGCTACCTCGCCTCTGGCCTTCGCCTCTTTCATCAAGGCACGCAAAATCTGTGCGCCTACACCCAAACCACGCGCCGTTGCCAGCACAGCCATGCGGCCTATATGCGCGTCAGGCAACAGGCGGCCTGTTCCCACTGCCTTACCATCCACTTCATAAGCAACTGCATGCAGGCATTCTGCATCAGCTGCGTCCCACTCCAGCTCTACCGGGATTTTTTGCTCGATGACAAACACTTCATAGCGTATGGCTTGCGCATCTTTTTGCAGCGTGGCCCAGTCAGCAATGACCAGGCGGAGGTTTTCAGTATTCATGTTCGGGTATCAGCGGGTGCATGCGTTTCAAAGGATGAAATTATCGCACGCCATGCATCTGTGACGGTAACTGCCTTGCGTTTTTCTGTATCGGCATACACATACACCAGCTCGCCAGATATCAAATGATTTTCACCAAGATAAATTTCGAGGATAAACTGCAGAGAAGACCTACCTATGCTGGCACAACGCACACCAATATCGAGCTCATCATCAAACCTGGCTGGCGCCATGTATTCGATAGTAGATTTGCGGGCAAACAATTCTTTACCCTCGGCTGCCTGGGTAATCACATTCGGCAAACCGGTAGCACGCCAGTATTCGGTAAAAGCCACGTCAAAATAATTGAGGTAATTGCCATTAAAGACAATGGCTTGCATATCTACCTCAGACCAGCGCACCCGCAAGCGGTGAAAGAAAGCAAAATCTGCTTTGGCCATAATCCCTAACTTTGTAAAAATTGACGGATAAGACGGTTTACACGTTCGGGCTGTTCATGAATAACCCAGTGTGAACCCTCTGCAATGCGCTGTATCTGGATATCATCAACAAAATTCTCCAGGCCATCCAGCAAGGTCTTGGGCAAGGCCTTGTCATTCTCCCCCCAGATGACGCGGGTGGGTACCTTGACTTGAAAATCAGCCGGATTCAGATTCAACTGCAGCGGCCCCGGATTCTTTTCTGTCGGTGGGTGCAATGGTGAAGCACGGTAATAATTAACACCACCAGTGAGACCACGCGCCCAGCAAGCATGGTAAGCCGCTTGTGTCTCAGCATCAAACCACGCTGCATCACCCTGCCCCATGCCATTGAAGAAGCCATCCATGAGGGCGAAGTTATCTTTTGCAAGTGCTTCTTCAGAACCTGGATTGCGCAACCAGTTCATGTATTCGCTGGAGGTTTTTTGCGCAGGGTCAGTCGCCAACGCCTGCATGAACAGATAAGGATGAGGAGAATTGATAATAATCAGTTTTTCAAACAAGGCAGGCAAGGCAATCGCCATATTCCAGCATACCGCTCCGCCCCAGTCATGGGCCACAACCGTGGATTGCTGATAACCCAGATGGGCAATCAGCAAACGCAAGTCATCGACGATATGCCTAGCCTTGTAGGCAGCAACATCAGCAGGCATATCAGACAGATTGAAGCCTCGCAAATCCGGTGCCACGGCAAAATAATCCTGTCCAAACTCAGCCAGTTGTCCTGACCATTCGTACCAGAACTCTGGAAAGCCATGCACGAACAAGATCAATGGCCTGCCGCGCTCACCCGCGCTGGCGAAATGCAGGCGCGTTCCATTTTCCAGTGTGGCAAACTGATTACTTAATATTTCTACTGTCATCTAAGCTTCTCCCTGATGCTTGTAAAGTGATAATTAAGCCTTCAACTTGGCTCTGAGCATGTCACGGATATGCGGCGCCGCCTTGTAAGGGTCGCCAGGGTTGCGTTGCAGGACGATATCTTCCATGCGTTCCTGCACGTTACCAAGAGCACCGGGATGAGAGAAGATGTAGAACTGTTCATCAGCGATTGCCTTGAAGGTATTTTCAGCCACTTCTTCTGCCGTTACTTTGCCAGAATTCACAGCCTTGTCTGACATCGCCTGTGCTGCTCTCTGGCTGGCGGTTGGTGCAGAACCTGGGACATCTTCAGGGCGATTTCTATGCGATTGTGAAATGCCTGTTGGTACAAAATATGGGCACAACACAGATGCGCCTATCGGTGCTTCTACCAGTTTCAAATCCTGATACAGGGATTCTGACAAAGACACTACTGCATGCTTGGAGACGTTGTATACACCCATGGTCGGCGCATTGAGCAAACCGGCCATGGATGCCGTGTTGACGATATGTCCTTCAAATTGCGGGTCTTTCTTTGCACATTCCAGCATGAGGTTGGTAAAGATGCGCACACCGTGGATGACACCCCAGAGATTGACGCCTATCACCCAATCCCAGTCAGCCTGGGTGTTTTCCCAGATAAGGCCACCGGAACCGACACCGGCATTATTGAATACCAGATGCACAGCACCAAACTTCTCCATGGTAGCGTCAGCCAGGGCCTGTACTTCTTCTGCATGGCGTACATCGCAACGCATGGCCAGCACCTGCGCCCCTTGTGCTTCCAGCTCGGCTTTGGTCTTGTCCAGGGCATCTTGCTGTACATCAGCTAGCACCAGCTTCATGCCCAGGCGCGCGCCGATAATCGCAAATTCACGGCCAAAACCGCTGGCACCACCGGTGATTACGGCTACTCTGTCTTTAAATACTTTCATGTTGTCTCCTGTATGTGATTTATTAAATTTATTTGTTTTGGATTAATTTATTTTGCGCGTTTCATCTGGAAGCCTACACGTGGGAAATGCACGACCACAGTTCCGGCTCGTTCATCTTGACGGCGCACGGCTAATTCATTTTCACTGGCGATGACAAGTTCGCCCACGACCGGGTCCAGCGCATAGTCAGTCGGCATGATGGCAACCTGCTCACCCAGCGCTATGCCATGGCTGTCAACAAAATTGCGCCCTGCGATATCAAAGCCTTTCGCATTTTTGGCGATCTCCATTGCCTCCGTGCTGCTTAGAGTTGCAGACTGGTGATGGCCGAAGGCAGCGATACGATTCATCCACTCCAGTAGCTTTGGATAAGCATCAAAGACAGGATTAATTGCTGGAGCCAGTCGTATCAGCCACAAAGCCTGATAGACAGAAAAATCAGCAATACTGGCTTGCGCGCCCAATAGGAAAGGAGCATCACCACTGAGCATGTTTTCGAGACGACTTAAGTATTCTAGAAGCTGCCCTTTGGCTTCACCCATGCTGGTGCGTGGCATATTGCCACGCATGGTGGCACGGTCTGCACTGAAGGCCTGCAATTCTTCAGCGCTGATATTGCCGAATATGGATGGGATAGCTGCTGGCTGGAATGCATAGGGGATTGCTGTCCAGAACAGCGTAGTATCAGCCCATTGCGCCAGGTTGCGCGCAAGACCATTGACGGCAACCGGATAGAGAGAAGGTGCAGGTGATCGTTTTTCCACCACCTCTGCAATCAAAGATGTATCACAATAAATATCTCCACCGATTTGCAGTATCGGCGTGCGTCGGTAACCACCTGTCAATGCCGTTACATCCGGCTTGGGCATGATGATGGGTACCGTTACAGATTTCCACTTCAATTGTTTGAAACCGAAAATCAGGCGGATTTTTTCTGAAAACGGAGAAACTGCAAAATTATGGAAAATAATATCGGACATGATTGCTCTGCGCTCTTTTGGTTTATACGATTAACTCAAATCAGCTTTACCAACTGCTTGCCGAAGTTCTTGCCTTTCAACAGACCAATAAATGCTTCGGGCGCAGCAGCAATGCCTTCAGCAACAGATTCACGGAACTTCAGTTTACCAGTAGCAACCAGGCCACCCAGTTCTTTCAAACCCTGCGGCCACAAATCCATGTGTTCAGAGACGATAAAGCCACGCATGGTCAGGCGCATGGTCAAAAATACCCGGGCATTCTTGATACTCAGTTGTTCGCCGTTATATCCGGCAATCAAACCACACAGGGCGATACGGCCAAAGGCGTTCATGCGTGCCAGACTGGCATCAAAGATTTCACCGCCAACATTTTCAAATACGGTATCAATACCATCCGGCGTTGCAGCGGCCAAGTCGGCTTCCAGATTACCTGCCTTGTAATCGATACAGGCATCAAAGCCCAGTTCATTGACAACATAAGCACATTTGTCTGCACCACCGGCTATACCGACCACGCGGCAACCCAGTTGCTTGCCCAGTTGACCAACTACACTGCCTACTGCACCGCTCGCAGCAGACACCACGATAGTTTCTCCAGCTTTAGGTTGCATGATCTGGGTCAGGCCATACCAGGCTGTCAAACCGGGCATACCAACTGAGCCCAGGTAGGCAGATAAAGGAATATGCGTCGTATCCACTTTACGCAACAGCAAGCCATCAGACACACCCATTTCTGACCAACCCAGCATGCCTATGACTTTGTCACTGACATTGAATTTGGCATTCTTGCTTGCGACCACTTCACCTACCGTGCCGCCTATCATGGTTTCACCTATGACTTGTGGGGCGGCATAGCTTTTGGCATCTTCCATGCGGCCACGCATGTAAGGGTCTAAGGACATGTAATGATTTCGTACCAACAGCTCGCCATCCTTGAGTTCTGGCACAGGCAGAGATTCAAGACGGAAGTTTTCTGGCACAACCTGGCCTTTGGGGCGGGAAGCCAGTACGATACGTTGATACGCAAGTTGAGAATTAGTCGTCATGGTTTACTCATTTCATCAAGTGATTTGCCACAGCCTGGAAGGCGCGGTAAGTGACAGGGTCAGTCGCGCCATTGGCAGCAATGGGATGGGAAGAAAATTTAACGATGACCATTTCGGCGAGCGGGTCTATAAAGATACGTTGTCCGTGTATGCCCCGGGCTTCAAATGTCTGGTGGCTGTTGTGCCCTACCCACCACATATTGCGGTAGGAGTAACCAGGTAAAGTCGCGTAGCCAGCTTTAGCGAATTTGGCAGGGTCGGCACCCTTGCGTATGTCTTCTACAGCAGCGGCAGGAATGATTTGCTGGCCATTGAACTTGCCGTTCAAACGCATCATTTCGCCAAAGCGTGCCATATCGCGCAAGGTCAGATTCAAACCACCACCGCCCTGCTCTGTGCCTACACTATCCACAGAAAAATAGGCATCATTCTCGGTGCCCAATTTTTGCCAGATACGTTCAGACAAGAGATCAGACAGATTTTGTCCGGTAGCGCGTTTGACTATCCAGGCCAGCACTTCAGCATTCACGGTCTTGTAGGCAAAGGCTTCATCATGCTTGCCTTCTTTTTTCAATTTCACCAGGAAATCATAAAAGGTTTTAGGCCCATCATAAGTCGGCGCTGTCGGCAAAAGTCCGCCTGACCTGGCGTAATCCCAGATTTCCGCCTTAGGGTCTGCGTAATTTTCAGAATACTGCACACCTATGGTCATATCCATGACCTGGCGCACAGTGGCGTCACCATAAGCGGTGTCTTTGACTTCAGGAATATATTGCGTAACAGGTGCACTGGGATCGAGTTTGCCTTCCGCAGCCAGAGTCGCAGCTAGCGTACCTACAAAAGATTTGGTGACCGACATGGCAATATGCGGCAAGTAGGTCTTGGTAATACCGAGGTAACGCTCATAGACGATCTTGCCCTTGTGCAGTACCAGTATGCTGTCTGTATAAGTGCGGGCCTGCATATCGGTCCAACTTATATCGCTGCCCTTTTCATCTGCAAACCGTAGTTTATCGAGGTCACGCAAAGCCACCGGCAAAGTTGAAACAGGCCCTGCGCCATGCCAGACATTGCTGGTTGGCCCCAGTTCACGCCCGTGCGAAAACGACCAGCGGGTACGGGGAAACTGATAATTGCTGCCATTGGCAAATTTGATGAGCTTGTCAGGTGCCGGTGGGAAACCCTGCATCCAGCCCATTTTTTGCGGGTCACTTGCCTCAGCATCTGGCAAGGCAGTTTGTGCCGAAGACATGCTCATGAATGGTCCACAAATTAAAGCTGAAAAAAGTACTGCAAAGCGGGTCTGCTGCATGTTGGTCTCCATTTATTTTTATAAGACTTGCAGAAACGACGTCAATTTTTTTAATTAGTCACTACCATAAAGCTTTTTCATATTTTCGCCAGACTTCAAGCGTCGCAGATATTTGAAAGTACCCATGGCTTTGGCAATGAGCTTGTCGCCATTCCAGACCTCGCCCTCACAAAAACACATGGTGGTGGATTGATGGAATGCCTTGCCACGCGCTTCCATACGGCCACCTGGTACACCGCCTGGCTGCAGGAAAGTGGTTTTCATTTCCACTGTAACCACACCCTTGAGGTCACTATTCATGGAGCGTCCTGCCATCGCCATGACCACATCCAGCATGGTCATGATCACGCCGCCATGAGCAATTTGCCAGCTGTTCATATGTCGTTCGCTCAGGTCAAGCGCCAGTCGTGCATGACCATTTTCCATTTCCAAGAACTCGACGCCCAAGTCATGCAAAAAGGGATTCAATACCGGCGTTGGTTGCGTAATGGGGAGCGCCGCAGGAGACTTGGCCTCTGTCATACAGCAGATACCCCGCCATCCACTGCCAGGGTCTGACCAGTGATGTGCTTACCAGCGTCACTGGCAAACAGCATGGCTACGCCCTTCAAATCTTCATCATCACCTATGCGTTGCAAAGGTGCTTCTTTGGCAAGCTTTTCTTCGCCCAGATTTTCCAGTATGCCCTTGGTCATTTTAGAGGGGAAAAATCCCGGTGCAATCGCATTAACGGTAATGCCATGCACGCCCCATTCACCCGCCAGCGTGCGTGTGAAGTTGATGACGGCAGCCTTGGAAGTGTTATAGGCAATCGTCTGCATGGTACCGGGTGCATTGCCAGCCAAGCCAGCGATAGACGCAATATTGATGATGCGGCCATACTTGCGCGGTATCATCGAGCGCTTGCCAACTGCCTGCGAGATCAGGAATATGCTGCGGATATTCAGATTCATAACCTTGTCCCAGGCATCAACCGGGTAATCTTCCGCTGGCGCACCCCAGGTAGCGCCGGCATTATTGATGAGGATATCGATATGTCCCAGGCGGGCCAGTGCTTCATCCACCAGCGGTTGCACCGCTGCTTCTTTGGACAAATCAGCCGCGATCGCGCTGGCATCTATACCACGGCTTTTCAGGTGGGCGACAGCTTCATCCAGATCAGATTGCTTGCGTGAAGACAGCACCACTTTGGCACCCTGTTCACCCAGCGCTTCTGCCATTTGCAGACCCAGTCCACGCGAGCCGCCAGTGATCAGGGCCGTCTTGCCATGCAAGTCAAATAATTGTTGTACGGTACGAATTGCTTTGCTCATTTTTTGTCTCCGGTATGTGCGGCCGCCACCTGTCTGCGCGCAGACAGGAAGGGCATCGTTTGTTATGTGTTTTTGATTATTTCAAGGCTATGGTTCAGAACCAGGCATCCTGCATATCGAAAGTCGTCATATCGATATTCGACAGCAAATCCAGCTGGGGATGAACGCGTGGCAATTCCCAATGGAAGAAGTATTTACAAGCCTGCAGCTTGCCTGCATAGAAATCAGCATCATGGTGACTTTCTTTGTTCAGACACAAGCTGGCTTGCTCCAGCCACATCCAGGCAATCACGGCATGGCCAAATACTTCCAGATAAGCCGAGGCATTTGCCAGTGTCTTGTTGGTATCCCCCACGCCATGCAATTGCTGGGTAACGCTGGCCAGTCTTTGCAGCACACGTGCCAGTGATTTGGTATAGGCCAGCAATTCAGGATGAGCCGCAGCTCTCGCCAGCGTCTTGTGCATGATTTCGCCCAAAGCCTCAAGCGCTGCACCATCTTGCATGACAACCTTGCGACCCAATAAATCCAGCCCCTGTATGCCATGTGTACCTTCATGGATGGGGTTGAGACGGTTATCGCGGTAAAACTGTTCTACATTGTATTCACGGGTATAGCCATAGCCACCATGCACCTGTATCGCCAGATTGTTCGCTTCCAGACACCATTGTGAAGGCCAGGATTTGGCAATTGGTGTCAATATCTCCAGCATCTGCGCAGCATGGGTACGTGCTTCTGGCGATGGGGCAGTACGCTCTTCATCAACCAGTCTGGCGCAAAATAAATTCAATGCCAGGCCACCTTCGACATAGGCTTTTTGTGCCAGCAACATGCGTTTGACATCGGTATGCTCAATGATGGGCACTTGCGGTGCAGCCGGGTCTTTGTTCAGCGGTGCCCGTCCCTGTGGGCGGTTACGTGCATAATCCAGCGAGTGCAGATAACCGGTATAGCCCAGCATGACAGCCCCCAGGCCGACACCTATGCGTGCCTCATTCATCATGTGGAACATGTTTGCCATGCCACGGTGCAAGGTGCCCACCAGATAACCTATTGCACCAGCCCTGCCTTGCGGCTTGAATTTACCTTCACCAAAGTTCAGCAGGCAATTGGTGGTGCCGCGATAACCCATCTTGTGATTCAGGCCAGCCAGTACTACGTCATTACGCTCACCCAGGCTGCCGTCTTCGTTCACCAGTTTTTTGGGCACGATGAAAAGTGAAATGCCTTTGACACCAGGTATCAGCTTGCCGTTTGCATCCGGCACTTTGGCCAATACCAGGTGCACAATATTCTCGGCAAGCTCGTGCTCGCCCGCCGATATCCACATCTTGTTACCGGTCAGTCTATAAGTGCCATCTTCTTGCGGTTCAGCCCTAGTGACAATATCAGACAGGCTGGAACCAGCTTGCGGTTCAGACAAACACATGGTGCCAAAGAACCGCCCTTCCAGCATGGGCTTGACGAAGGTTTCTATCTGCTCAGGTGTACCGCATTTGAGCAAAGTATTGGCGTTGCCTATGGTCAGGAAGGGATAAGATGCCGTCCCTACATTCGCTCCTTTGAAGTAGGCAAAACCAGCTTTTTCAACGACACAGGGCAATTGCATGCCGCCGACATCAAAGTCTTGCCCTGCGGCCATCAGGCCAGCTTCGCAAAATGCTTTCAGGGCTGTCTTCACTTCAGGAATCATGTGCACTTCTTCACCATCGAAGTGCGGCTCCTGCTGGTCATTTTTTTTATTGTGGGTAGCGAACAGGTCTGTCGCTATTTGTTCGCAGGTATCAAGGGCGGCATTGAAAGTTTCGCGGCTATGATCGGCAAAACGCGGCCTTTGATTCAGTGACTCTACATTCAGCCATTCATACAGCATGAATTCGAGATCACGGCGGGAAAGAATTTTAGATTGCATGGCTTTATCTGGACAAAAGAGATGAGGTACTCATTTTGCCCAAACCGCATGACAACATCATGCAGCCTGGGCACCCGACATGCATCCAGTTTAGACTACTTCAAACAAACCTGCAGCGCCCTGGCCGCCGCCAATACACATGGTCACCACTACATATTTAGCACCACGGCGTTTGCCTTCTATCAATGCATGGCCAGTCAGGCGAGCACCTGAGACGCCATAAGGATGGCCCACTGCAATCGCACCACCGTTGACATTCAATTTATCCATAGGGATGCCGAGTTTGTCTGCGCAATACAAGACTTGCACGGCAAATGCCTCATTCAATTCCCACAAACCGATGTCCTCAACTTTGAGGCCCGCTTTTTTCAGCAATTTTGGAATGGCAAAGACCGGGCCTATACCCATTTCATCTGGCTCGCATCCTGCAATCGCAAATCCACGGAAAATACCCAATGGTTGCAAGCCCTTTGCTTCAGCCAGTTTGCTGCTCATCAGAATGGCAACAGAAGCACCGTCAGAAAACTGGCTGGCGTTACCAGCAGTAATGACACCACCTGGCACTGCGGTACGGATTTTGGAGACGCCTTCAAGAGTCGTATCTGCACGTATGCCTTCATCAGCAGAAATGGTGACTTCTTTGGTGATCAGCATGCCAGTCGCTTTATCGGCAACGCCCATGGTGGTAGTCATAGGCACGATCTCGGCATCAAACAGGCCAGCAGCCTGGGCTGCAGCTGCGCGCAACTGGCTTTGTACGCCGTATTCATCCTGACGCTCACGTGGGATGCCATAGCGCTTGGCAACAGTCTCAGCTGTTTGCAGCATAGGCCAGTAAACTTCTGGCTTGTGTTGCTTCAACCAGGTTTCAACGATCATGTGGCTATTGGCTTCGTTTTGTACGCAAGAAATAGACTCGACGCCACCTGCCGCATATACATCGCCTTCACCGGCAATAATTCTTTGTGCTGCTAAGGCGATAGTCTGCAATCCAGAAGAGCAAAAACGATTAACCGTCATGCCAGCAGTAGTTACCGGGCAACCCGCACGCAAAGCGATCTGACGGGCAATATTGCTGCCAGTTGCACCTTCTGGTGTGGCACAACCCATGATGACATCTTCCACCTCACCCGCTTCAATCTTTGCGCGGGTAATGGCTGCATTCAATACATGGCCACCCATGGTAGCACCATGCGTCATGTTGAAAGCACCCTTCCAGGATTTTGCAAGGCCAGTGCGGGCGGTGGATACGATAACTGCGTCAGACATGTAGATCTCCTGATTGATATAAGTATGTGTACAGGCTGGAACTGCTGATAACCATCATAAGTAGTAATTTGCCCTTTGCAAACCAACATGCAGGAACAAACTTCCACAGCCCTGTTTTGCCTGAACCGAATTGCCTTAATTAAAAGCATATAGACCAAGCTCAAAAAGAGAATATCACATTTTAGTACGACCGTTCGCAAATTAATTTCATCTTACTCCACGCTCCAATATTGCTCTTCTTCACATATTCAGGATAGTTCTTTTGTAAGTTTCTGTAAGTTTCGAGCAAGCAAGCCGTAAGTTTCGACTTGCACACTTTGCTTGCAATAAAAATTATGTCGGAAATGTGATTGTGCGTTTTTGACCGTTTTTTTAGCACACTTAAAATATACTTAAAAACAGGAGACAAGCATGGCGACAGCACCTATCGCAACGTCAGGCGGCATGACAGCAGAAGAACGCAAGGTTATTTTTGCGTCTTCGCTGGGAACCGTCTTTGAATGGTATGACTTTTATCTGTATGGAGCTCTCGCTCCCATTATTGCCAAGCAATTTTTTGCCGGCACAGATCCACAAACCGGCTTCATTTTTGCACTTCTTGCTTTCGCCGCTGGCTTTATCGTGCGCCCATTCGGTGCACTAGTATTTGGTCGCCTTGGTGACATGATAGGTCGGAAGTACACATTCCTCGTAACGATATTGATCATGGGTGGCTCCACATTTTGTGTGGGCTTGCTATTCCCATACTCACAAATCGGGATTGCTGCCCCAATTATCCTGGTAACTTTGCGCATTTTGCAAGGTCTCGCACTCGGCGGCGAATATGGCGGCGCAGCAACATATGTAGCTGAACATGCACCTCATGGAAAACGTGGTGCATTTACCGCCTGGATACAAACAACCGCTACATTAGGCCTGTTTCTTTCGTTAATGGTGATCTTGGGTTTTCGAGAAATGCTTGGGGAAGAAAAATTTGGAGATTTCGGATGGCGCTTTCCTTTCCTGGTTTCCATATTTTTGCTCGGCATATCAGTCTGGATTCGCCTTTCCATGAATGAGTCACCAGCATTTGCAAAAATGAAGGCGGAGGGCAAAACTTCTAAAGCTCCATTGACAGAGTCTTTCGGCCAATGGAAAAATCTCAAGATAGTTATACTTGCTCTATTTGGTCTGACAGCTGGCCAAGCTGTTGTGTGGTACACGGGCCAGTTCTATGCACTTTTCTTTTTACAGCAAACATTGAAAGTTGATGCTTCAACAGCCAACGTTTTAATTGCTGTATCGCTGGTCATTGGAACACCGTTCTTTATTATCTTCGGTACTTTATCAGATAGAATTGGCCGTAAACCCATCATCCTTACAGGCTGTCTGCTGGCGGCTGCAAGTTATTTCTATATATTCGCCGGGCTGACACATTTTGCAAATCCAGCACTGGAAACAGCACTAAAAAACTCTCCAGTGATCGTGACATCTGACCCTGCAGAATGCCAATTCCAGTTTAATCTGACAGGGCAAAAGAAATTTATCAGCTCTTGTGATATTGCAAAGTCAGTACTGGCAGCAAACTCTGTTAATTATGAGAATGTTGTTGGAGCACCAGGCTCATTAGCAAAGATCAAAGTTGGTGACACCGAAATTACTTCTTTCAACGCCGTACTCACAGCCGACAATCTTAATTTTGATGCGGAAAGTAAAAAGAAAGAGGCAGAATTCAAGAAAAATGTTGGGAGCGCGATTAAAGCTGCCGGGTACCCACCCAAGGCCGATCCTGCTCAAATGAACAAACCCATGGTCTTGGTGCTTTTAGTTATTTTGGTTATCTTCGTGACGATGGTGTATGGGCCAATTGCAGCAATGTTGGTCGAAATGTTCCCAACAAGAATCCGCTACACATCAATGTCACTGCCATATCATATTGGTAATGGCTGGTTTGGTGGATTGTTACCAACTATAGTTTTCGCTCTTGTTGCATTCAAAGGAAATATTTATTTTGGACTTTGGTATCCAATCGGCATAGCGTTAATGACCGTTGTGATTGGCTTCTTCTTCGTCAAAGAAACCAAAGACAATGATATCTATGCAGCAGATTAAGTATTAGGCACTGAGAAACAATAAAGAAAAAGCCCATCCGTCAAATTGACGGGTGGGCTTTTTAACATTTGAAAACTATAAAGAGTAGCTCATTGCCAAACTTGCCTGTCGCTCTGCCACATCCAGTTGCGCATCACTGCCAACCACCAGACTGGCACGGGTTGATACATGACCAAATGGCAGACCAGTGATAACCGGCACGTCAATCAAACTACGAATGTAAGCAAGCATGGCATTGAAGTCATAGCCATTATCATGCTCTGCCAGTTTGTAAGCAGAAAAATTCCCAAGTACGATTGCTTTTTGTTTATTCAACACACCGGCAAAGTGCAGTTGCAGCAGCATGCGCTCTATGCGGTAGGGGTGCTCACCTATATCTTCCAGGAACAATATGCCACCTTCAACCTCTGACCAATACGGTGTGCCGATTGCATGCGTCAGCATGGCCAGATTGCCGCCCCAGAGTTTGCCTTGCACCTGTAAGTCGTAACCCGCTTCAGTTTCAAATTCAACTTTGTGCGTGGTGTTGCTGACACATGCCTTGAATTGCTGCAGCGTATATTCAACAGGCTGCTCACGTATGTAATCATCACACAGCATGGGGCCGGCAATACTGGTACGGCCACGCGCCAGCATTGCCAGATGCACGAGTGTGAAATCACTATAACCAACAAAACATTTGCCACTATTTGCCAGTAAATCAAAATCAAGCAAAGGCATCAGCCTTGACATGCCATAACTGCCACGCAGGGCCATGACTATCTGCACATCTGGATTTTGCGCTGCTTCATGAATTTGCCTGACACGTTCGGTGTCGCTTGCACCAAAGCGCTGGAATTTGCCAGCAGGCTCATAGTAGCTGTGCACCTTAAAACCCTGATCAGCCAATCGCTGCAAGCCACGCTCAATCAGGCTGTCATCCAGCGGCGCACCACTGGGAGCAATAATAGCGATTCCGGTTTGCGTGCTTTGTTCAGGCATGGTGTGTTTCAGTCTTGTTTAGGAGATATGCTGGCATCAGCATTAGCGGCCAGCTTCTTTTGCGCAGCTACAGCGCGCCGGTGGGAAAAAAAATCCTTTAGCATGCTACTACACTCATCTGCCAATACCCCGCCAGTTACTTGTGTATGATGATTCAATTGCCCGTGTTCAAACACATTCAGCAAAGAACCGGCCACGCCGGTCTTGGGGTCACTGGCAGCGTAAATGACACGTGCCAGACGAGCGTGCATCATGGCCCCCGCACACATCATGCAAGGTTCAAGGGTAACGTAGAGTTCGCATCCGGGCAGGCGATAATTGCCAATTAACTCAGCGGCTGCACGCAAGGCCATGATTTCTGCATGGGCGGTGGGGTCGTGTTTGCCTATGGGGTGATTGTAGCCGGTGGCAATGATTATGCCATCCTTGACTACTACGGCACCTACTGGCACTTCGCCTTCATTTCTGGCCAGCAGGGCTTGCTGGTAGGCTGCCTGCATGAACTGTCTATCATGCAGGCTCTGCTTGTTCTGCTCACTTTGCGGTGGCAGATTTTGCGCGTCGGCCATTATCCGTCTATCTCAGCCCAGCAATTTGGTGTTTCATACAGCGTGACCTTGGTCAACTCCAAAGTGCGGCCAAACCTGCCGTGATAAACCACTTTCAAAATATCAAAAGCAATCTTGGCGAGATTTTCTACTGTTGGCACGCGGTCAATTACCACTGTTTTGTGACCTGGCAGCTTCTCCAGGAAATTCTTGATGATGTAATCCTTCTCATAGACGATGAAGGAATGGTCCCACAAATTCACCAGATGCTCGTTGGCGAGCGCCTTGATATCACCAAAATCCATGATCATGCCGTTGTCCGACTCGCCATCCTTCTGGACGACATCGCCGGTCAAGGTAATTTGCAAGGTATAGCGGTGACCGTGCAAATTGCGACACTGGCTGCCGTGATCGGGAATGCGATGACCTGCATCGAACTCCAACTTTCTGGTAATCGTTAACATGAAAACTCAAGGAATCTGTAATAGTTTATGGGTTTGCAAACTCAGCTTCCATTGTGGATGCTGTTTGCAGAATTCAATTGCGAGACGCAAATTATCGTCTCTTAAAGGGCCGTCCATGGCTTGTACAAAGTAATGTTCAAAATCAAAATTTGCATATGCCGCCATATCCTGACCAAACTGCGGGATCACCACTTTGAGCTCACTACCCTTGCGCACAACCAGTTCCGAGCCCATTTTTGGGCTGACACAAATCCAGTCCACGCCTGAAGGCACAGGCAAAGTGCCATTGGTTTCTATGGCAATCTCAAAGCCTACCGCATGCATGGCATCAATCAAAGCAGCATCAAGTTGCAACAAGGGTTCGCCACCAGTAAACACCACATACTTGCTTGCAGTATAGGACACTGGCCACAAAGCGTTGATCGTCGCAGCCAGCGCTTCGGCCTGCTTGAACTTGCCACCACCCTCACCGTTGGTACCAACAAAATCGGTATCACAAAATTGGCAAACCGCTGTCGCCCTGTCCTCCTCGCGCCCTGACCACAAGTTGCAGCCAGAAAAACGGCAAAACACCGCCGGGCGCCCGGCATGATTGCCCTCGCCTTGAAGAGTATAAAAAATTTCTTTGACGCTATAAGTCACGTCTTATTCCCGCATGATTGTCAGCAGCGACTTTGAAGGCTGCACAGGCAAGGCTTTTGACAAAGCCGCTCTCTTTTATACTGCATGCAAAATGCAGTATATGAAATTTAGTGCGTTTTTGGAACGCAAAAGGGAGACATGATACCACGGAGTGGCATATTGGCCTCGTTACTTCAAAGAGACCCAAGCACAATCACGTAAGCTTTTTATATCTTTAATAAAAAGCAACTCATTTATCAAGCAAAACACTGCTGTGTCCTCAGAACAAGTCCTTGACATTAAATTGTAATCGAGCAATTCACAAGAAAACATGTATTGCAAATCACTTAATTATAGTGCCAAATTTCATTAAAAAAATTAAATTACCTCCTACGCAGCAAGTGATTTATTGTTGAGGTGCCTCGAAGGCGCGCTGGTAACAGTTGATCTGCCTAAACACGGCTAGCGTCGGACAGTGTTGCGAGAGATGCCAAGTCGTCTGGCGATCTCCTGTAATGGAATCTGGTCACAAATGTGCCAGCATCGAATAATACCTAGTAATGCCACGTCAATCACCCCTGTTCCCAACTCATCAAGATAAGTAGGATTGCGTGCTAAACGTGGGTCACAATAGATGCAAATTATCAAGCAAAGTGGATCCATTTTCAGTGCAAATCAGCATAGAACACGATAAATGGGTCAAAGACTTGTTTTTAAAGTTTAAGCAAGTGTCGCCGCCTCCTCGTTTATAGCCGAGTATCCGATTTGAAGAAGTTAATTATCAGATCAAATTTAGCAAAGTATATGGTATTTTCACAATGAAGATTGCTTTAAAAGTCCATGCTTTAAAAGATATTCTCCCTCAGTAATACCGTGGTCTTTCAGAATTTCTAGCAGCGCGCTTCGAAGCTCACTGTAAGAAGCTTTGTCGATGTTCATTCGCACATTAGTAATTGTGCCCGAACTAGAAATTGTATTTGTGTCTTTGTCATTTATCGCCAATTCGATACCGTAATATTTAAGGCATTTTTCGAATTCATCATTAAGTATGACACTAGCAGGTTTTGGTTTGATATCAAAGAAAGTAATATCCTGAATAGCTTCGTTAGATAACATTTCCTCGTAAAGAAATGCCTCAATTTTTGCGTCAGGAGTACCGACAGAATTTAAAATCTGCTTTGATAGCATCTCGATTTTTGTATTCATAATTGATATCTCCTGCAAAGTGTCGGCAACCTGAGCTTGCTCATTTCGTTTATTGAGAAAGTCAAACATCATACCCGCCCATTGCTGCCGCAAATAAGACTCAATATCACCAAAATCGCGAAATGGTACCAGAGCATTATTACTTACTTGCCCACGAACTTCATCCATAAAATCAAAGACCTTGGTCGAATCGACAGAAGGAAATATTAATTTTGAAATATCAACATTTTTATTTTTTTTATTCTTAAGGAATACATGATGTTCATTATAAACGGCGCTATCTACTAGTGCGAAAACAGGTATTTTGAGACGCGCAGCTTCTTTATATTCTGCGTTTGTAATAGAAGAATCTGATTCTTTAAATGTACCTCCATATCTTCCACCAATAATAAGTACAAAAATTTGACAGTTTGGAACCTCATTAATGCATGCATCATGCGTATGTTCTGCTGGATTAAAATACACTGCTCCGTCTTCACTTAAAATTGGTTCATAACCCAATGTCTTAACGAAATAGCGCAAATTTTCGCGAATGTATTTTAAATCGTAGCAAGTAGAACTTATAAAAACACGAGGGTTAGCCATGGTGCGCCTTAGTGAAAAAATGCCAAACTAATATTTATCAAATTAATTACATTCAATTTGATTATAAAACCAAAACCCCAGAACGAAATTAAGATTTTAATTTAGCCCAACCATCAATCATATCCGCCCCATCCTGCAACATAGCCGTGCATTGCTCTCGATACTCGGCTTTGCTGTAGACCGCTCTAACCCCTCGCTGTTCATGCGCTAAGCACTTCTCAATCCTGTCAGTGTTGTACCTTGCTTCGTGCAGAGATGGTGATTGCGTCGTTTCATGCGCTCTTTAGGTATATTCCAAACGCGATCAGTAAAATTAATCTCACTGCAGGTCACATTGGTCAATTCACTTTTCCGAACCAAGGTTAGCAATAGCAGCTTAGCGATAGCCCGGATCGATGGTGTTGTCCCTACCTTTTCAATATACCAATACATCAACCTAATTTCATCAGGCGACAATGCCCGGTCTTTGGGCGTAAAGGTCTCTATCGTCGATGGTCGAACCAGATCAGCAGGATTTTGCGCTTTCTGGCCAGGCTCAATCGCCCACCTAGCCAGATATTGCCAGACCAAAAACACAAAAAGCCCGCAATAACGCGGGCTTCCAGGGTGTTTCGTGCTTTCAGTTGCCTGATGTTGCCAGGCCTGAAATCATTCCCATTCTATCGTCGCAGGCGGTTTGCCCGAGATGTCATACACGACGCGATTGATACCACGCACTTCATTGATGATGCGGTTGGATACCTTGCCCAGCAACTCGTGTGGCAGATGTGCCCATTGGGCGGTCATGAAATCCTGGGTTTGTACGGCGCGTAAGGCAACCACGTATTCGTAAGTGCGGCCATCACCCATAACACCAACGGATTTGACTGGCAAGAATACGGCGAAAGCCTGACTCGTTGCGTCATACCAGCTTTGCGGTTTTTCTGCGACTGGATCAACCAGGGTGTTGCGCAACTCTTCGATAAAGATGGCATCGGCACGGCGCAGCAGATCGGCGAATTCTTTTTTGACTTCACCAAGTATGCGCACGCCCAGACCAGGGCCAGGGAAAGGATGGCGATAGACCATGCTGTGCGGCAGGCCGAGAGCTACGCCCAGTTTGCGTACTTCGTCCTTGAACAATTCGCGCAGAGGCTCCAGCAGCTTCAGGTTCAGTGTGTCCGGCAAGCCGCCGACATTGTGGTGGCTCTTGATGGTGTGCGAGCCTTTTTTACCCTTGCCGGCACTTTCGATGACATCAGGGTAAATCGTGCCCTGTGCCAGCCATTTGGCATTGCTGAGTTTGCCAGATTCAACCTGGAAAACTTCAACAAACTCGCGGCCTATGATCTTGCGCTTGGCTTCTGGATCAGAAACACCGGCCAGATGACCCATGAACTGTGCAGTTGCATCAACGTGGATGACTTTGACGCCCAGGTTGTTGGCAAACATTTCCATGACCATCTTGCCTTCATCCAGGCGCAACAGGCCATGGTCTACGAATACGCAAGTGAGTTTATCGCCTATGGCGCGGTGTATCAGGGCAGCAGCTACACTGCTATCGACACCGCCGGACAAGCCAAGGATGACTTCATCATCACCGACCTGGGCGCGAATCGACGCAACAGCTTCGGAGATGTAATCAGGCATGTTCCAGTCAGATTGGCAGCCACAAATTTCATGCACAAAACGGCTGATGATGGCTTCGCCCTTCAATGTATGTGTGACTTCAGGATGGAATTGCACGGCATAAAAACGGCGCTCTTCATCTGCCATGGCAGCGATCGGGCAATTGTCGGTAGATGCCATCAATTTAAAGCCTGGCGGCATTTCATTGACCTTGTCACCGTGGCTCATCCATACCTTGAGCATGCCATGGCCTTCTGGCGTGACAAAGTCATTGATGTCCTTGAACAGCGCTGTATGGCCACGTGCACGGACTTCGGCATAACCGAATTCACGGACCAGACCATTTTCAACCTTGCCACCAAGTTGCTCTGCCATGGTTTGCATACCGTAGCAAATACCCAATACTGGCACACCCGCTTCAAATACGGCCATAGGTGCGCGAGGAGTGTCGCCCTCTGTCACGCTGTTTGGACCACCAGACAAAATAATACCGGCCGCACCATAGTTTTTAATGAATTCATCACTGACGTCATATGGATGAACTTCAGAAAAAACACCTGCATCACGGACGCGTCGAGCGATCAGTTGCGTGACCTGGGAACCAAAATCGAGGATAAGAATTTTTGAGTGCATAAATCAAATTATCATGTCAGGTTGTGCAGGCGTAGCCTGGACAACACAATTGTTTCCTGCATTTCTGGCGGAAAGCAGGGCTTTTTCTGCGAGGCTAATTAAAGTTTCTGGTTCGGCATCAGGAAAGATGTCAGTTGATGCGGTACCAGCACTGATCGTCAGCGCTGTACTCACATCATTCATTTTTTCAGGATGCATGAGTACGGAAGCACGTATGCGTTCCCCTACTGCGGTGACCACCAAATGCGATGCACCCGGTAACACCACCAGCAGCAAGTCCGTGCCAAACCGCCCCAGTGCATCAAATGGGCGCACACAAGAGCGAATACGGCTGACGGTCTTGACCAGTATCATGTCGGTGATGGCGATACCATGCAGATCACGCAAATGCTCCATCTGATCGACGCTGGCGATCAGCAGGGCCAAAGGTTTCATGGCCTTGGCACAGCGCTCCATTTCCAGCTTTAATGAACGAATAATGGCAGATTTGTTCCAGGTACCCAGCAAAGGGTCGATCAGTGAATCACGCTTGAGATTGCGGTTTTGCTTGATGATTTCGAGTTGCGCCTGATACAGGGCACTGAAAGCCATTTCACGCTCAACCATGGAAGCAAGATCAGCAAATGACTGCCTTTCTTCATCATTGAGGTCACGGGTTTGATAGTCGATCAGGATGACGCTGCCAATTAACTGGTTGCCATGATCAAAAATGGGATGAGAAGCAAAGAAACGTATTGATGGTGGGCCTGCCACCATAGAATGCTTACCCAGATGCTCATGCAGGCGCAGATCGGGTATGACCAGGATTTCATCAACAGGCGTAACCGAATCGCAAAACTCCGCTTCCATATTGGTAATGGAATGCACCAGATGGTCAAACCTTGGCACCAGAGCGCCAAAACTGACCAGGCAGTTAGCCACCCCAAACAACTTGATGCCAAGTCGTTCAAAGCGGCCCAGGCGCAACTCCATCCTTTCCGACACCATGCGCTCAAAACCCGAACTGACAGGTGTTGTTGTCGATGGACCGGAACGATCTAGGTTCGTTGACATTCCACTCTCCAGGCATCCTCAATTCGGGTCATGCTTCTCAAGCGCATCTCAGACATCAGTCAGCACGGTAATTTGGTGCTTCTTTGGTGATTTGCACGTCATGCACATGTGATTCACGCATGCCTGCAGAAGTGATTTCAACGAATTCAGATTTGGTATGCAAATCATCTATCGTCGCGCAACCACAATAACCCATGGAAGAACGTACACCACCCACCAGTTGATACAGGATGGCCAGCACGCTACCTTTATAAGGAACACGTCCTTCGATACCTTCAGGCACCAGCTTGTCGGCATTATTGGCCGCGTCCTGGAAATAGCGGTCGGCAGAACCATCAGCCATCGCACCCAGGCTACCCATGCCGCGATAAGACTTATAGCTACGTCCCTGGAACAGAATGACCTCGCCAGGCGCTTCTTCAGTACCGGCAAACATACTGCCCATCATCACTGTGGATGCGCCAGCAGCAAGAGCTTTGGAGACATCACCGGAAAAACGTACGCCACCGTCTGCGATACACGGTACGCCAGTGCCTTTGAGCGCATTGGCCACATTGGCTATTGCCGTAATTTGCGGCACACCAACACCAGCGACGATACGGGTAGTACAGATAGAGCCAGGGCCGATACCAACCTTGACTGCATCTGCGCCATGCTCAACCAGCGCCAGGGCTGCTGCTGCAGTAGCGATATTGCCACCGATGACTTCAATATGCGGGTAATTGGTTTTCACCCAGCGTACGCGGTCGAGCACGCCTTTGGAATGACCATGAGCAGTATCAACCACGATGACATCAACACCGGCTTTTGCCAGCAAGTCTATGCGCTCTTCATTATCAGGGCCCACACCAACAGCTGCGCCTACGCGCAATTTACCCTGATCATCTTTGGATGCAAAGGGATGTTCTGTTGATTTTTGGATATCCTTAACGGTAATCAGGCCGCGCAACTCAAAGGCTTCGTTGACAACCAGCACGCGCTCCAGGCGGTGCTTGTTCATCAGGCGTTTGGCTTCTGCCAGATCAGCTGTTTCGTTAACGTAGACGAGTTTTTCGCGTGGCGTCATTTTGGCGCGTGCTTCTGCATCCAGCTCTTCTTCGAAACGCAAATCGCGGTTGGTGATAATACCAACAACAGTCTTGCCTTCTACGACAGGGAAGCCGCTGATGCCATGTTGCTGAGACAAGGCAATGACTTCACGAATTTTCATACCAGGCGGGATGGTGATAGGATCACGCAATACGCCGGATTCAAAACGTTTGACCTTGGCAACTTCGCGGGCTTGCTCTTTTGCCGTCAAGTTTTTGTGAATAATACCGATACCACCTTCTTGAGCCATGGCAATTGCCAGGCGCGCTTCAGTGACCGTATCCATCGCAGCTGATACCAAAGGTATATTCAGATTGATGTTGCGAGTCAGTTTGGTCGCAAGTGAGGTATCTTTAGGGAGTATGTTCGAGTATGCAGGGACGAGTAGCACGTCATCGAACGTGAGTGCTTTTTGAAGTAAACGCATAGTATTTCCTATAGGCGCAAAACCGAATTATACAGAAAACTTGCGAAGTCGTCTTGCTCCGTGTAAAACTCTTGCATAATCCCATGTTTTTCTTGAAAGCAAAATTATGTCTATCTCACGAATATCACGAATATCACGATTAGGCTCTGCACTTTTAATGTCTTTAGCATTCTGCGCCGTCGCTCACGCGCAATATGTGTGGATTGATGACAAAGGCAATAAGCAGTTTTCAGACCTGCCACCACCGAAATCCGTACCCAAGGATAAAATCCTCAAAGCGCCAGGTGGCGCCAAGGCTGCCCAGGCACCTGCAGCAGATGACAAAGCAGCGTCTGCCAGTCAAGCTGCGCCCAAGCTGGAAAAACCTGTAACGCTGGCGACCAAGAACGAAGATTTCAACAAACGCCGTGCCGAACAGGCTGAAAAAGACAAGAAGGCCGAACAAGAAAAAACAGCTGCCGATGATAAGGCAAAAAATTGCGACAGAGCCCGCAACTATCAACAGTCGCTGAACTCTGGCACTCGCCTGAGTCGCACCGACAAAAATGGCGAACGTAGTTTTTTATCTGATGCTGAGCGTCAACAAGAGCTGGATACAGCAAAAAAAGCCCTGGCTGATTGCAAATAGCAAAAGTCAGGTCAGTGCCTGTTTTTTAGCCCTGCGCCTGCGGGCTTCCATCGGGTCTGCGACCAGGGGGCGATAGATTTCTATCCTGTCCCCTGAGTGCAATTGACTATCAAGTGCCTTAAGTTTGCCAAAAACACCTGTCTTGAGAACGTTGACATCAATCTCAGGATGATTTTGTAGAATGCCACTTTGCTGTATTACTTGCAGAACAGTGGCATCAACAGGCACCTTAATCTCCAGCAAGCTGGTCTTGTCCAGCCCGGCATAGCAGATTTGGACAGTCATGTTGATTTGCTCAGCCATATAATGTCTCGGCACGGGCGCAAAAAGAATCAACAAAACTGTTGGCGATCTTGGAAAAAACCGGGCCGATTAAATGCTCCAGTAATTTGCTGGAGAATTCATAGTTAAGCTCAAACTCAATTTTGCAGGCATCCACGCGCAATTCAGTAAACTTCCAGCAACCTGACAATTGCTTGAATGGCCCCTCAACCAGGCTCATTTCAATAGATTGAGGGCGTTTATTGCTGTTACGCGTCGTAAAATGTTGTTTTAAACCATGATAATTAATGGAAAGCGTGGCAACCAGCTCATCATCAGTGCGCTCTGCCACTCTGACCTCGCCACACCAGGGCAGAAATTGAGGATAATTTTCCACTTCATCAACCAGAGCAAACATTTGCTCAGTGCTGTAAGCTACGAAAACTGTTTTATGTACAACTGCCATCAAGAAGAACCATTTGGTAGAATCACAGGTTCGCATTTTAACCGAGTCATAAGCAGTACCAAAATGCATTCGTGCATTTCCATACTCTAATTTGACCAATTTTCATCCTACATGAGCATCGCTGATAATAAAAAAGCATTCCACGATTATTTTATCGAGGAACAATACGAAGCTGGCATCGTCCTGCAAGGCTGGGAAGTCAAAGCCATACGCGCAGGCCGTGCGCAGTTGAAAGAAGCCTATGTCATCGTCAAGAATGGTGAAATCTTCCTGTTCGGTGCGCATATTGGCGCCCTGCCGACGGCATCCACCCACATTCACCCTGACTCTGTACGCACACGTAAATTATTGTTAAATGCGGCAGAAATCAGCAAACTGATAGGAAAAGTGGAGCGTTCTGGCTACACCATGGTGCCGCTGAACCTGCATTTCACCAAGGGGCGCATCAAATGTCAGGTCGGCCTTGCCAAGGGTAAAAAGCAGCATGACAAGCGCGATACTGAGAAAGAAAAAGACTGGCAGCGTGAGCAACAAAAAATAATGAAGCAAAACAGACGCTGATATTTGTTGAGAGTTTGGGAAAGAATCTGGAAGGATTTAGCGGGCAGGACGATATAGTTCGTGCCCCACATCCTGAATCTGGCGACGCAGTGCGCGCTTTTCTTCCGGCGTGAGGCGACCAGCTTTTTTGCTATCCTCAGCACTGCCACAAGCGTGCTCGCCTATATGGCGTGCGTCATTACAGCGTTCAAGCAAGCTGTTTTTTTCAGTCTGTTTATTAAGTTGCCGCTCGTGCTGTTTTTCTTCTTTGCGCGCTGCGTCATTTTTTTGCTGGGCACTGCCGTTATTAAATCGTCCCCATAGAGCCGAACCACCATTGCCTTTATTATCCGCCATAGCCCCAGCAGTCACGATCAGCGACAACAGCAGGACAGAAATTTTTTTGTACGGTATATTCATCGACTTGAAAACGAATGGCCTTGCAAGCAAAACCGATGAGGCAAGCAAAAACATATAAATGGATTGCAATTCTAAGTGCAAATGGCTGTACCTTACCAGCATCAATTTGTATGAATTTAGTTTACGATAGCCAAATGAATTGCGCAGTCCCATTCCGTAAAGTGTGTAACAGTTTGTAATCCAGAATATTAATTTTGTTTGCAAGCTCACTCTATGACAGTACTATTAAGCCCATGAACACTACGCCCCCTACCCCAGACTCCACAAATAACAATTCCAGCAACCCCAAGGCCAAAATCCTGGTGGTTGATGATGACCTGCGTTTGCGCGATTTGTTGCGCCGCTACCTGACAGAACAAGGTTTTCAAGTAGTTAGTGCAGAAAATGCCCAGGCCATGAACAAGCTCTGGATACGTGAACGCTATGACATGCTGGTGCTGGACCTGATGCTTCCTGGCGAGGACGGCCTTGCCATCTGCCGCCGCCTGCGCGGTGCCGGCGACAAAACACCCATCATCATGCTGACCGCCAAAGGCGAAGAAGTCGATCGCATCATTGGGCTCGAAATGGGTGCAGACGATTACCTGCCTAAACCATTCAGCCCACGCGAACTGGTTGCCCGCATCAATGCCGTGTTGAGGCGTAAAGCTCCGGACGAATTGCCAGGTGCACCTTCCGATGGTCCCCAAACCTTTGCCTTTGGCGACTTTGTCCTTGACCTTGGAACCCGCACGCTGAAAAAGAATGATGACAATATTTCACTGACCACAGGTGAATTTTCAGTATTGAAAGTCTTTGCCCGCCATGCCCGTCAGCCGCTATCCAGGGAAAAACTCATGGAGCTGGCGCGTGGCCGCGAATATGAAGTATTTGACCGCAGCCTGGACGTACAAATCTCACGTCTGCGCAAACTGATAGAACCTGATCCCAGCAATCCACTTTACATACAAACAGTATGGGGTCTGGGTTATGTATTCATCCCGGATGGGCAGTCGCATTAAGAGCAGGATACTATTGCACCCTCCCCATTGTCTTTTTTGCAAACCTTGAATGCGTGACTACCTTAACAGTCTGGAATGGCTAAAAAGCGGACTGTTCTGGCGCACCTTCCTCATGCTGGCTGTGCTTGTCACCGCCAGCATGCTGGCATGGATGTCCAATTTTCGCACCCTGGAAACAGCACCGCGGGCGCAGCAAATGGCGGCACAGATCGTCTCCATTGTCACCATCACGCGCGCCGCCCTGACCCACTCTGCGCCAGAGAAGCGGCACGAACTTTTAAGAGACCTTGCCAACAAAGAAGGTGTGCAGATTTACCTGCTGGAAGATACTGATCGCGTAGAAGAGCCAGAAGCCACACCTTTCTTTCTTGAGTCTCGGCCCCTGATGTTGCGCGGACTGGGGAATAACACCCGGTTTGCCAGCAAGCTCAACGACATCAGCGGCTTCTGGATCAGCTTTGATATTGAAGATGATCATTACTGGCTGAGATTGGAGCAAGACCGCCTTGACCCTCCTATAGGCCAGCAATTATTTAGCTGGGCTGTCCTTACTCTCTTTTTGACCTTGCTGGGTGCGGCCATCATCTCCAAGCTCATTAATGACCCATTGTCACGATTGAGTAATGCGGCGCGCGCTGTCGCCAAAGGTAAACAACCACCGCCCTTGCCACAAAAAGGACCGAAAGAAATCCGCGAAACCAATGTCAGCTTCAACACCATGATGGAAGATCTGGTCAGGATAGAAACCGACCGCTCCATCATTCTGGCCGGTATTTCGCATGATTTACGCACCCCGCTGGCACGCATGCAGCTTGAAGTTGAAATGGCCAGCCTCAGTGATGAGGCCAGGACCGGCATGCAATCCGATCTGCAGCAAATGGATGACATCATCAGCCAATTCCTTGATTACGCCAAGCCCCTGGACAAGGTCGAATTCGAACGCATCAACATCAGTGAAGTCATGCAGCAAGTTATGGATGAGGCCTTCCGCTTTCAAAACCTGCGCCTGCGCACCGCGATCAAACCAAATATCTATGTCAATGGCAATCTGACTGAACTCAGGCGTTTGTTCAACAACATCGTGGAAAATGCCTGCCGCTACGGAAAAACCCCAGGCTCCCCTGTCATCACACTTGACGTGCAATGCTCACGCAAAAACAAAGACAGAAAGCTGGGCATACAAATCAGCTTCCGTGATCATGGGCTGGGCGTGGCAGAGCAAGATCTGGTCCGCCTGCTGCGCCCCTTCACCCGTGGTGATGCTTCGCGCAGTCAGGCCAATGGCTCCGGCCTGGGTCTGGCCATTGTCGATCGCATCATCAAAAGCCATGGTGGCAAATTACGCATCTACAATCACGCTGAAGGCGGTTTTGTCATCGTGATTGCACTACAGGAAGCGAAAGAAGCCTGAGCCTCTACAACCTAGCAGAAAACTTTGATCTGGCAATTGAACCGCACTACCTGGACAAATAGCCTGACGCACATCAATAAAACCCTCTGTTACATAAAAGTTTAAATGTTACAATTGCCGCAATTTTTAGGGCTCTTAAAGACCAATAAACTCATGCGTAACCAAATTTCAGCCCTGCTCCTCACCTGCATTGCAATCAGCTTACCTGCCTTTGCAGAAACCTATCCTCCTTCAGCCTATAAAGATGGCGCTGTAAAGTGCATGCAAGTACGCAGCTATGATTGTGCAGAAAAAAACTGGAACCAATACATCAAAATGCGTCCCACCGACGCAAAAGCCATCGCCAGTCTGGCAATCACTTATCATTGGGCAGACAAACCAGAGGCGAGTATCGTCCAGGCTGAAAAAGCCATCAGCATGGGTGAAGGTGCCTACGACCTGTTCGCCGCTTATTCAGAAAGCCTTGGAAAAACCGGTCGTATAGAAGAAGCCATAGACTGGGGCTATAAAACACTGGCAATAGTTCCCAGCCTGGTGAACGTGCGTGGCGACGTTGCGAAATATCTCGTCATGCGCAAGCGCGAATTTGAAGCCCTGACCCTGCTCGCCTCATTCGATTCGTCACTGGAAGCACAGGGGCACGGCCATTATTTTGACGGCCAGCGCATCGCCATTGAATCGTCATTGGAACGCCAGGGACAAACTGCCACCACAACGGTGAAAAGCATGCGTCTGCCAAAGACCAAAGAGCATTTTTACGCTCCTGTAAAACTTGGCAACAACAAAATAGAAGCCTTTATGGTTGATACCGGTGCCACCAAAACCACGCTCAGCGACGACATGCTTAACGACTCAAAAGTGTCCTACAAAGTGGTAAAACCGCTCGTCAATATGCAGACTGCGGATGGACGGGTCATACAAGCCCGCGTCGTCACGATCGACAATATGAAAGTTGGTCCATTTGAATTGCGCAAAGTGACTGCCGCAGTGTGCAAAACCTGCCAGTCGCTGTTGGGCCAGGGATCGCTCTCGCAATTCAATATGGCTTCTTCCAAGACGCAGGGAGTAGAATTTTTGACTTTGGAATTGCGTTAATTGCGTTAATTACCTGCACACATTAATCGCCCACTGCCATGCAATAGTTAAAAAGCCGCGCAAATTGCGCGGCTTTTTTTGTCCAGACTTTACTTCTACTTAGCGACTACCCGCCAAAGCCAGTTGAGTGGTCGTGACCTTGCTACCTTCGTCCGCCTGTGAGGGTGCCTGATCAGCAGGAGCGGCCAACTCATAAGTCATGTGCAACCCGCCATCTACTTTCTCGACTGGTGCAAGCTGTTCCAACACGGCTGTCTTTTGCGTCACTGCGCGGGAAGCTGTTGCACCATTTAAAGCAAAATTACTGAAACCGGCAAAACCTGCGATACCAGCGCACAGCAACAAACCGGCGATGACAGATGGGCGCAGACGGAAGCGTTTTTGTACTTCATCTTGCTGAACTGTCGCATCATAAGCCACAGTGATCGGTGCCGCTGCCAGCATTTGCTCAACCTGCTGGCGCCACTCTTCTGATGTTTGCCTGTTGCTGAGCAGTTTGCTGATCAGGGCTTGCGCCAGTTGTTCTGCTTCATGATGTTCGGCTTCCAGCGTTTGTTTCGCCATTTCTGCCTCAGCTTGCAATTCTTCTTGCTGTTGCTGGATCTGCAATCTGTTTTGCTCTTGCCATTCCCTGGCAGATGCCAAAGCTTGCTCAATGAAAGCCTGAGCGGCAGCTTGTTGCTCTGCGCGTTGTTGCAACATGGCTTGCAGTTCTGCTTCGTCAGCAGCTTGTTTTTCCAGTTGTACTTGCAAGGCTTTTTCGTCAGCGATGCGTTTTGCAGCGGCATCTGCCAGTGCCTGTTGTTTTTGCTGGGTTTGTGCTTCCACCGCGGTCAATTGCTGTTGCAGTTCTTCTTGCAATACGGCTTCCAGGGACAATTGTTCTTCTAGTTTGGCTTGCAAGGCACTTTGCTCTTCCATGCGTTTGGCGATAGATGCATTGAGCGCCTGTTCTTTCTGCAGTCTTTGTGCTTCAGCAGCTTCCAGTTTGGATGCCAGCTCAGCTTGCAATACTGCCCCTACTGCCAAGGCTTGTTCAGCTTGTGCCAGCAAGTCATTCTCTTTTTCTGCGCGTGCTGCAAAGCTTGCGGCCAAAGCCTGCTCTTTTTCCAGTCTTTGTATTTCAGCGACTTGCAGTTTCGACACGAATTCGGCTTTCAATTCTGCCTCTGCTGCCAATGCTTGCTCAGCGTGGGCCAACAATGTGTTTTCTTCTTCAACACGTGCGGCTATCGCTGCGGCCAGGGCTTGCTCTCTTTCCAGTCTTTGTGCTTCCAGGGTTTCAAGCTGGCTTTCTTCCAATAATTTGGCGCGCAGTTCTGGCAGTGCTTGTTCATCAGCGGCGATTTGCAGGGCTGTGGCTTCAGCAATTTCACGCTCCAGCGCCAGTTTTTCTTGTTCCAGTGCGTTGGCGATCAGCAGTTGTTCTGCGCGTTGCTTGCTTTGTTCTGCCAGTTCTGATTCCAGACGTACGCGTTCTTCTGTCGCCGTAATGACCAGACGCTCGGCTTCCATTTTTTCTTCAATGAGGCGCAAGGCGTCCTGTGTCATTTGCAGGCTATCCATCTCCATCTGCTTTTGCTGCTGGATAGTAATGATTTCGCGCTGTGCCAGTTCTGCACGTTGTTGTTCTGCTTGCTGCAGGGTAAACAATTCTTCCGCACGAGTCTGTGCTGCTTCAGTGGCTTGCTGCTCGGATATTGCCAGTGCATTGGCCAGCTCAGTTGCTTCTTTTTCGCTTTGCAACCTAGCCTGGATGGCGACATTGGCATCTTGCTCTGCATTGGCGCGAATTTCGCAAAGGCTCAAGTATTCTTGCTCAGCCAGTTTGCGTTGTTCTGCTTCTTGCGCTGCTTTTTGTTCGACAGCCAATTTTTGTTGCACCAGGCTCAATGCTTCAAGTTCGCTGGAGGCGCGCTGGTTTTCAGTCATCGTCAGAGCTTCTGCTTCGCGCAATCTGGTTTCTGTCGCTTCTGCTGCCAGTCGCTGTGCTTCTGCATGTTCTGCAGAACGGGCCAACAAAGCTTGTTCTGCATTGGCAAGACGCAACGTAGCTTCCAGTGCTTCTTGTTCTTTATAGGCACGTTCGCTTGCCGCTTCTGCAAATTCGCGTTCTATGGACAATTTGGCTTGCAGGGTGATTTCTGCAGATTCCTCTTGTTCCAGCTTGGTTTTCAGTTCAGCGCTGATTTGTTGTTCAACGGCGATTTTTTCCTGGCTGGCGCGGCTCAATTCCAGCAACAAAGCAGTTTTCTCTTCCAATGCGACGGCTGCCTGGCGTTTGATCAGTGCTTCCTGAGCAGCTTGTGCCAGCCATTGTTTTTCGGTTTCATTGAACTTCTCTGCCAGTTCGCGTGCTTGTGCTTCGGCAGCCTGGCGTTCTGCGATCAGTTTGTGTTGCGCTTGTTCTGCTACCAGGCGAGCTTCAGCTTCTGCAGTGGCTGCCAGTTCGGCCTGTTGCTTGGCAGTCAGACTGGCCAATACGGCTTGCTCAGCGGCGACGCGTTGTTGTTGCGCAGCCAGCAATTCTTGCTCTTGCTGCAGACGTTGTGCCAGCAATTCAGCCATGAGGCTTTGTGCATCAGCGTGGGCAGCCAGTTCCTGGAACAGAGCTTTTTCTGATGCCAGTGTTGCTTCAGTTGCGGCGCGGATGATTTTTTCTGCACGGGCACGGGCTTCGGCAAACTGCTGTGCTTCGGTTTCGCTGGACAAACGGCTTTGTACATCTTCATGTACTTCTTGTTCTGCTTGTAGTTTGGCTGCTGTCGTATCCAGCAAAGTCCGGTCATCTGCCAGGCGTTGTTGCAAGACGGCGTCCAGTTCAGCTATTTTTTTGTTCTTTTCAACGACCAGTTCATGCGCTTTATGCTGGCTGGCAGCATAGGCTTGTGCCTGGATTTGCAATGCTTGTTCAGCTTGCAGTTTGGCAGCTGTCAGTTCATTGGCCTCTTGCTCTGCCCTGGCCCTGACGGCTGCGGCTTGTGCATGTTGCTGTTCTGCTTTTGCTCTGGAAGTGGCGGCTTCTGTAGCAATTTTTTCTGCTGCCAGTTTCTCTGCTGCTGCTTTTGCTTCGAGCTCAGCAGCTTCAGCTTTTTGTTTTTCCAGTCTGGCTTGCTCTTCCAGCGCCTGGGCTGCCTGTTGTTGGGACTTTGCTTTTCCCTGTTCAAGCTGTACCAACTGGGTTGCGGCTTTTACACGAGCTGCAGCAGCAGTTGCTGCTTGCTGTTCGGCCTTGGCTTGTTGATTGTTTTGTTCCAGCAATTTTTTCTCTTCAGCGACCTTGCTTTCCATAGCAACGCGCAAAGCTTGCTCAGATTGCAGACGTGCCAGATGCTGGTCGCGTTGCTCTTGCTCTACAGCTGCCTTAGCTTGCAATTCTGCTGTCAGGCGTTTTTCTGCTTCCAGTTTTTGCTGGACCAGATTCAGGGCTTTTTGCTCAGACTCTGCACGCAAGCGCAAAGTTTTGCCGAGCTCTTCGGCCTCAACAGCCTTGGTTTGTGCCAGTACCGCAGATTGTTTTTGCAGATCTGCATGTTCCTGCATTTTTTGCAGGCGTACTTGTTCAGCGGCAATCATCGCCTGACGCGCCGCACGGGCCTCTGCCTCTTGCTGTTGGCGTGCGTTCAGGACATCAGTATGCTCACGGTCAGCATGTGCACGGGCAATGACTTGCTCGGCGGCTGATTTTTCCGCTTCCAGTTTGTCTTGCGCGGCCCTGGCTGCCTGTTTTTCTGCCTCCAGATGCATTTGTTCTGCACGTGCCATTTCTGTGGCTTGATGGCTAATCAGCAAAGCGACCTTGGCTGCCTTGCATTGCGCATCTTTTTGCAGTTCTGTTTGTTCAAGAGTAGTTTTTTCTGCGTCGAGTGTGGCTTCCAGCGCCAGTCTCTCTTCGCGTTCAGCTTGTTCCCTGGCGACGGCTATTGCCTTGGACTCTTCTTCCGCACGCAGTCTGGCTTCTGCTTCTTGCTGGGCAGCTTGTTCGAGTTGCAGTTTTTCCTGGGTTGCCTTCAGCACTTGTTGCACTGCATTGGCACGGCGACGTTCTGCCTGTAGTTTTTCTTCCTGAAGTTCCATCGCTTTCACCTCATCATTAGTGCGTTGCTGTTGGACGCGCAGAAGTTCGCTGGCATCTTGATTTTTCCTGGCAGCGGCTGCGGCCATTTTTTGCTGCAATTCCACCTGCTCCATGGTTTTTTCCAGGCTCAGTTTTTCTGCTACACATTCTGATTCCTGAGCTATACGACGGGCATGCTCCGCCTGTTCTTGCATACGCAAGATTTCTGCATGTGATTGTTCTGCTTCAGCCAAGGCTTCCGCTTCTTCTGTCATTTTGCGTTCAGCAAGCAATTTCTCCTGCAATGCGGCGGCGGCTTTTTGCTCTGCTGCGGCGCGCATTTTTTCAGCCATCATCAATTCCTGGGCTTTTTTGGCTTTGTCTGCAGCAGCAAGGTTGGCGCGTTTCAGCAATTCAGCCTGAAAGGCGCTGGCACTCAGAGCTTGTTGTTCAGAATCGGCTTTTTCACGGGCATCTTGCACGGCCTGTTTTTCAATTTCCAGGCGTTCTTTAGCCAATGTAGCGGCACGGCGTTCTTCGGCGACACGTTGACGGGCATTGTCAGCAGCTTCCTGCTCAGCCAGGCGACGTTGACGGGCTTCTTCTGCCAGCACAGCTTCTGCATTTTGTCTTGCGCGGGCCTGCATGTCGGCTTGCTGCTCGTTTTCTATGCGTGTCATGGCGGTTGATTGCAATTCGCGGTCTGCGCGTATGCGTGACTCGGTCACCATGCGGATTTTATCTTCTGCTTCACGACGGGCCTGGGCAGTCGCAGCAGCAATTTTTTCTGCCTGCTCGCGCTTGTTGGCAGCAATGCGCAAGTCTTCTTCTGACTGCATGCGCAACTGTATGGCTTCTGCTGCCTTTCTTTCAGATTCCATCCTGGCCTGGGCGATTGCCTCTTGACCTTGCTCCAAGGCAACGCGCGCCAGTGCATCTTCACGGGCACGCAGTTCTACCGGTGCGCGATTGATCGCATACTCCAGCGCCATGGCTTCTGCCTGGTCGCGCTCTTTACTGACTTGCAGGGATTCGCTGCGGACTTTGGCGAGCATTTCTGCCGTTTCACGGGCTTCGCGGTCGCGTTTTTCACGTTCGCGTGCGAGTTCAGTGATACGGGCATCAGCGCGGGCGCGTTCTTCTGCCTGTTGGCGGGCAGATTGTGATGCGGCAAAGCGTTCTGCAGCCCAGTTACGGGCATTGGCAGTTTGCGTCGCAAGTTTTTCTGCTTCGGCATGGGCTTGAGAAGCCAGTTCTGACTCAGCCTTGAACTGGTGCTCGGCTTTTTCTATAGCTTGTTGTTCGAGTTTGGCGCGTTGTTCTGATTGTTCACGGGCCCGTGACTCTATCAGCGTGCGTTCTTGCAGATTCCTAGTTTCTTCAGCAGTGGCGGCGATTCTGGCTTCACTGGCAGCGCGCGACTGGCGCTCGGCCATCAGTTTTGCCTGCGCGCCGGCAATGGCTTCTTGTTCCAGTGCCAGTTTGCGCTGTGCCAGTTCAGCGGATTCTGCTTCTGCCTGCGCTCTGGTTTCTGCCAGTGCTCTGGCTTGGGATTCTGCTTTAAATCTGGTTTCGGCTGCTACGGTGGCCCTGGCTTCTGCTTCTACCCGCGCGATGGCTTCACGGATACCTTTCACATCGATGCGGGTATTGGACTCAATTGCCTCTTCTGGTGGCAAATAATTGTCCTTGCGGTCGCCATGGCGATCGAGGGAATAATCTCCCAGAGATAATTTATTTAACAACGCCTGATTGCTGTCCATTTCTGCACTCCTGATCTGATAGTCGTTCACCGTCATTGCGGGCCCTGCCATGCCGGAACTTCTTATACTGGATTATCAATCAAGAAAAATTTGATGATGGCTGGAGCAGAAGTGGAAAAACACCTCAATTCCTGATTTATCCGTTTCCCTTAATGCTGGCAGGGACGTAAAATAGCGGTCAACACAACATTGCCGGAGAATTACCTTGAACGAACTCGTTACCGAAATAAGACACCCACTGGTGCAACACAAGCTGACACTGATGCGCAGCAAAGATACACCGACGGATAATTTCCGCCGTCTGTTGCGTGAAATCAGCCAGATGCTGGCCTATGAAGTCACCCGTGACCTGCCGATTGAACTGGTCAAGATCGAAACACCGATTACTACCATTGATGCGCCGACCATTAGCGGCAAAAAACTGTGCGTGATTTCGGTCTTGCGCGCTGGCAATGGTATTTTGGATGGCATGCTGGATTTGCTGCCAAATGCACGTGTAGGCCATATCGGCCTGTACCGTGATCCGGAAACCCTGGAGCCAGTCGAGTATTACTTCAAAGTGCCAGAAGATATTGCGGACCGCCTCGTGATCGTGGTTGATCCTATGCTGGCCACCGGCAACTCAGCTGCTGCAGCAATCACCCGCCTGAAGCTGCGCGGCGCTACGACAATCAAATTCGTTTGCTTGCTGGCCGCACCTGAAGGCATCAAGGTCATGAATGCCGCTCATCCTGATGTGCCAGTCATTACGGCCTCCATTGATGACCATCTCAATGAACACGGTTATATCGTGCCAGGCCTGGGAGATGCTGGTGACCGTTTGTTTGGTACTAAATAATCGTTTTATATTAATCGCTTTGTATTAATTAATAGTTTTTGAAGAGTTTCACTGATGACGACCACTGCCCGCTTCGTACCTGAGTCTAAATTGCCCGAAGTGGGCACCACCATCTTTTCAGTGATGTCTGCCCTGGCAGCAGAGAAAAAAGCGGTCAATCTTGGTCAGGGCTTCCCTGACTTTAGCTGCGACCCTGCTCTGCCCGCCCTGGTGGCGCAAGCCATGACGGATAATTACAATCAATATCCGCCCATGCCAGGCATGCCGCAGTTGCGCGAGCAAATAGCCGCCAAGATCAAGAGCATCTATGGCCATGCTTATGATTTGAATACAGAAATCACCGTTACAGCTGGCGCGACCCAGGGCATTTTGACGATATTGCTGGCCTGCGTACATGCTGGCGATGAAGTCATTGTCATTGAACCTGCGTATGACAGCTATGTATCAAGTATCAAGCTGGCAGGCGGTGTGCCGGTATTTGTGAGCATGGAACTGGGTGAAAATGGCTACACCATCCCCTGGGATAAAGTAAAAGCCAGCATCACGGACAAGACCCGTTTGCTGATGTTGAATTCGCCGCACAACCCTACCGGATCAGTGCTAAGCGTGGATGACATCACCACCTTGACAGATATCGTGCGTGACACCAAGGTCTTGATCGCATCCGATGAGGTGTATGAGCACATGGTGTTTGATGGCCAGCGCCACGAATCGCTGTCGCGTTACCCTGAACTGGCGGAACGCAGTTTTATCATTTCCAGTTTTGGCAAGACTTATCATGTGACTGGCTGGAAGGTCGGCTATGTGACAGCACCGGCAGCGCTGATGGCAGAATTTCGCAAAGTCCATCAGTATAACGTCTTTACCGTCAATACACCTATGCAGGTGGGACTGGCGCAGTATATGAGCAAGCCTGCTCCGTATCTGGAGCTATCGGACTTTTATCAAAAGAAACGTGATTTGTTCAGAGCTGGCCTCGCCAATTCACGCTTGCGCCTGTTGCCATGTGCTGGAACTTATTTCCAGTCGGTTGATTATTCAGCAGTTTCCGACATGACAGAGCTGGACTTTGCCCGCTGGCTGACGACTGAGATTGGTGTTGCTGCCATCCCGGTTTCTGCTTTTTATCAGCAAGGCAAGGAATCTGGCATCGTGCGTTTTTGCTTTGCCAAGCAGGATACTACCCTGCAAGACGCCTTGCAGCGCCTGCAGAGCATTTAATTCCCCTCAAAAGACCTGAAAACACTAAGATCGCAAACACGTACTCAGGTCTTTGCCTTGTCTTCCGACATATTCTTCAGCAGGGACCATACCATCCCGCCCAATAATAATAAACCAACACCTAATGCTGCCCATAACCAGGGCTTGTGCTCTTTAGTGGGTGTTTTCTCAGCGGCTGGCTTGATAGCAGCCTGAGGTGCGACATAGTCAGCAATTTCCACACTGGCGATATCAGACTGCACTGGCTTGCTCAGATCCATTTTGGGAATCAGCGTTATCAAAGGTATTGCAGCGCCCTCTTTGTTCTCCACTCCCCATTCCAGCTGATAAGGCGGTTTGCCACGCGCCAGAAAAATCAGCCTGCGCGGTAAGCTGGCGATCTGTATCTCAGGCAAGGTTTTGCCCAACTTACTGAATGGGCTATCGGTTTGCAAGCGCAAAGTCTTATAGCTGGCACCATCCATGAGCAAATCAGGTGATTTGACTTCACCATTCTGCAGATTGATTTTATAGACCAAGCTGTCATTCAACCAGACTTGTTGATCCACCACCTGTACTTCAGCATTGCGCTTTTGATTCCTTAAAACATGCAGAGGATATAGCGGACTATGCCTGTGATGATACGAGGACACCGGCGCAGTTGTTGTAGTCACCTGTGCCAGTACCGTAATATGCAGCAGGGTGTTAGGCTCGCCGACCAGCAGGCGCAGGCTGTCTATCGGTGTGTTGTCCGGGATGGAATAATCACAGTAATTTGCAGCACAGGCTTTCACAGGAATAGGCTTACTCCATTGCAAAACCGGTGGTGTATAGACTTCTTGCTGGCTGTCTATACTGACATTGTCCAGCCAGGGGGCATCTGCAGGATTATTCCAGCGCAGGCGCAAATACTGTGCGCTGACATGGTGTAGCCTGATACCAAGATTCTGCAGCACTGAGCCCTGATGACGCAATTGCACCAATTGCTCGCTACCCAGCGATTGCCAGTTTTTTAGGTCATTACTGCTTTCCAGTGTGAAGCCGAACATGCCATCTACCTGCTCAGCTATACCGAACCTGGCTTGCAATAACTTGCCCTTGATCTTGCTGACATCAATAATCCAGGCAGGAACAGGATTTTGCCTGGTGATTTTCACTTGCGACAAGGCGGTCAGTGAACCATCAGCATTTTGCCGGAAGCTGCTGAAACTGCCGCTTTGTATGTCTTTTACAGGAAACGCACTGACAGTTTTACTCTCCAACTTGGCACTGGACGTTTCCATATCAGCCCAGGCAAACGACAAGACGTCACCTTCAGCATTGCGCACGCGTACATCATGCAGATCGGGATACAGGCTGCCAGGGTAAATACTGGTTGGTATATCCAATTGAAAATACGGGCCCGCTCCAGTGCTAGAGATGACTGCATGCTTTAGCTGCGGACTAATCGCCTGTGCTGCAACGACAGCGGAAGCTATCGCACAGGCAGCCAGCAATAAGAGCTTCAGTTGCAATTTCATTTTCAGCTTACTGATACTCATGACGCCTTCTCCTGATCTTCTGGTGTCTCGTCATCCGCGGATGCTGCAACCGCCTGCATTTCTTTTGGCTTGACAGGCACAGGTGCAAAGTAGCCAACCACCAGCAACAAGATACCAACACCGATGAAAGAAACGATACGGTATAAACCACCCCGGTCTGCCAGTTCTATCAGGAATAGTTTCAACACCACGACTCCCAGCAAGACAGCGCCAGCTATCCAGATGCTTCGTGACATACGGCGGTTACCAAACAACATCACAGACACGCCGCAAATTGCCCAGGTAATGGAAACGGCAGCCTGACTCAGGCGCGAAGCAAACAAGGCATCTGCATCCCAAGGCACGCCGGCAAAATGGTGGCAGCTACGCAAGACCATGCCTGTCAACAAAGCCAGGGCTGTAGCGGCTACCAATGCTGTCGCAGCATGTTTGGTGTCTGTCTTGAGTGCAGCCACAGGTAAAGCGCGCCACCAGTGCAATAAGGACGCCAGCACCAGCCATTGCCCCAATTCCAGCGGATTCAGCAAAGGCAGATAAGGCAAGGGGCTGGCATCGCCCGCACTGAAGGCATTGGTCAACCAGCACCATGCCAGCAAATACAAGGCGACAGGTGCGCATGCCTGCTCTATATAGGCTTTACGGTAAGAATTAAGCGGCCACCTGACTGCCAGCGGTTTGGCACCAATGAACCAGAAGACCAACGCAGGCACCAGCACCCAGCCCAGTAATGGCCAGCTCGACCAGGTATCAGCCAGAGGCGCAAGACGTGCCTGACCTTCGCGGGCTGCCAGCAACAGGAAGAACCAGAAACCGGCGATATGCGTCAGACTCAAGAGTGGCGAAGAAGCAGCCATCCAGTTTTGTTGCTTCTTCAGTAGCTGCAAATGCCAGGCCAGTGCCAGGGGCCAGGCCAGCCAGCCCAGGTTTGCCGATGGCAAATAAGACCCTTCCGTACCAACCATACCTATCAAACCAGCAAAAATCAGTAATGGTAAAGTGACGATGGTGGCAAAACCCATTTGCGGCCATTGTCGCCAGCCTGCCAGTGCCGCCATCAGGACTGAACTGACCAGACCTATGACGATAGCAACGGTCGAAGAATAATTGCGGTGATCTGTGCGCACCAGGGCTTCCAGACTTTCAGGGAACCAAGCACTCAACCACCATGCGAGCCCCCACACAACTGGCAAACCAAGCGCCAGCTTGCTATTGCACCAGGGATTGAGCCAGACCGATGGCAATTTTTGCCCTGAAGTATTGACCTCATCCAGTTTTGCAGCATGACCAAACCCACTCAAGTCCAGCAACACGGCACGCATTCTGGCAGCTTCAGCCCGGATCAGATCAGCACTGAGCCATGCGGACACAGCCAGCGACAAAGGTACCAAAAAGCCCAGATGCGCAAATGCCGTGCCCTGGTATTTGCCAGGCTCCACCAGACACAAACCAGCCGCAATGACTTGCAAAGCAGCAGAAAAACCTGCCAGCGCACCATGCGACATGCGCAAACCTACCCATAGCAAGAGACAGGCAGTTAATGGCCAGATCAATGATGCCTGCGTCAGGTTGATGGCAAACAGCATGGCCAGGTGCAACAGTGCACTACCACTGACAATGGCCACCTGGTTCCAGATTGACCAGGCCGGCGGCAAAGATTGTGCCTGTGCAGCCCGCTTGGCCGCCACCATGGAGCGCCCTGCACTGAACAATATGCTAGCAGCAATGATCAGGGCAGCCAGGCCACCTTTCCAGCCATCTTCCAGCGCAGCATTGCCATTGGCGGCAACATGCAGGGTCAGCATGAAAGACGCCAGCGCGGCCGCCTGCAAAGTGGCAGAAATATGTTCAAAAGCCTTCAGGACATAACGACGGGCAATAGCCGATACCAGCAAGGCCATGACAGCCATAGAAGCAGCCGCAAACTGTGGAACCAGCAACATCCAGGGCAATAAAGCCAGTGAAGCCGTACCCAGCCATGGCAAGGCTGCATTTGGCATGGCTTCCCAGCTTGCAATATTCTCTGGCCTGGCTTTTCTATGCAGATTCCAGACCATAAAGCAGCTAATTGCCAGCAATACCGGGCCCAGCAAACCACCCTGCAACAACGGCCCCGTTGCCTCGGGATTGATGTAGATACCATGCAAGAGCTTGTATGCCGCCCCCACCATGACAACATAAGCAAAACCGCGTGCATAAGGACGCTGCTGGCGTATGCCCAGCCAGTACATGCCTGCCCCCTCGATGGCCCAGGCGGCACCTGTCCATACGCCTTCCAGCCCCAATGGTATTGCCAGCGTCGCAAAGATGGCAGCCACGATGACATAGGCTTCTGCCAGCAGAGCCAATCCCTGCCTGGCTTTGGAGAACACGAATCTGGCCAGCAGCAAATAAAAGAAGCCAACAGCCAATGCAGAAAAGGCTGCACCAAACTCGGTATGTTTGACCAGCATGTATTGCATGCCAAAAGCGGTGATGGGATTGCCAAACACCAGCGCACTATCAACCCGCCCTACCCGCTTCAGGGTATCTAAAGGACCTTCTTGTACTTCTGCTTCTTTCAGAGTGCGGCGGGCGAACAGCAAGCCTATCAGGGCAAACAGGACAAAGAAGAAAATCAGGAAAGGCTGGACTATGCCGTACTGGCTATCGGTATAGTTTTGTTCTGCCCAGCCCAACGCCAGGGTAAAAGTACCGACAAAACCGATCAGATTCAGCACACGCCAGGCATTGAACCAGGCAACCACGAAGATACCTATATCCAGCACGGCCATGTACGTGAACAAACCGAGCGGACGGTTTTCCCCGGTGGAAATCAAAACAGGGGTGGCAAAACCTTCAATTGCGGCAACAATGGCCAGCACAGGGGCATTTTGCAAGACCGCCAATATGGCACTGAGAACAGACACCAGGAACAGGAAGCCGAAGCCGACATCAGGAGTGATCAGTGCATGCAATTTCATCGCTGACAGTGTAGTCAGGTAAAACACCCCTATCGCCATGCCTTGCAATATCAAGGCATAGTCACGGCGCTTGCTGCGCAAGAACCAGCCCAGCGCCAGCAAGACCACGCCAGACAAAGCCACACCTGCGTAGCGCAACTCTACCGGTACCGTAACCCGCTCTGCGGTATAACGCAACAAGAAGGCCAAGCCCAGGAACAAGATCAGGACACCGACTTTGACCAGCGCATTACCACCAAAAATCAGTTTCGCCAACGGTGCAGGCAAGCTTTCCCTCAGAGTTTTTGGAGGTGGCGGTGGTGGGCGCTTCGCTACAGGTGGTTTTACGATGGCAGGACTTACTGTTGGCGATTCAATTGCTGCAGCTGCTACAGGTGCCAAAGGTTCTGCTGCCTGCACTGCCGTCATTGGAGTGACTTGCTCTGCAATGATTGCGGGAATTTCTCTGGCAAGAATCGCTTCTTCCAAAGGCTGTATTTCCAGGTCCAGCGCTGCCGGCTGCGCATTTTCTTGCGCGCCAGCAGTAACAGCTTCAGCCTGTGATCCAAATGCCGTTGTCAGCGGCACAGCTACGCTAGCGCTGGCGTCGGCTGCTTTTGCAGCAGCAAGGGCTACCTGGGGTTCTGCCACTGCTTTTTCTTCTGCAGCCGGCTGGCTTACCGGTTCTGGCTGTGCTGCGACATTCTTGGTGATCACGCCGCCGGCTTTGAGCTCGGCCATTTCACGTTCCAGCGTTTGCAGCCGGTGTTCAAGCGTGAAGATTTTTTGGCGCATCTCTGCCATGGCATCGACAGGTTTGCTTTGCGCAGGCTGGTGTACCGGTTTATTCGCCACCGGCTTGGTATCGGTATTAGTCTTGCGCGAACTAGCGATCAGATATCCAACAAAGCCGCCGGTCAAAGCAAAAAAGAACATGGCAGCACCAGAACCGGTCGCCACACCCAGAATAAAGCCGATAATCGCGCCCACAAACCACATATATCATTTCCTTGGATTACAGTATGCCAATGCGGCTAACGCCAGACTGTAAGGAAATTTTTAGAGACTTGCAATACTTATATCGCAGTGCGGGATGGGATTCCATATTCAAATCTTGCCGCAGGCAACAGACTGCTATCACTTGCGGGCATTGCGCCAGCAGTGTTACCCCGGTCTCAGCAACTAAAAGCCCGGGACACTCCTTCAAATAGCGGCATTTGAGCAGAGAAAAGACTTACAGCCAGTTACAAATCTCTCAGCAGTCAGGGCTTGGCCTGACGTTGCGCCAATTCTCTGTCAAGCTGTTCTATATGGAGCTTACGCTGCAAGGCTTTGGCTTCCAGGGAAATTCTTTGCAGAGCAACGATGTATTGACGGCGCTTTTGCTTTACGTCGCTAAGGCAATCATTGACAAAAAATGTATCGTGACAAGCCCGCTCAGACTGTTCGTACCAGCTTTGCAAACGCAGTTGTGCTGCATTACTTTCTTGCAGGGCAAGCTCGGCCTGTTCTGCACTGCTGATACTACCTGCTGCATATTTTTGATCCAGGCTGGCAGACAGATTTGCGATCTGTGTCAGCTCGGTGCCGCCGGGTGTTGCCAGCGCATGCGAGGCAAATATCATTTGCGCAAACAATGCAAGGATTACAGGCAATAAACGATTCATCAGGCAATATTCTCCGCAAGTTGGCGTTGGTCAGCATCCATATATTCTTTTGATTGCATTTCTATGATGCGTGACACTGTTCTGTGAAACTCATTAGACAAGGTACCATTGGTATAAAGTTCCTCGGGTGGCACTTCTGCCGACATAATTAGTTTCACTTTGTTATCGTAAAACACGTCTATGAGCCAGGTGAAGCGCCTGGCCTCGGAAGACATGGCTGCCGACATGCGCGGTATCGAAGACAAAACAACAGTATGAAAGCGACTGGCGATTTCAAGATAATCATTTTGTGAGCGTGGGCCGCCACATAAAGTAGCAAAATCAAACCAGATCACACTGCCTGCACGTCGCAGGGATTTGAGTTTGCGCCCCTCAATATCGACTTGCGGGTCTTCATCACTGGTTTCTGCAACGCGGGCAAAAATATCACGCAAAGTCTTGTCGGTAGCAGCACTCAATGGTGTCAGGTAAGCCTGCACTTGTTCCATCGCACGCTTGCGGTAATCGTTGCCGGAATCGACATTCAGAATATCGAGTTTCTCTTTGAGCAAGGCAATCGTTGGCAACATGCGGTCGCGATGCAGGCCATCTGGATACAAGGTATCAGGCTGGTAATTCGATGTCATGACGAAAGACACGCCATTTTCAAACAGGGCATTCAGCAAGTTATACAATAACATCGCGTCTGCCACGTCAGACACATGAAATTCATCAAAGCAAATCAGACGATATTTTTTGGCGATTCTGCGTGCCACTTCATCGAGCGGATCTGCCACGCCTTTGAGTTCGTCCAGCTGCCGGTGCACGGCACGCATGAATTCGTGAAAGTGCAAGCGGGTTTTGCGCACCACTGGCACAACCGAATAAAAACTATCCATCAAAAATGATTTGCCGCGCCCGACTCCGCCCCACATATAAACGCCCCGCGGCACTTCAGGACGGGTGATCAAGCGAGTAAATTTATTCGCACGCTTGCCCTTGTACTCCACCCATTCTTCATAGGCTGTCTGCAGGCGATCAACCGCACGTTTTTGTGCCTCATCGGCCTGAAAACCGCGCTGACTCAAGGCATCCTGATAATACTCTATGACATTCATGGGCGAGGGATACTATCTTTGCTGGCTTGCCTGCGCATGGCAGGCGGGTAAAAAGCGACGCACCCTACCCCAATCAAACTGAGGACAGAGTGCGCTGCCAATGTGGGCGCAAATTTACACCCATGTTTCAAACAAGCGACTTGAATCAGAAATTCAATGAGCGCTTATCGACTGCCAATGCGGCTTCTTTCGTTGCTTCAGACAGAGATGGATGTGCATGGCAAATACGGGCGATGTCTTCTGCCGATGCCTTGAATTCCATCGCTACTACAGCTTCGGAAATCAATTCAGATGCCATAGGACCGACGATGTGCACGCCCAGGATTTCATCTGTCGTTGCATCTGCCAGGAACTTGACCATGCCTGAAGTATCACCCAGCGCACGCGCACGGCCATTCGCCATGAACGGGAAAGTGCCGGCTTTGTAAGCCACGCCATCAGCCTTCAATTGCTGCTCAGTACGACCTACCCATGCGATTTCCGGAGATGTGTAGATGACCCATGGGATGGTATTGAAGTTTACATGGCCATGCTGACCAGCGATACGTTCAGCCACGGCAACACCCTCTTCTTCTGCCTTATGTGCCAGCATAGGGCCACGTACCACGTCGCCTACAGCCCAGACATTCGCCAGATTGGTTTTGCAATCACCATCAACCGCGATGAAACCACGTTCATCGAGTTGCAGGCCAACAGCTTCAGCATTCAAACCATTGGTGTTAGGTGTACGGCCAATAGAGATGATCAGTTTGTCAAACACTGCCTTGTGCTCAGCGCCTTTGTCATCAGTGTAGTTGACAGTCACATCGCTGCCGCCATTGACGATCTCGCCTATCTTGACGCCCAGATTGATGGACAGGCCTTGTTTGACAAACAGCTTGTGTGCTTCTTTAGCAATTTGCTCATCCACAGCGCCAAGGAAAGTTGGCAATGCTTCCAACACGGTCACTTCAGCACCCAGACGACGCCATACGCTACCCATTTCCAGACCAATCACACCAGCGCCGATAACGCCGAGTTTTTTCGGTACTTCTGAGATCTTCAATGCGCCATCGTTCGACAGGATGGTCGTTTCATCAAATGCAGCACCAGGCAATGCACGTGCATTCGAGCCTGTCGCCAAGATGATGTGTTTGCCTGTGATAGTTTCTTCTGTCTTGCCAGCCACCTTGATTTCATAGGCACCTGCATCGCCTTTAACAAACGAACCATGGCCGTGGAAGAAAGTCACTTTATTCTTTTTAAACAGGAACAGGATACCGTCATTGTTTTGCTTGACGATAGTGTTCTTGCGACCCAGCATTTTGGCAACGTCAAGGCCCAGGCCTTGTACATTGATACCGTGGTCAGCGAAAGCATGGCCAGCATGCTCATAGTGTTCGGAAGACTGCAACAGTGCCTTGGATGGAATGCAACCTACATTTGTGCAAGTACCACCTGGAGCCGGGCCACCTTTTTCGTTGGTCCATGCATCGATACAGGCAGTAGAAAACCCCAGTTGGGCAGCGCGGATTGCGGCGATGTAGCCGCCAGGGCCACCACCGATAACGACGACGTCAAATTGTTTGCTCATGAAAATATCCTGATTTTATATAGATGAATTTAGCGATGAATCTGGCCATGACTTTAGACGTGAAGTTCAAGCTTTGCTTTGTGCTTTTCAGCTCTCTTCGGGGATGAATATCCAGGCCAGCAGATAGGCCACTACGCCGGCACCAAAGTAAAGACTGAAGAAGACAAACATCAAACGCCAGATCCAGGAATCCAGGCCAGTAAATTGGCCCAGGCCACCACAGATACCACCCAGCCACTGGTCACTTTTTGACCGGCGAAACTGGTTCAAATGGTTGAAACCCTGACCCTGCTGGTTGCCAGATGCGGAAGTGTCGCCAGTTGCCAGCAATCTGGCTTTGGCTTGTGCAAATTCTGCATCAGACAGGGCTCCTGCCTGATGCAGTTCATGCAGACGTTTGATTTCGTCAGCGATATTCACGGAATGATTCTCGCTTTGCGTGTTGAACCTGAATTACAGATCAAGCAACAGGCGGGCTGGATCTTCCAGCGCGTCTTTCATTGCCACCAGACCCAGAACTGCTTCACGACCGTCAATGATACGATGGTCATAAGACATAGCCAGGTAATTCATAGGACGGATCACGATCTGACCATTTTCAACTACAGCACGGTCCTTGGTCGCATGCACGCCCAAAATTGCGGATTGTGGTGGGTTGATAATAGGTGTAGACAACATGGAACCGAAAGTACCACCATTCGAGATGGAGAACGTACCACCAGACAAATCGTCCAGTGTCAGTTTGCCGTCTTTTGCCTTGGCACCAAATTCGCCGATTTTCTTTTCGATTTCAGCAATCGTCATTTGATCCGCATTGCGCAGGATAGGCACTACCAGGCCGCGCGGGGAACCAACAGCGATACCGATGTCGAAGTAACCGTGATAGACGATGTCGTTGCCATCAACAGAAGCGTTGATGATAGGGTATTTTTTCAATGCAGCAACAGCAGCCTTGACGAAGAAAGACATGAAACCCAGTTTCACGCCATGTTCTTTTTCAAACTTGTCTTTGTACTTGTTACGCAAGTCCATGACTGGTGCCATGTTGACTTCGTTAAAGGTAGTCAGAATAGCGTTAGTGGATTGCGATTGCACCAGACGTTCAGCGATACGTGCACGCAAACGGCTCATCGGTACGCGTTCTTCAGGACGGTCACCCAGGCTGGCGATCGTTGGAGCAGCGACTTGTTGCAGTGCTGACTTGCCAGCTGCAGGTGCCGCCAGAGGGGCAACTACTGGTGCTGCGGCAGGTTTGGCGGCTACGGCTGCCAATGCATCACCTTTGGTAACACGGCCATCTTTGCCGGAACCGTCAACTTGCGCTGCAGTCAGGTTATTTTCTGACAGGATTTTTGCTGCTGCTGGCATCGCAACACCAGCAGAAGATTTTGCGTCAGCAGCGGGAGCAGATGCGGCAGCTACAGTAACAGGAGCTGCGGATACTTCCATTGGGCTTACTTTTGCAGATGCATCAGTATCGATAATCGCAATGATTTCACCGGCAACGACAGTGCTGCCATCGCCCTTGATGATTTGTGTTATCACGCCAGCGTCAGGTGCTGGCAGTTCCAGTACGACTTTGTCTGTTTCTACATCGATCAGGTTTTCGTCGCGGCCGACTTCCTGACCAACTTTTTTATGCCAGGACAACAGGGTTGCTTCTGCGACGGACTCAGATAACTGAGGAACTTTTACTTCGATAATTGCCATTTTTTTACTCTCCGATTCGGGTAGCCAAATGCGACATCAGCTTCTGATGTCGCATCGCGTCATTATTTGGTCAGGACAAAGCCTTTGAGTTTGGAAAATGCCGTTTCCAGCAAAGCTTTTTGTTGTGCATAGTGCTTGTCATAGTAACCGACAGCTGGCGATGCACTAGCTGGACGACCTGCATAAGCAAGTTTTTGACCTTCTTCCAGGCTTTCAAAAATATTGTGCTGGATCTGGAACCATGGTCCCTGATTTTGCGGCTCATCTTGTGCCCAAACCAATTCCGCCATGTTCGGGAATTTTTTCAGTTCAGCAACAAAACTCTTGTGCGGGAAAGGATACAGTTGTTCGACACGGACAATTGCCGTATCAGACTGACCACGTTCTTTACGGGCATTGACCAGGTCGTAATACACTTTGCCGGAGCAAGCGATAACGCGCTTGACCTTCTTCGCATCAATCTTATCGTCAACCTCACCGATGACTGTCTGGAAGCTGCCTTTAGCCAGGTCGGACAAAGGTGAACCTGCATCCTTGTTACGCAACAAGGACTTTGGTGTCATGATGACCAGAGGCTTGCGGAACATGCGTATCATCTGACGACGCAACAGATGGAAAATCTGGGACGCAGAAGTAGGCTGAACCACTTGCATATTGTTGTCAGCGCACAGTTGCAGGAAGCGTTCTGGGCGAGCAGATGAATGCTCAGGACCCTGACCTTCATAACCATGCGGCAGCATCATGACCAGACCGGATGCGCGGCCCCATTTCACTTCACCAGAGCTGATGAATTGATCGATCACAACCTGGGCACCATTGGCGAAATCGCCGAATTGCGCTTCCCAGATAGTCAGGGTATTTGGCTCTGCTGTGGAGTAACCATATTCAAAGCCCAATACCGCTTCTTCAGACAACACGGAATCGATGACAGTAAATGGTGCCTGTTTGTCAGAAATGTTTTGCAGAGGAATGTACGTACCAGCATCCCAACGCTCACGGTTTTGATCATGCAAAACAGCGTGGCGGTGAACGAAAGTACCGCGACCTGCATCCTGCCCTGTCAAACGGATGGCATAACCGGAAGAAACCAGAGATGCGTAGGCCAGATGTTCGCCCATGCCCCAGTCCAGGTTCATATCGCCACGGCCCATGGCTGCACGGTCACCCAGTACTTTTTCTACCAGGCTATGTGGCTTGAAGCCTTCAGGCACGACTGTGATGCGTTCTGCCAGGCGCTTCAATTCTGTGGATGGCACGGCTGTGTCAGCCGCATCTGTCCATTTACGGTTGAGGAAAGGAATCCAGTCAACAGCGTATTTGTTTTTGAAATTGGAGATAACCGGATCATGCGTGTGCTTGCCGGCATCCATTGCATCACGGTAAGCTTTGACCATCTGATCGCCACCATCCGCCGGGATAGTACCTTGCGCAGACAATTTGTCTGCATACATACGGCGTGTACCTGGGTGCTGACCAATTTTCTTGTACATCAAAGGCTGAGTCAGTGCAGGTGTATCTTGCTCGTTATGGCCCAATTTACGGAAGCAGATGATATCAACAACGATATCTTTCTTGAATTCCATACGGTAGTCCAGAGCGATTTGCGTCGCCAGAACCACTGCTTCAGGATCATCTGCATTGACGTGCATGACTGGCGCTTCAATCATCTTGACGACATCGGAGCAATACAGCGTAGAACGTGAATCGCGTGGATCAGAAGTCGTGAAACCGATCTGGTTATTGATGACGATATGCATCGTGCCACCAGTACCGTAACCACGAGTTTGCGCCAGATTCAGGGTTTCCATGACCACGCCCTGCCCTGCAAACGCGGCGTCGCCGTGTACCAGGATAGGCAATACTTGTGAGCCATCTTTGTCGCCGCGACGGTCCATACGCGCTTTGACAGAACCTTCAACCACTGGATTAACGATTTCCAGATGGGAAGGATTGAACGCCAGCGACAAGTGAACCGGGCCGCCTGGAGTAGAAATATCAGACGAGAAGCCTTGGTGATATTTAACGTCGCCTGCTGGCAAGTCATCACCGTGTTTGCCTTCAAATTCAGCAAACAGATCCTGAGGCATTTTACCCAGGGTGTTGACCAGTACGTTCAGACGGCCGCGATGGGCCATACCGATAACGATTTCTTCGACACCACGCTCACCGGCGCGCTGGATAGTCTCATCCATGGAAGCAATAAAGCTTTCGCCGCCTTCCAGGGAGAAACGCTTCTGACCAACATATTTGGTATGCAGATAGCGTTCCAGGCCTTCAGCCGCAGTCAGGCGGTCAAGGATGTGTTTTTTCTTTTCAGGAGAGAAAGATGGCGTGGAGCGTATCGCTTCCAGCTTTTGTTGCAACCAGCGCTTTTCTGTCGGGTCACTGATGTACATGAACTCAGCACCGATGGAACGGCAATAAGTATCACGCAGGGCATTCAAAAGGTCGCGCAATGATGCTGTTTCTGGCCCGAAATAGGTATTGCTGATATTGAACTGTATGTCCATATCTGCATCGGTAAAGCCATAGAAACTTGGTTCCAGTTCTGGAATACTTGGGCGTTCCTGGCGTTGCAGTGGGTCCAGATTGGCCCAATGGCTACCGAGGAAGCGATAAGCGGCGATCAGTTGCTGGGCAGCGACGCGCTTGCGTCCCATTTCAGCGTCAGCAGTCGCATTGACTGTGCGTATCGGACCTTGTTTGGCACGTTCGGCAAACGATGCAATAACAGGTGCATGGGCAACGTCTGGCTTGGAAGAGCCATCAACGGCAGGCACGTTTTGCATGGCGTCGAAATACGCGCGCCAATTATCAGGAACAGAACCGGGATTATTCAGGTACGCTTCATACAGTTCTTCTACATACGGCGCATTGCCGCCGAACAAGTACGAGTTAGCGTTATATTGTTGCATCATCTTGCTCACCTTTCTTCGCGTTTCGCGAGATTAGCGGGTTAATCTAACCTTCCGCGACACGGCCTGACCGGTTAGCGGATTGCACATCAAGTTGTGGGGAAGGGCTTAATTCAAAACTATCCTCGTGATCAAATCAAAAAGCATGTCATTTAAATATGTTTTTTGATTAGATCGCGAAAGTTATTCCTAAAAATTACTTTCGTGGCGAAGCATAGCATAATTACTGAAGAAAAAAAAAGCGAGTCGTAAAGACTCGCTTTTTACAACAACATCTAATAACTAAAGATTAACCTTTGAATTAACGCTTCGAATTAACGTTTATCAATAGCTGGCACATCACGCTTAGGTGAGCCAACAAACAATTGACGTGGACGGCCAATTTTTTGCTCTGGATCAGAAATCATTTCTTTCCACTGAGCGATCCAGCCTACTGTACGTGCCAGGGCAAAGATACCGGTGAACAATGCAGTTGGGATGCCCAGTGCACGTTGTACGATACCAGAGTAGAAATCGACGTTAGGATACAGCTTGCGGCTGACGAAGTATTCGTCTTCCAGCGCGATTTTCTCCAGAGCCATGGCCAGCTTGAACAATGGATCATCTTGCAGACCCAGTTCTTGCAGCACTTCATAGCAAGTTTCACGCATCAGTTTGGCGCGTGGATCATAGTTTTTGTAAACACGGTGACCAAAGCCCATCAGCTTGACGCCAGAGTTCTTGTCTTTGACTTGAGCGATGAACTCAGGAATATTATCGACGCTACCGATTTCTTCCAACATGCTCAAGGCAGCTTCATTCGCACCACCGTGAGCAGGACCCCACAGACATGCGATACCAGCAGCGATACAAGCAAATGGATTGGCACCAGAAGAACCCGCCAGGCGCACTGTCGATGTAGAAGCATTTTGCTCATGATCTGCGTGCAGGATCAGGATACGATCCAAGGCGCGTACCAGCACTTCATTGGTTTTGTATGGCTCACATGGCGTAGAGAACATCATGTGCATGAAGTTCGCGCTGTAAGACAAGTCATTGCGTGGATACACGAAAGGCTGGCCGATAGAATACTTATAGGCCATCGCTACCAGTGTAGGCATCTTGGCGATCAGGCGGATAGCTGACACTTCGCGGTGATGTGGATCATTGATATCCAGCGAATCATGGTAGAAAGATGCCAGTGCACCAACTGTACCGACCAATACCGACATAGGATGCGCATCACGGCGGAAGCCGCGGAAGAAGAATTGCATCTGCTCATGCACCATGGTGTGATTGGTGACAGTCGCTACAAATTCTTTCTTTTGATCTGCCGTTGGCAGTTCGCCATTCAACAACAGATAGCAGGTTTCCAGGAAATCGCCACCATTGACTGCCAGTTGCTCAATAGGGTAGCCGCGATACAGCAGCTCGCCTTTATCGCCGTCAATATAAGTAATGGAAGAATTACATGCTGCCGTGGACATGAAACCTGGGTCATAGGTGAACATGCCGGTAGAACCATACAATTTACGGATGTCGATGACATCAGGACCAATAGAGCCCTTGTAAATCGGCATTTCCAGGGCTGGTGAGCCATCGGAGAATGATAGGGTGGCTTTTGTTTCAGAATTTGTCATGGCTCTTCCTTCAGATAAGAGGTGAGTCGTTAATCAAAAAAACACAAAAAATCAAATTGACTTACGCCGTTTGCAGACGCAGCAATAATGCATGTACATGAGGCAGATCGACTTCGGCTTCCGGTTTTGTCTTGGCCATGATCAGATCCATTAATGTATTGTCCGGCAACTCCATCAGGCAGCTAAAAGCATCCACTTCCTCATCTGTCAGGGATTCTTCATTGGCATCCAGAAAACGCGTCAAGATAAGATCGTTTTCCAATAAACCTCGCCTTGCCCGCCACCGCAGCCTGGCCCGCTTTACCGGGTCGCTTTGATGGGATATAGCTTGTGACTCAGACATAATTAATTCTCTTCCATACTGACTATTTCATGCGGCTCTCAGCTTGCCTGGAAAACCGCATGAAATAGTAGCGATGCCATCAGACATCGCTACTATGCAAACTAAACTGCAAACCTGACTTTGAACTTAAGCCACAAACCCAAGTTGCAAATCCAGATTACAAAATTAGACTGCGCGACGCACCATCAGTTCCTTGATCTTACCGATAGCACGGGTAGGATTCAGGCCTTTTGGACAGACGTCCACACAATTCATGATGGTGTGGCAACGGAACAAACGATATGGATCTTCCAGATTATCGAGACGGGCACCAGTTGCTTCATCACGGGAATCAGCAATAAAGCGATACGCTTGCAACAAACCTGCCGGGCCAACAAACTTATCAGGATTCCACCAGAAAGATGGGCATGATGTGGAGCAGCATGCGCACAGGATGCACTCATACAAACCATCGAGCTCTTCACGCTCTGCAGGCGTCTGCAGACGTTCTTTTTCCGGAGGAATGGAATCATTCATCAGGTAAGGCTTGATCGAATTGTATTGCTTGAAGAATTGCGTCATATCGACGATCAAGTCGCGAATGACAGGTAAGCCTGGCAAAGGACGCAAAATGATAGGTTCGCTCAATTCATTCAGGTTGGTGGTACAAGCCAGGCCATTCTTGCCATTGATGTTCATCGCGTCAGAACCACACACACCTTCACGGCATGAGCGGCGCAACGCCAGAGAATCATCGACATCAGACTTGATACGCTGCAAAGCATCCAGCAACATCTTGTCAGTGTCTTGCAACTCAACGGTCAAGTCTTGCATGTAAGGCTTGGCATCCTTGTCCGGATCGTAGCGATAGATTTTAAATTTCAGTGTACGTGCCATATCGGTATCTCTTTAGAATGTACGTGGTTTTGGTTTGAAGGTTTCTACAGTCAGTGGCTTGGTCACGACTGGCTTGTAGTCGAGGCGATTGCCTTCGGAATACCACAAGGTGTGCTTCATCCAGTTAACGTCGTCGCGCTGTTCATAATCGCGATGTGCATGCGCACCACGGGATTCTTTACGGGCGGCGGCAGATGTAATCGTTGCCTTGGCTGTTTCGATCAGGTTATCCAGTTCCAGTGCTTCTACACGTGCAGTATTGAAGACCTTGGATTTATCCTTGAAAGAAACATGCTTGCGACGCTCATCAAGCTCCATAATTTTCTTGTAGCCGGTTTGCAGCAATTCATCCGTGCGGAACACGCCGCAGTATTGCTGCATGGTGCCGCGAATCGCGTTGGCAACATCTTGTACGCGCTCGGAACCAGTGCTGGTTTCCAGCTTGGACAAACGTGACAGCGCCAGATCAGCTGCATCAGCAGGCAAATCTTTATTGCTGCGCGCCTTGAGGTTACTGGCAACCACATGATTACCTGCTGCACGGCCAAACACCAGCAAATCAAGCAGGGAGTTCGTACCCAGACGGTTTGCACCATGCACGGATACACAGGCACATTCACCAATTGCATACAAACCATTGACGATTTCGCTGCCACCGTTTTTCGGAGCTACTACCTGACCATAGATGTTGGTAGGGATACCACCCATCTGATAGTGAATCGTAGGAACGACAGGAATCGGCTCTTTGGTTGCATCCACGTTGGCAAACTTATGCGCGATTTCCAGAATCGATGGCAAACGTTTTTGAATAGTGTCAGCACCGATATGACGCAAGTCCAGCATGACGTGATCTTTATTAGGACCACAGCCACGGCCTTCTTTAATTTCCTGATCCATGGAACGGGAAACGAAGTCACGTGGGGCCAGATCTTTCAGTGTAGGCGCATAACGTTCCATGAAGCGCTCACCCTGGCTATTCACCAGAATACCGCCCTCACCTCGCACACCTTCGGTAATCAGGACGCCAGCACCGGCAACACCGGTTGGGTGGAATTGCCAGAATTCCATATCTTCGAGTGGCAGACCAGCACGAGCCGCCATGCCCATACCGTCACCGGTATTGATAAATGCATTGGTAGAAGCTTGCCAGATACGACCGGCACCGCCTGTGGCAAATATCGTGGTTTTGGCTTCCAGCATCATGACTTCGCCAGTTTCCATTTCCAGCGCAACAACGCCCAGCACATCACCTTCCGCATCGCGGATCAGGTCAATTGCCATCCACTCAACAAAGAAATGGGTACGGGCGCGGACGTTACGTTGATACAAAGTGTGCAGCAAGGCGTGACCGGTACGGTCAGCTGCAGCGCAGGCACGCTGCACTGGCTTTTCACCAAAATTGGCAGTATGGCCGCCGAAAGGACGCTGATAAATCGTGCCATCCGCATTACGGTCAAAAGGCATGCCAAAATGTTCGAGCTCATACACGACTTTTGGAGCTTCACGACACATGAATTCGATCGCGTCCTGGTCACCCAGATAATCAGAACCCTTGACCGTGTCAAACATATGCCAGTACCAGTTGTCTTCCGACATATTACCAAGGGAAGCACCAATACCGCCCTGCGCAGCCACTGTATGAGAACGAGTAGGAAATACTTTAGACAGTACGGCAACATTCAGGCCAGCTTCTGCCAATTGCAGCGAAGCACGCATGCCGGAACCGCCAGCACCAACGATGACCGCATCAAAACGGCGGCTAGGGATTGTGGATTTAATTGCAGCCACTTTTATACTCTCCACAAAATCTGTGCAGCATAGCCAGCACAAGCAATCAGCCACAGAATAGTGGCAACTTGAAATACCAGACGAACAAATACATTGTGCGTCACATAATCCATCCAGATATCACGCATACCAACCCAGGCGTGATACAGCAGGCAGATGACAACAGAGAAAGTCGCCAGTTTGAACCATTGCATGGCAAATATGCCAGTCCAGCCAGCCTGATTGAAATTTTTACCTGTCAAAAACAAACCAAGCAAAATGACGGTGTACAGTGCCATGACGATGGCAGTAACACGCTGCGCCAGCCAGTCACGTAAACCGTAACTAGCTCCCACGACCAGGCGCTTTGGTCCAATATTATTATTTGCCATTTTTAGAATACTCCGAACAGTTTCAAGGCTATCAATGCTGCCAGCACAAGACTGATCGCCAACACACTCACTGCTGACTGACGTGCGCTATCCTTGTCGAGGCCATAGTGCAGATCCATCAGCAAGTGACGGACACCAGCGCAGAAATGGTGCAGATAAGCCCATGACAAAGCCAGGATGATCAGCTTGACGAAAACACCAGATGTCAATGCCTGCAGTTCGGCAAATGTTGCTTCTGATGTCAAACTCTTATCTAGCAAATACAAGATGAATGGCAACAACAGGAACATCAGCATTCCACTTGCCCGGTGCAAGATGGAAACAAAGCCTGCCAGCGGCAACCGGTAACCGGTTGCATCTATCAAGCGCATTACACCAAAGCGTGGCTTGGTTCTTACAACTTCAGACATAAATAATCTCCCCATTAACTAGTCTGTACATAAACCTTGCAATTTTCGCTCATTTTGGTGCATTGCACCAACAAAAATCATCACGATTAACAAAATATCGCTATCTTAAACCTAAAGCCCCATACATGCTGAGCCAGCAAAATTGCAGCTCACGAGACTTTTCACACCCAAAAACCACAGCAAATCAAATACCTGATTGATTTAGCTCAATTCATTTCTGTAGTGATGATTCATCGTCAGATATAAACCGCGGCGCAACTCAACCGGCTTGTCACCATAAGTAAAAGAAACGCGCTCCACATTGAGCAAAGGCGTACCTGCATCGACATTTAACAAATCAGCTATCGCTGCATCTGCACAAACGGCCCTGATTTGCTCAGAAGCCCGTATCATGTGCGTGCCAAATTCAGTTTCAAATAAACCGTACATCGGACCCTTGTATTCATTGAGACGCTCAGCGGTCAGGCCCTTGAAGATGGAGCCGGGCAACCACAGGTCATCAAGAATAGTGGGGACGCCAGAAAAAGATTGAACACGTCGGATAAAAACGACGGAGTCGCCAGATTTAATATCAAGCAAACGCGCCACTTCTGCCGGCGCACGCATACGCTTGACTTCAATGATGCGGTTTTCAGGATAATGTGGCACGCCCTCATCAGGTGCCAGACGCAAGAAGCGGAACTGCGAACGCGCCTCATGGTGAGTGGCGACAAAAGTACCTTTACCCTGCCGACGCACGACCAGATTTTCAGCCGACAATTCATCAATCGCCTTGCGCACTGTACCCTGACTGACCTTGAAGCGACTGGCCAACTCCATCTCACTGGGAATTAACTCACCTGGCTTCCACTCACCGGATTGCAGGCTCTGGGTAATCAGGGCTTTGATCTGCTGATATAATGGACTAAAGGTGGGAGAAGCACTCAAAGACGATGCGCCGACGCCAGCACCTGGAGTAGCCGGGGTAACAATCGGATTATTTGCGGTTGGTATGATTGAATTCATAGACTGCAATTTCACCACAAAACCACCCAGCACGTCCAGAACAAAAACTAAGTGATATGTCTTATATAAGACATAAGATATTGATTGACACTTAGCCCCACACGACCTACACTCCCGTACAAATAATAGTTGGGGTCTGCATCAGGCCGCCCTCAACTATCGATCTGTCACAAAGCAGTCACACCAAGCAATATAGTCCGAACGCTTTCAATGTAAAGGACGAAAACATGTTTGCAGCGGATTTTGGCTGACTGACAGCGCTTTCAACGGTATCATTAAGTGTTTTACATAGCGTCGGCTTATCAGTCGCTGCAATTGTTTGAACATCGTTTTCACACCACTTCGGAGATGCATCATGGCGAAATCCCCTATGCGCGTAGCTGTTACAGGCGCCGCAGGCCAAATTGGCTATTCCCTTCTGTTCCGTATCGCCAATGGCGACATGCTGGGCAAAGACCAGCCAGTGATTCTGCAATTATTGGAAATTCCTGACGAAAAAGCCCAGAAAGCGCTGAAAGGCGTAATGATGGAAATCGACGACTGCGCATTCCCACTGTTAGCTGGCATGTCAGCTCACAGCGATCCAATGACAGCGTTCAAAGATATCGACGTCGCCTTGCTGGTTGGTGCACGTCCACGCGGCCCAGGCATGGAACGCAAAGATCTGCTGGAAGCCAATGCACAGATTTTCACTGTACAAGGCAAGGCACTGGATGCAGTAGCATCCCGCAATGTTAAAGTTTTGGTCGTTGGCAACCCAGCCAATACCAATGCTTACATCGCGATGAAATCGGCACCTTCCCTGCCAGCGAAAAACTTCACAGCAATGCTGCGCCTGGATCACAACCGCGCCTTGTCTCAAGTGGCTGCCAAAGTTGGCAAGCCAGTTGCTGCAGTTGAAAAACTGTGCGTATGGGGCAACCACTCCCCAACCATGTACGCTGACTATCGCTTCGCGACAGTAGATGGCGCATCTGTCAAAGACCTGATCAATGATCAAGTCTGGAACAAAGATGTATTCCTGCCTACAGTTGGCAAACGCGGCGCGGCGATTATCGAAGCGCGCGGCCTGTCTTCTGCAGCTTCTGCAGCAAACGCAGCAATCGACCACGTACGTGACTGGTTGCTGGGCACAGATGGCAAATGGACAACAATGGGTATTCCTTCCGATGGCTCTTATGGCATCCCTGAAGGCACCATGTTCGGCTTCCCTGTGACAACAGAGAACGGCGAATACACTATCGTTCAAGGTCTGGAAATCGACGAGTTTTCTCGTGAACGCATCAACGTCACACTCAAAGAATTGCAAGAAGAGCGTGATGGCGTCAAACACCTGGTAGGTTAATCAGGTAAGGGGGCAGGTTCCGGCAACCGCTGGAATCTGCCTTGATTCACGACGACATATTAAGTAATGCATCCATCTACAGTACTTTTTCAGGATCAAATTTTACCGGTTATATTACCGGTCTGCGACCATTACGCAGGATCTGAAAAATTGATGCGCAAATCGATTGCGCTACAACAGGAACTAGGCGGAGTTTTTGACATCACTCTCGATTGCGAAGACGGCGCGGCCGCTGGCAACGAGATCAATCACGCAAATCTGGTCACTGGTTTAGTGAACAGTACAGACAATCATTTTCAGCGTCTTGGCGTAAGGGTGCACGATGTACATCACCCCGCATTTGAGCAAGACCTGCAAATCATACTGCCCGCATGCGCAGACAAACTTGCTTATCTGGTTTTACCCAAAATAAACAATGTTGCCGAATTGCAGACAGCTCTTGAGCGCATTAATCATTTTGGCAAAAGAACTGACGGCCAGTTGATCCCGGTTCACGTTTTGATAGAAACCCATGGCGCACTGGCAGAAGTGCAGCAGATTGCCGCCCTGCCCCAGGTAGAATGCTTGTCATTTGGTTTGATGGATTTCGTATCCTCCCATTTTGGCGCCATACCTGCATGGGCGATGCGTTCACCTGGGCAGTTCAGCCATCCCCTGGTCTTGCGGGCCAAACTGGAAATTGCTGCGGCCTGCCATCGCTATGGCAAAGTGGCTTCACACAATGTCACCACCGAGATCAAAGACACCAGCGTCGTGGCAGATGACGCACATCGCGCAGCCAGTGAATGCGGCTACATGCGCATGTGGAGCATACATCCAGACCAGATACGGCCTGTCATTGCGGCCTTTTCCCCCAACGAAAACCACATCCAGGATGCCATCGGCATCCTGAGCCAGGCAAAAAAACAGGACTGGGGACCCATACAATGGCAAGGACAGTTACATGACAGAGCCAGTTACCGCTATTATTGGACAATTTTAAGACGAGCCCAGTCGGGGCAAATCGCATTACCGGCAGCAGCACAAGAGTTACTCTAGGAGACACCATGAAATTACTTTCTTTTATCAGCCTGGCATTTGCCGCATGCACCATGCTTGCCACCAACGCCAATGCAGTGGAAGCACCACGCAGCAAAACCAAATCCACAGCAAAGGCAGCAAAACCTGCCGCTGCCCAGGCAACAAAAGAAGATGACGAGCCGGAACCAGACGTGGCCCTACACAAGAACTTCGAGTACAAATGCGAGCTCGGCAACTCCCTGACTATGTACACCAACCCTGAAGACGCAGAGCATGTGGCCATGCGCTGGAAAAAACGCCTGTACCGCCTGACCAAGGTCGATACCACAACAGGTGCTGTGCGCTTTGAAAACCGCAAGTCCGGTTTTGTCTGGATAGGTATTCCCGCCAAAGGCTTGTTACTGGATTCGCACAAGGGCCAGCAATTAGCCAATGAATGCAAGACAGAAGCAGCGTCACTGGCAGAAGTGAATAGCAAAGATACCGGTGCAGCGCCAGTCAAGTAAGTCCTGGTGCCATAACATGCAATATTTGCTCAGTATGACCGGATGGAGTTGAGTGGGTATTGAGTGGATATTGCAGTAATTTGATGTAATTATTTTTTGATCGTTGATTTTTGTAAATAAGAGGAAGAGCCATGAGCCAAAATGCGTACAAAGATGCATTCAAAACCCTGAAAGATTTTAAAATTTCAGACACCAAGAAAGGCAAGTTCTTTTCCCTGCCTGCATTGGAAAAAAATCTCGGCGTAAATATTTCGCGCCTGCCAGTGTCCATCCGTATCGTTCTGGAATCGGTGCTGCGTAATTGCGACGGAAAAAAAGTCACTGAAGAGCACGTCAAACAACTGGCGAACTGGGGTGCAACTGCAGCCCGCACAGACGAAATCCCTTTCGTGGTATCCCGCGTTGTCCTGCAAGATTTTACCGGCGTACCTTTGCTGGCTGATCTGGCTGCGATGCGTAACGTTGCTGCCAAACAAGGCAAAAATGCAAAAAATATCGAACCGCTGGTTCCAGTTGATCTGGTGGTTGATCACTCCGTGCAGATCGATCATTTCCGCGAAAAGAAAGCGCTGGACCTGAACATGAAACTGGAGTTCCAACGCAATAACGAGCGTTACCAGTTCATGAAATGGGGCATGCAGGCATTTGATACTTTTGGCGTGGTTCCTCCAGGCTTTGGTATCGTTCACCAGGTTAATCTGGAATACCTGGCACGCGGCGTCCACAAAGTCAAAGATGCCAAGAAAAATGAAGTCTACTACCCAGACACACTGGTAGGTACAGATTCCCACACCACCATGATCAATGGTATCGGTGTAGTTGGCTGGGGTGTAGGCGGTATCGAGGCAGAAGCCGGCATGCTGGGTCAACCGGTTTACTTCCTGACACCTGACGTTGTTGGCGTGAACCTGACTGGCGCACTGCGTGAAGGCTGCACAGCAACAGATCTGGTATTGACTATCACCGAATTGCTGCGTAAAGCCAAGGTTGTTGGCAAGTTTGTTGAATTCTTTGGCGAAGGCACACGCTCTCTGTCCCTGACAGACCGCGCGACTATCGCTAACATGGCTCCGGAATACGGCGCAACGATGGGCTTCTTCCCTGTTGATGAAGCGACTATCGATTACTTCAAAGGTACAGGCCGTACCAAAGCAGAAATCGACGCATTCGAAGGCTATTTCAAAGCTCAGAAAATGTTCGGCATCCCTGCTGCTGGCGAAATCGACTACACGACAGAAATCAGCCTCGATCTGGCCACGGTTGCACCGTCCTTGGCCGGCCCTAAGCGCCCGCAAGACCGTATCGAAATCGGCAACGTCAAATCCACTTTTGCAGATCTGTTCTCCAAGCCAACAGCAGAGAATGGCTTCAACAAAAAAGCAGAAGACCTGAACACGGTATACACTAATACTGATGGTGTGAATGTCAAAAACGGCGACGTATTGATTGCTGCGATTACTTCCTGCACCAACACATCCAATCCTAGCGTCTTGCTGGCTGCTGGCTTGCTGGCCAAGAAGGCAGTTGAAGCTGGTTTGAAAGTAGCCCCTCATATCAAAACTTCGCTGGCTCCTGGCTCGCGCGTTGTGACTAAATACCTGGAAGCAGCAGGCTTGTTGCCTTACCTGGAAAAACTGGGTTTCGGCGTGACAGCTTATGGCTGCACTACCTGTATCGGCAATGCTGGCGATCTGACACCTGCGATGAACGAAGCAATTGCTGCCAACGACATCGTGGCATCTGCCATCCTGTCTGGTAACCGCAACTTTGAAGCACGTATACACCCGAACATCCGCTCCAACTTCCTGGCCTCCCCTCCTTTGGTAGTTGCTTACGCCATCGCTGGCAATATGACCCGCGACCTGATGACAGAGCCGGTTGGCCGCGTTAAAGGCAAGGACATTTTCCTCGGCGACATCTGGCCTACCAGCGCAGAAATCAGCAAACTGATGAAGTTCGCGATGAACTCCAAAACCTTCAAGGAAAACTACGCAGACGTTAAAGGTGCTCCCGGCAAACTGTGGGAAAACATCCAGGGCGTCGCAGAAGGCGATGTTTACAACTGGCCTGCTTCCACTTACATTGCTGAGCCACCATTCTTTGCTGACTTCACAATGGAACCAAAAGCAGCCGCGACTGGCATCACTGCTGCACGTGCACTGGGCGTGTTCGGTGACTCCATCACGACTGACCACATCTCCCCAGCTGGCGCCATCAAGGAATCCAGCCCTGCAGGTAAATGGCTGAAAGAAAACGGCGTACTAAAAGCCGATTTCAACTCCTACGGCTCACGCCGTGGTAACCATGAAATCATGATGCGCGGCACATTTGCCAACGTGCGTATCAAAAACCTTATGATCCCGGCCAAGGAAGATGGCTCTCGTGTTGAAGGCGGCGAAACCCTGTTCCAGCCAACTGGCGAACAAATGGCGATCTATGACGCAGCGATGAAATATGTTGCTGATGGCACGCCAACCATGATTTTTGGTGGTGAAGAATACGGCACAGGCTCTTCCCGTGACTGGGCAGCAAAAGGTACTCAATTGCTGGGCGTAAAAGCTGTCATCGCCCGTTCTTTTGAGCGTATCCACCGCTCCAACCTGGTTGGCATGGGTGTATTGCCACTGCAATTCCTCGGTACTGACAGCGTTGATACTTTGCACATTACTGGCAACGAATCTTTCGACCTCAAAGGTATAGAAGATGAGATCAAGCCACAGCAAGAAGCAACTCTGGTGATCCACCGTGCCAACGGTGAAAAGAAAGAAGTTAAAGTCTTGTTGCGCATCGATACTCCTATCGAAGTTGACTACTACAAACATGGCGGTATCTTGCCATTTGTATTACGTCAATTGCTGGCAGCTTAAGCTACAGGCAAACCCATCCCCGCTTGCGGGGATGCATTGAGGAAGAGTGAATTTTTTAGGAAATTCACTCTTTTTTTTGGCTTTTTTATCTTCAGGCGTCAATGCAAGAATGATGTAAGCAAGCCCATCTAAGCTTGCTTCATCTTAAAAATTGAACCTTGGAGACAACTATGTGGAAAATTCTCGTCGGCTTTATTATTTTTGCAGCCGCTGCCCTGTTCCTGATTTTTAAAGCGGGTGATAAAGTCAGTATGCAAGGTGAAGCTGCTGGTCATAATCCAACTGAGGTTCACTCGGCTTCTGCCAGCACCCCAGAACCAGCACCAGCGCCAGCAAGCTTGCCCGCTGCTGCATCTGAGGCAAATACCACGTCTGCTCCTGCGTCTGATGCTGCTGCAAGTAGCGCTAGCAAGTAAATAAGTAAAAATAAATAAGCCTGAAAGCCAAGGCTGCATCAATAGCAGCCATGGTTTTCAAGTCAGCATCGTCAAGGCCTGCTCTATGTCAGCAATCAGGTCTTGCGTATCTTCCAAACCTATATTGAAACGCACCAGTATGCCGGACTCTGTCCAGTTGCTACGCATATACTGCATGCGATATGGCACACATAAGCTATGCGCCCCGCCCCAGCTATAGCCTAGCTTGAACAATTTCAAACTATCGACAAAGCGGTCAGTTTGCTCTTCGCTATAGCTTGCATCAAACAACACCGAAAACAAACCACCCGCCCCGGTAAAGTCACGCTGCCAGATTGCATGCCCAGGACAATCCGGCAATGCCGGATGCAAAACCTTACTGATTTCTGGCTGTTCAGCCAGCCATGCTGCAATCTTGCGGGCACTTTGATCGTGCGCATTAAAACGCAGTTGCAGCGTAGGCAAATTGCGCAGTACCAGATAAACATCATCCATACCGACACCAAAACCCAGGCGCATGTGCGCCAGCTGCAATCGGGTATTAAGTGTCTTGTCACGGGTAATCACTGCCCCCATCAAAACATCCGAACCACCGCTCTGGTATTTGGTCAGCGCCTGCATGATGATATCCACACCATGCTCAAAAGCAGCAAACGCAAGCCCTGCCGACCAGGTATTATCCATCGCCACCAACACACCGCGCGCATGGGCAACAGCACATATCGCTGGCACATCCGGCACTTCCATCGTAACGGAGCCTGGTGCCTCTACCCAGATCAGCCGGGTATTTTCCACAATCAGCTCTGCAATACCAGCACCGATCAGGGGATCGTAATACTGCACACTGATGCCAAAACTGCGTGATAACCAGTCCGCCAGATCGCGATTGGGGCCGTAGGCATTATCCGGGATCAGGACATGATCACCACTCTGTAAAAACGCCATATCGACCAGCGTAATTGCCGCGAGGCCACTGGGTGCGAGCAGGCAGAATTTACCTTTCTCTATCTCTGCCAGTCTAGCCTCCAGAGTGAAACTGGTAGGCGTACCATGCAAGCCATAGGTATATGCCGATTTATCTTGCCAGCTACGCTCGCGCATCGCGGCGACATTTTCAAACAAGACCGTGGATGCATGATGTATGCCAACCGGGAAGGCAGCAAAACCTTCTGGTGCAACATATTCATTGTGGATGATGCCGGTATTGAATCCTGGTTCAGGACGGATATTTTCTGACATGCTAGTCCCTGTTTCGCTAATAGTTCAAATGTTTGCACATATTAGCGTACAAGCAGTACACACTCCATGATGAAAAAAAGGCGCATCACGCGCCTTTTGAAAATATGTCTTGTTAACTATTTCTTTGAAAGTTCGTTGATCATTTCACTTTCTGTCAGGCTGATGTTGCTGACAGACCCATCATCCAACAGAATTTTTCTGGCGATCAGATCGTTTGCGGGAGCCAAAATCGTAAAATGCGAAGCTCCTTTGACCGACAAGAATTTGATATAGGGATTGCGGGATTTACCTCGCAAGAACTCGAGTGAATCGATATTGCCGTCCACTCCTTCAATAATGAATACAGGGCTTTGAACAGACGGCAACCAGTAGTAGGGTGCACGCACCAGTTGTTCCGCATAACTCAACTTTTCAAAATTGACAGGTATCATATTCCCATAATCTCGCAAATTAGCTACCGGGCCAAATGAAAACACTGCCCTGAAGCGCTTGCTGGCCTCTGCCACCATCAATACCAGAGTACCCCCAGTGCTATGGCCACCAAGATAAATGCGCGCAGGATCTATCCACGGCTGCTGGGCCAGGTAATCTGCCGCTGCCAGCACATCGTCAATCTCGCCAAAGTTTGCTTCATGCTTGCCCGGATTATCGTTGCCACCGCGCAGTGAGGGAAACATCATCACGACACCTGCTTTTCGATAAGCAGCCGCAGATTGATCATTTGCTCTCGGCTTGACTCTGGACAAAGATGCTCCGTCAATGGAATTGCTATCACCACCAGTAATCCAAATAATAGCGGGGTGTTTTTTCCCGTCTTTGGGATCTGGCGTCAACAATGCGCTAAGCGCGCCCACTGAGGACTGATAACGCACAGATTGAAATACGTTGTCCGGTGCGCTGCCTACGGGACTACGATGGTCGCCTTCATAGCCGACCTGGGTCTTGAACTCTTTGCGGAATGCACCAAAAGATGCGGGGTTTGGTGAATTATCAGCAAATGCTGATTGAGAAATTGATGCTACCAGCAATGCAAGTGCGCAAACTTTTTTTATTGAAAACATGATCGTCCAGGCCCGGGGGAAAGAGCCTGGATTGTACCATTTGAGATTTGCCTCAAATACACGCTATTTCTGATTACGGGGCAACGGCAAGAACTGCCCTACGCGTAAAAACATGCGCCTGCGCGAGCATCCTTGGATGAAAAGCTGTATTGACTATTTTATTTAGTTAAGACAGCTTTGGTTTTTTTACTTTTTGGAAGTGGCAGCAATTCAAGTACGAATTCTTTACTGACCTTGCCATCATCTGATTGCCAGATACCGCGGATGACATTGTCCTTGAGTTCGCCATCCCACTGGCCAGACACATCTACGCCGTCTTCAGATTCTTCCATGCTGAGTTTATTACCACTGACTTCGCCAGCCAGTAAAATCTTCTTGCCTTGATTGCGCTTGCCACCTGCCACGACATAAGAACCTTCGACGCTGTCTCTGTCTTCAGTTTTTGGTTGCAAGTGCATGCGTATCTTGTCATCGCCCATCTTGCCCTGGAATTCAATTTCTTTGGCAAAAAAAGGATTAGTCATGGGAGCAAAACGCGATGCTGCCGGAGAAGCCAGCTCAGTTTTATCCTGAGCCTCGACCGTAAGCCCTGAGGCAAACTCTGAGTACAGGGTCAGCGGCAATAAAACCAAACGCAAAAATCTCATCAGACCGCTTCGCCCCACAAGTCATGGGCATCAGCCGCAGTAATTTTTACTTCGACGAATTCACCGACCTTCAGTTTGCGATGTGGCTCAAAAGGAGGCTTGACATAGACGACACCATCAATCTCAGGCGCATCAGCAGAACTACGGCCTACACCACCGCTACGGTCGAGAGAATCGATCAGCACGCGCATGGTTTTACCTATCTTGGCCTGCAGACGCTTCTTGGATATACCTTCCTGCAATTCCATGACGCGACGACGGCGGTCTTCACGCACATCATCTGGCAACTGATTGGCGATTTCATTGGCGGTGGCGCCTTCAACTGGCGAATAGGCAAAGCAGCCAAGACGATCAATTTCCGCTTCTTTGAGGAAGTCGAGCAGGTATTCAAACTCTTCTTCTGTCTCACCAGGGAAACCGGCGATGAAAGTAGAACGTATCGTGATTTCCGGGCACATTTCACGCCAGGCCTTGATGCGCTCTATATTTTTCTCACCACTTGCCGGACGCTTCATGCGTTTCAACACGTCAGGGTGAGCATGTTGCAAAGGCACGTCCAGATAAGGAAGCACATGGCCGTTGTTCATGAAAGGAATGATCTGATCGACATGCGGATAAGGGTAAACATAATGCAGGCGTACCCAGGCATCATGCTGCTTGGCCAGCTCGCCCAAGGCTTCTACCAGTTGTGTCATATGGGTTTTGACCGGCTTGCCGTTCCAGAAGCCCATGCGGAATTTGACATCCACGCCATAGGCGCTGGTGTCCTGAGAAATTACCAGCAATTCCTTGACGCCAGCCTTGAACAGGTTTTCTGCTTCCATCATGACATCAGCAATCGGGCGTGAAACCAGGTCGCCACGCATGGATGGGATGATGCAGAAACTGCAGCGGTGGTTACAGCCTTCAGAGATTTTGAGGTAAGCGAAATGCTTGGGCGTCAGTTTCACACCTTGTGGTGGTACCAGATCCATGAAGGGCTCATGTGGCTTGGGCAAATGCTTGTGCACCGCCGCCATGACTTCACCGACTGCGTGTGGGCCAGTTACTTCCAGTACCTTGGGATGTATGGACTGTATCATGTCCTTACCGTCAGCATCTTTTTTAGCACCGAGGCAACCAGTCACGATGACCCTGCCATTTTCAGCCAGCGCCTCACCAATCGCATCCAGCGATTCCTGCACAGCAGCATCAATGAAGCCACAGGTGTTGACGATGACCAGATCAGCGCCGTCATAGGATTTGGCGGTGTCGTAACCTTCGGCACGCAACTGGGTCAGGATTTGTTCGGAATCGACGAGCGCCTTCGGACAACCCAGGGACACAAATCCCACCTTGTGGGTAGCAGGCATTTCTTGACGACGAATTTCAGAGATAGACATAGAGGACAATTAATAGCAAATAAGAGCAAAAAGGGTACAAAAGCGAATCCGCTATTGTACCCTTTTTGCCAGCCCAACTTGCCGCATCTGCGATAATTTCCTGAAGAATCAGGGGCTTAAGTCAGAATACGAGCCAACTCAACTTGAAGATCATTTACTTTTTACTCACATCTTCCGGATTGAACGGGAAGACATTGAACATGTTTTTTGCCTGGCTTTGCATCTGTTCTTGCATTTGCACAAACAAATTCTTGCTCTGTTCTATGTAGTTGCCCATCATTCCTTGCATCATTGGGCCCTGCACATTCATGAACTGTGTCCACATTTCAGGGCTGAAGGGCTTGCCTTCATAGATGCCCTTGGAATTTTCGGCCAATTTGTTCTGGATATCGATAAAGGCCTGGACGTTTTTTTCCAGATAATTGCCCATCATGCCTTGCATGGCATGGCCATAGTAACGAATGATTTGTGACAAAACGACACTGGAGAACATCGGCGAACCGCCCGCTTCTTCTTCCAGAATGATTTGCAACAATATGCTGCGTGTCAAATCTTCGCCTGTTTTTGCATCAACTACGGCGAAATCATCGTTTTCCAATACAAACTGTTTGACGTCTACCAGCGTGATATAGCTGCTGGTTTGGGTGTCGTACAGACGACGGTTGGGATATTTCTTGATCAGATGCTGTGATGATTTTTTTGCGCTATTCATTGAGATCTCAGTTAAACACTTCGATATCCTGCCACTTGATGAGGATCTCTCGTCAAAGTAACACAGACTATTCACGCAAACATGATTTAATGTTCTGGCACGGCCAAAACAGCTTTCATGTTTGTCCCCTTTTTTATTTGCATCCTAGTGGACTACAAAAGTGAAAAACGGAGTGCCTGCCATGTGCGCGACAATCATGGCCGCGTTGCAAATGCTCGCGATAGCCTCGCTATCGCAGTGCTTTGCGTCTTGCCCTGATACACCGGGCACATGTCCTTCACTCTCGATTTCACTATTGCAGTCCACTGCATTTTGCAGTCAGCAAAAGATATGCCCATCGAAATCTTGCGACTCTGATGGGCATATTTTACCGCACTGCAGAAGAAAGACAGCAATCAGGGAGGCTAAAAAGCCAATTTAAAAAATTTATTCTAATTCCTGGCAGTTTCTGATGGCTGGCGGTGCTTAGCCCATATGCAAACCACCATTGATGGAGAAGTCTGAACCAGTAGCATAACCACCTTCATCAGATGCAATCCAGGCAACAATAGAGGCAATCTCTTCAGGCTCAGCCAGACGTTTGACAGGGATACCGGCCACAATCTTTTCCAGCACGTCAGGGCGGATGGCCTTGACCATGTCGGTTCCAACATAGCCTGGGGAAACCGTATTCACCGTCACACCTTTAGTCGCTACTTCCTGTGCCAAGGCCATGGAGAAACCATGAATGCCAGCTTTAGCCGTCGAGTAATTAGTCTGACCAAACTGGCCTTTTTGACCATTCACAGAAGAAATATTGATGATACGGCCCCAACCGCGATCTACCATGCCATCAATGACTTGCTTGGTGACGTTGAACAGGGAATTCAAATTGGTATCCATGACAGCATCCCAATCCGCCTTGCTCATCTTGCGGAACTGGCCGTCGCGGGTAATGCCGGCATTATTGACCAGCACATCGACCTCACCAATTTCTGCCCTGACTTTTTCAAAGGCAGCCTTGGTTGATTCCCAATCAGAGACATTACCTTCAGAAGCATGGATATCCAGGCCTTCTGCACGCATATCGGCCAGCCATTTATCCTTGCGGGCTGAATTTGGACCGCAACCTGCCACTACCGTATAACCATCTTTGCACAAACGCCTGCAAATTGGAGTTCCAATACCACCCATACCACCAGTAACATAAGCAACACGTTTTGACATACTTGTTCTCCTCATTGAATTTTAATTACTTAACAACAAACCTTCAATCTGCCCTTACCTTCACATACCGTCCGGGTGCGGCTTCAATTGCAGGAAATTCTGTATTTCCAGGCGTGGCTGGCACTTTCACCATCTTGCCGCCATGCTCACTCAAAAAGGCTGACCATTCTGGCCACCAGCTACCCGGGTGTTCTGTGGCACCGGCAAACCAGCTTTCTGCATCCAGGCCAGCTTGCTCATTGGTCCAATAACTTCTTTTCTTCTTGGCTGGAGGATTAACAACGCCAGCAATATGGCCCGATGCACCCAGCACAAAACGGTTAAGGTCTTTATGGCGGGGATTGAGCAAAGCCGTAGAAGCAAATGCTGCCTGCCATGGAACAATGTGATCTTCCCTGGAGCCATAGACAAAGCAAGGTGCATCGATTTTGCCCAGATCAACCTTGCTGCCCGCGACTGTCAATGCACCGGGCTGTTTGAGTTTGTTTTCCAGATAGGTATTACGCAAATACCAGCAAAACATCGGACCTGGCAAATTAGTGCTATCGGCATTCCAGTACAAGAGATCAAACGGTGGCGGTGCTTCGCCCTTGAGGTAATTTGACTGTACATAATTCCAGACCAGGTCATTTGCCCTCAGACTGGAGAAGGTGCTGGCCAGATCTTTGCCCGGCAAGATGCCACGACGCCCTATGCTTTGCTCGCGCATCTTGACTTGCATTTCATCGACAAACACATCAAGTACGCCAGTCTGGGTAAAGTCGAGCAAGGTAGTCAGCAAAGTCAGGCTGCTGGCAGGATGTTCGCCACGTGCTGCAAGCACTGACAAGGCCGTAGAGATAATGGTCCCGCCTACGCAAAAGCCAAATGCATTGATCTTGTCTTGCTTGCTGATCTTTTGTGCGACCTTGATGGCTTGTATGGCACCGTCTTCGATATAGTCATTCCAGCTGACTTCGGCCATGCTTTCATCCGGATTTGCCCATGACACCAGGAACACTGTATGCCCCTGATCAACCGCATAACGCACGACCGAATTCTCAGGCTGCAAATCAAGGATGTAAAATTTATTGATGCAAGGCGGCACCATCAACAAGGGGCGCTGATGAACTGTCTTGGTGGTAGGCTGGTACTGAATAAGCTGGAACAGATGGTTTTCATACACCACGGTACCGGCTGAAGTGGCGACATTTTTGCCAACTTCGAAGGCGGATTCATCTGTCTGGGAAATGCGGCCTTTTTGCATATCGGCCAGCATTTGAGTAATGCCCTTGGCCAGGCTCTCGCCTTTGCTCTCGATCAGCTTGCTTTGCGCTTCGGGATTGGTGACCAGAAAATTGGCCGGCGACATTGCATCTATCATTTGCTGCACTGCAAAACCGATTTTCTGTTTTGTCTTGATTGGGGCCTGCACAGACTCTGCCATAGCCATCAAAAAACGTGCATTCAACAAATAGGATGCTGCACTATAAGAGTGCATGGCATGGTTATGCCAGTCTGGGGCTGAAAAACGCCGGTCTTTCAAATCAGGGATTTTGGATACAGCAAAGTCTTGCCATAGCTTGCCAAACTCTTGCATATACTCCGTTTGCAAGCGCGTCATGGTGGCAGGATCTATCTGCGCCCCCAAGTCCTTCAGCATATCTGCTGCTGGCATGGGGTTCATTGTTGCGGCAGGTTTCATCCACTCCTGCCATTTATCTTGATTCACTAGCTGTGACATCCACTCGGAGTACATAGCTTGAGGATCGAAAGTCTTCATGCGTGCCTCCTGATTTTCGCGTATCGTTTCGAAATAATTTTAAGCTTTCTTTCCCTGATTAAATAAGCTGCAATGCCAAGCTACAATACCAAGCTGCAATACAGTTCTCACTATTCAATTCTCACCATGAATGCGAGCATCAAGCATTCACAATAATAAGTAATAGGTTCTTATGCATATCGTTGCAATCGCCTGGATTTATGTCGTACTGATGATGTCGATCACAGAACACTCCGTCATCGCAGGCATCATGACGTTCCTCTTGTATTGCGTTTTTCCTTTAACAATAGTTTTATACCTGATGCGTACACCACAGCGCAAGCGTGAAAGACTGGAAAAACAAGCTGCACTGCAAAAACAATCTGCAACTCCGACAGTTTCAGACGACCTGCAAGCACATGAAGCACATCCAAAACATCAAGCTGCCGAAACGAAAGCAGATTAAATCAAGCAAATCAATCAGGTGCTATCCAGATCAGGCTGGCCATTCTTCCGCTGACACCGTCACGTCGGTATGAATAGAACTCCTCCACTTCGGTCACGGTACAATGGTCTCCGCCAAAAACCTGGTCAAGACCCATGTCATTTAGCAATTTTCTTGCCAACCCGTAAAGATCAGCCAGATATTTTTCTGCCCCATCCTGCCTGGCTTGTACTTTGAAATAAGCCTGCGCATCAGGAATCTGTGCAGCAAAAGCATCCAGCACATCACGCCCTACTTCAAACTCTTGCGGCCCGATAGCCGGACCAAGCCACGCAATAATTTCTTGCGCACCCTTACTCCTCATCGCTAACACGGTATTTTGCAACACCCCACCAGCCAGACCACGCCAGCCTGCATGGGCCGCCGCAACGACCTTGCCAGCGACATCAGTAAATAAAACCGGCAAACAATCCGCAGTCAGCACAGCGCAGACCTGCCCTGTTTGCGTACTGAGGACAGCATCACCGATATTGGCATTGCCAACAATGAGGTCAGCCGCATTCAGTATTATATTGCCATGCACTTGTGATAAGAATATGACATCCGAAGGCAATTGGCGATTTAATTTATCCCGATTCTGTTTTACTGCGATGGGATTGTCGTTGACATGGTCGCCAAGATTGAGGCCAGCGCTGCCGCTCGCATCTCCATAAGGGCCAAGACTGAACCCGCCATGACGGGTAGTGGTGAACGCCCGCACGTTAGCGGGCGCGTGCTGCCAGTTGGGCAGCACTACCGGGAAGGAGCAAGATCAGCCAAGTTCTTGCTGTCTGGTTTCATACTGTCTGTATGCCAGCCTGCTGCAGTAATGCTGCAAAATCATCAGCCAAGGGGATTTCCCATTCCACATGCTCACCCGTGGTCGGGTGTGTCAGGCCAAGTTTACGTGCCTGCAATGCTTGACGGTGAAAGAAACGCGCCAGATGTTGTTTGCCATATAAAGGATCGCCCACCAGAGGAAAGCCCAGCGACAGCATGTGTACACGTATCTGATGAGTGCGGCCAGTTTCCAGTTGGCAGGCAACCAGGCTGACGGGGAATTTTTCCAGCATGCCAGCGCCTACGCGCTGGAAATGCGTAACAGCAGGTTTGGCAAGCATGCTTTGCGAAACCGCCATCTTGATGCGGTCACGCGGATGTCTGGCCATAGGCGCATCGACTGTGCCTGACAAATTAGGTGTACCCCATACCAGCGCATTATATTCACGCTTGACTGTCCTGTCCTGCAACTGGCGCACCAGTTCAGTATGGGCAATCAGGGTTTTGGCGACCACCATCAGGCCAGAAGTATCTTTATCCAGCCTGTGTACAATGCCAGCGCGCGGCACACCGAGCAAAGCAGGCCAGCGATACAGCAAGCCATTGAGCAAAGTGCCTGACCAGTTGCCCGCTGCCGGGTGCACCACCATATCAGCAGGTTTGTTGATGACCAGGATGTCGTCGTCTTCATACACCACGTTCAAAGGGATGTCTTCCGGCGCATAAGCACCTTCATCAGGCGCAGCCTGTGGCTCAATAATAATTTTTTCATCACCGAGCATGGTCATCTTGCCACGACCAGGCTTGCCATCAACGCTGACGAAACCGTCTTCTATCCATTGCTGGATGCGGCTTCTTGAATATTGTGGAACCAGTTTGGACAAAGTCTTGTCCAAACGCTCACCACAAGCATACGAAGTGAGCTTTAATTCTATATTTTCTACTACAAGGGCAAAATCTTCGTCCACTTCGGTGGTATCGTTCAGCCCTTCCAATTCAGTGTCCAGGTCGGAATCTGACAAAATCACTGTAGTAGTTTGTTTCACATTTTTTGCCATCGGCTATAATCCGTAAATTGTTTTCATGCTCACGCACAAATTTATGCACATTAAATCTTTGAAATTGCTGGTTCTGGCTGTTGCCGCGTCCTTAAGTTTAAGCGGCTGCGGGGTGTTTGGTGAAAAAGGCGATGAGACCAAAACCTGGTCAGCATCAAAATTATACGCTGAAGCTAAAGACGAAATGTCCAGCGGGGGTTATGAAAAGGCAATTCAGTACTTTGAAAAACTGGAATCACGCTTCCCTTTCGGTACTTACGCACAACAAGCGCAGATGGAAACTGCCTACGCTTATTACAAACAAGGTGATCAGGCACAAGCACTGGCCGCGGTTGAACGCTTTATCAAGCTGCACCCAAATCATAGCCATGTAGATTACATGTATTATTTGCGCGGCGTGATCAACTTCAACGATCAGGTCGGCTTGCTCAATTTTCTGGCAAATCAGGATATCACCGAACGCGACCCTAAAGCCTCCCGCGATTCCTTTGATGCTTTCAAGCAACTGGCAATCCAGTTCCCCGACAGCAAGTATACGCCAGACGCGATCCTGCGCATGAAATATCTGGTAAATGCCCTGGCGCAATATGACGTACACGTTGCACGTTATTACCTGCGCCGTGGTGCCTACCTTGCCTCAGCCAACCGTGCCCAGTCTGCCATCAAGGAATACCCGGATGCGCCATCCATTGAAGAAGCAATGTTTATTTTAATACGCTCCTACGATGCGATGGGCATGACAGAACTGCGGGACGATGCAAACCGCGTCTTCCTGCAGAACTACCCAAAAAGTGATTACCTGACAGGCAAAGCCGGTAAGCGCGATGCATGGTGGAAATTCTGGTAAGAATGCAATCAACCCGGATGTGATCTCAGGGCACAAGCATGTGCCCTGATTAATTACATCAATCTTCTATTTTTCGCCGGAATACCCATTCAGTGCTGGTAGATTCCTCTTCGCAATAGGCATAAGCCTCTTCAGCAAAAGCTTTCAAGTCATTTACTTTACGTATGCCGTGCTGAGCACAGTATCTGGCCATCAAGCCTCTGGCGCGTTTGGCATAAAAAGAAATGATTTTGTATTGACCATTTTTCCAGTCCTGAAAAACGGGAGAAATGATTTTTGCACCCAAAACTGCTGGCCTTACCGCCTTGAAGTACTCATCAGATGCCAAATTCACCAGTATTTGTGATTTGTGTTGCTGAATAGCATCACTCAACAGTAAACTGATTTTATCCCCCCAGAAACTGTACAAATTTTTACCATACTGATTGGCAAGCGCAGTTCCCATTTCCAGTCTGTATGCCTGCAAGGCATCAAGCGGACGCAGTAACCCATATAAACCAGACAGAATACGCAGATGGTTTTGCAGATATTTCAGTTGTGAAGACGTCAGGCTGGCGACATCCAGCCCTTCATAGACATCGCCATTGAATGCAAATACCGCTTGTTTACTATGACGCGCCGCCGGCTGCGGCATCCAGTCAGAAAAACGTTGTACATTCAATTGCGCGAGTGCCTGGGAAATATCCATCAAACTGCCCAACTGATCGGCACTATATGTTCTGACTACCTCTATCAATTCCTCTGCCTCGGCAAGAAAATGAGGTGTAGTCGTCGTCCTGGTCTTTACGGGTGTTTCAAAATCCAGACTTTTGGCTGGAGATAATACAATGAGCATAAATTGAATTTAATAGGCAAAAATGACCGACATCATACCTAAGCGCGTAATTCTTGACACGAATGTGTGCCTGGACTTATTTGTATTCAAAGATCCCCGATGGTCAGTCTTGCTTGATGACCTCGGCAATGGTCAGCTGCAAGCATTGACTCGCACAGATTGCCGCGATGAATGGCTGGCAGTACTCAGCTACCCTCATCTTGCAGCCAGACACGAAAGTGCAGAAACAGTGACCGCGCTGTTTGATGCCCACATCCAATGCCTGGCTCCGGCTGATACTGGCTACAAACTCCCCGTGTGCAGCGACAAGGATGATCAGAAATTCCTGGAGATTGCACGTGACGCAAAAGCTGAAGTGTTGATCACCAAAGACAAGGCTTTGCTTAAGCTCGCCAGAAAAATGAAGCAGGCTGGCATGTTCAGAATAGAGACACCAGAACATTTTTTGCGAACTTACGTAAAAGAATGTGACAAAACTGCATCGGGCGTAACAAAAGAATGACAAATTTTATTACTCTGGGTTATTCTTCGGTAATGTCCTGCTACTATGAACATGAGCAAAAAGCAGTCTTGTTCATGGATAAAAATTACCCCCTGATTCAAGCTAAATAAATCAGGAAAAAACCGGAGTCCATGCGGAAACGTGGTATCTGAATGGCAGTAATACTCAGAGCATTTCTGCATACTCTCGCTGACACACCGTGACATTTGTGAAGCTTTACACAATGATCAATGCGATTATGGAGAACCAAGGACTATGACCGATTCAGCAGATGATCTGGACGCATTGTTTGAAGAAATGGCCAACCAGCGCCTGGAAACCAATGTAGAGTCCCCCTCTTCCCCGCCTTCTGGCAGCGAGCCTGAACAGCTTGAGCCGACTCCTGCCAAGTTCAATTTTCACAGCGACGATGAAAATGCCGCCAAACCCATTTTTGATCGGCTGGGTGGCCTCGTCAGAATGCTGCATGACTCCATGCGGGAGCTGGGTTATGACCGTTCATTGTCAGATGTGGCGGAGCAGATTGCCGATGCCCAGGGCAGACTGGAATATGTCGCCACCCTGACTGAACAGGCTGCCAACAAAGTCTTGAACGCGACAGACCTGGGCATGCCTGAGCAGGACGAGCTGGCCAAAAAAGCCAAATCAATGGATGCACGCTGGACAGACTTGTTTGACGGCAAACTCAGCGTCAATGAATTCAAATCCCTGGCGACAGACTCCAAAGCTTTTGCCAATAATGTGCTGACTGCCACCGATGCTGAAAAAGCGCGTCTGCTGGACATCATGATGGCGCAGGACTTCCAGGATCTGACAGGTCAGTTGATCAAGAAAGTCGTGGCCATCAACAAACGGGTGGAACACGAACTGGCGCAGATCCTGCTGGATAATGCTCCATCTGAGCTGAAAGAAAAAGCAGTGGAATTGATGGAAGGCCCTTCCGTCCCGAACGCAGCGTTGGAACAGGATGATGTAGATAACCTACTTGATAGTCTGGGTTTCTAATGGATGACATGCTCAAAGAATTTGTCGTCGAAGCGCTCGATCTGGCGACCAATGTAGAAGAACATCTGCTTTCGCTCGAGCGCAATCCCGGCGACATGAATACGCTGAATGCCGTATTCCGGTCCTTCCATACCATTAAGGGTGGCGCTGGCTTCATGAACTTGAGCGCCATGGTATCGGCCTGCCATTTAACCGAAAACCTCTTCGACGCCCTGCGCACGGGACAAGTTCCTGTCACGCCGGAAGCGATAGAAGCAGCGCTTGAGGCGAGCGGCTTTGTCGCAGATCAGTTAACTGCGCTCAATAATGGCACAGAGCCGGACAAGCTCTCTACCATGCCCAAGTCGCTGGAAAAAATGCTGACTGACGCCATAGAAATGAAAGGCGTCAGTAAAAAACCGGCAGCGGCGAAAGCCAAACCTGCAGAAGCGCCCAAGCCCGTAGAAAAGGCTGCGCCACCTGCGGCGAAAAAAGAGAATGACGGTGAACTTGACTGGGAAGCCTATTTCCGCGCTGTGACGCCGCCGGGCACCTTACCAGAGGCTGAGGCTGAAGCCGAAACAGTAGCCGAAGCAGAAGAGGAAGTGCATGCAACGGCACCGGCGCAGAGAGAGGAAACTGAAGCTGTCAAATCCTCGTTGTCAGGTGCAGAGGTCAAGCAAAACGCTCCTGCAAAAGAAGAAAGCATACGTATAGACGCGGTCAAGTTGAACGTCTTGCTTGAAGTTGCAGGTGAATCTGTACAGGCAGCCAATCAAGCCGCCGTGTTACTTGAAAAATTGTCGCAATTCAAGTTTGACGGGCAAGCTGCACCATTGATGTCTGCCCTGACTGAAACCCTGACACGCGCCTCCCGCTATTCGACTGAATTGCAACGCGCCACTTTGGCGACGCGCATGCAGCCTGTTGGACGTTTATTTCAGAAATTCCCGAGGTTGATCAGGGAACTGGCACGTGACCTCGGTAAAGAAGTTGATTTGAACATTGCCGGTGCTGAGACAGAAGTCGATCGCGTGGTCGTGGATAGCCTGTATGACCCGTTGGTCCACATGTTGCGCAACGCGCTTGATCACGGTATAGAAACCGCTGAAGAGCGCATCAATGCCAATAAATCACCGCGCGCCACGATTTCATTGAAAGCATGGCAGGAAGCCAGCAGCGTCATGATAGAAGTGACGGATGACGGCAAAGGCATGGATGCACAAAGACTGCGCGATAAAGCTGTCTCCAAAGGCTTGATCAATGCGCATGATGCCCGTACAGACGACGAGGCTTTCCAACTGGTATTTTTACCAGGTTTCTCTACCAAAGAAGTTGCCTCCAGCGTATCTGGTCGTGGCGTTGGTATGGACGTAGTAAAAACTGCGGTGGAACGCCATCGCGGCGCTATACGAATCGCCTCTCAGCTGGGTACAGGTACAACCTTCCTGATCCGTTTGCCAATTGAGTTGTCCATCGTACCAACCATGCTGGTTCGCACCGATGGTGCCTCACTGGCTTTGCCTATGGCAACCGTACAGCGTGTGGTTGAATTACCAGAAACCTTTGAAAGCGTCGGTGGCCAACCTGTTTTGCGTGATCTTGGCCGGCCTTTACCAGTCAAGTCTCTGGGCAAGATATTGGGCTACACACCAGCGTCAGAAAGAGTTGGTATCGTCATAGCAGCCCCCAGCCCTTACATCTTGTCTGTCGATGCGGTTGATGGCACTGCCGATCTGGTCATTAAACCGCTGACCTGTATCAGCACACCAGGCATTACGGGTACTGCCCGCTCTGCTGAAGGTGAACTGGTACTGGTGATCAGCTTGTCCTTCCTGATTGATGGCTGCAAGACCAGGGAACGCATTACCGCCTGATCCCGTATCAAGAGCAAGCAAGTGATAAACGCATTTTGACCAAATCTGTCAAAATGCGTTTATTCTTTTTATAGCCGCGTGGCACCTCATGAACACTCCCCCACTCTCTCCACAAGATTTGATGCTGGAGAATAAGTTTGCAGAACTTCCCCCGTATTTTTATACCCAGCTTTCAGCCAGCCCTATAGATAAACCCTATCTGGTCGCGGCCAGCGATGAAGTTGCCGCGCAATTGAACCTGGATCAGGCAAGTCTTAACTCTCCAGAATTTTTGAATTACTTTTCAGGCAACCAGGTTCTTCCTGGCAGCAAACCGCTGGCAGCGGTATATTCAGGCCATCAGTTTGGTGTTTGGGCCGGTCAATTGGGTGATGGCCGCGCCTTATTGCTTGGTGGTATATCGCATGCTGGCCAACATCTGGAAATCCAGCTCAAAGGTGCAGGCATGACGCCATATTCACGCATGGGTGATGGGCGTGCGGTATTACGCTCTTCCATTCGTGAATTTTTATGCTCTGAAGCGATGGCAGCATTGAACATACCCACTTCGCGTGCGCTGTGTGTCATAGGCTCAGACCAGATGGTTTTTCGCGAAACACCAGAAACCAGCGCTGTTGTCGCCCGCGTAGCACCGAGCTTTGTACGCTTTGGCTCGTTTGAGCATTGGTATTACAACGACAGGATGGATGATTTGCGACAACTGGCTGATTATGTCATCCAGCATTCTTACCCAGAACTGCAGACAGAAAACAATCCTTACCAGTCGCTACTGGCCACCGTCACCACGCGTACGGCAGAACTCATGGCGCAATGGCAGGCTGTGGGCTTCATGCATGGCGTCATGAATACCGACAATATGTCCATCATCGGCCAGACGCTGGACTATGGCCCGTTCGGCTTCATGGAAGCTTATGATGAAAAGCATATCTGCAATCATACTGACCAGCAAGGTCGTTATTCTTACCGCATGCAGCCAGCCATAGGCAACTGGAATTGCCAGGCTTTGGCACAAGCTTTATCGCCGCTGATAGGCAGTGTCGATGACACCAATGCAGCACTCAGTCATTATCCTGCCGTTTATCGACAAAAATGGTCAGAACTCATGCATCAAAAGTTTGGCCTGAAGACAGATCACGAGGCTGATCTGGACTTGTTCGCAGGCTTTTTCACTTTGTTACAAAGTAATCATGCTGACTTCACCCTGAGTTTCCGCCATTTGAGTAAGCTTTCGAACCAGAAATCGACCAATGATGAGCTGCTGCGTGATTTGTTTCTGGACAGGGATAGTCTGGACACATGGCTGCTGGATTACCGGGCGCGTCTGGCAATGGAACAAAGTGATGAACAGACACGTCAAACCGGTATGCTGTCAGTCAATCCAAAATATATTTTAAGAAATTATCTTGCCCAGCAGGCTATAGAAAAAGCACAACAAAAGGATTTTTCAGAAGTCAGGAAATTATTGAGCATTCTGGAAAGTCCCTATGACGAACAAGAGGAACACGACGACGATGCAAGCTTGCCGCCAGACTGGGCAAAGCATCTGGAAGTCAGTTGTTCATCCTGATATAGAGCAAAAACAAAGCAGAAGTGAAGAGGAAATCATGAGTAAAATCGTCAAGTCAGATGCCGAATGGAAGGCACAACTGAGCTCCATGGAGTATGAAGTCACCAGGCACGCAGCCACTGAACGCGCTTTTACAGGCAAATTCTGGGATCACCATGAAGCCGGCATCTATACCTGCGTTTGCTGCAACACGCCCTTGTTTGCCTCCGATGCCAAATTTGATTCCGGTTGCGGCTGGCCAAGCTACTTCAGGGCATTAAATCCAGCCAATGTACGTGAAAAAGTTGATACATCTCATGGCATGACGCGCACTGAGATTTTGTGTAATATCTGCGACGCTCATCTGGGCCATGTATTTCCTGACGGGCCACCACCTACAAGGTTGCGCTATTGCATCAATTCAGCCTCCTTGAAGTTTGATCCTGTAGTTTGATCCTGTAATTTGATCCCGTAAAAACTGATTGTTTGTAAATGAAATTTCTTTTTGATATGTTTCCGGTAGTTTTGTTTTTTCTCACCCTTAAATGGGGTGAGAAAAATGCAAGTGCTGCACAATCCATCGTCTCCGACTATTTTTCCGGCATAGTGTCTGGCGGTGCAACCACTGCTGAACTCGCCCCTATTTTGTTGGCTACAGCTATTACCTTGGTCGCGTCAGTATTTCAGATAGGTTATCTGCTGATACGTCGCAAGAAAGTGGATGCCATGCTATGGATTTCATTCATCATTATCATGGTGTTTGGTGGTGCCACCTTGTATTTCCAAAACGAAGCTTTTATCAAGTGGAAGCCAACTGTACTTTATTGGTGCTACTGCGGTGCATTTGCTTTGGCACAGTTTGTATTCAAGAGTAACTTGATTCAATTGGCGATGGGTGAGCAAATCAAGTTGCCAGAGCATATCTGGACACGACTTAGCTATGCATGGATGGCGTATTTCTTGCTCATGGGTTTCGTTAACCTGTATGTGGCATTTAATTTTTCCACGGATACCTGGGCTAATTTCAAACTCCTGGCCGTTGTTGCCATCATGCCAGCATTTATCATTATCCAAAGTCTGTTTCTGGCTAAATACATGGAAGAACCTGCACAATGACGCGCACGGAGAAAATATTAGCCCGTCTGAATGAAACCTTGCAGCCAGTTGACTGTCAGTTAACAGATGACTCCGAGGCGCATAGAGGTCATGCTGGCGCGGCTGGTGGTGCTGGTCATTACAGTGTAAGAATAGTTTGTCAGCAATTTGAAGGATTAAACCGCATTTCTCGCCATCGACTAGTGTATGATGCCGTTGGCGTTATGATGCAAACGGAAATTCATGCCCTCAATATCGTGGCATTAAGTCCGTCAGAGATACCGACCTAAGCAGTTTATTTATAATCCGTTTTATTTATTTTGTTATTTAGGAACAGACAATGACTTTTAAACCTGCTCATTTGCTGGTAGTACTTCTTGCAACTGCCCTGCCTGCAATGGCTCAGAACGTAGCTACAGTTAATGGCAAGGCTATTCCAGCCAGCCAACTTGAAGCATTAGTAAAACAAGCGGTAACGCAAGGCCAGCAGCAGGATACTCCTCAGCTGCGCGCACAGATCAAGCAAGACCTGGTCGTCAATGAAGTCTTGATACAAGAAGCCGAAAAGTCAGGACTGGCAAAAAATGCCGATGTAAAGCAAGCTATCGAACAAGCACGTCAAACCATCCTGGTTCGTGCAATGATGTTTGATTACCTGAAAAAGAATCCTGTCACTGATGCTGAAGTCCAAGCAGAATACGACAAGCAAAAAGCTCAGGCTGGTGACAAAGAATATCACCTGTTCAACATCGTTCTTGATACAGAAGATGAAGCAAAAGCCACAATCTCCAAATTAAAAGGCGGCGCCAAATTTGAAGAACTGGCTAAACAAGTCTCCAAAGATCCTGGCAATGCATCCAAAGGCGGTGATCTGGATTGGTCCGTACCAAGCAACTGGCCACCAGCATTCGCTCAGGCATTGACCAAGCTGCAAAAAGGTCAATTTACAGAAACACCTGTAAAAATGACTGATGCTCAAGGTAAAGACAAGTTCCACATCGTCAAGCTGGATGATACGCGTACTGCAAAATTCCCTACACTTGAAGAAGTGAAACGTGATTTTGTAAATGGTATTTCTCAGCAACGTCTGCAAGCTTATCAACAGACCCTGATCAAAAAGGCCAAAATCGCCCCATAAGGTGATGAGGTTTTAAAACAAAAGAGGCGCATTGCGCCTCTTTTGTTTTCCAGCACTAATTATTTATATTTACTGGTATTTATTGATAATGCTGTTCAATTTGCCATTCCGCTGCAACTCCGCCAAGCCTTTGTCAAGCTGATCTATGATTTGTGCAGCCTGGGGATGTTCCTTGCTGACACCAAAATGCAGAGGGTATTTTTCAGTCTGCGGCAAGCTCTGTATCTTGTATGTACTCATGTCCAGAGGCAAAAGACTCAGACGGGCAAAGCCCCATAACACTTCTTGCATATCCACCACAATATCGCAATGCCCCCGCTCAATCTTGCGCATGAGACTGGTATAACTGGTTGCACCACTCTCTATGGCAGAGGCTGGCAAACGGGTATAAAAAGTTGATGAACCATGCAAAGAGCAAACCTTATATTTCTCCAAATCACTAAGGACTTGCAATGGTGGTTGTGGAAAGCGCTTTGCTGAATACAAATAGGAAGGTGTCAGGCTGTGATAACTACGGGAAAACAGATAAATTTTTTCACGTTCGGGGTTCCTGAATACCGACATGACAACATCAAAACCTGCACGTGCCTGCACCTCAGCCAGACAACGTGCCCATGGCCTTAGTTCTATTCTGGGATCAATAAAGATGTTTCGTAAAACCTCGGCTGACAAACCTTCTACTGGCGATCCGGCTGCCTTCACATAAGACATGGGCGGCCAATTACTATCACCGCCACACGCACGCACGGTATCAGCTGCACGGCCATCATGCAAGTTAAGCAACAAAGCAAAGAATAATAAGTATCGCATTTATCTAGAGAAAGTTTCCCTGGCGATTCATTATAAGGAAAGCTGTGCCTTCCAGACGCTTTATTCCATACTCAAAATGTAAATCATCTTCATAAAGCATAGACCAAATAAAACGGGCGAAACCATTTTCATGATTTCGCCCCTTATATTGTCTGCAGCAGAGATCAGCCTACAAAAACGCGCGCATTGCGGAACATACGCATCCATGGGGAATCTTCACCCCAGCCATCTGGATGCCAGGAATGCAATACTGAGCGGAATACACGCTCGGCATGTGGCATCAAGACAGTAAAGCGTCCATCTTCATTGGTAACCGAGGTAATACCTTGTGGCGAACCATTCGGGTTATAGGGGTAAGCTTCTGTCGCCAGGCCTGCATTATTGATAAAGCGCATGGCCACCTGCGCCTTCGCGATATCACCAGTTGTTGAAAAGTCAGCAAAACCTTCACCATGAGCGATGGCGATGGGCGTTTGCGTACCTGCCATACCCTGGAAGAAGATAGAAGCAGACTCAGCCACTTCCACCATGGCAAAACGGCCTTCGAACTGTTCAGACTTGTTCTTCGTGAATTTAGGCCATGCCTGCGCTCCAGGGATAATGGATTTCAAATTACTCATCATCTGGCAGCCATTACAGATACCCAGACCAAAGGTGTCGTCGCGATGGAAGAATTGCGAGAATTGATCAGACATCATGGCATTGAACAAGATCGTTTTAGCCCAGCCCTCACCTGCCCCCAGTACGTCACCATAAGAGAAACCACCAACGGCGATCAAGCCCTTGAAGTCAGCCAGTTTTGCACGACCAGCTATCAGGTCACTCATGTGCACATCTACCGCTTCGAAACCGGATTTGTGCATGACATAAGCGGTTTCTATATGCGAGTTCACGCCCTGCTCACGCAAGATGGCGACCTTGGGACGTGCGCCAGTAGCAATGAATGGCGCAGCCACATCTTGTTGCGGATCGAAACTCAGTTTAGGCTGCATGCCTGGATCATTGGCATCGACGATACGCGCGTATTCAGCATCGGCACCGGCAGGGTTATCGCGCAGGCGGGCGATTTGCCAGCTGGTTTTGCTCCACAACTGATGCAATGCAGTTCTTGGCTGATTATAAATTTGCTTGGCATCGCGGGTAAATTCGATGATACCACTATTGTTTGGCTTACCTATGATATGACTGCAGGCACCCAGATTAAAGCTGCGCAAGACATCCATGACTTCTGAACGCTGCTCAGTACGCACTTGTATCACGGCACCCAGCTCTTCATTGAACAAGGCACGCAAGGTCATGTCATTACGACGCTCAGACACCTGGCTAGCCCAGTTCTTGGCATCCCCCTGGTCTGCAGCATGCTCGCTATCCATGGTCAGGATATCGAGATTAACGGACAAGCCAGCACGGCCAGCGAAGGCCATTTCACACAGGCTGGCATACAGACCACCGTCAGAACGGTCATGGTAAGCCAGCAGTTTGTCTTCATTATTCAACTGCTGGATAGCAGCGAAGAAAGCCTTCAGATCTTCTGCACTATCGACGTCGGGCGCATCGTTACCCAACTGCTGCATGACTTGTGCGAAACAGGATGCGCCCAAACGATTTTTGCCACGACCCAGATCGATCAGGATCAGACTGGTATCGCCCTGGTCCAGGCGGATTTGCGGCGTCAGTGACTTGCGCACGTCATAGACTGGCGAGAAGGCAGAAATAATCAAAGATACTGGTGAAGTTACCGCTTTGCTTTGGCCTTCATCTTTCCAGGTAGTACGCATGGACAAGGAATCCTTGCCTACCGGGATACTGATACCCAGTGCCGGGCACAATTCCATGCCGACTGCTTTTACGGTGTCAAACAGAGCCGCATCCTGACCAGGCTGGCCACAGGCTGCCATCCAGTTGGCTGACAGTTTGATATCCGAAATATCTTTGATCGGTGCAGCAGCGATGTTGGTGATGGCTTCACCGACGGCCATACGGCCCGACGCAGCAGCATCAATCACGGCCAGCGGAGTACGCTCGCCCATGGACATGGCTTCACCCAGATAGCCTTCCAGACTCATGGTGGTCACGGCGCAATCAGCTACCGGCACCTGCCATGGCCCTACCATCTGGTCACGCACTGATGTTGCGCCAACCGTGCGGTCACCAATGGTGATCAGGAAGGATTTGTCAGCAACCGTAGGCAGGCTCAATACGCGCTCAGCGGCGACTTGCAGATCGATGCCAGTCAAATCGATTTTCGGGAAATCATTGCTTACATGGCTAACATCCCTGTGCATTTTTGGTGGCTTGCCCAGCAAGACATTCATGGGCATATCGACTGGTGAAGTGTCGTTCAGCGGATCGATAACGCGCAATTGACGCTCTTCAGTTGCGGTACCAACTACAGCAAACGGGCAACGCTCACGTTCGCAGAAATGGCGGAACAGCTCCAGGCTTTCTGGTGCTATGCCCAGGACATAACGCTCCTGCGATTCATTACTCCAGATTTCTTTCGGCGCCATGCCGCTTTCTTCCAGCGGTACTTTACGCAAATCAAACAGCGCGCCGCGCTTGGCATCATTGGTAATTTCAGGGAAAGCATTCGACAAACCACCGGCACCGACGTCATGGATGGACAGGACAGGATTATCGTCACCCAACTGCCAGCAGGAATTAATGACCTCTTGCGCACGTCGTTCCATCTCAGGGTTGCCACGCTGTACGGAATCAAAATCCAGATCGGCAGTGTTGGTACCTGTCGCCATCGAAGAAGCAGCACTACCACCCATGCCTATGCGCATGCCTGGGCCACCCAGTTGTATCAACAGCGTGCCCACAGGCAGATCATTCTTTTTGGTGTGCCTGTCAGAGATATTACCTATGCCACCGGCGATCATGATGGGCTTGTGATAGCCATAGACAGTGCCGCCAACATTTTGTTCGAAGGTACGGAAGTAACCACCCAGAACCGGACGACCGAATTCATTATTGAAAGCAGCACCACCCAAAGGGCCTTCTATCATGATTTGCAGCGGTGAGGCGATGCGGTCTGGCTTGCCGTAGGCATTCGCATCGGCTTTTGCAGTCAGGCTGTCGCCAGCGTTTTCCCAGGCCTGGCGTGCCCCTGGCAGCATCAGATTGGAGACAGTAAAACCTGTCAGACCAGCTTTTGGACGGGCACCACGGCCTGTCGCACCTTCATCGCGAATTTCGCCACCAGCGCCGGTAGAAGCGCCTGGAAATGGAGAAATGGCGGTCGGGTGATTATGCGTTTCCACCTTCATCAAGGTGTGCGTCAGTTCTTCTGTGACCTTGTACACCTGGTCTTTACCTGAAGGGAAGAAACGATTGACGACTGCACCTTCCATGATGGAAGAATTGTCGCTGTAGGCAACAATAGTGCCTTTGGGTTGCAACTCATGGGTATTCTTGATCATCTGGAACAGGGATTTATCCTGTTTCTGACCATCGATAGTCCAGTCTGCATTGAAAATCTTGTGACGGCAATGTTCGCTGTTTGCCTGGGCAAACATCATGAGCTCAACATCAGTCGGATTACGCTTGGCAGTGGTAAAGGCATCGACCAGGTAATCGATCTCGTCATCTGACAAGGCCAGACCGAGTTCGGTGTTCGCCTGCAGCAGTGCAGCCTTGCCACCTTGGAGTACATCAACATGTTCCAGTTCTTTAGCGACCAATTCAGAGAATAGTGCCTGGGCTTGCTGTGCATCGGCCAGCACCATTTCTGTCATGCGGTCATGCAAGAGCGCTGCCACCTGTTCACGGCTGCCATCAGCAAGTTTTTTAGCGCCGCCCAGCAAACCTGTCTTGACTTGCACATAATAAATAATGCCGCGTTCCAGACGATGGATATGTGTCATGCCGCAATTATGGACGATGTCTGTAGCCTTGCTGGCCCATGGCGAGATCGTGCCAAAACGCGGGATCACGACAAACACATCACCGTCGCTGCTGGCAGCAAAGGCATCGCCATACACCAACAGAGCATTCAGGCGATCAGCATCTTCCTTGAGCAGTTCAGATGTCGTATCGACGAAATGAACATAGCGGCCGCTGACGCCAACAATATTGGCATCAACAGCTTGCAAACGAGAGAGAAGACCGGAGGTACGAAAAGCAGACAGGGCGTTGGAGCCTGGCAATATCAACATGGTGAGCGAGGTAGTTGAGGCAATGTACACAAAACCTTCCGTGCACAAATGCTGGTTGGATCAGAAAGCGTGATTATACCTTGATGCCCAACCTGACTCCAGACGCCAGCAGGAAGAAATTGCCTTGACTACCAAACTCAGTTCATAAACAAGGTAGTTCGGCCGATTTTTTTAATTTTTTTGAATTTATACGCATATTTTTTACACATAAAGCACTCTGTCTGGCTATCTGGTAGTTTTGGGTTTTTATCCAAATCCTCATCAAGAACAAGCAAAACGACGGATTGCTTATCCAACAAAGTATCAAAACTGCTATCTGAAAGAACAATATTATTCTTATGAAGTTTATTTCCCCAAAACAAATCACTACTACGGCTATCAACCACTCTTACCGGCTGCTTCAAATAAAATGGCAGTGAAGATTGATGTTCGAACACCTTAAATAAAAATACTTCATGCTTAGCTTCAATTGTCGATAATTCAGCCACCAGGGGTTGAGTAGAAGTCCATTGCGCAGCAGCTTGCAAGAGCCCAATAAACGCCAGCAGCATCAATGCTGGCAAAGCGATAAAGGGAAATATTCCAAAGCGCGCTTTGCGCCAGACAAAAATCGCAACACCTGCGCTCAACACGCAAGCGGATAACATGAAGGCACGCAAAAATTGCTTGCCATCCATGCCATAGACCAGCAGAGAAGATAGCTGATGATTCACCTGCTTGCCAACCCACCAGGCAGCAAGGCCAAACAATGCTGCCAAAAACACGCCCACCAGCGCCCTGCCCCATGCGGCACCAAAGCCCCTGTCTTCGAGGGCAACCGCCAATTGCAATGCCGCCAATGGCATCACAACGACTAGATAATAATTCGCCTTGGCACTGGATAAAGAGAAAAACAGGACTGGCATGATCCAGGCGCAAGCCAGGAAAAAATGCAATGTTCTGGGTGTTTGCTGTCTTGCCTTGACGAATAAGAGCACAGGCAAAAAGAAGGACCACGGGAAAAGATAGAGCACCATCCTTGGCAAGTAATACCACCAGGCACCGGCGTAGTAATCATGCGGCTCACGCTTACCCAAAAAACGCAGCACATGCTCATTGATGAAATAAAACCAGGCAAATATGGGCTCAGCCCATATGGCGGCGATATGCCAGGGCAAGGCTATCAATAAGAAAATCCCTATCGCCTTTGGATCAAACCAGGCGATGATTCTTTTTTGAAAGTCTCTTAGCGAACTGGAAAACAGTATGGTGTAAATAAAGCTCACTGCACCAAACAAAATAATGGCAACAAAGCCCTTGGCCAGCAAGGCAAATGCCAATAAACCCAAACACCAGTTGAGCTTCTTTTTTTCACCTGAGACACTGTACAGATAGCCAAACATCAGCGCACCTGTCAAGAATACAGTCAGCAGCATGTCAAACATCAGGGTGCGAGACATCGCCATGACACCCAGACCACTGATGAACATCAAGGCAGCCAGACGCGAGGCAGCAACCCGTGCTATCTGCCGGCCAAACCACAAAATCAAAGCCACGCAAGACAGTGCCGACATCGCTGGCACCAGCCGGGCCGCCCATTCATTTTCGCCAAACACAGCAAAAGAAATCGCCGTCAGCCAGTACAGCAAAGGCGGCTTTTCCATATAGGCCAGACCATTCAGGTGTGGAATGATCCAATGATGCAAGTCACCAGAGGCCAGCATTTCCCTGGGAATTTCTGCGTACAGGCCCTCGTTGTTGTCTAATATGGGGTAGCAACCAAGGCCATAAGCCAAAAAGAAAATGGTAAGTAACCAGACCAGCCAGGCGGGTATGGTGGTTGGAAACACTTCATTTTTGGCTTGCACAACACTCATAGATGGAACGATTTATTTCCCACGAGAATGGGACTTGTCTCAATTTAATTTTCAAGTAGCGAACTTTATCTACTCTTGCCAAATAAAGCAAAAAAAAGACAAGCAAAGCTGCTTGTCTTTTCATTGAAGTGCAAACGGATCAGGCTACAGAAGCGACATTTTTTGCCCAAACCAGAGCTGCCATGTGCGCAGCATTCAAATCTGGCGGCGTGATTTTCAAGGATTCTGCCAGAGAACCAACCAGCATGCTATTCAATTCACATGCCTCAGCCAAGGCCAGGAAAGGACCATAAGTACCGCCACGGGAGATCAAGGCCTCAGTGACAACTTCAGGCAATTGTATCGATGACAGCACTTCTTCCATGGGGATGCCAAGAAGCCTGTCAAGCAACGAGAACATACCTGCCACAAAGAGGTTTTCCGCCTCACTCTTGGACATTTTGCTCTGTCCCAGAATCTCTGCCAGACGACCACGGACGATCGCCGTTTCCAGCAATACCGGAGAATAACCACTGGTGCTCGCCGTTGCCAACAACAGGGTGAGCCATCGATATAAAGGGCTATAACCCAACATCTGCACTGCGTGCTTCAAAGATTGCACTTCAGTACGCAAACCAAAGCCAGCCGAGTTTATGTAACGCAAGAGCTTATAGGCCAGTGTTGCATCGCGTTTGACAACCGCTTCAAGCTGCTGGATGTCGGCATTTTTTCTGACCATTTCCATCAACTGCAAAATAGTCGTTTGTGAGGTATTTAAAGTCTTGGGAGCAGTACTTGGTCTTGGTGTCAGGTGTAATTTACCGACAAAACTGTCAAGCCCCAGGGCTGAGCAGGCATCAAAATCTTGCCAGGCATTGACATTGCGGGCGACCATGCGCACCGTTGATTGCTTCAGTGTCGCATATACCTTGGCTTGCGATGCAAAATTAGCCGCATTCAATTTGACTTCAAGGTGGGTAATTTGCGCAAAGTAAGAGCGTTCCAGCGTCGTTACCTCAGCACCACGCAGGCAAATACCATAACCCAGTTGACGCAACTCCGTCACCGCAGCGAGCGTATCAGGGTCAGCGAAGTATTTTTTATGGAGTATGAGTACAGTGTTCTTAGCCGGAAGTTGCTTCAGGCCTTCTGCATGCAATAACTCAGGCACTGCTTCGAGAAACAACAGGCTGTCACCGAGCAAAAATCCCTTGTCGTCATCATGCAATTGCACTGCGACGAATTCAAGCAAGGCACTCAGGCTTTCCGTGCTTGCTTCTGCATTCTGATCTGGCTGCTGCCAGGAAATCTGAAAACCGATGACTCTTTGTTTAGGATCGAGTAAGGGCTCTCTTACGATGAAACTTTCTTCTATCATCTTAGTATTATTTATGTTGGATTAATATGATTGAAAAATTCAGAACCCAAGTTACCGGCAATTCAACGAAACTGACTCCGCTTTATAACTACCAGGCAACCCTTTGCGTATTGATTGAAGTGCTGACAGGCAACACTATAATATCTCGCAGCACAAAACTGAAGATATATGCTCGGCATTATTTGCTACTTGATGTAACACCTAATCAGGCATAGCTGCAAAGCCTTGCGATTTTGTGCAATCTGCGCGGGAGACTTGATGCTTAGCACCTGGATTAAAGTGCTGACTCTTGCCATCTCCCGGCAAAATTGATTGCCCTGCTATTTTATTTTCCCAGTTTCTCGAAAATCTTAGTCAGTTTTTCATCCAGTGTGGCTGCAGTAAATGGTTTTACTACATAGCCATTTGCACCAGCCTGCGCAGCAGCGATGATGTTTTCTTTTTTGGCTTCAGCCGTGACCATGAGTACCGGCATTTTTGACAAAGCTGGATCAGCACGGATGTGCTGCAACATAGTCAGCCCATCCATGTTAGGCATATTCCAGTCTGAGATGACGAAATCGAAATCACCATTCTTCAACTTTGCCAGCCCCATTGCACCGTCTTCGGCTTCATCGACATTGGAATATCCCAATTCTTTCAGCAAATTCCGTACTATGCGACGCATAGTAGAAAAATCGTCGACTACTAAAAATTTGAGATTTTGATCAGCCATGAATTACTCCACTATTTCTTTAAGGACAGTTATTAGCATTATCGGACAAATTGAGATAAAACGGTGGTGAAATTGCTGTAACACATTAAATTCTATCAAAACGTCACACCCTGAGGGCTCTGCTGCCATGCGTAGCAAGGTAATGCAGTACCTTGGTGGGCAATTCATTCAAAGGACCAACCTCATGTGTCGCGCCAATTGCAATTGCTTCACGCGGCATACCAAATACTACACAACTTGCTTCATCTTGGGCAAAATTGTATGCACCAGCATTTTTCATTTCCAGCATGCCAGCCGCACCATCCTTGCCCATACCAGTCAATATCACGCCAACAGCATTTTTGCCGGCATAAGTGGCAGCAGACCTGAACAGGACATCCACTGAAGGCCGGTGCCGGTTAACCGGCTCCCCCTGATCCAGCTGTGTCACGTAGTTGGCACCGCTACGCCCCAGCAAGAGATGCGAATGCCCAGGAGCGATGTAGGCATGGCCAGGCAAAACACGTTCTCCACCTGCAGCCTCAGACACCGAAATCTTGCACAAGCCATCAAGACGCTTGGCAAAAGACCGCGTAAATCCTTCTGGCATATGCTGTGTAATTAAAATGCCAGGGCAATCAGAAGGCATTTGTACCAGGAAATTCTTGATTGCCTCGGTACCACCAGTGGATGCGCCAATAATAATCAGTTTTTCACTACTGGTCAGAGGATTGCGAACTTGTGGCAATACACCAACATGCGCCTGACCAGGAGTCACTACGGGCGCAGTTCTTGGCCTGATTCTGGCTTTGGAGGCGATCCGGATCTTGTCCGTAATCAGTTCAGTGTATTCAAGCATGCCACTTTGTATCGACAGCTTGGGTTTGGTGACGAAATCAACCGCCCCCAACTCCAGTGCACGCATGGTAATTTCAGAGCCCCGCTCAGTCAGTGACGACACCATGATGACAGGCATAGGACGCAAGCGCATCAGGCGCTCAAGAAAATCCAGGCCATCCATCTTTGGCATTTCCACATCCAGCGTCAGCACATCCGGATTGGTCTGCTTGATCAGCTCACGTGCGACCAGAGGATCAGGGGCAACACCAACCACCTCCATATCGGGCTGGCTGCTGATGATCTCACTCATGACGCTACGGATCAGCGCAGAATCATCGACAATTAATACTTTAATCTTCATTCGCAAACACTCCGCGTTCAGTCTCAGCCACCGACATCACACATACAAAATAACTAGAACAAATCGACTTCACCACCAACTGAAGTCGTCTTGAGCCTGCTGGCATAATCCTGCTCGCGCCTTCTCAGGGTATCGTTATGTTCCACTTTGAGTTTCTTGACCAGCACCTTACCGGTTCTGGGGAAAAAATAAACTTTACGCGGGTAAATATCATTGAGGTCTTCAGCGGTGACGCGCATTCTTTCAGCCCGCAGATAATCGAGTACAAATCTGGCGTTGCGCTCCCCGACATTGATGGCAGTAAAACCACGCAAGACATTGCCGCCGCCAAACACCTTGGCTTCCATGTTTTCGCGCTTGGCCCCTGCCTTTAACAGTTCATTGATCAGCACTTCCATCGCATAGGTGCCATAGCGCATGGAGGCCGACACTGGATTATCTGCATCCCCGCCGCTATCTGGCAACATGAAATGATTCATGCCACCGACACCGGAAACCCGGTCACGAATGCACGCAGAAACACAGGAACCCAGCACCGTGACAATCAGCATGTCCTTGTTGGTAAAATAAAATTCACCTGGCAGTATTTTGGCGGCATCACAATCGAAAGTTCTGTCGTAATAGACATTCGTTGCAAAATGCTCTTCACTTAGCTGGCTCATGGATTACCCTTTTGCAAATTGCGCAATGTCGCTTTGTTGCCTGCCGCCTGGGATTTACCCAGCTCATAGACTGTTTTCCCTCTCAGCTTGAAATCATCTGAGACATACAGGAAATTTTCTGAATGACCGGCAAACAACAGACCGTCTGACTTCATCAAGGGAACAAATTTCTTCAAGATTTTACCTTGTGTAGGTTTGTCAAAATAAATCATGACATTCCGGCAAAAAATTGCATCGAATTCGCCACTGAGAGGCCAGCCATCTTCCAATAAATTCAACTGCTTGAATGTAACCAGGTCCCGTAATTCTGGCCTCACTCTGACCAGGCCTTCCTGTGCACCCTTGCCTTTCAAGAAGAATTTTCGTGTTCTCTCCGCAGATAATTTTTCTATACGATCAAGGTTATATACACCACGGGATGCTGTCTCCAGCACATTGGTGTCTATATCCGTGGCAATAATGTGCGCGGGCGGGCGCAGAGTTCCGAATGCTTCGCAAAGCGTAATGGCTATAGAATAAGGTTCTTCGCCGGTAGAGCTGGCAGAACACCAGATATTGACCGGCTCATGTTTCCTGGCAATGTGTTCAGCGAGTATGGGGAAGTGATGCTCTTCCCTGAAGAAGGAAGTCAGATTAGTCGTCAGGGCATTGGTAAATGCCTCCCATTCAGACTCAATCTGATTGCTTTCAAGGCCATCAAGATATTCAGAAAACGAGCTGATACCAGTCGCCCGCAAACGACGTGCAAGCCGGCTATATACCATTTCCTGTTTGCTATCTGCCAAGGAAATGCCAGCTCGTTTGTAAATCAGATCTCTGACACGGTCAAAATCCCTGGAGTTAAATGCAAACTCCTTTGAAGTGTCTGATCTGGCTTTATCGATGGATTTCGTCATTCAATGCTTTCCCAAACTTTCCCCGTCTTGTTTCAGAGACGAAAGCTGATTTCAAATAAAAATCCAGATAATCAAGATTACAAAGACATTTTGCCAGACTGAAAGATATTTACTGTTAATTAAGTTAAATTACAAACGTCTTTACTACGGTACTGTGACATTTTGATATGACTAGTGTTTTAAGCTGGACACTCGCAAGTATCCAGGCATAAACACCTTCTACATCCGTAGCTTCAAAATTCTTCCCAGTCGTCTTCAGCAGGTTTGCCTGGCGCAGCAACTGGCTTGCTGGCACGCGCACCCGCATTGTCTGACGCAGGGCTCGCCGCCCTTGGCAAAGCCTTCACTTGAGGCCGCGCATTTGCGACAGGCTTATTAACATTGCTTGCCACCTTGCTGACTACCGGTTTGGCTTGCTGACTTATTTGGGCAGCATTTCCATTGAGTTTGAATACGCTGACCGCTTGCGCCAATGCTACGGCCTGCTCCTCCATACTCTCTGCCGCTGCTGCTGCCTGCTCAACCAGAGCTGCATTCTGCTGCGTCATTTCATCCATTTGCGTGATCGCCAGGTTCACCTGTTCTATACCTGAACTTTGTTCCTGGCTGGCCGCTGTGATCTCGCTCATGATGTCTGCCACATGCTGTACGCTGGTGACAATCTCATCCATGGTCTTGCCTGCCTCATCGACAAGCTTGCTACCCTGATCAACTTTATCGACTGAGTCGCTGATGAGGGATTTGATTTCTTTCGCTGCACTGGCACTGCGCTGTGCAAGATTGCGCACTTCTGCCGCAACCACGGCAAAACCACGACCCTGCTCGCCTGCCCTGGCAGCTTCTACCGCTGCATTCAAGGCCAGGATATTGGTCTGGAAGGCGATTCCATCAATAACACCAATGATATCGACAATCTTGCGCGAACTCTCTTTGATTGAGCCCATGGTATTGACCACTTGCCCTACGACCTCACCACCCTTGACCGCAACGCTCGATGCAGAGACCACAAGCTGATTGGCCTGACGCGCATTGTCGGCATTTTGCCTGACCGTGCTGGTCAGCTCCTCCATCGAGCTAGCGGTTTCTTCCAGCGAGCTGGCCTGTGATTCTGTGCGGCTCGACAAATCAGCATTGCCTGAGGCTATTTCTTGCGAAGCCACGGTAATTGTTTCTGTACCCATCCTGACCTGTCCGACTGTTGAGGCCAGATTGTCATTCATGTTTTTCAGAGCCTGAAACAGCGACGTCACTTCATCATGGCCGGATACGCTTACCTGGCTGCGTAAATCACCTTCTGCCACTGTTTCAGCGAGACTCAGAGCTTCTTGCAAAGGCTGGGTGATGCTGCGGGTGATGGTCCAGGCAAACAGGGCACCAACTATCACGGCTGATGTAAGTATGAGGTACAGCCAGAATGTCAGTTTTGCACCTGCCACTGCAAAATTTTCAAACACCTGTTTTGAGGCGACATCTTGCAAATCAACCAATTTGTTCATTTCCACGATGGATTTTGAACTCAATGGATCTATCACTGTAGCAATGATTTTTGCAGCACCTTCTGCATTAAAAGCCAGCGCCTGACCTACCGCATCCTTTAACGGTTTTTCGATTTCCTTATCTACTTTGGCGATGTCACCAAGGATTTTCTTTTCTTCCTCATTCAAACCAAGGGACGCAATTTTTTCTTTTGCCTCTTCATACTTTTTCCTTTGGGTCTTGACCTTGGTTTCTTCCTTTTGCATTTCACCAACATCGGACTGTATGCCGATATTGCGCATCGCAATGCCACCTTCAAACAAGGCGCTCTTCATGTTATTGGCCAAAACTTGCTTTTGTGCCGCCATGTTCAAGCCTTCTATCATGGCCTTGCGGTTGTTGCCGCTCAAAGCATTGACGAACAAGATCACGGCGATCAGACCCACCAAAATAAGTCCAAAGCCAACACCCAAACGAGTACCAATTTTAAAATTTCTCAGATTCATAGCGTCTCCTATTTATTTTTTAGTCAGTTCTATGTCTACATTTTTTTATCAGTAGCCACTCAGAGAGAAACTAGATCATCATGCTGCAGCATCAACAAGCCCCATTTCTGGACTCGACATCAATTTGTCTATATCAACAAGTATCAACATACGGTCATCCAGCGTACCCAGACCAATCAGGAAATCAGTGCTGAAAGTCGTTCCCATTTCAGGAGCCGGTCTGACTTGTTCGGGCAATAAAGTCGTTACATCGGAAACGCTATCGACCACCATGCCGACTATACGCCCTTCTATATTGAGAATGATGACTACCGTGAACTGGTCATAAGTAGGCGTCCCCAAATTGAATTTGATACGCATATCGACCACAGGCACAATAATGCCGCGCAAGTTGATAACGCCCTTCAAAAAATCAGGGGCATTAGCAATTCTTGTCACGGCCTCATAACCACGTATTTCCTGCACCTTGAGAATGTCGATACCATATTCTTCATTACCCAAAGTAAAAGCAAGGAATTCATGCCCGGCAATATCAGATTTGGCTCCGTCATTGGAAGCATCACCACCATGTGAAATTTGCGTCATTTCTTTTTCCTCGTCTTAAATTTCTGATTCAATCTTCATCGCGCAGTACGCAAAACAGCTGCGACATCCAAAATAAGTGCAACGCCACCATCACCAAGGATAGTTGCGCCAGAGATCCCCGGGACCTTCTTGTAATTTGATTCTATATTTTTTACTACAACCTGCTGCTGTCCTACCAGATCATCAACAAACAAGGCGGCTTTTTTGCCATCTACTTCAACGATGACAACGATGCCATCAGAAGGGTCGGTGTACTTTGGTTCAATATCAAAGTACTCGTATAAAGGTACCAACGGCAGATATTCATCACGCACTTTTACTACCCTGCCCTTGCCACTGATTTCTTTGATATCTGCCTTGGCTGGTTGCAGCGACTCCATGACAAAGCCCAGCGGCAAAATATAAATTTCATTGCCGAATTTAATCGACATGCCGTCAAGTATCGCCAGCGTCAATGGCAAGGAGATCGTAATCGTCGTACCATAACCCATGGCGGAGCGTATATCGACCACACCACCCATGGCCGCAATATTACGCTTGACTACATCCATACCCACACCACGGCCAGAAACATCTGTCACCGTCTCAGCAGTGGAAAAGCCCGGTGCAAAAATCAGCAACCAGACTTCACTATCGCTCATGGAATCAGAAACCGCCAGACCATTTTGCCTGGCCTTGGCAAGAATTTTTTCCCTGTGCAGGCCACCACCGTCATCACTGACTTCGATGACGATATTGCCGCCCTGATGTACTGCGGACAGAGACAATTTACCGGTCTCGCTTTTACCAGTCAGGGCCCTTGCAGCAGGCATCTCTATACCATGATCAATACTATTTCTGACCAGGTGCGTTAAGGGATCGACAATGCGTTCGATCAAACCCTTATCAAGCTCGGTGGAAGCACCATAAGTAACGAATTCAACCTTCTTGCCGAGTTTACTGGCCAAGTCCCTGACCATGCGCGGGAAACGCGAAAAAACATAATCCATAGGCATCATGCGTATGGACATCACTGCCTCTTGCAGGTCGCGGGTATTTCTTGTCAGATGGGCGACACTACTCAGCAAACGCTCATTCGCAATCGGGTCAAGGTCCTGAGTGCGTTGCTCCAGCATCGCCTGAGTAATGACCAGCTCGCCGATCAGGTTGATCAATTGATCAACTTTTTCTATGCCTACCCTGATGGTGGAAGACTCTTGAGAAGCAGCAGGTTTTTCCACTTTTTTCTCAGCTTGTGGTGCCTGCTTCTCGGGTTGCACTATCTCTGGCGTTTTTTCGACAACGGCATCAGACTTGCCTTCTTCTGGCGGGAACATTGATTCCAACGGTTCAAAAAAGCCATAGCCCAAGTCATCGTCAGTTGGGGCAGCTTTACTGGCAGGCAGATTCGCTATCTGTTCTTCGGTGATTTTCAGTGTATCGGGATTGAGAATGAAAGAGCAGATAGATATGATGTCATCCTTGCTCTCATTGGTGCGCAATGCAAGAACCACATTCTTGCCATTATTATCGAGCCGTGAAATCGCCCCTAAAAGGCCGAGTTCAGACATGATGGCTGCAGCATCTGCCTCTGACACGTCAGGCATTTCAATTTTGTATGCCGTATTGAACACGACATCTGCATGGTCGATTTCTGAATGATGGCTGATAAAACTCGCGGTGGGCGCGGCCACCGGCACCGCATCCTGCGATAAGGACTGCAATAACATCCTGACATCTGCGACCGCATCCTGATCGACAGGCGTGCCCAGCCTGTGCCCATCAAGCTGCATCTTTAAAATATCTTTGGCAATCAGAAAAGCATCGACATGCTCCCCTGTCAACGCCATTTCTCCCTTGCGTATTTTATCGAGCAGTGACTCCAGTATATGCGTCACTTCCGTCATATCTGTCAGGCCAAAGGTCGAAGCACCGCCCTTGATGGAATGAGCTGCCCTGAATATGGCATTCAAATCCTCAGGATCAGGCGAAGAGATATCGACGCCAAGTAACAATTTTTCCTTCTCGGCAAGAAGCTCTTCCGCCTCGTCGAAAAACACTTGGAAAAACTGACTCATGTCAATCGTCATTATTAAACTCCGTGATTTTCATTTGTTTGCCCAGACACCGGGCCAATAATTCAGCCAATCACTTTTTTAACTACTTCAGTCAACTTTTGTGGATCAAAGGGCTTCACCAGCCAGCCATTCGCACCGGCCGCACGCCCCTTCGCCTTCATGTCATCACTTGATTCTGTTGTCAGCATCAGGATAGGTACGCGCGCATAAGATGGCAAACCGCGCAGGGATTTGATCAGGGTCAGGCCATCCATGCGTGGCATATTCTGATCTGTGAGCACCAGATCAACCACCTGGTTACGCGCTTTTTCCAGACCATCCTGGCCATCTACTGCCTCTATTACCTGATATCCGGCTGCTTTTAAACTGAAAGCGACCATCTGCCTCAGAGAGCCAGAATCATCCACAGCTAAAATTGTCTTGGCCATATTTACTCCGTTATACGAATTGTAGGCAGCTTAAGCTTGCTGCCACTTGATTTAAAATAACTCTATGTCACCGCTATCCATATGCTTTTGATGCACTGCTTTACGTAACAAATTCTTCAGGTCGGCGCTTTGTTTTTCCAGGCGCACGGTGGTCTCGCGCAACAAGGCTGTCAACTCGTCCGTTTCACCGTCATGCTCTATATCATTACCCACTACGCCCAAGGTGCCCAATACTTCACGCAAACCTTCGCAACGCTGTAATGTGCGCGAGATCAACTGGCTGGTCAAATCCTGGAATTGCAAACTGGTGACGGCCGAACTGATATGTGTTGCGATATCTCCCTGAATTGCCTTGAGCCGTAACACACTGTCATCTGCAACACTGCCAGAACTGATGATCAGATTGATTTCTTCCTGTTCGCTTGATATTGCTGCATGCAGCGCCATGAAGCTGACACCCAGCTTTTCTATCGCTTCACCCAAGAGTATCGTTGTTTGCGCAAGGTCAGTCTCAACCTCCAGCAAATGTGCATTTCCATGATCAGACACACCTGATAAAAGTTGCTTAACCTGAGAACCCAACAGTTTCTTTTTGGACATCTTAAGCATCCTATCTATGCATATTGACTTAATGATGCTGCAGTCTTATTTGTAGCTTGCTTATATCAAGGTTTGACTGAAATTTCAGCGCTTGAGTCAGACTGATTTGCAACCTCAATAGAGCCGCCGTCCTGCGAAGCAGATTCTTCTGCTTTTTTATTCATGACGATGATGCTAATTCTGCGGTTAATCGGATTCAGAGGGTCTGCCTTGTCGAACAAAACAGAGGACGACAATCCGACGACTCTCAACACCTTGGTCTCATCCATGCCACCATAAATCAACTCCCGCCTGGAGGCGTTGGCACGGTCGGCAGACAATTCCCAATTGCTATAACCGCGTTCACCACTACCATAAGGCGCAGAATCAGTATGACCAGAAAGGCTGATGCGATTAGGTACATCATTAAGTGCCTTGCCTATTTCATGCAGGATTTCCCTCGTATAGGGTTGCAGATCCGCCTTGGCTGAGGCAAACATGGGGCGATTTTGTTCATCCACCATCTGTATGCGCAAACCGTCTGTGGTGATATCAAGTAAAAGCTGCTTCTTGTATTGCTTCAGTGTAGGGTTGGATTCTATGGCCGCTTCAATCTTGGACTTCAGGCCCTTTAAGCGCTCAGCCTCAACCTTTGCCAGAGCAGCCTCGGCAGCCTGCAGGTTATAAGTTTTCTTTTGCGTGTCAATCTCACCTTTACGGCTTTGCCCTTCACGCGCACTCAAATCCTTGCCGCCACCTTTGATCACGCTGGAACTGTCACCACTACCATCGCCGCCAGCCATTGCCACTTTTAAAGGAGTTTGAAAATACTCAGCGATACCATTCAAATTACCTTTGGCAGTAGAGCCCAGCAACCACATTAACAGGAAAAACGCCATCATCGCCGTCACAAAGTCAGCATAGGCAATTTTCCAGGCGCCACCATGATGGCCGCCGGCCACCTTCTTGATGCGCTTTACAATAATTGGTCGTAGTTCTTCGCTTGCCATCATCAATCCAGTTTTTATTATTTAGATTTCGATTGCTTAATATGTTCTTCCAGCTCGCTGAAGGTCGGTCTTTCAGTGGAATACAACACCTTGCGGCCAAACTCTACAGCCAATGCCGGCGCATAACCATTCAGGCTGGCCAGCAAAGTCACCTTGATGCACTGGAAGGTCTTGGATGATTCATCCAGTTGCTGCTCCATCAAACCAGCCAGCGGACCAACAAAACCATAAGCCAGCAAAATACCCAGGAAAGTACCCACCAGGGCATGTGCAATCAGGATACCGAGTTCTGATGGCGGGATACCCACAGACTCCATCGTATGCACCACCCCCATCACCGCAGCCACGATACCGAACGCTGGCAGACCATCACCGAGCTTGGCAATGAAGTGGGCAGGAACAGCACCTTCGTGATGATGTGTTTCCAATTCATTGTCCATCAGGTTTTCAATCTGGAATGCGTCCATATTCCCTGAAACCATCAGGCGCAGGTAATCTCCTATGAATTCCATCATATGATGGTCATGAACGATAGAAGGATATTTACTGAACAAGGGGCTGTCTTCAGGCTTTTCAATATCACCCTCGATAGACATCAGACCTTCTTTGCGTACCTTGGTCAGGACGTCAAACATCATGGTCATCAATTCCATATACAAGGCTTTTGTATATTTGGAACCTTTCAAGACGCTGGGCAAGGCCTTGACAGTGGCTTTCAGGGTTTTCGCATTATTACCAACCAGTGAAGCGCCAAGTGCGGCGCCACCTATCATCAATAATTCCAGGGGTTGGAACAACACTGCCAGATGTCCACCGGACATGACAAAGCCACCAAACACTGAGCCCAACACGACGAGATAGCCGACGATAACTAACACGAGCTTTTACTCCTTAGAGGGAATTTTTTATAATATCGACTACACTACCTCAGTCCGGAAGCATTCACCAGAAATGGAAGGTTAAATATTGCTTCAGGAATACATTTCACTATATGCATTATATGCGCCAGACATACAGAACGGGGTCATTAGCATTGCTTTTTATAGTTAAATCCGCCTCAACACCTGGCACTTTGAATTCATAACTCATGAATTGCGTACCCGGCCGCATCTCAGCACTGACCTTTTCCCACAAGTCTGGCATGGCAGCAGGCGACAGGTAAGCAAAGACCACATCGAATTCAGCGAAATCCAGTTGCAAATAATCTTTTAAATAGAATCGAACCTTAGGCCCCGCCCATTTAGCCCTTAACCAGCTGACCAGCCAAGGAAAAGGCGCGACTTCTACCCCGAAAAAAGACTGCTGGGGTCGCAACTTGGCAAGACTGACCGAGACACCACCAAAACCGCTGCCAATATCAATAAAAGACAAATCATGATGCACAGGTAGTTGCTCAAGAATACACGGCAACAAACTGGATTTGGAAGGAAAATATGGAACTTGGGTGCGGTAAGTTGACCAAAACAACAATACCATCACCACAAAAATACCCAGACTGACGCCAGGGTGCAGCTGAAAGACCAGCGAAGCGACAACTGCAAAGGGAAAGATGAATTGTATCAACCACCACCACCAATTCATACGCAGCAAGTAACTGCACGCAGAAGCAAGGCTGGCGTGAATGAAAAGCAGTAAGAAGGGAGAAAGTTTGCTACCGAATTGCCACCGGTCGGTGGCGTATAGCAGATAAGACAGGAGCAGAGCAAATAACTGGATAAGCACGGCAAGGATGACAGGCGAAGAAAACACTCCGTCATCCGGTAGGAGTTTGCCTTTGCGGGTTTTCGATGATGCTACCTCCAAGGCTCCTCCTGAATTTTATGCCACCTTATGCCACCATTTCCAGCGCGGCCTCCGCATCTTTTGCTTTTTTTGTTTTACCTGCCCGTGACGGGACGTGGCATAAACCACAAGCATAATCATCATGCAAATCCAGGCTATGCGCAACAAAATGCCCGCTGCATTTGCAACATTTTGCAAAACTGAGCATTTTACCTTCAAAGAAGCGCACCAGCGTCCAGGCGCGTGTCAGAGACAAAACAGGCTCCTCACTTGCAGGAACAGGTACTTGCTCCAGATACAGGCGATACGCCTTGATGACTGCGTCGATACCATCCACACCGGCATGCTCACGCAGATATTTATGAATATTCATGAACAGGGAAGAATGGATATTTGGCTGCCAGGTAATAAACCAGTCGGCAGAAAAAGGCAGCATGCCTTTTGGAGGAGATACACCCTTCAACTCCTTGTATATCTTCAGCAGACGCTCACGCGACAAGGAAGTCTCGGATTCCAGCAACTGCAATCTGGCACCCAAATTGACCAATTCAATTGCCAATTGAATTTCGTGAGCCTCGTTTACTACGCTTTTGCTTGCCATGATATTTCTCCGTCCGCTTTGATTCAATGCCCGACAAATTAATGGATTTCTTCAACTGGCTGACCGGCCATCAAAATCGCAGCATGGGAATGTGCAAGCGCACGCTCCTTGTTGTAATTTGTCAACATGCACAAAATCGAGCTGTCTTCGAAACGGAAGCGCGCCAACATCATATTGGAACCAGCCAGCTTCAAGATCTGGGCATTATTCAAACCTTCTATCAGGTCCGCAATTTCTTTGCCTATACCCAAACGGAAAATAGCGGTCGCTTTATCAGCGCGAATCATTTGTTGTGCCAACATCAAATAACTCAAATTGGCATCCCGAATCTCGGCCATCATATCGTTCTGCGTCATTTTCCCACCCTCCAGTTTTGTTATCAGCGGCATGTTTGCGTTGCCAGTGAGATACATTGTGCAGGCTGGTCAAAAGCGGCTGTATAAGCGCGATTCCGTATTTAAACCAAGAATAAAACGAAGGCATGCCATAGGAAAATATCCTACAGGCACATTTAGACATCTACAAAATGAAATTTCGTAGAAAACAGATTTTTATTTTTTCGGATTAGCAAAATCAGCCAATTCAAAAAACATCAATGAAAACAAAGACTTGCGCAAAATTCGATCTTTTACCACATCGTCTTATAATCATTAACGGCAGCACTTTAGAAAACTTTAGGGAAAATTTAAAAATATTTTCGAATTATTTTCATATCCATCTAACGGCAACAAATTGTGAAATCTTTAGGGTTGGACTCAAAAAAAATCAAAAAAAAATCACCTGTTTGCAACAGGTGATCCTTTTTGATGCCTCCATGTGGCTTTTTAAGCTACTATTTTTCACATTTATTACATTTAAAACAATATGAAACAAAACTGCCTCAGTATATTTCCTACGCAGTCGTATGCCAGATGCACTTATCTTTGATTTGCTTATCCAAACCAATCAGTAACGTCTCATGCTCAGCCATCTCCTCTTCCGTTGCCATTAAGACCGCGATCTCTCCAACGGGCGCATCAAAGGCCACGACTTCTTGCACTTTTGGGGTGTCGTCTTCTTCGATATCAATTTCAAAGCTGTTCTGCCCCCGTGACATTGCCAGGAAAACATCTGCCAGCAATTCAGCATCCAGCAAAGCGCCATGCAGTTTGCGGTGGGAGTTGGAAATTTCATAACGGGTACAAAGGGCATCCAGCGAATTACGCTTCCCTGGATGCAATTCTTTTGCCTGCACCAGGGTATCAATGACGCTAGGGCAATATTCGGTCAATACCGGCAAGTTCAGACGTGCTAGTTCGGCATTCAAAAAACCCACGTCAAAAGGTGCGTTATGAATAATGATTTCTGCACCTTTGATATATTCGCAAAACTCTTCCGCGACCTGGGCAAACTTGGGCTTGTCACTTAAAAACTCGGTGGTCAGTCCGTGGACTGCCAACGCACCCTCTTCAGAGTCACGCTCTGGGTTGATGTAACGATGAAAATTATTACCCGTCAGCTTGCGGTTAATTAATTCTACGCAACCAATTTCAATGATGCGGTCGCCATTGCGCGCATTCAAACCCGTGGTTTCGGTATCAAGGACCAATTGCCTACGCATGTTCACTATTCCTATAAAGCTACAACACTTAATTTAATCAAAAACCCAGCGCAGGGAGATGCCGGCAGCCAGCTCACTCTGGCAAAACCGGCTCTGCATCCCGACTCCGGCGGCAAATAATAAATCTTTGCCAATAGAGACATAAGGTAAGCGCTCCCGTTGCCAGAAAGGTATCTGCAAAGACTGGTAATGACTCTTCATATCACGGGTAGGCCGGTTTTCTGCCAGCTTGAGGCGTTCCCCTCCCCTGCGCAAATGCATGGTCAGCGGCTGCCGCTTTAACCAGGAGGCATCCAGCCCATGCTCAGCCGTATCAAAATACAGGCTGCCAGCAAACTCTGGGAAGTGAATATGATCCTGACTTTCCCAGACAAACTCCCGCAGCTGATCTTGCTCAGCCATTCCGGCATTTTGCGCAGACAGATAGACGATGTTTTTATAGCGATGTATGGCGACAGTATCGTGGTGGACCGTAATACGTGCATCCTCACGCCCCTCAAATAGCTGATTTTGCATTTCCTTCAGGCGTGAAGTCGTAGGCATGCGTACGCCCGCCCTTGAAAACCAGTGACGAAACAAATTATCCTTGCGGGCAGGACTTAACTCACGCATGGCGGCAATATCCAGCCCTGTATCAACTGAGCAACTGGCAAAATCTTGCTGAGCAACTTCAAGCATCAAATCTTGTGCAGCCTGGAAATGCGTAGCCGAACGGGCTATACGCTCCGAGTAACCCGGTGACAGGGTGTCAAGTACCGGCATGACACTATGACGTATGGCATTACGCAGATAGCGCTGGTCAGTATTTGATTCATCTTCTATATAACTCAAGCCACGCTGACTTGCATAGGCTTCCAGCGTTGCCCGCTTTTCAGACAACAATGGCCGCCCCAGCATGACCTGGTCATGGCCAAACAGATTAGGTGCACGATGACAAACATCCATGCCTGACATCCCGGCCACTCCGCTACCACGAAGCAATTGCAATAACAGGGTTTCTGCTTGGTCATCCTGATGATGGGCTGCCAGAATCAAGGGAGTGCCAGTATCTTTCGCCATTCGCCCCAAAGCTTCATAGCGCCCCTTACGGGCAGACGCCTCGACACCATCACCGCTGTCGCGGGACACCTGGATACGTTCGGCATGAAAACTGACTTCGCCTGTAACGCATACGGTCCTGCAGTGATCAAGCCAGGCATCCGCATTTGGACTCAGGCCGTGATGTACGTGAAAAGCATGCAGTGAGATTTTGGCGCGGCGGCAGTAATTGATTGCCAGGTCAAGTAAGACCGTTGAATCCAGACCGCCGCTATAGCCTACTGCGAGGCCATTTTGCAATTTTCCTGCGCCGGAATCAGCAAAAGAGCCAGCAAAGGAATCAGCAATAATGGCATCGAGTTTTTTTGAGAATGTTTGCTCAAGACTGGAGCAATGTTGATCTGGCCTCATTCAGCAAGTTTCGTTTCCTTAAACTTGCCATAGCTCATTAATTTTTCATGGCGGGCAGTCAGCAAGTCCTTGGTTTTAACACCCTGGAATTGACGCAAGGTATCTGCCAAAGCACGTTTAACCAGAGCACACATCTGTTTTGGGTCCCTGTGGGCACCACCCAGGGGCTCATTGATGATCTTGTCGATCAAACCCATGGCTTTGAGCCTGTGTGCTGTCAAACCAAGCGCTTCTGCGGCATCGGATGCACGATCAGAGGTCTTCCACAAGATGGAGGCACAACCTTCAGGGGAAATGACTGAATAAGTCGCATATTGCAACATCAATACGGCATCGCCAACCGCCAGCGCCAAAGCGCCACCAGAACCGCCCTCACCAATAATGGTAGTGATCAGTGGCACTTTCAGCTCAGCCATCACATACAGGTTATGCCCAATGGCTTCTGACTGGCCGCGCTCTTCAGCATCTATACCAGGCCAGGCACCGGTAGTGTCCACAAAGGTGAACACTGGAATATCAAATTTCTCGGCCAGCTTCATCAGGCGCATGGCCTTGCGGTAGCCTTCTGGCTTGGGCATACCAAAATTACGCAGAGCACGTTCTTTGGTATCGCGACCTTTTTGATGGCCCATGACCATGCAGGCCTGACCATTAAATCGTGCCAGACCGCCTACAATGGACTGATCATCAGAGAAACTTCGGTCACCATGCAACTCATGGAAATCCGTAAACATCTGGTTCACGTAGTCCATGGTGTATGGACGCTGGGGATGACGGGAAATCTGCGACACCTGCCATGGAGTCAACTTGGCGTAAATATCCTTGGTTAACATCTGGCTTTTTTTCGACAGCCGGTCTATTTCCTCAGAAATATCGACTGCGGAATCATCCTGAACAAAACGCAGTTCTTCTATTTTTGTTTCCAGCTCTGCAATTGATTGTTCAAAATTTAAAAATGTCGTTTTAGTCATCGTGCCTCCTTAACATCACACGAGTTGATAAAAAAATCCAATTTCATTCTGGCGCGGGCGCAATGTTTAATTGAATAAAGTGTCGCTTTACCAAGCGTACAAAAGAACCATTTAGATGATTTTTTTGCAAAATTCATAAGCCTGCATATTGGACATATTGTCCTGACGGAGCAGATTAGATATCAAAACTGGTCTCGCTGTCCAGTGTTCAGCACTTTTTGTCCGGGTCAGGGCGGCCAAAATCATCCCCGATAATCTGCTGCAGCGAGCAAATACACTGGCAATATTCAACCGCCTCGCAGCAGAACATCATGGAATTTGTTGCAACTGAAAAATAAACAGGAGCCAAAGTGCAGCTTACTTGTCAAAGTAATTGTCAAACACCCATAGTCAGCAACTTATTTGATAAGATGGCGCTTTGCTTAATAGTCAGTATACCATTGCAGCTTACATGTTCTGCCAAACTCCTATAAATCCAAGACCGAACACCATGCGCCACATTTTAAAGAATGTTGTTACCTCAGTTCTTACGTTATCTAGCCTGTCATTGCTGTTGATGTCCGCTCACGTCAGGGCAGATGATGCTGCCGACGTTGGCAAATTGCTCAGATCTGGTCAGGTAAGCGAAGCCTTGCAAAAAGTCGAGGCCGCCCTGGCGCAACGCCCCAAGGATGCGCAGATGCGTTTTCTGAAGGGATTGATACTGACAGAACAGAATAAATCCGCTGAAGCCATCACCGTTTTCTCGAAGCTGACTGACGATTACCCAGAATTGCCCGAGCCCTACAATAACCTGGCCGTTCTGTATGCCTCGTCCGGCCAATACGATAAGGCCCGTGCAGCCCTGGAAATGGCCATCAGGACCAATCCGACTTATGGCACGGCCCACGAAAACCTCGGTGATGTATATGCAAAACTGGCGAGCCAGGCCTATGACAAGGCCTTGCAACTTGATGCAAGCAATAATACTGCCAAGTTAAAACTGACCCTGGTCAAAAATCTGGTGGGCAATACTACTGGTGGCACTAATCCTAAAACTGCCATGGCATCCCAGGCTGCTGCGGGCACAGCTACCCCGACCAAGGCCAGCGCTGCCACAGTTGCGGCTGCAAAACCCGAGGCAGAAACAGCCAAGCCAGAACCAAAATCCAAACCGGCACCTGCGGTCACTGCTTCTGGCGACAAGTCAGAAGACGATGTGCTCAAAGCGGTAGAAAACTGGGCCAAGGCCTGGAGCAGCAAAGACACCAATGCCTATCTGGGGCATTACGCAAAAGACTTTCAGACACCAAAAGGTGAATCCTACAAAGCCTGGGCTGACGAACGCCGTAACAGGATAGAAGGCAAAGGCCGCATCAATGTTAAAATTGAATCTGCCAAAATTGATGTCGATGGCAATACAGCGACGGTTAAATTCCGCCAGATATATACGTCTGACCAGTTGACTGCCAATAGCCGTAAAACCTTGCACATGGTGAAGCAAGACGGCAAATGGCAGATCAAACAGGAGCGTGCGGGTAGCTAATGTTTTTCGCTGTCAATTCTGATGCTCCGGCCACAAACACAGCCGGAAAATCACGCATTTTTGCTGTTCTTGCACTGACATGCCTGGCGTACCTGGTTACGCCACTGCAAGTCATGGCCAAGTCACGCCCCAATAAAGTTGCTCCGGCCGAGATCAATCCAAATGCCCCTGATCCAGATGCCCTGCTAATCGAGGTTTACAAAAACCTGGCGGCAAATAATCTGCAGCAGGCGCAAACCAAGATTGATGCGCTGGTAGAAGCCTACCCGCACTTCCAGTTGGCGCACCTGATACAGGGCGACCTGCTGCTGATGCACACCCGCCCGGTACGCAGTTTTGGTGTCGGTGCACTGACACAGCCAGATAAACTGAAAGACTTGAGGGATGAGGCAGCGGCGCGCATACGCTCCTACCGTGAGCGCCCGGCCCCTGACCTGATACCTAAGGCCATACTGCAATTACGGGATGACCAGAAACAGGCCATCGTCGTCGATGCGAAAAAATCGCGCTTATATGTGTATGAGAATGCGGCAGGGCAGCCCCGTCTGATCAATGACTTCTACATCAGCCAGGGCAAGTTTGGCATCAACAAGCTCAAAGAAGGTGATCAAAAAACACCTATAGGCGTGTATTACATTACCAGCCGCCTGGCGGGCACCAAACTGCCAAGCTTTTATGGCCCCGGCGCCCTGCCCTTGAATTATCCAAATGAATGGGACAAGTTCAATGGCCGCAATGGCTCAGGCATCTGGTTGCATGGCATGCCACCAGAGAGCTTCAGCCGCCCCCCGCTGGCATCAGATGGCTGCGTGGTTTTGACGAATCCGGACTTTTTAAAAATATCGTCCATGGTCGATATAGGAAAAACGCCCGTCATCATCAGTGAGCAAGTGGAGTTCGTCAGTCGCAATAAATGGATACTGGACAGAAACTTTGCCGAAAAATTGCTGGATGACTGGCGCCTGGACATGCAAAGCCAGAATGCCAACCGCATTCTGACAAACTATTCACGCAACTTTAAAACTACCCAGGGCGACAATTTGAATACCTGGTTTCCCAAACAGCAGCAAAGCTGGGATAACTGGCATAATCCTGCTATTAAGTTAAAAGATGTGACCCATTTCCGCTACCCGGGCAAGGATGAGCTGATAGTCAGCACCTTTACCCAGGAAACCAGCAATGGAAAAAGCAAAGCGGCCATTCGTAAGCGCCAGTACTGGCTGAAAGAAGCTGCCAGATGGCGCATAATTTACGAAACCACTGTCTGAACCTTTGTGTACCCTTAACTCATCAACCAATAACGTATGCTGAATATGAAAATTTCAAAATCCGGATTACATAGCGTATTGCTGGGCACCTGCCTGATGATGGCAAGTGCTTTCAGTTTTGCCGAAGGGCAACCTAAAGTTTCCCTGAAGACCAATATGGGTGAAATCGTCATTGAGCTCTACCCGGAAGCCGCTCCAAAAACAGTGGATAATTTTCTCAAGTATGTCAAAAACGGACATTACAAAGGAACGATTTTTCACCGTGTCATTGATAATTTCATGATACAGGGTGGCGGTTACGACAAGGACATGAGGGAAAAACCGACGAATAAACCTGTACCGCTGGAGGCACGAGAAGCACTGGAACATGGCTTGAAAAATGATCTCGGTGTCGTTGCCATGGCCCGTACGCAAGACCCTAATTCTGCCAGCGCGCAGTTTTTTATCAATGTCAAAGACAATGACTTCCTGAATCATCAGGTTTTGCCTGAAGGTGATCCGGTCGAATTCCAGTACCGTGGCAATACGGTCAGTGAAAGGCGCGCCCGCGCATTGGCAATGACTGCTGGCTATACACCCTTTGGCAAAGTCATCAAGGGCATGGAAGTCGTAGAAAAAATTAAAGTGGTAGAAACTGGTGAAGCTAAAATGATGCAAAATGTACCAAACAAACCAGTTATCATCCAATCCGCTACCTTGTTAAAATAAACAAATCACTAAACTTTTTAAATGAAGGACTATCATGGCCGTTATTCTGACCACCAACTTCGGTGACATCAAGATTGAACTGAACGAAGAAAAAGCTCCAAAAACTGTTGCCAATTTCCTGGCCTATGTTGAATCTGGTCACTACAACGGCACGATCTTCCATCGCGTAATTGATGGTTTCATGATACAAGGCGGCGGTTTTGAGCCAGGCATGAACCAAAAATCCACCAATGCACCTATCGAAAATGAAGCCAAGAATGGCTTGAAAAACGAACGTTATGCATTGGCCATGGCACGTACTGGCGACCCGCACTCTGCTTCTGCCCAGTTTTTCATCAACACGGCAAATAACAGCTTCCTTGACTATCCAGGTCAGGACGGCTGGGGTTACTGCGTATTTGGCAAAGTCGTCGAAGGCACGGATATTGTTGATAAAATCAAAGGCGTTAAAACTACCCGCACTGGCATGTTCCAGGACGTACCGGTAGAAAACGTCGTGATCGAAAAAACACAGATCGTTTAATCGCATACGCTCTCACTACCCTACTTCATGATCGCAGACCACAACGCGAATCAGACAAAAGCGCAACCTGAACTGGTTGCGCTTTTTGTTTCTGACACACACTTAAATCCTGCCCTGCCTCTCACCACGGTGGCGTTCCTGAGTTTTCTTGAAAAACAGGCAGTGCAGGCGAAGGCCCTGTATTTGCTCGGCGACCTGTTTGAGTATTGGGTGGGCGACGACAATATCGACAATTCCTATAATGCATCCATAGTCCACGCCCTGCGCAAAGTCCATGATCAGGGCGTGCAACTGTACTGGATAGCAGGTAACCGTGACTTTTTGATAGGCCGCGATTTTTCTGCAGCGACTGGCGCAGTGTTATTGGAAGATCCCACTGTTATTGATTTGGCTGGAAAAAAAGTGGTGATTGCCCATGGCGATGCACAGTGCACAGATGACCACGCTTACATGAAATTTCGTGCGCAAGTCAGGCAAGTGGAGTGGCAAAAGACTTTTCTGGCCATGCCGCTTGATCAGCGCAAAAAAATCATTGAAGGCTTGCGCACTGAAAGCAAGATGGAACAAAAACAGAAATCTGTCGCCATCATGGATGTGAATGCAGATGCCATCGCAGCACTGTTCCAGCAAACGGGCGCCAGCACCATGATACATGGCCACACCCACAGGCCAGCCATACATAGTAGCGGTGAAAAAACCCGATATGTATTGCCGGACTGGGATTGTGAAGATCAGGATAAGCGAGGCGGCTGGCTCGCGGCTTACAGCGATGGCAGCATCAAGACTTATAACTGGGATGGAACCCTGAAATAAATCTTTACATAAATGCTTAGATAAATCCTAAGCCTTCAGGTATTTAAAGTGTCCAAGCGCAAATGACCTGCACTGATAGTCAGCACGCGGCCACATCGTGCGGCAATCGACAGATCATGCGTGACCAGCACCAGGGTAGAACCACGCTCACGGTTCAACGTAAACATCAAGTTGATAATCGCTTCACCAGTGGCAGCGTCCAGACTGCCAGTCGGTTCATCAGCAAACAGCAAAGGTGGCTCGGTCACAAAAGCACGCGCTAGTGCCACCCGTTGTTGTTCACCTCCAGATAAAAACTTGGGATAATGCCTGAGCCGGGAACCGAGCCCGACATGCTCCAGCATTTTTTCCGCCTTGGCACGTGACTGCTTGTCACCACGCAATTCCAGTGGCAGCATGACATTTTCAAGGGCATTCAAGTGCATCAATAACTGAAAGGACTGGAATACAAAACCCAGGTTTTCCTTGCGAAATTGTGCTCTGCCATCCTCGGTCAAATCAAAAATATCCACGCCATCAAGCAAGACCTTGCCTTCCGTTGGCGTATCCAGGCCAGCCAGGATGCCCAGCAAGGTCGATTTACCTGAACCAGAAGCGCCAACAATTGCAAGCGTCTGCCCGGCTTGCGCGGTAAAATCTATACCATTCAGGATACTGAGCTCGCCGGTGGCGTCTGCTACACGCTTGCTCAGGTGCTTTACTTCTATTGCCGCTTTGTTTGATTCCATAAGGTCTTTGCGTATGCTATTTTCTCAATTGTCAGGTCACGTCAGCAGGCTATCAAACCAAGCCCTGATGTTTGTGATGTTTGCCGTCTTTGCTGTATTCACATTCACTACATTACCTGCTTATTCTGCATCAAAAACCATACTCGTGCTCGGCGACAGTTTATCAGCCGAATATGGCCTGGCACGCGGCAAAGGCTGGGTAACACTGCTGGAACAAGGATTGCAGCAAAAAAAAATACCTGCCACAGTCATCAACGCCAGCATCAGTGGTGACACCACCAGTGGCGGCAAAGCCAGATTAGGCACGCTGCTGGAAAAGCATCATCCAGATGTCGTCATCATAGAGCTTGGTGGCAATGATGCCCTGCGTGGTCTATCACTTAAGGCCTCTGAAGATAATTTCAAGGCCATGATAGACATGGTGAAGGCGCAGCATAGTAAAGTTTTGTTGGCAGGAATGCGGATACCGCCCAATTATGGGCCAGATTATTCTGAGCGATTCTTTTCCATGTATGGAAAACTCGCGAAAGCCAACAAGATTGCACTAGTCCCGTTTCTGCTGGAAGGCATAGCAGAAAAAGAAAACCTGTTCCAGTCTGACCGCATCCACCCGATTGCAGAAGCACACCCGGCCATACTCAATAATGTCTGGCCGCATTTGCTGCCATTGCTCGGCAAATAACACCATGAAATATCCTGAGCTACTGGATTTTCCAGAGGTATTCCAGCAAAGGTCAGAGTTTGACACTATTATCGACGTCCGTAGCCCGGCTGAGTTTGCCGAGGACCATATTGCTGGCGCCATCAATTGCCCGGTACTCAACAATGAAGAGCGCATCGTTGTTGGCACCATGTACAAGCAAATAGGTTCATTTGAAGCCAAGCGCCTGGGAGCGGCCCTGGTAGCAAAAAACATAGGCCTGCATATAGAAAACCTGTTCCAGGACAAACCCCGTGACTGGAGACCATTGATTTATTGCTGGCGCGGCGGCAACCGCAGCGGCGCCATGGCTCATATCTTTGCAAAAATCGGCTGGCCAGTCACACAACTGAATGGAGGCTACAAAGCCTACAGGCAATTTGTGAATCAAAGCATCAGCACTACGCCTGCTCAATTCAAGTGGCAAGTTTTATGCGGCCCAACCGGTAGCGGTAAAAGCCGTTGCTTGCATACCCTCGCCGGGCTCGGCGCACAAGTACTGGATCTGGAACAACTGGCGAATCATCGCGGCTCAGTATTGGGTGATATTCCCGGACGTACGCAAGCTTCACAGAAACAATTCGAGAGCCTGATTTTTGAGCAGCTACAGCGATTTGATCAGCAAAAAATGATTTTCGTTGAAGCAGAAAGCAAGAAAATCGGCAAACTTAGGGTGCCGGACAGCCTCATGCATGCCATGCGCGCCTCGTCCTGCGTGCAACTTTGCCTTCCCATGGAAAAACGTGTAGGGCTATTGGTAGAAGAATATGCGCACTTCATACGCAATGCAGAAAGCCTGGGGCAACAACTGGACTTTCTGACTCCTTTGCACGGCAAGGAAAAAATTTCCCGCTGGAGACAAATGGCGGAATGCAGCAAACTCACCGAGCTGGTTAAAGAATTGCTGGAACAACATTATGACCCAGCCTATAGCAAGTCAATTGCAAGAAACTTTGCGGAATTTGCGAACGCAAGGCGAATAGTTCAAAACGATATAAACGAATCAGATTTTCTTGAATCTGCACACCATATATTGCCTCTGGCGAATCCAGGCATGAATGACGTTTAAGCGTAGCCGCAGATTCAGCCATCAACATCATCGACGATTCTTTGTCCTTCATCTTCCAGGCCATCGAATTGGCGGTGATTGACCGCCCACCAGAATACCGCGCCAATGGCGAATACTAGCACCAGACTCAAGGGTATCAGCAAATAAAGTATATCCATAATTTCCTGCGTCAGCCTTTTTCAATCAGCCCTACATCAGTCCTGTATAAGATAGACGGGTTGCGGCAATAAATACAGACGCAGCGCATTTAACACAACGATCAGCGAGCTCAACGACATGCCCAGTGCCGCATGCCAGGGCTCCAGCCAGCCGCACATGGCTGCGGGTATCGCAAACAAGTTATAAAGTACGGCCCAGGCGAGATTTTCACGTATCAGTCTATACGCCTTGTTAGCCACAGTCATACCAAAATCCAGGTCCAGCAAGCGGTTCGACATCAGCAATACGTCGCTGCGTGATTGGGAAATAGGCGCGCCCTGCCCCATCGCCACCGACACGTCTGCCAGCGCCAGCACAGGCCCATCATTCATGCCATCACCAACCATGATTACTGTCGCGCCATTGGCCTGCAGTTTTTGAACTACCTCATATTTGTCTGAAGGGCTCAGCCCTGAGTATGCTTCCTGAATATCGCATTGCTCAGCAATTTTATTGACGACATCTTTCCTGTCGCCAGACAGGAGCATGATTTTCTTGCCCTTGCCTTTCAGGTTCCTGATCGCTTCCGCCACGTCTTCGCGTAATATGTCATCGAGTGCAAACCAGATGAGATTACCGCGCCTGCTCGCCAGCACGCTCAGCGTGCGCCCGGTAAAGCACTCAGGAACACAGCTATCATGATCATGTACGCCACTGGCAAACTCCACACTACCGAGGCGATACACTTCATTTTCAAATTCAGCTTCTATGCCACCACCGGGGACTTCCCTGACTTTGACCAGGTCAACAATATCCTGAGGCAGGGCATTTTGCGCAAGGTAGTCAGCTATCGCCCGGGCTACCGGATGCGCAGACTGGCAGGACAATGTCATCGCAATTGCGACGTTCCTGCCCTCCTCATCTGTACTGAGCATTTCCATGACCTGCAATTTACCCATGGTCAATGTACCAGTTTTATCAAAGACGATATGCGTAGCATTTGCCATGGCCTGTATGGCTTTTGATTTCGCCATCAATACACCATTTTTTGCCAAAATACCGATGGCAGCCGACATGACACCGGGCGTTGCGAGGGACAAGGCGCAGGGGCAGGTCACGACGATGATGCTGATGGCTATCCACAAGGCACGGCCAGCATCTATCTGCCACCAAACTATGCCACTGACAAACGCCAGCAAAAGGATAATGATCAAAAAGCGGCTGGCATGTTTGTCAGCCAGCAAAACCAGTAGCGGTTTTTCCAGCGATGCAGATTCCATCATACCTATCAGTGCTGACAATTGCGTCGCTCCACCCACCTCTTTTGCCTGCATCACCAGAGCACCGTGAATATTCACTGAGCCCGCCAGCACGTGGCTGCCCGAGGTTTTAGTGACTGGCAAAGACTCACCCGTCATCAAGGCTTCATCACAACTGCTGTCACCGCTGATCACCACGCCATCTGCAGGAATATGTTCGCCAGCAGCGACCATCAAATAATCACCTGCCCGCAAGGCAGACACATCGACAGTCTCAAGAGCCTGCTGTGGATAGGTCAGAAATCGTTGTGCCATTGTAGGTGACAATTGCGTCAAAATTCGCAATGCCGCGGTAGTGCGTTTCTGTACTTTTGACTCGATCAGGCGTGCACCCAACAGAAGAAAGACAAACATGATGGCCGAATCAAAATAGACGGCACCACCATGAAAAGTTGCCCAGATACTGGCGAAGAAAGTCAGCAGTATCCCCAGGGAAACTGGCACGTCCATACCTATATGGCGATTTTTCAGATCGCGCCAGGCCGAAGCAAAGAAAGGCAAGGCAGAGAATGCTATGACGGGTACTGCAATGATCATGCTGGCCAGCTTCAGCAGTTTATCGATATCTGGCGTCAAGTCACCGTCAATCTGAGGCACAGGCACCATGTAGGCTGGAAAGGCATACATCATCACCTGCATCATGGCAAAACCGGCAATAAACAGGCGCCACAGGGCGCGTTTGTTTTCTTTTTGCTCCAGTTCATCTGGAGACTGACTGGCAGGTAAGGCACCGTATCCAAGATCGCTGATGGCAGCGAGGATGCGTTTTAGCGTCAGCAAATTGCTGTCCCAAGAAATATCGGCACGGTGGCTTGCAGGATTGATTTTAAAAGATGCGACCCCTGCCAGTTGCCTGATGCGAAATTCTATCAATTGCACGCAGGCAGCACAGCGCATGCCAGAGAGGTTTAATTTCTCACTGACAAATTGTTGCTGCGGAGCAGTACCATGAAAGTCTGATATCACGTCATTTCTATTTACCATGGCATCAACCGACCAGCGCCTGACTGGTTTTACTCTTCATATACTCATCCACCAGATTATTGTGCTCCACTGTACGCAACACCGCGAGACAGCCATGGCAACACACTGACTGCGTGCGACCATCAAAATGGGCTGTCAATGCATTGCTTTTGCGCATTTTTTGACCGCAATGAAAACAGTCTGTCTTTTCACCATCTTTGAAAGTGAATAGCAAGGTCTCAAATAGCGATGAAAATACAAATGCCATGGTGAATGTTCAAACCAGGAAAAGGACAAAACGAAGAATGAAAACGCTTTAATGAAAACACTTTGATACTACAGGAGAGAAAATTAAGACACTTGATTCAAATCAAGTATGAGAAAGTAAAACAGACATAAAAAAACGGTAGCGTTGCACTACCGTTTCTTTTACTTCATGGATGCTGTTTGACTACTACTATAGCTAATGCCGCTAACTTGGCGAGGGTTCTTAGAAACCTCAGGTCCGTAAAAAACGGATGGGTGCTTCACAAATTGTAGGTCTATCCACTTCATTAATAACCGGCACACAAGACACCGGAGCTCAAATTCATTCCGCCTTGGATACAAAAAATATTTTGTATATCGACCTCCTTCTTTTGAACCAGTTACGCCCCTAATATATGCCAACTCAATAACGAGTGAAAGAAAAAAATAACTATGTATGCAGCCAACCAGATTAACAAAATCAACCAAACTAAATAGCAAATTTAGCGCATGCTAGGATTATTTCCCTTTAATAAGGTAGTTGCCGCACTGGCACCTATAGAAGCACCAAATTTCTTTAAAACACGCTCAGGCAAACCTTCTTTTTGGGTGTAATCAACGATATTTTCTACCTTGACGACATCGCGTGCGACAGAATCCACAGAGCCAAAATCGTCTGCCAGGCCCATTTGCACGGCTTTGCTGCCTATCCAGAACAGGCCAGAAAACATTTCCGGCGTTTCTTTCAGGCGCTGACCACGGCCCGCACGCACGGTATCAATGAATTGCTGGTGGATTTCATTGAGCATGGCTTGGGAAAATGCTTTTTGTTTTTCTGTCTGCGGTGAAAATGGGTCCATGAAACCCTTGTTTTCACCTGCGGTCATGAGACGGCGCTCTACACCCAGTTTATCCATCAGGCCGGTGAAACCAAAACCATCCATGAGTACACCAATAGAACCAACCACACTGGCCTTATTGACGAAAATTTTATCGGCTGCAACGGCAATGTAATAGCCACCAGATGCGCAAATTTCATCCACTACGACATACAGTTTTTTCTCTGGATATTCTTTGCGCAATCTGCCCATTTCATCATTGATCATGCCAGCCTGCACTGGGCTGCCGCCGGGGCTATTGATGCGAATAACCACTGCCACAGAGCCAGGATCAGCAAAGGCCCGGTTCAACGCAGGTATCACGGTATGCGCGCTGCCCGAGCCTTCAGACTCTATGGTGCCGTCTATTTCTATCAGCGCGGTGTGATGTCCGAGGTTTTCCATTTCACCTGTTGCATAATCGCTGAAATAGTAAAACGCGAATATGACTACCGACAGAAATGCGAACCTGAAAAAAATACTCCAGCGTCGGCGCAGGCGCTGTTCACGTAATGAATCTGTCGCCAGCTTCTCCAGCAACTGACGCTCCCAGCCCGCTTCTTTTTTTTCGCTTTCCGCTACTGGCGAATTTGATAATTGCTCGTCCATGTTTTTTCCAGAAATCAGGCAATGACAGCTTGTATATAATCATCGGGATGCCAGTAAATCTGCCCGTCTTCTTCACTGACATTAATTTTTCGCAGACGACCACCGCGACAAGGGCCGCCGGTGCAATAGCCGGTATCTGGCTGGTAAATCGCACCATGGGTGGCGCACATGATGTAAAGACCGCTGGATTCCAGAAATTCGCCCGGGTTCCAGTCCAGTTCCACCGGCACATGGGCGCAGCGGTTCAGATAGCCATGGACTGCGCCATCATAGCGAATCACAAAGCCAACAGCGTCATCACTGCCGGCAGTGACCGGAAAGCGCACGCCCTTGCCACCTTCTATCAACTCATCTGACTTACATACAGAAATTGACTTCATCTTTATCTCTTCTTTACTGCTTATCTACCAATGTGATCAGGCATTTTCACGCAGCCATTCATGCAACTGCGCCACATCTTTTGCAGAAAACAGAGGCTGCATGTTTTGCAGGGCCAATACATCGTGTGCACCATACTCAACCGCAATCGCTGCAGCGCCAGCATTATTGGCCATCTGCAAGTCGTGGGTGGTGTCACCTATCATGACAGTGCGGCGCATATCCTGGCCCAGTTCACGCGTCAATTCTTGCAACATGGCAGGGTGCGGCTTGGAAAATGTCTCGTCGGAACAACGGGTCGCATCAAACACTGAGGTCAGCTTGGCAGTATGCAAGGCGCGGCTCAGGCCAACCCGGCTCGCGCCTGTAGCCACCGCCAAAAAGTAACCCTCTTGTGCCAGTTCAGCCAACATTTCCCTGACACCTTTAAACAGAGGCAACTCATGGTCCCTGGTCAGGAAGTGATGACGGAAACGGTCAACCACCTTGGGATAGAGTTTTGGGTCTATGCCAGGCATGGCCACCTGTATTGCTTCGGGCAAGGCCAAGCCGATAACATAAGAAGCGATATCTTCTTTAGGAACTGGCAAGCCAAGGTCTTTCGCTGCGGACTGTATACACTTGACGATGGCAGCAGTGCTGTCCATCAAAGTCCCGTCCCAGTCAAATACAATTAAATCGAATTGCTTTTTTGCCATATATTCAATAAACGCGCATGCATGAGCATGCGCGACATGTTTCTCATCAATAACGGCATCATACCATTACTAAAGCATTAAGACTTTTCCTGACCAGACCACTAAGTAAGGCTTTTCAGGAAATCTTCACATTCTTTTGGCAAGCCTGCATTCACCGTCACGGTCTTACCGGTTTCTGGATGAACAAAGCTGATCTGGTGTGCATGCAGGAACATGCGTTTCAATGCACCGCGATCTTCAGTAGCCTTAAGCAAAGCACGGTTCAGGGAAAAATCGCCATATTTGTCATCGCCAGCAATAGCAAAACCACTGGCCGACAGATGAACGCGGATTTGGTGGGTACGCCCGGTTTTGAGTTCGGCTTCAAGCAAGGCGAAATCACGATATTTTTTCTGCAAAGTAAATACCGTATGCGATGCCATACCATCGGCCTGCACCCGCACACGGCGCTCACCTTCCGCCGTTGTGTATTTATGCAAAGCCAGTTTGACATGCTGGCGGGCATTCTTCCAGTCGCCATGCACCAGGGTCAGATAACGCTTGTCCGTAACACCATCACGCATTTGTTCGTGTAAATTTGTTAATGCGCTGCGTTTTTTTGCCAGCAAGAGTATTCCTGAGGTTTCCCTGTCCAGCCTGTGCACCAGTTCCAGGAACTTGGCATCTGGCCTGGAAGCACGCAATTGTTCAATGACGCCATAACTGATGCCTGAGCCACCATGCACTGCCACGCCAGCCGGTTTGTTAATTATCAACAAATGATTATCTTCAAACAGGATGGGAAATTCATGTTTTGGTGCAGTCTGCTCTGTGGGTTCTGCCATGCGGATTGGCGGGATACGGACAACATCGCCCTCCACCAGACGGTACAACTGGTCTATGCGGCCTTTATTGACACGCACCTCGCCAGAGCGCAACACCCGGTAAACATGGCTTTTTGGCACGCCTTTACAAATACGCAGCAAGAAATTATCGATGCGCTGCCCCGCCTCTTCTTCCGAGATCGTGAGCATTTGAACTTTGGGTTGGGAGGCCGAAGGCTGCTGAGGGGGAGTCTTTTCCATCTGAATTTGATGTGCTCCCCTATTAATTGTCGCTAAGTCCTTCATTTTGAATATATAATCATTTTCGCTTCAGCATTTTGTGCTTTAGCAGTGTAAGAGGAATAAACGCCTATTTTACACAGGGGCATGTCCATAAGCCTCGCCTGTTTGCAAATTTGATGGAAAAGATGTGTATGCAGCGTCATTTGCAGGTCAAGGTAGCAGCCAATTGTTGTTATCGGGCATAGACAAATGAAGTTGGATCAGAGAGTTTGAATTGTAAGGATATTAGTCTGGCAAGAGGCGCGGGTTTAAATATGAACCTGTGAGCTTGCCGGTTGATGGTTGAGGTAATAGGGTCGATTCCGCCAGACACAACACAATAAGATGGTCTGGCACCAAAGTTGCGCATCGCCTGGCGTTGTACTTGCTTGTTCAATCAATAAGCAAGTCAGTCAACGCGGGGGACATGTGCACTCGAACTCAATTTACCCTGACTGTCCGCGCCCAACGCAAAACAGATGGCCGTATTGCCATATCATCAGTTCTATTTGGATTTTCATGGCCATATAGACTCCGCCCTGTTTTGCTTCAGGCATTTCCCTCCCCCTCAAACACTCCGTTCCCGCGTACATCCCGTATCAGTACAGTTGCCCCTTCAATGGATGGCAACACAAGATGACCACCAGGTCACGGAGTAAAAACATGAAACGTATGCTGTTCAACGCGACGCAGCAAGAAGAGTTGCGCGTTGCCATTGTCAATGGGCAAAAGCTGATTGACATTGATATCGAGACTGCCGGTCGCGAACTGCGCAAATCGAATATCTACAAAGGTGTGATCACTCGTATCGAACCTTCCCTTGAAGCCTGTTTCGTCAACTACGGCGAAGAACGTCACGGTTTCCTCCCCTTCAAAGAAGTTGCCCGCACCTATTTCAAAGAAGGTGTGGACGTACGCAATGCTTCCATTAAAGAAGCGCTGCGCGAAGGCCAGGAAATCATGGTCCAGGTTGAAAAAGAAGAACGCGGCAACAAGGGCGCAGCCCTGACCTCGTTCATTTCCCTGGCTGGCCGCTATCTGGTGTTGATGCCTAACAACCCGCGTGGTGGTGGTGTTTCCCGCCGCGTTGAAGGTGAAGATCGTCAAGAATTGCGCGAAACCATGGACAAACTGGACTTGCCAGGTGGCATGTCTGTGATTGCCCGCACAGCTGGCATAGGCCGCAATGTTGACGAATTGCAATGGGATTTGAATTACCTGATGCAACTCTGGCGTGCAATCGAAGGCGCTGGCAAGTCTTCTCCTGGTGCCTTCCTGATTTATCAAGAATCTTCCCTGGTCATCCGCGCCATCCGCGATTATTTCCAGCCTGACATTGGTGAAATCCTCATCGATACCGATGAAATCTACGAACAGGCCCAGCAGTTCATGAGCCACGTGATGCCAGACATGGTGCATCGCGTTAAACGTTACAGTGATGATGTACCGCTGTTCTCACGTTTCCAGATCGAACACCAGATCGAAACAGCCTATTCCCGTACCGTACCACTGCCATCCGGCGGTGCGATCGTTATCGATCACACTGAAGCCCTGGTATCTGTGGACGTCAACTCGGCCCGCTCCACCCGTGGTGGCGATATCGAGACAACCGCTTTCAATACCAATCTGGAAGCAGCTGAAGAAGTAGCCCGTCAATTGCGTTTGCGTGACTTGGGTGGTTTGATCGTGATCGATTTTATCGACATGGAAAACGCCAAGAACCAGCGCGAAGTTGAAACCCGACTCAAAGATGCCCTGCGCTATGACCGCGCACGTGTACAAATGGGCAAGATTTCCCGCTTTGGCCTGATGGAATTGTCACGTCAGCGCCTGCGCCCTTCGCTGTCCGAAGGCAGCCATGTGACTTGCCCACGTTGCAACGGCACTGGCCATATCCGCGACACCGAATCTTCTGCCCTGCAAGTCCTGCGCATTATCCAGGAAGAGGCAATGAAGGAAAACTCAGCAGCGATCCACGTCCAGGTACCTGTCGATGTTGCCGCTTTCCTGCTGAATGAAAAACGTGGTGAGATTCTGAAGATAGAAACGCGTCACCGCGTGACTGTCATCCTGATCCCGAACAAGCATCTGGAAACCCCACATTACAAACTGGATCGCCTGAAAACAGATGATCCGCGCCTCGAAGACCACCACGCCAGCTATGCCATGGCTGAGCAGGCTGACACCGACATCGGCTATAGCAAACGTCAGAAAGAAGACGTCAAGCCACGTCAGGAAGCCGTAGTCAAGAGCATCACTCCTGAAACCGCACCTATCGTTGAACGTAAAGAAGTAGCACCAGTGGTTGTTGCACCAGTTGCAGCCCCGGCAGAACCTGGCTTCTTTGGCAAACTGTTTGGCTTCCTGTTTGGTAAATCCGAGCCAGCAGCTCAGGTAGAAGCACCAAAACCAGCAGAAGAAAAAACTGGCGAACGCGATCGCATCGCCCGTGGTTCCCGCAATGGAAATGGCAATAGCAACAGCCAGCGCAACCGCAATCGCCGCAACCGTGACCGTGACGAACGTGAAGACCGTCCAGCGAAAACAGATAAGGCAGAAAAAGCTGAAAAGCCAGAGCAGGAAACAGCCAAGCCGGTAGCCACGGAAAATCCACGCCCACCAAAAGCACCTAAGCCACCACGTGAAGAACGTGAATCCCAGGAAACCCGCCGCGAACGTCAACAGCGTCAACGCGACGAGCGCAAGGAAAACCAGGCTCAGGACAGCAAAGAAGAACCTATCCACAAGCATGTAGATCCTGTGCCTGTTGATGTCATGCCTGCTGCACCACAGCTGGAAGCACTGGAATCCGGTGCCGAAAACGACAATAGCGAGCAAGGCGAAGAACGCCGTCGCCGTCGCCGTCGTGGTGGCCGCAACCGTAACCGCCGCGACCGTGATGGTAACGAGCAAGTCAATGAGCAAGGCGAATTGCTAATTGATGGCAGCGAAGCAATCGACGCCAATACTGGCAATGATGTAGCCGCAGTAAACACTGTGGTCACTCCTGTAGTTGCAACGCCAGTAGCGCCTGACAACACGGTAAACCATGTTGCTGAAGCCATTCAGCCTGCGAGCTTTACTGAAACGGTGAGTGCATCAGCATCTGCGCCAACTCCAGTGACAAGCGCGCCGGTTTATGTGGCTGATGCCGTAGTTGATACAGCTGTTGCACCTGCGGCACCTGCAGCACCTGCTATTACGACACTGGTAGCAGTTGTTGCACCACAAGAAGTCATCAGCGCACCAGCAGTTGCTGCCGCTGCTGAAGTTTCTGAAGCCCCTGTAGTGACTGCTCCAGCAGAAGCAAGCACAGCTGCTGCTCCTGTAGTTGCAGCTGCACCTACAGCCATTGCAACTGAGCCAGCACCAGCTCCTGAGGCAATCTCTCCTCCGGCGGAAGTTATCCCTCAAGCTGCAGCCGTTGAAGTAGCGCCAGCTCAGGTAGTTGCTGCACCGGTAGTCAATACGCCAACAGCAAAACCACTGGATGCGACCATGCCTTTGGAATCCTTGCACAACATGCTGAAAGATGCCGGACTGGAATTGGCCAGTACCGACCCAGTGAAACTGCAAGCAGCCAAAGCAGAAGCAGAAAAACTGGTTGCACCGGCACGTGTTCCTCGCGAACGCAAACCACTGCCAGTTGTTGCTGATGAACCATTGGTGATGGTGGAAACACGCCACTCATGATATGAGCAAATGACCCGTAACAAGTCTTTTGTACGGGCTTAAGAAAAAACCGGCTTTCTTTTTGATTGCCGGTTTTTTTTATGAGCTTCACCCGACAAATGGTAATTACCAGCAGAATATTCGTCCGCAAGATATAGAAAGTATTACCCTTGCCTGATCACGAAATCTCACTGAAAGCTGCATTCCTGTACTGGCTCAAGCTGGGATTCATCAGCTTTGGTGGACCAGCAGGGCAAATTGCATTGATGCATGCAGAACTTGTGGAAAAACGTCGCTGGATCTCTGAAGCACGTTTTTTACATGCCCTGAATTACTGCATGCTCTTACCCGGGCCTGAGGCGACGCAGTTGGCCATTTACATAGGCTGGCTCATGCACAAGACCAGGGGCGGCATCATGGCTGGCCTGCTCTTTGTCTTACCCGGGCTTTTGATATTGATCCTGCTGTCCTGGATATATATGGCTGCTGGTGACAATACTGCAGTCCAGGCAATCATGAGTGGCATCAAGCCTGCCGTAGTCGCGATAGTTCTGGCTGCCGCCTGGCGCATCGCGCAGCGTACCTTGAAGAGCAGCGTATTGATTGCAGTCGCCATGGCCGCCTTTGTTGCCATCGCCTGGTTACATCTACCCTTTCCTCTCGTGATCATAGCGGCTGCATGTACCGGCCTGCTATTTCGCAAACACTGCAATCCCGTAAAATCAGCCCATGGTCGCGCCGCAAATCCGCATCTGCCGGCCATCATTGATGACGACACACCCACACCCGTGCACGCCCGCTTTTCCTGGTTAAAACTGTTCGTCACCTTAAGCCTGGGGATGCTGCTAGCTATCGCAGTGTGGCTGTTGCTAGCATTTAGTTTTGGCCTGCCCCATCCCTTGACTGATATGGCCAGTTTTTTTACCAAGGCAGCCATGTTCAGTTTTGGCGGTGCCTATGCAGTGTTGCCTTATATGATGCAGGCAGCAGTTGAGCAATATCATTGGTTAAGCACTGCACAAATGATGGATGGCCTGGCACTGGGTGAAACCACTCCCGGACCATTAATCATGATCGTGGCTTTTGTTGGTTTTATTGGTGGCTGGAGCCAGGCATTTTTAGGAGGAGATCATCTACTACTGGCGGCAAGTCTGGCAGCCGGTGTTGCCTGTTTTTTTACTTTTCTGCCTTCTTTTATTTTCATCCTGGCAGGTGGCCCCCTGGTTGAATCCAGCCGAAATAATTTGCATTTGAATGCACCTCTGAATGCCATTTCAGCAGCAGTAGTTGGCGTCATAGCCAGCCTGGCCTGGTTGTTTGCCAGCCATGTTTTTTTCAAAGATGCGGCAAACCTGGATATTCAAGCCATCATACTCACTGCCCTTGCCAGTATTGCAGTTTTCAAATTCAAGCTATCCACCGTCAAGCTGCTGGCAGCTTGCGCCTGTGCGGGATACATCCTATCTCTGTTGGTTTAAATTCAATAAAGGCCTGCGCAATCACATGAGATTCCAAGTCGTGCTATTGTTCATCATTAAGCATAAAAATTACCAGCTCCAGCCATGACGGAAAAATTTATTCCGCTATCAGCATTAACACGCTTCCGCCCTGCATTGTCTGTTCCAGAAGTATTAACAACACCCGATGGTCAATTGCAGGATGCCTTGTCACGTCCCTTGCATGATCTGCGTATTTCCGTCACAGACCGCTGCAACTTCCGCTGTGTGTACTGCATGCCTAAAGAAGTCTTTGATAAAGACTACCAGTACCTGCCGCATAAATCCCTGCTGAGTTTTGAAGAAATTACCCGTGTCGCCAGCATATTTGTGGCACACGGTGTCAGGAAAATACGCCTGACCGGCGGTGAACCCTTATTACGCAAACATCTGGAACGCCTGATAGAAATGCTGGTCAGGTTACGCACTGTCGATGGCAAACCGCTTGATCTGACGCTGACAACCAATGGTTCATTACTGGCCCGCAAGGCGCAAAGCTTGAAAGATGCAGGTCTGACGCGGGTCACCGTGTCGCTGGACGCACTGGACAATGCCATTTTCCAGCGCATGAATGATGTCGATTTTTCAGTGAATGAAGTGCTGGAAGGCATAGCAGCAGCAGAAGCCGCCGGCCTGGGACCTGTGAAGGTTAATATGGTCGTCAAGGCAGGCTTGAATGACCATGAAATCGTGCCCATGGCCCGCTATTTCAGAGACACGCCACATATCCTCAGGTTCATAGAATACATGGACGTAGGAGCCTCCAACGGCTGGAAACTCGATGAAGTCATCCCTTCCTCGCAAGTCGTGCAACGCATACAGGATGCCGGAATGCCCCTGCTTGCCCTGAATGCCAACTATACGGGTGAAACAGCCACACGCTGGCGTCATGCGAAAAGTCAGGATGGCCAGGGTGAACTGGGATTCATTTCCAGCGTAACCGGAGCTTTTTGCCGCGACTGCAGCAGGGCCAGGCTATCAACTGAAGGCAAGCTTTACACCTGCCTGTTTGCCAGCCACGGACATGATTTGCGCACCCTGTTGCGCGATCCTCAGCAACTACCGGATCTGGCAATTGCGAATGTCATCGCCCATATCTGGCAACAACGCACTGACCGCTACTCTGAATTGCGCAGCCAGAATACTGCTGGCCAACAACGAAAGAAGATAGAAATGTCTTACATAGGCGGCTGATAACAGTATCATAAGTACTTTAGATTTCAGCAAGTCGATTTCAGTGTCAAATTCAAGCACGCCCCTGAAGAAAGAGCTTATCACTGGCCTGGTACTGGCAGGTGGCCGCGGCACGCGCATGGGTGAAATAGATAAAGGCTTGCAATGCCTGCACGACAAGCCCATGGCCGTGCATGTACTGCAAAGACTGGCGGCACAAACGGCAACTGTCATGATCAGCGCAAACCAGAACCCTGACACCTATAAGAAGTTTGGCTGCCCAGTCCATGCTGATAATATGCAAGACTTTGCTGGCCCGCTGGCGGGAATACAGGCTGGCTTACTATATTGCACTACACCCTATTTGCTTTGCGCGCCCTGCGATTCGCCATTTTTTCCAGCCGATCTGGCTGAGCGCCTGTCGTCTGTCTTGCTACAGCAAAATACAGACCTCGCCATAGCCACGACTTTGGAAAACCGCGAAGGAATTTTGCAAAAACAAATTCATCCTGTGTTTGCACTCATGAAAACTAGCGTACTACCCAGATTGACAGCATATCTTGAAAATGGCGGACGCAAAATGCAGGCCTGGCATGCCTGCCTGCAAATAAGCGAAGTCTTGTTTGAGGATAATGCAGCATTCAGGAATATCAACACGCTGAAAGAATTACAGGAACTTGAAAACTGATATGAATACTGTCCCAGGAGTAGCCAACAAGCTGCAAGACATCACCGCAAGCATGTCTGACTACAACCCCAATGCCCTTACAGTTCAACAGGCGCAAGATATCATGCGCGCCTATATCCAGCCTGTTTGTGGAATAGAAAAACTCACCATACGCCAGGCTCTGGGGCGCGTACTGGCGACGGACATCACTTCTCCGATCAACGTACCTGCCCACAACAACTCTGCCATGGATGGCTATGCTTTGCGGGGTGAAGACTTAGCTGATGGACAGGAACTGAAACTGAAGGTCACAGCTACTGTACTGGCAGGCGCAGAGTTTACCGGTACAGTCGGGCGAGGAGAATGTGTGCGCATCATGACAGGCGCGCTCATGCCAGCGGCCTGCGATACGGTAGTCCCGCAGGAATTCACGACAAAAATCAGTGATGACAAAATCAGAATAAGCGCAGGTAGTTTGCGCGCAGGCGACAATCGCCGCCTCAAAGGTGAAGACCTGGCCATGGGCACAATCGCCCTGCATAAAGGCAAGATACTGACACCAGCCGACCTTGGACTGCTTGCCTCGCTGGGCATCCCAGAAGTCAGCGTACAGAGACGGCTGCGGGTCGCCATATTTTCTACCGGTGATGAATTGCGCTCTTTGGGCGAAACACTGGAAAGCGGCTGTGTGTATGACAGTAATCGCTACACCCTGTATGGCATGCTGATGCGCATGGGTTGTGAGGTACTAGATATGGGCGTGGTGCAGGACAATCCCGACGCACTTGAAGCAGCGATGCGTAGCGCCTGTGAAAATGCCGATGCCATCATCACTTCAGGAGGTGTCTCTGTTGGCGATGCTGACCATACCCGCCAGTTGATGGACAAGCTGGGCGAAGTTGCCTTCTGGAGCATAGCCATGCGACCTGGCCGCCCCATGGCCTTTGGCAAAATCGCCTCAGCAGGCAAATCTGCCTATCTGTTTGGCCTGCCGGGTAACCCGGTTGCCGTCATGGTTTCTTTTTATTTTTTTGCGCGCCAGGCTTTGCAGCAAATGAGCGGAGCAGAAATAACACCTTTTCCCATATTCAGCGTCAAATCGAATGCAGACATACGCAAACGGCCAGGGCGCACAGAATACCAGCGCGGCATATTGTCCGTACGCGCAGATGGCGAGCTTGGCGTCAGTATTACAGGTTCACAGGGCTCCGGTATTTTACGCTCCATGTCAGAAGCCAATTGCATGATCATCCTGCATGATGACCAAGGCAATATTGCTGCTGGCGAAAAGCTCAGCGTGCTGCCATTTGCAGGTCTTATCTAAAAAATACAGTCACAATTGTATAGAAATCGTAACAGCTTCCAGCTTGACGATAAAAATAGGGATAAGCAAAGTAAAATACTGCCATTTACTTACTTTTGGAGAACAGTTTGAAAGCGACATCATGGCTCTTGGGTGCCTGTGCATCTATTGTATTACTTAGCGGCTGCGGCGGTTCCAAGTCAGATACGGCTGCCGTTGTACCATCCGTGACAAAAGTCACAACGGATCAGGTCGTTTACCGCAAGGTAACCAACTTTACGATTACCGGCCAAAATCTGGACAAGGGCTATAACGCCAGCATCCCTGCCTGCCTGACCATTACAGAATTGCCAGGTGGTACGGCTACCCAGCGCGTATTGTCCTGCAAACTGGTTGGCGTTGGCTCAACGACTTACTCCATTACAGCGGCAAATGGCACGACACTGTTCTCCGGTCTGGTCAATCTGACACTGGCTGCACAGCCACAAGTCACGATGACAACCAGCATGGGCACGATAGTCATCGAACTCAATCCTGGCAGAGCACCTATTACTGTCGATAATTTCCTGAACTATGTCGAAAATGGCTTTTATGTAAATAAAATTTTCCATCGCGTCATCAAGAGCGCTATCGTCCAGGGCGGCGGCTTCACATCTGATTTGCAGCAGCCGACAACACTGCCAGCCATCAAACTGGAAACACCAAATGGTTTGAGCAACCTGCGCGGCACTATCGCCATGGCGCGTACCAGCGATGCAAACTCTGCAACAGCACAGTTTTACCTGAATGCAGCCGACAATACCGGTTTTGACGGGCTGACAGCAGGCACTGGTTATGCAGTATTTGGCAAAATTGTGACTGGTTTGGATATCATGGACAAGATCAATGTCGTGCCAACCACAACAGCCGGCGGCATGTCTGATGTACCTGTAACACCAGTACTCATTAATTCGATGGTACAAACACAATAACATGCTATGCTGCACTCAGCAGCGCTCATGAACTTTGTAAAAAACAGGAGCCTCGTGCTCCTGTTTCACTTTTTGGGATGGAGTAAAGATGAAAAAACAATGGCAGGCAATCTTGTTGGCGACCACGCTGACAACCATGGCTATCGGCAGCGTTTCTGCCGCCGACGCATCCAAGAAAGCATCGACTAGCGCGGCTGTTGCGGCAACGTCTGCATCTGCGGCGGCATCGGCTTCAGCATCGGCAAAAACCGAGCTTCTGGATTTGAACAGCGCGACAAAAAAAGAATTGGCAACCCTCCCTAAAATTGGTGATGTACGCTCAGATGCAATTATCAAGGGGCGTCCTTACAAAGGTAAGGATGAATTGCTTAGCAAAAAAATATTAACCGAAGATGTTTATAACGGTATAAAAGATTTGGTGATCGCCAAACAAAAACCTGCTGAGAAAAAATAATCATGTAGTCCCATGCAGTGTCTGTAAAATCCGTTAACAGACACTGCACAAAACAGCTTGCCTTTGATCGTGTAGCACTTTGCCGTGACAGTGAGGTTCTATGTCAAGCAGGTTTTTACATCTTATTCCATGCATCAGCATGCTCACCCTGGTAACACAGGTGCATGCTGCAGATGACAGCAAGCCATTTACCATCAGTGGTTTTGGCACACTTGGTGTCGTTCATAGCAACACCCGCAATGTTGATATCGTCCGCGACCTGACGCAGAATGACGGTGTTGGTTACACCAGACAAACTGATTTTGGCATGGACTCCAATTTTGGCCTTCAGCTCAACAAGAGCATCAATGACAATATCGACACAGCCCTGCAAGTTGTCAGCCGCAGATCTACAAACAAATTCCAGCCTGAAGTCACCTGGGCATATGCCCGCTACGTCCCGAACGATAATCTGCAGTTGCGTGCAGGCCGCCTTGGATTTGATGTTTATCTGCTGGCTGATTCACGCAATGTCGGCTATACCTATCAATGGGTAAGACCTCCCATTGATTTCTTTGGCAGCCTGATCATTTCCTATTTCGATGGCGGTGACATGGTGCTCTCTACACCATTGGGTGGCGGCATATTGCGTGCCAAAGTCTTTGCAGGTGTGGCCAAGGAAAAAACTTCAACAGGCAGCCCGGACGAATTCTTGTCCCTGAACCGTTCGCGCCTGCTCGGCGGACATCTTGAATACCAGACTTCAAACTGGATATATCGCCTGGGCTACAGCCAGCTTACATTCAAAAATGAATTCCCGCCTTTGCAGCCATTGCTGGACAACCTGCGTTCACCTTACCTGAACGCCTTTATTCCCAGTGCCGGTCTGGCGAATGACCTGTCACTGACAGATAAAAAATTCACTTATCTGTCGGCAGGTATTGCCTATGACGAGGGGCCCTTGCAGGCTCAGCTCATGCTCAATCAACTGAGCTCGGCATCCCTGCTCTTCCCCACCAACAGGGCCGCCTACCTGACTGTCGGTTATCGCATCGATCAATGGACACCTTATTTTACTTACTCGGCATCAAGACCCGTTAACAAAAGCACTGCCAGCCGCCTACCGCTGAGCGTCAGCCCCGATATCGATATGCTTGCAGCAGCCTTCAATGACGCAATCAATAATCAATACAATCGCCAGACCACTTTCTCTCTCGGGGTGCGCTATGACCTGACAGAAAAAAGCAATGTGAAATTACAAGTAGATGACATCAAGACAGATGACTATTTTTTGGTCAGGAATAATCAGCCCGGATGGAATGGCAAAGCCAGGCTGATCAGCATTGCCTACAATTTCATTTTTTAGAGAAAATGATGAGAGTCCTTTGCCATCTTCTCTTGTGTCTTGGTTTCTGGGGCTGCTGTCATGCAGCACAGGCAGACCTGGTGGTGATTGCCAATCCACAAAGTGGCATAGAAAAATTGAGCAAGGATGAAGTCATCAACCTGTATATGGGCAGAAACCGCAAGCTGGCATCTGGCATGAATGCCATGCCGCTGGACATGACGGCAGCCAATACTGAAAAGGCGAAGTTTTATGCATTGCTGGTCAATAAAAATCTGCCCGAAATCAATTCTTATTGGGCAAGGTTGATGTTTTCTGGCCAGGGCTCGCCGCCCATGCAGGTAGAATCGGCAGATGAGGTAATGGATATCGTCAGCAGCAACAAGGCGGCCATAGGCTATATAGAACGGAAGAAGCTGGATAAACGGGTCAGAATGATTTATGACCCCACACAATAAGTGATTCCTGCATGTTAAGACTACTACGTACCAGCATCGTTTATCGCAGCGCATTCATTGTGCTTGGTATTGCCCTGCTTGTAGGTATATTTTTCGCACTGCTCAGCTATCATTTCTCTGCCCAATCTGAACAGGAACAGGCCCGCCAGCGCATGCAGGCATCGTTGAGCACGGTTGAAAATACCGCCAGCATAGCCTGCTTTGTACTAGACCAGAATCTGGCAGGAGAGCTCGCACGCGGCTTATTAAAGAATGGCGATATCAGCCGGGTGCAAATCATTTCAGAAGGTAAAGTCCTTGCCCAGGCTGACAAGAAACCGGTCAAAGGCAGCGATCAATCCGCGCTTGCCATACTGCCCGGTATCAGCCCATCCAATCAACTGGTGCACGAAGTTTATTCTCCGTTCAATCCTAAAGAAAAAGTCTGCGAAATTCACCTGGACCCCAACATTGATTTCATCAGGGACCAGAGTACAGCCAAGGCGCGCTTCATCGTCTATCTCTTGTTATTGCAGGCGTTGGCCATGGCTTGTGCAGTGGTGTATGTCGTACTGACGATGATTACCAGGCCGATTAAAAATATATCAGACCGCCTGCATACCCTGGCACCAGAATCCGGTGACAAGCTGGGCCTGCCAGATGGCAATGAAAAAGACGAAATCGGTCAATTGGTACGCGACGTCAACACCCTGGTCGCCAGCCTGCTCAAGACACTCAATGAAGAGCGGACCCTGCGCATGCAGCATGCGATAGGTGAGAAAAAATTCCAGACCATTTTTGAAAATGCAGAAACCGGTATCTTCCAGCTCAATTTTTCTGGTGAACTGCTCTCTTACAACCCTGCCTTCCTGCGCATGTTCAGTCTTGACGATCATGGTGGCAAAGACATTATTGCGAATGCCCTGACTTCATTGCTGGAAGGCCAGGAATTACGCTTGCACCTGATGATCGATGCGGCTATCAATGAAGCCAGGATCATGTCTGACGACTTTTACATACAGCTGGCAAGCTCAAGCAGCAAGAAGTGGATTAACCTCGTCATCAGCCCGGCCGAAGACGGCATATTGCAAGGCCTGGTGAATGACATTACTGAACGCAAATCGCAGGAAGAAAGTGCCAATCAACTGGCGGTAACCGATCATTTAACTGGCATCAACAATCGCCTGGGCTTTGAAAAAGAAATCAGCCGCCTGTCCAGGGAATATACCAATGGCAATGCACAGGGTTTTTTCCTGCTCATGATAGATCTGGACAAATTCAAGCAAGTCAATGACAGCCACGGCCATACCGTTGGTGACCAGGTACTCGTGCATTTTTCCCGCCTGGTCAGCAATACGGTCAGAAGATCAGATTTCATTGCCCGCCTCGGCGGCGATGAATTCATCATCCTGTTAAAAGACCTGACACATCTGGAAAAAGCAGAAGAAATTGCTCAAAAAATCATTACCCTGGCCAGCCAGCCTATCGTCATCAATGAAACCCTGTGTGTGCAAATTGGTGCTAGCATAGGCATCAGTTATACTGGCCCAAATGAATTTGATGCCAGTGATTTACTCAGTCAAGCCGATGCCGCCATGTATGAAGTCAAGCGCAGTGGTAAAAATGCCTACCGCGTTGTCCACCTTGACAGTGGCAAGCATCAACAGGCAAACGATACTATTTGATCTTCCAGCATTTCCATGACCACCATCTGGTAAAGCAGATTGGGCTGCAAACTGATTTCCAGGGCGCAGGTATAAGTCAGCTTGATCACGTGGTCATCATTGCTCTCTATCGCCCTCGCAAACAAATCCGACCAGGAGCAGAGTTGCCTGTGTTTTACGCGCATGCGGCTTTCATACACGGATTCAGACACGAGCATTGGTGCGCCAACAGAGACGTATGCTGCGCATAGCGCTACCCATAGATCTTGCAGCCTGCTGAACAGTGTTTTTTGATCGAGATAAGGCAAGACCTGCCTTGCCGCGTTGACACCCGTGACTATATGCAAGATCGTAAAGTCCCTGGTTTGCCCATAAGCTGAAATCGCCCAGAGCGCCAGTTCATCCAGCAAATTTTCAGTGACAGGCATGCCCGGCAAATTTTGCAAAAATTGTTCATCATTGACGACTGCCCGCATTTTCTCTGCAATCATCCTGCCTGGATAGGTTTTGCCTCTCATGCCTTGCGATAATTGATAAAAACCAGATGCAACCGAACCGGCAACTGGTCGCGTTTCGATATCGATGCTGATATCAAAGTTCGCGGCAACCAGTGCAGCGAGACTGGCCGCTATTTCCCCGTCATGCTCAGCTTGCAAACCATAAGCCAACCGTATCAGTGCATGAAAGGCGGTCGTTGCAGGAGCGAATGGGACACGAACCAATAAATCCCTGATGACTTCGCTTTTTCCTCGCTGCGCAATACGAATGGCAAAGCAGGATTGCAGATCAGCAAAGTTTTCTCTCTTGCCAAGATAAGCCTGAAAGTCTTCATACCTGATGGTTACAGCGGGAGGCAAGGCTGGCAAGGCATAAGTATCGCGCCAATGCGCAAAGAAGTCCTGCAAACGTCTGTCACTCGCCCCCATGCCGGCAAGTGCGCACAAGGCCATGGGACAGTGGTTGGTGGTTCCCTTGCCATTCAGGGCGAACGCCCTGTTCTTGTCCAGCAAGTCCTTAAGAATCAAATTACTGCACATCGCTGTTGTTGAAGCCGTCATTTGCACTCTCCATCGATAGTTGATGTGTTGTAGTATGCAAGTTCAAGTTAACTTGAAGTCAAACACTTTTTTATGCATTGAGGTGAAATGATGGCTGATGCAAACAATACAAATCTGATCAGCATAGGTGAACTTGCCGAACGATCAGGCATCGCCGCCAGTGCTTTGCGCTTTTATGAAAGCCGTGGTTTGATTACCAGCGTACGCAGTCCTGCGCAACGTCGCCAATTCCCGCGTGAGGTATTGCGTCGCGTTGCCTTTATCAAGGCGGCGCAAACAGCAGGGCTGACACTGGAAGAAATAGAAAATAGTCTGGCTACCCTGCCCGGCCAGCGGACGCCGACAAAGCAGGATTGGGAGAAGCTATCGAGATCATGGCATGCCCTGATAGAAGAGCGCATCAGGTCATTGACAGCCTTGCGTGACCAGCTAAGTTCCTGTATAGGCTGCGGCTGCCTGTCGCTCAAATCCTGCGCGTTATATAACCCACAAGACATTGCCCATACCAGAGGTACTGGGCCGCGTTATTTAATGGGTGATAAATCTTCAGACCTGGTTTAATCAGGTCAAAGCATCTTTATTCAGTATCTGCATCACCAGCATCAATGCTGGTACCCAGAAGGCTTTGCGCAGTATCAGCAGGTAAGGCTTCAACGCTTTTGAGTTTGCGTGTCATTTGCCGCGTTCTGACTTCTGCCTGATCAATATTTTTTGCCGCTTTTTCCAGCGCGACTTTGGTGGCGGTCAGTACATCGGCAAACTTGCCAAACTCTGTCTTGACCGCTCCGAGTACTTGCCAGACTTCTGATGAGCGCTGTTCCAGCACCAGGCTACGGAAACCCATTTGCAGGCTGTTCAGCAAGGCTGACAAGGTAGATGGGCCAGAGATGGAGACGCGGCAAGTACGCTGCAATTCATCAGCCAGACCCGGCCTGCGCATGACTTCTGCATACAGTCCCTCAGTCGGCAGGAACAGGATGGCGAAATCTGTCGTCAGTGGTGGTGACAGGTATTTCTCAGAAATGGTTTTGGCTTCCAGGCGTATCGCTCTCTCCAGCTCTTTGCCTGCCTGCGCTACGCCCTCTGCATCGGCACGCTCTGCGGCATCGATCAGGCGCTCATATTGTTCCTTGGGGAATTTTGCATCGATGGGCATCCATACCGGTGCCCTGTTTTCTTCCTTGCCCGGCAACTTGATGGCAAATTCCACCCGCTCACCTGAGCCTGGTATGGTTTCTACATTTTTGGCATACTGGTCTGGTGTCAGCATTTGTTCAAGCACCATTTCCAGTTGCACTTCGCCCCAGGTGCCACGGGTTTTCACATTCGTCAGCACGCGCTTGAGATCACCAACACCTATCGCAAGCTGCTGCATCTCACCCAGACCTTGATGGACTTTTTCGAGACGGTCAGAGACTAGCTTGAATGATTCGCCCAGGCGCTGCTCCAACGTCGCATGCAATTTTTCATCCACAGTCTTGCGCATTTCTTCTAGCTTACCTGCATTGTCAGCCTGCAATTGCTGAATTTTTTGTTCCAGCGTTGCGCGTATTTCGTTCATGCGCTGGGCATTTGATTCTGTCAGTGCCAACAGAGTTTGATTCAGGCTATCACCAAAGCGTTTCAGGCTTTGGCCCTGCTCGTCACGGGCGACCTGTCCCTGCAAAATGAAAGCCTGCCTGAATTGTTCCAGTTGCTGGGCATTGGTTTCATTGAGCTTCACCAGTTGCTGGGAAAATGCATCGATCTGGTTATTTTGCAGCGTGGCCACGCTGGTCAACTGGGCCGCCAGGTTTTGCTGTAACTGGCCGAAGCTACCAGACAGTTCCTGGCGGCCAGTCTGGGCAGTCAATTGCACCTGTTCTCTTAATGCGCGTTCACTGCGTTCCTGCGTCATTTGCGACTGCAATGATTGTTGTTGAGTCTGGCGCAGTTGCTCCTGTATGGCAAGTATGCCACTTGCATCCTGCGTGCCAGACTTACGCAGTAACAGCAAAATATTCAGGACGACGGCCAGCGCAGCCAGCAAAAGTATCAGTACTTCAAACAGGCTCATAGAAAAATATTCAGGTGAAAAAGGGATTTCAAATTGCAAAGCCTGGAAACTCAGCCAGGACGGTTGCGCATCCAGTCAGCCGTCTGATAAAACGATTGCATTAAATGCTGCTGCAAATCTTCACTGACGCCAACATCTTGCATGGCCCAAGCCATGCAGCGCAGCCATTGATCACGTTCGCTGCTGGCGATGGCATATGGCAGATGGCGTGCGCGCAGGCGCGGATGACCAAACTGCTCTATATACAAATTAGGGCCGCCCATCCAGCCAGACAAAAACCAGAACAGTTTGTCGCGTGATCCATCCATGGGAGTGGGATGTAGTGCACGTATGCCAGCAAATTCTGGCTCCAGTTCCATCAAGTCATAAAACCGATCAACCATCTCACGCAGTTTTTCTGCACCACCCAGCAATTCATATAAATTGACCTGGGCTTCTTCATTATTTTCAACTTCAGTATTCATGTCATCGCTAATTTAAAACCGCTCTTAAAACCATTCAGAGTGCTGGTCTTGCCTGATTCACCCACAATTGCACTGCAGGTCTTTGCCACTGCTGGGCTGCGAACCGGACTAATTTTTCAGGCACCTGATCGCCATGCAGTGCCAGACGATTAATCATCAAAGCGAGATCAAGATCAGCGACAGACCAGTCACCAAAGAGGTTTTCAGCATTCTCTGGTATCAATGATTCACCCACCAGGAACAATTGCGCCGCTGCTGCTTTGGCAGCGTCAGACAAGGGTTCCAGCTTCTTGCCATAGAAGATGACCTGGGTATTACGCTCTACCCGTATAGGCATCAGGGCGCTACGTATCCAGGCTTGCACCTGCCTTGCCCTGGCGCGGGCGTGAGTGTCTTTGGGATAAACTGCATGCTGTGGAAATACTTCTTCCAGATACTCGGTAATCGCTGAAGATTCGGATAAGGCAAAACCATTGTGCACCAGAGTAGGCACACGCTGCGTCAGGGACGTGGCTGCATAGTCGGGCGCATGCTGGGCGTCTGCCTCCAGATCTACTGTCAACAACTCAAAGTCCAGGCATTTTTCATGCAAGGTAACGAACACCGACATCGCATAAGGGCTAGTAAATTGTGAATCCACATACAGTTTGATGTCTTGTTTTTGCAAGATATATCCTTTTAAATTAATTCAGTGCGCGTTGCTATCAAGCCTCACGCAGGCTTTGCAGGGGTGGCTGATTCAGGACATTGCGCAAACCCAGCCAGCCACCTACCACGGCACAAGTAGCGCCAACAACCAGGCCTGCCAGCCATACCAAAGGCGAGAAAGTCCATTCAAAATTAAAACTGAAGCGTGCCAGTGCCCAGCCTATGGCAGATGCACCTGAAGCTGCCAATACGCCAGACAAACCGCCTATCAGCAAGAATTCTATCCACTGTGCCTGCGAGAGTTGTTTGCGGGTTGCGCCTAATGCACGCAAGAGCGCAGCCTCTCGCATGCGTACATCTTGAGAGCCAGCCAGCGCTGCATATAACACCAGCACACCAGAGGCCAGCGTGAACAGGAACAGGAATTCTACTGCCGTGATCACCTGGTCCAGCACATCCTGCATTTGCTTGATCATCGCCCCAACGTCTACAACGGTCAGGTTAGGGAAGTCACGCATGAAGCGATTGACGAAAGTTTTATCTGTTTCGGGCAAACGGAAAGCCGTAATCCAGGTTTGTGGCATATCGACCATGGCTTTAGGGTTGATGATGACAAAGAAGTTTACCCGCATCGAACCCCAGTCAAGCTTGCGCAGGCTGGTGATAGTCGAAGTCACCTGCTGACCTGCGACATCAAAAGTCATTTTGTCACCCAGCTTGAGCTTCAGGGTTTTGGCTATACCCTCTTCCACTGAAGCCTCGGCCTCTGTGGCCTTGCTATCGTCATACCAGCGACCGGCAGTGATCTTGTTCAGAGCAGGCATGTCTGCCATGGTCGACAAATTGAATTCACGATCGACCATGCGCTTGGCCTGGTCTTCTGCATAGGTGTCGCCAGTGATAGGTTTGTCATTCAAGGCAATCAGGCGACCACGTATCATGGGGTAAAGCTCAGGTTTGCCAAAAGCCTGTACTTGCCTGGCAATATCTGCTTTTTGATCTGGCTGTATATTGATGACAAACTGATTTGGTGCATCTGCCGGGGTAGCTTTTTTCCATGCAGTGATCAGGTCACCGCGCACCACAGTCAATAACAACAAGGCCATCAAACCCAGGGCAAGGGAGACGACTTGCACGATAGTCGCGCCAGGTCGCCTTTGTAGAGCAGTAATGGCAAAACGCCAGGCAGAATGCGCGAATAATGTACGCATGCGTTTGAGTGAGAACATACCCAGCCATGCCACCAGCGCGAATACCAGCAAACCAAGCAAAAAGCCAGCCGCAGTCATCAGGCCCAGTTTGATATCCGCCGTTTGCCACAGCAACAAGGCCACGAACATGCCCAGGCCGCATGCGTAAGTCACCAGCGTCATGGCCTTGGGCGCATCCTGTTCACGTCGTATAACGCGATTATGCGGTACATTACGCAATTGCAAAATCGGTGGCAAGGCAAAACCTACCAGCAGCAATAAACCTGTGGCAATGCCCTGCACTGCAGGCAAGAAATTCGCATCCGGCAAATCCTTGGCGACCAGCTTGCCCAGCCATTCCAGCAAGACATAATGGCCGGCATAACCCAGCAGCACACCAGCGATACTGCCCAACAAACCCAAAATCAGGAATTCGATCAGATACATGGACATGACCTGATTTTGGGTCAGCCCCAGGCAGCGCAACATGGCGCAGGCATCCAGATGGCGCAGCATGAAGCGGCGCGCAGCCATAGCGATGGCAACTGCTGCCAGCATGGCTGACAACAGACTCACCAGCGACAGGAACTGATCTGCCCTGTCCAGCGTGGCACGCATTTCTGGCCTGCCAGATTCAAGCGATTCCAGGCGTATGCCTTTGAGTTTTTCACTTTCTATTTTGCCCTGCAGCTCTTTTTGATAGGCAGCGATCAATTTGGCATCGCCCGCCATGAGCAAACGATAAGTCACGCGCGACCCGTTTTGTATCAGCTTGCTGGCCGGTATATCCACCAGCGATATCATGGCCCGTGGCGCAAAATTCATGAAACCAGCACCACGGTCGGGTTCTGTACCTATGGTCTGGGTCACCGTCAATTGCAGCTCACCCAGCTTGATTTTTTGACCTACATTCAAATTAAGGGCCGATAGCAAAGCCGGGTCTACCCACACTGTTCCGGATTGAGGGACGACATCAGTAGCGACTTCTGTCTCGCCCTTGTTCAGCTTCAACTTACCACGCAAGGGGTAATCTGCACTTACGGCTTTTAAAGAGACCAGGCGGGATATCGCTTCATCACCCTCGCCCGCCAGCGCCATACTTGGAAAAACTACCGTCTCTGCCGTCTTGAAGCCGCGCTTTTCCGCTTCTTGTCGCCACTCTGGCTTGATAGGCTGATCAGCCGCGACCAGCAAGTCAGCGCCTAGCAACTGCTGGGCATCTCGGTTGAGGCCACTGCGCATCCTGTCGGTAAAAAAACCGACCGAGGCCAGGGAGGCCACGGCGATCATCAAGGCAATCAGTAAAAAGCGCAGCTCACCAGCACGCCAGTCACGCATCGTCATACTGAGAGAGAGTTTGAACATAATTACCTTGCCAATACAGAAATTAAAATCGAATACGCACCAAATGCAGCACTATCCGACACCTCTGACAGTAGTGCTACAAAACAGCCTTTAGTTCAAAGTTTGCCTTGCTTTTTTACTCAGCTACCAACGCATTCGCAAAATCAGCCAGCAAATCCTGGGTATCTTCTATGCCGACAGAAACGCGTATCAGGGAATCTGCTATCCCCATCTCGGCACGGCGTTCTGCCCCCATCTCAAAGAAAATGGTGTGTGCAACCGGAATAACAAGGGTGCGGGTATCACCAAGATGCGTTGCATTGATCGCCAGCTTCAAGCGGTTCAGGTAATCAAAGCAATCTATCTCTGGCTTTAACTCAAAGCTGAACAAGGCACCATAGGCTGCAAACAACTCAGTCGCCAGGGCATGCTGTGGATGGTCTGGCAGGCCAGGATAATGCACTGCTGCTACACGCGGGTCGGCAGCGAGCATTTTTGCCAGCGCCAGGGCGTTTGCACATTCCCTGTCCATGCGCAGGGCAATGGTTTCTGCACCTACGGCAACCTGATGTGCTGCTTCTGGTGAAAGCGAGGCGCCAAAATCACGCAAAGCCTTGGCCCTGATTTGTGCAAGCCCTTGCATGTGCGCAGGCTGTTTGCGGAAGTTGGCAGCAATATTTGGAAATGTACTCCAGTCAAACAAACCGGTATCCGTCAAGGCACCACCCAGCACATTGCCATGACCGGCTATGGATTTAGTGAGCGAATTGATCACCAGGCCTGCATGAACAACTTTGGGCTGGAACAGATAAGGCGAAGTCATGGTGTTATCAACCACAAACAGGATGCCTTTTTCACGGCACAGCTCACCTATCTTTTTCAAATCAGCGATCTGCGTGCGTGGATTGGCGATGGTTTCTACAAACACCATACGGGTCGCTGGCGTCAGTGCGGCTGCAACATGGCTTACATCAGTAGCATCTACCAGCGACACATCAACGCCCTGCCCAGCCACGGTTTGCCACAGGCTATTGGTATTGCCAAACAAGAATGAAGAAGACACCAGATGATCACCCTGGCGCAATAATGCCTGGAACACCGCACCTATGGCCGCCATGCCGGTCGCAAACGCAATAGTAGCCAGCCCACCTTCCATCTTGCTGATTTTTTCTTCCAGTGCGGAGACCGTAGGATTGCCCTGGCGACCATAGCGGTAGCCAGATTGTTTATTCTGGAACACAGCTGCCAGATCACGCGCATCGCTGTAGCCATACATGACCGAGGTATGGATGGGCTTATGAACAGAGCCGTGCTCTATGTCTTTTTGTCTGTCGCTGTGCAGAATGGTGGTGGTGAAACCGTATTTGGGTGATTGAGGTGTCGTGCTCATAGTGCCGGAAATAAGAATAGAAAATAAAAAGCGAGTTCTGGGAGTTTAACCCAGAACTCGCTTTTTCATTCTTGTACCGAGGTAATGAGACTGGTTAAATCAGTCCTTCAGCAAGAAAGCTTCTATCAATTCTGCCAATCTCTCTGGCTGGTCATGGTGCAGCATGTGCCCGGCATCGAAAATCATCTCTTTTTGTAGCTGCGGTATATGCTCCAGGCGCCTGTCTATTTCCAGGCGAGCTTCTTCTTTAGGCCCCATCCAGTGCCAGACATTGGTGTCATCTGCCTCCATCCACAATACCGGTGCAGTGATTTTTTGCCAGCAGGCCATGACCTCTTCAACCCGGTATAGGAGCGGACTGGTTTGCTTGTGGGCAGGGTCACCCAAAATCTCCCAGCAACCGGGACTGGTCTCTTTAGCCCAATGAGCAGAAAGAAATGCCGCTCTTTCGTCCGACAGACGGGGATTGGTTTTTTGCAAACGGGCGGCTACTTCCGCCTGCGACGCATAAGTGCGCAGGCCAGCCTGGTTTTCCAGCTCATCCAGCCATTTTCTGTAACGCCCTGGTGCCTGTTTGGGATGGGTCACCGGCATGCCAAAGCCCTCAAGATTAATAAATTTGCGCACGCGCTCTGGCCGCACGCCTGCATACAAACCAGCGACATTCGCCCCCATGCTGTGTCCGAGCAGGTTCACAGGTTCATCCGGCGAGATATGCCTTAGCAGCGCATCAAGGTCACCCAGATAATCGGGAAACCAGTAAGTATCGACCTTGGGCGATTCAGTCAATCCAAAGCCACGCCAGTCGGGCGCAATTACTTGCCAGTCCTGCTTCAGGCAATCGACGACAAACTGGAAAGACGCAGACACATCCATCCAGCCATGCAGCATGATGATCTTGGGCGCATCTTCCCGCCCCCAACTGCGCACATGGTATTGCAGACCACGGATATCAAGAAAGGATGTGCGTGAAGGCTTGAATAGAGTATTCATAAGAATTTAATATTTTTCATCTGGAAATACAGGCAAACGTCAGCCTGCAAAGCGCATTATCAAGTAGCATGATACTAATGCCTCAGGGCACTTGCAGCACGAACACACAATAGCACGACCGTTCGATTATTATAACGGAGACAGGATGAAGCAGTTGAACAAACTCAAAGACAAGACTAAAAACGATACAAAAACTGATCAAGTTACCCATGTTGATCATTATGATCAGCTTTATCACGAATTCAGATGGGATGTACCCAGTAATTTCAATATCGCAGAAGCCTGCTGTCACCGGTGGGCAGTAAAGCACAAGCATGCAAAGAAGACAGCCATTCTGTATGAAGACAGCGAGGGCAATATCCGCCGCCTGACTTATAAGCAACTACATGAACAAGCCAACCAGCTTGCCAATCTGCTTTTGCAAGAAGGCATACAGCGTGGTGATGTGATTGCCTGCATCTTGCCGCAAAGGCCAGAAACCGCCATCACCATCATGGCTTGCCTGCAAATTGGTGCCATCGTCATGCCCCTGTCCTTTTTGTTCGGGCCAGAGGCGTTGGAATACCGGTTGCAACACAGCCAGTCCATCGCCATCGTGCTGGATGGAAGCGGCATCAAGGCATTTGAAGAAATACGCAGCCGCTGTCCCGACCTGAAAACCGTCATTACCGTAGATTGCGAAACCAGTGACGACATGCCGCCCTGCATAGATTGGGAAACGCATGTGCCCAACATGCCTGTCACTGCCCGCATTGCCGACACCCGCTCCAGCGATCCGGCCATTTTGATTTACACCAGCGGCACTACCGGTGCGCCCAAAGGTGCGCTGCTGCCTCATTCTGCCATTATCGGTAACCTGACTGGCTTTGTGGCATCGCAAAACTGGTTCCCGCAAGACGAAGATGTCTTCTGGTCACCGGCTGACTGGGCCTGGACTGGCGGCTTGATGGATGCCCTGTTGCCTACCCTGTATTTTGGCAAACCCATCGTTGGCTATCAGGGCCGCTTTACTGCAGAGACTGCTTACTATCTGCTGGAAAAATACCAGGTCACGAATACCTTCCTGTTCCCCACCGCCTTGAAAATGATGATGAAGGCAGAGCCCAAGCCCAGGAAGAAATACAAACTCGCCCTGCGTGCCATCATGACTGCGGGTGAAGCTGTCGGTGATGCCGTTTTCAACTGGTGTGAAAAAGCGCTGCACATCACACCGAATGAAATGTTTGGCCAGACTGAAATGAACTATATCGTCGGCAACAGCCATCAATTGTGGCCTGCCAAACCCGGCAGTATGGGGCGACCTTATCCTGGTCACAGGGTGGCCGTCATTGACGATGATGGCAAAGAAGTGGCAGATGGTGAAACAGGTGAAGTTGCCATGAGCCGCTATGACGCCTATGGTCATCTTGACCCGGTGTTCTTTCTGGGTTACTGGAAAAACGACACGGCAACCCGCAATAAATTCACTGGCGACTGGTGCAGGACTGGTGACCTGGCCACCCGCGATGCCGATGGCTACCTATGGTATCAAGGCCGCGCAGATGATATGTTCAAGGCGGCAGGTTACCGAATAGGCCCTGCAGAAATCGAGAATTGCCTGGTCAAGCATGCGGCAGTAGCAAACGTCGCTGTCGTGCCTAAGCCTGACAAAGAACGCGGCAACCTGGTCAAGGCGTATGTGGTGTTAAGCCAGGGGTTTCAGGGTGACGATACCCTGATCAAAGAATTGCAAGAGCACGTGCGCGGCAAACTCGCCCCCTATGAATATCCGAAGGAGATAGAATTTATCGATGCCTTACCTATGACCACCACAGGCAAAATACAACGGCGCATATTACGGCTGCGTGAAGAAGAACACGCTAAAAAATAAGCCATCTAAAAAATCAGTGTTGCGCTAACACCGTAGCACTGACCAGGCCCGCAACCTGGTCCAGCATGTCGCTGATAGTCTTGCCATACAAGGTGCTATTGAAGGCTACGCCATCGAAGACATGCTCACGTCCTATACTCACATTACCCGCAACGGCATTTGAGAATTCCTGCTGAGCCAGCAGTTGACCAGTACTTGCGTCATAGACGCGCACCTCCAGTTCTATGGCACGGGTTCTTTTTTGCGTCAGACCAAACAGATTGGTATCTATCTTGGTACCGGCATTGCGAATCTCACCTGATACGATGTAACGGCTGGCATAAGTGCGCCCCAGTTGCTGTAAAAGATTCACTGGTGGCACATCCTGCTGCCAGTCAAACGATAGCAAATCAGGCGAGGTGCGTACCTGAACTTGTCGTTCACGCATGAGCCTGCGGGCAATCGCTTTGGGGAAACCCTGTGAAGCATCATCAATATCGAGCACCTGCACAGGCTTGTTAACCGCAAAGCCTGTCAATACCAAGGCCTTATTGGATGGCAAATTAGGCGGCAAACCGGGATCGGTCATTTGTGCGATGGAGTGCGCAGAAAAGAATACGCCGAGTAAAATTAACACGATCCGGTTTACCATTGATCTGATTAAGCTGATTGAGCCGATTGATCTTATGAGTGCTGTCATGACATTCTTCAATGCAAGTGGTTTATCTTGATTACGACAGTAACAGCAACAACTTTAAGCATCCATTACAATCCCTCATTCACCAACCAGCTTTGACACCATCGCCATGAGTTCATCTCTGATCATTACGCTAGTCAAATCCGACGATGCCGCTGCCGTACTCGCATTTGAACAAGAAAACCGCGACCATTTTGAAGAATGGATAGCCAGTCGTGGCAATGACTTTTATTGCCTGCCAGAAGTGCGCTCCAGCCTGGAACAAGCCCAATATCTGGCCAGCGCCAATCGTGAATATCACTATCTGGCCTGGATAGAAAATGAAGTCGTTGGCCGCATCACCCTGCGCGGCGTTGAACAAGATCAGTACCATAAGGCTTTTCTGGGTTACCGCTTCAGCCAGCGCCATGGCGGCCATGGTTATGCGACGGCAGCAGTCAATGCAGTGGTAAGCCAGGCATTTGAAGAACTCAAACTGAACCGGATTGAAGCGACCGTCATCATCGACAACCTGCCATCCCAGGCCATCATGCGCAAATGCGGCTTCAGAGAGTATGGCCACTCGCATGCTTCGGTCTTTCGTAATGGTGTATGGCTGGATATGCTGCACTATGAAAAGCTGAACACGGTGCGCCCGGCCTGAATGACGGCTCATCCCAAGAATTTTGCAGTTCATCGCAAAGCGTGGGCAGGCAAGAACAAAATTGGCAATACTGGCACCAATGCAAACACCTTTCATTGGAGAAAACCATGCGCCACATCTTGTTGATAGCCGCCCTGCTGCTGAGTTCTACTGCTTTTGCCGATGAGCAAACCCGTAACCTGCCCGCCTTCAAATCCATCAAGACCCGCAGCGCCTTCAGCCTGGTGGTGGAAGTTGGCAAACCCCAGTCGGTACAAGTCAAGGGCAATGAAAGGTTTGTCAATAACGTCATTACTGAGGTCATTGGTGACGAACTGATCATTTCTTACAAAGAAAAAAATTCCATCAAGGTCAGTGACAACTCCCAGGTCATCATCAGCATCCCTGAGATGAGCCGTTTCAAGATGGAAGGCGCAGGTAAGACCATCTTGAACAATCTTTCTGGCCCCCACTTTGCCTTGTATTACGAAGGTGCAGGCATGCTGGTGGCAAATGGCAAAGTCAAATCATTTATCCTGCGTGCCGAAGGTGTAGGCCTGGTAGAAACCAAGAACCTGATCGCTGAACAGGTAGATGCCCACATAGAAGGCATAGGCTCGGTATCGGTCAATGCACGCGAGAGCCTGAATGCATCCGTACAAGGCATAGGCAGCCTGACTTATTATGGCCACCCACGCAATGTCAGCAAATCTGTGGAAGGTATAGGCTCAGTACGTGCCGGAGATTAAATATTTGCCGCTGCCTGCAGGGCACGCAGCTCATCCTCATCAAACCCTGCTGCTCTCCTTCCTTCCAGGTTAAAAGGTCCCCGCACTGGCGGGGCCTTGTATTTGCGGGTCATTTCGGCATATGTCGAAATAATATCCAGGCCCTGCTCTGCACACAGTTTTTTGTACCAAAAATTGCCAATGGCAACATGGCCAATTTCATCATGCAGGATAATCGCCAGAATATCGGCAGCAGCATGGTCACCAGCCTGTGCCAGTTTGGCCATGACGGCAGGCGTCGCATCGAGACCACGTGCCTCCAGCGTGCGTGGCACCAGGGCTAATCGCGCTAATAGATCACCCCTGGTTTTCTCTGCCATTTCCCACATGCTGTTATGCGCGGGGAAGTCGCCATAAGCAAAACCCTGGGTATGCAGATGCCCAATCAGCAACTGGAAGTGATAAGCCTCTTCCTTGGCCACTTTCAACCAGTCCAGGTAAAACTGCGCTGGCATGCCGGCAAAGCGCCAGATAATGTCTGCCGCCAGATTGACTGCGTTCAATTCTATATGCGCCAGTGCATGAATCAGCACCGCCCTGCCTTCTACCGTATTCATGGCGCGCCGTCCCACCTTACCTGGCGGCACCAGCTCAGGCTTGCTCAAACGCCCGGGTATACCTTCAGGCTCAGCAAAAACTGTGGCAACATCCAGCAAGGGCTCCTTGAGAATTGCATGGATAGCCTCACATTTACGTTGAGGATATGGTTCCAGTACCGCAGCCAATGCGCATGCTCTTAACTCATTAATAACTTTATCTTTCATATACATGTGAAGCCAGGCAAGTAAGCCCTCAGGGGTTTACAATACTGTTTTCGCTAAAAAAGCGTCATTTTACGGAATAACCATGCCCATTTACCAATTCGGTGACCTAGTCCCAGAAATTGATGCGTCCGCCTATATTGCCGACAGCGCCAACATCATAGGCAAAGTCAAAATAGAAGCCAATGCCAGCATCTGGTTTGATGTCACCATACGTGGTGACAATGAATTGATTACCATCAGTGAAAACAGTAATGTGCAGGAAGGCAGCATTTTACATACTGATCCTGGCTACCCCATGGTGATAGGCAAAAATGTGACTGTCGGCCATCAGGCCATGCTGCATGGCTGCACAGTTGGTGATGGCTCATTGATAGGCATACAGGCTGTAGTACTGAATGGTGCAAAGATAGGCAAGAACTGTCTGGTTGGTGCTGGCGCACTGGTCACCGAAGGCAAGGAATTCCCGGACAACTCCCTCATCATAGGCTCACCTGCCAAGGTAGTCAGAACATTGGGCGAAGCCGATATTGCCGGCCTGCAGCGCAATGCCGACACTTACGTAAAACGTGGGCAAGCCTTTAAAACACAACTGAAACGCATAGACTGATTTAGCGATAACAATGACTGATACCTTACAAAAATTCATGTTCGAACATGCCGGTGTACGTGGCGAAATGGTCGAACTGACCCACACCTGGCAACAAACCCTGGCACGCAAGACTTATCCGGCTGCCGTACAAACCATACTTGGTGAATTGATGGCTGCATCTGCCCTGCTGTCAGCCAACCTGAAGTTTGACGGCACCATGATCATGCAAATCCATGGCGATGGCCCGGTCAAATTGCTGGTCGTTGAATGTGATGCTGAACTGAAAATGCGCGCCACAGCAAAACTCAGTGAGCATGCCACTATCGCAGACGACGCCAGCCTGACTGACCTGATCCATTCTCATGGTAAAGGTCGTTTTGTGATTACGCTCGACCCGAACAATAAATTGCCGGGCCAACAGGCTTACCAGGGCATCGTGCCACTGGATGGCGATAGCATTGCGACTGTCATAGAAAACTATATGCAGCGTTCAGAGCAGCTCGACACCAAGCTGTGGCTGGCGGCGGACGATCAGGTCGCACGTGGCATGCTATTGCAAAAACTGCCTAAAACAGGTGGCGCTGAAGCCCAAGTGGAGGATGAAACCGAAGCCTGGAACCATGCTGTCATGCTGGGCGATACTTTAAAACGCCCTGAATTGCTCAGCACAGGCATAGACATACTCTTGCACCGTCTGTTCTGGGAAGAAACCATACGCGTATTTGACCCTTTGCATCCGCAATTCCAATGCAACTGCACGCGCGAAAAAGTTGGCGACATGCTGAGAATGCTGGGTGAGGAAGAAATACAGTCTGCCATTGCTGATCTTGGCACGCTGGATATCAATTGTGATTTCTGCGGCAAGCACTATGGCTTTGACAAGGTAGATTGCGCGCAGTTGTTCGTTGCCAGCACGCTGACTGAAGGTACGCTGACCGCGCCTGAAATCAAGCACTAATGTTTGTTGGTCTATTGGTCTGGTGACTGTACGTCGCCAGACCATTCCCATCTCAAACCCAGCTTGAATTCATCACTCTGCATGAGTGTTTGATCACATAAGCTATTTCCCAATTTAATTTTCTGCCATTGTCGAAAGCTCATTATTCCGGAGACTTTCCATGATTCAACAATGGTATAAATTAAATCAAGCAAATCCAGCCAACCAGCACCGCGGCATGGATATCGTACGCGTAGGTGTCGCACTGATTATTTTGATGCACCCTTTGCATGGCTACACACACCTGGCAAATATCCCCAAATTTGGCGAGTTCCTGACTGAACTTGGCTACCCTTTTGGCACTGCCCTGGCATGGCTGGTCTTGCTGGTACAAACAGCCAGCAGCCTGGCATTACTGGCAAATCGCTTTGTCGTCCCTGCCTGCCTGGGCCATATCATTGTTGTTTGCTTTGGATTGCTCCATGTTCACTCGCACTATGGCTGGTATGTTGTAGGCCCAGGTCAGGGTGGCATGGAATGGGGCTTTATTCTGTTGACCAGTTTGCTGGGTGTCATGTGGGCCTATTGGCCAGAAAATAGCAAAAAAAGATAAAAAGACAAATAAATCAGGCAATAAAAATATTTTCAAAAAACCTTTGACCCTGACATTAGGTGAGGCTTTATAGTCTCCCTCATTGAAGGAGATCAGGCATGTTATTGAAAATCGGTGAACTGGCCAGCCGCACTGGCCTGACCATACGCACACTGCATCACTACGACAAAATCGGCTTGCTCAAGCCATCTGCGCGCTCAGAGGCAGGATATCGCCTCTACGACAGGTCAGACATCAAACGCCTGCATCACATACAAGCCCTACGCCGCCTGGATTTATCGCTGGCAGAAGTGGGCGATGTCATCAACGGCGCTGGCAATGATTTGCACTTCGTCATAGACGAACAGATTTCTGGCCTGGATCAGCAAATAGCACAAAGCATGGAATTGCGTGACAGGCTGCAAGAATTGTCAGGCTTATTGAAAGCCAATGACGAACCCAATCTTGAATACTGGCTTTCGACGCTGGAAATGATGAGCCTGATTGGCAAATATTTCAGTCGTGATGAGATTCTGGATATGCGCGAACTGGAATCACAAGCACAAAGCAAGATAGAAACGCATATGGCCCCTTACGTCAAGGCTGCCAGGCTTTTGCTGGACCAGAAAATATCGCCACTTGACCCACCGGCCAAACAACTCGCCAAAGAATGGGTACTGGCCATGAGTCAAATCATGCCTGATCCCAGATTGCTCAGCAAATTCACGCTGATGCACCGGAAAGAGCCATCACTACAGTCTTTAAGCGGTGTCGATGATGAGATGATGGATTTCATCACCCGGGCATCAGTAGAAGTCAGGTATGACATTTACAGAAAATACCTGAGCGAAGAAGAACTGAAGTATTTTCGCGCCTCATTTTTCAGAAATGCAGAATCCTGGACGCGCATCTTTTCTGAAGTGAAGCAAAAAATGGCCTTAAACCTGCCACCTGACCATCCCGATGTGCAAGCCACTTTAATCAAATGGCGCGAGTTGTTCATGGATGCATGGGGCAATCATTTGCCCACCATGCTCAAAGTCAGGAGCATCCATGAAAAAGAACCTGAGCTAAGCATAGGCGGAGGATTGACGCTCACCATCATTGCCTATGCCCGTCAGGGAATGGCAATACTGGAGAAAAACTCTCTTGAAAAAGCAGCAAAAAAGTAAGGAAAACAACATGAACAATACAGATACGCATAAAACGGTCAATGCGCCTAAAGGCTTATTCAAGGACAGTAATTTTCTCTGGATGATAGGTGGTGGCGCGATCTCCATGCTGGGTGACCAATTCACTTTGATTGCCCTGCCCTGGCTGGTGCTGAAGATGACTGGTGACACCCTGATACTCGGCATCGTGCTGGCACTGATCAGCGTGCCGCGCGCATTATTGATATTACTAGGTGGAGCAGTGGTGGATCGCTACTCACCCAAGACTGTGATGATGCAAACCAAATACATCAATACGCTGCTGCTGGGGATATTAAGTGCACTGATTTTTTACGGCAAGCTGGAATTATGGATGGTCTATGCGCTGGCCCTGGGCCTAGGTATCTCGACCGCCTTCAGCATACCTTCAGGCACATCGATGTTGCCGCGTGTCGTACAGCCATCGCAATTGCAGCCAGCAAATGGCATCATGCTGGGCATGCGTCAGTTGACCATATTCATCGGCCCGGTGCTGGCAGGTCTGTTGATTGCCCTGTTTGGTACGCAAGAAAGCGGCATGGTCCATGATGCGCAAGGTCTGGCAGCAGCATTTTTCTTTGACTGTTTTACCTATGCTTTTTCAGCCTGGACACTGAGCAAAGTAAGAATGAATGACGGCATGCCAGCACCACTTGGCGCCGCACCTGCAACGCGAAAACCGGCACTGCTGAAGTCTCTGGCAGAAGGTTTGCGTTATTGCTGGAATGAAAAACAGTTGCGTAGTTGCTTCATGTATTGGGCAGCGATCGCCTTCTTTATCATGGGGCCGATACAGATTGCCTTGCCGGTGATGGCAAATCAGCTTAGCAATAGCGCCAGCGCACTTGGTTTGCTGGCAGGCTCACACGGTGCAGGCACCTTATTGGGCATGGTACTGGCAGCCATGAAGCCCAATCTGCGCTTTGGCAACCTAGGCCGCACGATCCTGCTGGTCGATTTCCTGGTCGGCATACTGTTCGCACCCATGGGCCTGATCAGCGCAAGCTGGCAAGGGGCACTGATTTTGCTAAGCGTGGGCATACTCGGTGGTTTCTTGCATGTGGCCGTATTTACCTGGGTACAAAAACAGGTACCGCCACATATGATAGGTCGCGCCATGAGCATGTTCATGTTTATCTTCATGGGCATAGGGCCGGTCTCGGCTGCTTTCACAGGCTGGCTGCTGCGTGGCATCACGATTCCACAATTGTTCATGGGTAGTGGCGGCTTGTTGATCCTGATCGTCATCACTGCAACACAGCTCAGTACCATATCCATGGTGACGGACAAGAAGGCCCCCGCATAAAACTCCTGGAAAAAAGACTCAGCCTGATCACACGTGATGTTTCAGGTCTGGGTCATTTTTGTCATCACATCGCTAGTGTGCAACCTGGCTTTGGCCTTCAGACTTACAGCGCATAACAATACCATGCAATGAGTAAAAATCATCTCATCGGGCGAAATGCGGGTATCACGCTGGAACATCTGGCGTGCATATTTGCCCCTGGAAAGGTGACACAGAGCAGGGAATAAGCTAAAACTGTTATTGCCACTGATAGCACTTATCAAAACAGACGGACATGCTTGCAGCATAGCCAGAGAAGCTATTCATGCATCTTGAAGTTATGGCGGAGTAAACTTAGGGGGATGTAAAACTGGAAGTTGGCGAGCCTGATCTGCGGCACTTGCGGTAAGTGACTGTGGCTGCTTCGTTCCCGACCTGACCAGATTGGCCACGCCGCAATGCGCAGGGGCCCGCCAAACCTCATTATATCGCATCAAGCGCAAACTTGCAGCACTTAGGTTCATTTAGAGATATCTTGACTTAAGCCACACAAACTAAGAGCAAACTAGCCGGGCTTTCCCCGCTCGGGTCATTCAAGCCGCAATTCTTCATTTCCATCCCCGCCTGGCCCCGTTTCATCGCATCCTTCCATTTGACCATTTCATTTACATAAGATATGTCTGCCCGCGCCCGTTGCGCATGGATTAGCTCAATTACAAACAGGAAAAAAGCATGGAACTTCGCATACAGCAGCTATCAAAACAATACAGCAATGGTGTCCAAGCACTTAATGATATCAACCTGACCATACCTGCTGGCATGTTTGGTTTACTGGGACCAAATGGCGCAGGCAAATCAACCCTGATGCGCACATTGGCCACCTTGCAGGATGCCGATACGGGCACTGCTCTGCTGGACAATATCAATATCCACGAACAAAAAGACCATATCCGCCGCTTGCTGGGTTACCTGCCACAGGACTTTGGGCTCTACCCCAAGGTCAGCGCCTATGACTTGCTGGATCACTTTGCCGTCCTCAAGGGACTCGATCAGCGCAAGCAGCGTAAAGAGGTAGTCGAGGCCTTATTGCACCAAACCAATCTCTACAATGTCAGGAGCAAGCACCTCGGCGGATTTTCTGGCGGCATGCGCCAGCGTTTTGGTATTGCGCAGGCCCTGCTTGGCGATCCTAAACTGATCATCGTCGATGAGCCCACTGCAGGCCTGGACCCGGAAGAACGAGTACGCTTCCACAATTTACTGGCAGACATAGGCACAGAAAAAATCGTCATCCTTTCTACCCACATCGTCGAAGACGTTGCAGACCTGTGCAATAACATGGCAGTCATCAACAAGGGACGAGTCATACTGACCGGGCAGCCACTTACCCTGATAGCACAGATACAGGGAAAAATCTGGAAACGCTTTATAGAAAAAAGCGAACTCGCCGACTGCCAGCAAAAATACCAACTCATTTCCAGTCGCCTGACCTCAGGCCGCACACTCATCCATGTCTATGCAGATGAAAAACCTGGCCATGAATTTGAAGCGGCTACTGGCAACCTGGAAGATGTTTATTTCTCTGCGATGGCCGGTTTGCTGACGAGCCCAGCGACATCGCCAGTTCAACGCGCAGCCTGAGGAGTCGTCATGTTAGCGATACTCATGTTCGAGCTGCGTCAGAAGTCGCGCAGTCTTTCTACTTATGTTTATTTTCTGTTTTTTTTCAGTCTGGCCCTGCTATGGATGGCGGCTGCCGGTGGTGTCTTTCCCGGTGTTTCCATAGGCTTTGGTGGCAAGGTCAATGTCAATGCGCCGGTGGCAGTTTTTCAGAGCATTACCTTTCTTGGTTACCTGGGCATCAGCACAGTCGCGGCCTTGATGGGGCAAGCGACGCATCAGGACATAGAGCATCATACCTGGCATTTTTTCTATAGCGCCCCCATCAGCAAATTCCAATATCTTGCAGGCCGCTTTTCAGGTGCGCTGCTGACTTCCATTATCATCTTTTCTGGGCTTGGCCTGGGCGCATGGCTGGGTTGCTATCTGCCGGGTCTGGAGGCTGTCAGGCTGGGGCCAGTACAAGCCCTGTCTTATCTGATGCCCTATCTGTATGCAATCTTGCCAAACTTTATTATTTTTGGTGGCATTTTCTTTACCCTTGGGGCACTGAGCCGCCGCATGATGCCGGTGTATGTATCCAGCGTGCTGCTGATTATCGGCTACCTGGTCGCCCGTTCATTGCGGGCTGATCTGGATAACAAGACCATGGCCGCCCTGCTTGATCCTTTCGGTTCTTCTGCTGTGAGCATGGTGACTGAATACTGGAGCATCGCTGACAAGAATACCCGCCAGATTGCGCTGGACGGCGTGTTCCTGATTAACCGCCTGATCTGGCTGGTTCTTGGCTTTGCCAGCCTGACGCTATGCTACTGGCGCTTTCAATTCGCTACCGTCAATACGGCTGGCAAGCAAAAGAAAGAGCAAGCCGCAGCTCCCCCTGTCGTTATCCGATTGCAAAAAGTCACACCGAATTTCGCCAATAGCCGCAACTGGAAATTGCTGTATGCCGAGAGCATGCTGAATCTGCGCGAGTCAGTCAAAAACGTGTATTTCATCGTCATGCTATTGGCAGGCGTCTTGTTCATGTTCGCGGTTTCCAGTTCCATCACCAAGATGTTTGGCACACCCACTTATCCCGTGACTTATGCAGTACTCGAAATTCTCAGTGGCAGCTTCGGGATATTCATGCTTGCCATTACCACTTTTTATGCTGGTGAACTGGTATGGCGCGAACGGGATGCACGTATTGCGCAATTGCTTGATGTACTGCCGATACCCAATTACCTGCCTTTCACTGCGAAACTGATTGCACTGATCATTTTGCAAGGCATCATGCTGTTTGTGCTGATGTTGTGCGGCATTCTCATACAGACGATAAAGGGCTACACCAATTACGAGCTGACCCAGTATCTGCAACAATTGTTCCTGATGCAGTGGCCGGACTATGCCTTGCTGGCAGTACTTGCGATTTCCTTGCAAGTTATTGTCAATCACAAATACCTGGCTTACTTTTTGATCGTACTGTATTACGCAGCCACAATAGCCCTGCCTGCACTGGGTTTCGAACATCCGATGTTCCGCTATGGCGTGACACCAGCCTTCACCTATTCCGACATGAATGGCTATGGTCACATACTGGCTCTTTCACGCTGGTATCTGGCTTATTGGACAGGCGCCGCCCTGATACTGGTCAGCCTGTCCCTGATGATGTGGGTACGCGGCACGACTACTGATTTCCGCCTGCGCTTGCGCTCAGCGAAACAGGTTTTCAAAGGCGGCAATGTCATTTTGCTCGCGTCTGGCAGTTGCATCTTTGTGTTGACTGGCGCTGCGATCTTTTATTTCACTAACATCCTCAATACTTACCAAAACCAGTTTGCGCAACAGAGTGACAATGCCCAGTATGAAAAACGCTATAAACAATATGCCAGCCAGGCACAGCCACGTATCAGTGACGTCAAACTGAACGTCGATCTTTATCCTGAAACCCGTAGCGCCCACATCAAAGGGAATTACCAACTAGTGAATCGCAGCAAGCAGGCGATACAGGAAATATTTATCACGCAAAAAGAAGATATCAATATCATCAAGATGGAGTTTGATATCGCCAGTGAAAAAAATATTGCCGATGGCAAGCTGGGATTCCATAGCTACAAGCTGAAAAAGCCGCTGGCAGAGGGCGAGAAACTGACGCTCAATTTTGAGCTCGACATCAAACCCAAAAACTTCCTGGGCATGAGCCAAGGTAGCTACCTTTATTACAATGGCAGTTTCTTCAACAGTACACTCTTACCCCACATAGGCTATCAGGCTGCACTGGAACTGCGGGAAGACAAAGCCAGGCGCGAGCAGGGCTTGCCTGAAAAAGAAAGAATGGCTGAAACCGATGATCCCAAGGCATTGGAAAACAGCTATATCGCTAATGACGCTGACTGGATCAATTTTGATGCGGTAGTTTCAACTTCGGCAGATCAGATGGCCGTTGCACCTGGCACATTAAAGCGCCAGTGGCAAGAACACGGCCGCAATTATTATCAATACGTGCCTGAACAGCCTATATTGAATTTTTATGCTTTCCTGTCAGGTCGTTATGAAGTGAAACAGGCGCAATGGCATGACATTCCTATAGAAATCGATTACCACAAAGGGCATGAATACAATCTGGACCGCATGGTAAAAGGCGTACAAAAATCGCTGGACTACTACACCCAGAATTTCGGCCCTTACCAGCACAAACTGGTCCGTATCATTGAGTTTCCGCGTTATGCGAGATTTGCCCAGGCTTTTCCTAACACCATACCGTTTTCAGAAAGCATAGGTTTCATTGCCCGCGTTGATGACAATAATCCCAAAGAAGTGGATTATCCCTTCTATGTGACCGCACATGAAGTCGCCCATCAATGGTGGGCACATCAAGTCATCTCGGGCAATAGCAAAGGCGGTACGGTGCTGGTAGAAACCCTCGCACAATATTCTGCATTGATGGTCATGAAACACACCTATGGTGATGCAACCATGCGCCGCTTCCTGCAGTTTGAGCTGGACAGGTATCTGCAAGGCCGCGGTCAGGAGAGGAAAAAAGAATTGCCACTGGCACGCAATGAAAATCAAGACTATATCCATTATGCCAAAGGCAGCCTGGCCATGTATTTGCTGCAAGACCAGATCGGTGAGGACAAAGTCAATCAGGCTCTGCGCCTGGTCATTGCACGCCATGCCAACAAAGGTGCGCGTTACCCTAGCAGCACGGCACTGACCAGGGCATTGCGAGAAGTCACACCGGCTGATCAGCAATATGTGATTGATGATTTGTTTGACTCTATCACCCTGTATGAAAACCGCGCCATTTCAGCTGTTGCCCATACCTTGACTGACGGGCAGTATGAAGTGACGCTCAAAGTCACCAGCAATAAACTCAAGGCAGATGAACTGGGTGTGGAAAAAGAAGTTCCCTTGAAAGACTGGATGGATATAGGCATAGATGACAAAGACGGCAAACCCTTGCTGCGTCAGCGTCAGCTCATCAATCAAAAAGAAAAGGTGTTCAAGCTCGTCGTCAAAGACTTGCCCGCCAAGGCAGGCATAGATCCGGATATTAAATATGTAGATCGCAAACCAGATGACAATCTGATCAAAGTAGAGTTGGTTAGCAAATAATTTCCACGCATCTGCACGGGAAGGCGAGCCAGAGTTCGCCTTCCCGTACGCGCGTGCGTGCATCACGTGATTTCTTGCCGTCCGGAATAAAAGTATTAATTTAATAATTAAATATTGGGCTTATGGTAAATATATTTCCAATTTTGCTTTTCAATTGCGAACTTTCAGACCAGAATATGGCCTCAAGTGCAGGGCTAATATGACCATACTGAAAAGTACTCATATCAAATAAATAATAAGCCACTACCCTGCCTTTGTTGCACATCCATTAATCCCAAAAATCCACACTGGACCATTAACCATGCATAAACATCTTGTTCGCAACTTGTTCGCTGTTGCATTGACCTTACCCAGCTTCGCCTTTGCTGCCCACCCCAGCGAGACCGAAGCAGACCGCTGGAATTTAAATGATATGTATCAGAGTAAGGCAGACTGGGACAAGGATGCCGTCATGCTGGAAGTGCAGTTAAAACAGTTTCAAACCTGTAGTGGTCATCTGGCTGACAATATCGCCCGCTTCAAGACTTGCCTGGATCTGAACGCTGATTTATCCAAACGCTATGCCAAACTGGCCAGCTATGCCTTCCAGTTCCGCGATCAGGATACTGGTGATAATGCCGGCATGGACCTGGGTCAACGCTCAGATATTCTTGGTAGCAAGGTCGAAGAAGCCACCTCTTTCCTGCGCCCGGAAATTTTGAGCATAGGGGCAAAAAAAATCCAGGCATTCCAGGCCAAAGAGAAAGGCCTGAAGATTTATACCCACCAGCTCGATGACATCTTGCGCTCAGGTGCCCACACCCTGGACAAAAAGGGCGAAGAACTTATCGCCACTTTTGGCATGGCCACCAACACTGCCAGCGCTGTCTATTCGACTTTATCCAATGCAGAAATGCCCTGGCCTAAAGTCAAACTATCGACAGGTGAAGAAGTACGCATAGACCAGGCTGCCTATACCAAATACCGCGCCGCCCCCAACCGTGCTGACCGACAACTGGTATTTGATGCATTCTGGGGCAAATGGAAAGAGTTTGAGCGCAGCTATGGCGTGACCTTCTACGAACAGTTAAAACGTGACTCGGCCTACGCCAAGATACGCAATTACCCGGATTCGCTGACACAGGCACTGGATAACAATAAGTTGCCACGCGAAGTGTATGACACACTGGTAACGCAGACCCGCGCCAACCTCCCTACCCTGCACCGCTATTTCAAACTGCGCGCCAAACTGCTCGGCGTAAAAGACCTGCGTTATTTCGACATTTATCCGCCGCTGGTGTCTGGCGATTTCAAATATCCTATCAAGGATGGTGTCAGGCTGATGCTGGAGTCAGTCAAACCGCTGGGTGATGACTATGCCAAGGCCATGGCAAAAGCCACGACTGAACGCTGGATGGATGTTTACCCTCGTCCACGCAAACGCTCGGGTGCCTATATGAATGGCGCTGCCTATGATGTTCATCCTTACCTGCTGTTGAACTACAACGATGATTATGAGTCTGTCTCGACCCTGGGCCATGAATGGGGTCATGCCATGCATTCTTATCTGGCCAATAAACATCAGCCATTCATCAGTGCGGACTACCCTACCTTCACCGCAGAAATTGCTTCGACCACGAATGAAGTCTTCCTGCTTGACCATATGTTGAAAATCGCCAAGAGCGATGACGAACGCCTGCTCTACCTGGGCTCAGCGCTGGAAAACCTGCGCGGCACGTTCTTCCGTCAAGCCATGTTTGCCGACTTTGAGCGCGAAGTACATGCCAAGGTCGATAAAGGCGAATCCCTGACTGGTGAAGCACTGTCGAAAATCTATGGCGACATCCTGAAAAGCTATCATGGCGACAAAGAAGGCGTCATGAAGATAGACGATACCTATGCTGTGGAATGGGCATACATCCCACATTTCTATAACCGCTTCTATGTATTCCAGTACGCTACATCCATCGCTGCAGGCTCAATGTTTGCTGACGAAATACTCAAGGGCCAAACTGGCGCCAGGGATAAGTACCTGAACATATTGAAAGCGGGTGGTTCTGCCTATCCTTATGAACTGGTCAAGAGCGCAGGAGTTGATCTGGCCTCACCCGCCCCGTATCAGGCAGTGTTTGTGCGCATGAATAAAATCATGGATCAGATTGAAGCAATACAGGCAAAACGCTAATACAATACGCAAATCTATCAGAAGCTGATTCAACAAAGATGAGCATCTGAACATGAAAAAACCCTGCCTCCCGCCCCCCCCTGGCGAGAGGCAATTTATTTTCAAGGTAATGGAAAAAAGATGCAAAAGAAATTCTTGTTGCTGAGCCTGGCATTGCCGGCGCTGTCGATGGCAGCAGAAGGCATGTGGACACTGGACAATTTACCCGGCACCAGGCTGCAAGCGGAATATGGCTTCAAGCCTACGGCAGAATGGGTCAGGAATACCATGCTGAGCTCAGTCAAACTGCCCGGCTGCTCTGGTTCTTTCGTCTCCAAAGATGGTCTGGTCATGACCAATCATCATTGTGCTTCAGGCTGCATAGAGCAATTATCGACCGCCAAACAAAATTATGTAGAAAACGGCTTCCTGGCAAAAAAACGGGAAGAAGAACAAATATGCCCAGCGCTGGAATTAAATCGTCTGGAAGATATCAGTGATGTGACAGACGAGGTCAAAAAAGCCACCGCAGGTCTGGAAGGCACAGAATTCAAACAGGCACAAAATGCTATTCACGCCAAATTGACCTCAGCCTGCGTGGGTGAAGACAAAGAAAAAACCCGCTGCGACATCATCGATCTTTATCATGGTGGCCGCTACCATCTGTATAAATACCACCGCTATGCCGATACGCGCCTGGTATGGGCACCAGAAAAATCTATCGCCTTTTTTGGTGGCGACCCGGACAATTTCAATTTCCCGCGCTATGACCTCGACATCACCATGTTGCGGGTGTATGAGAATGGCAAACCGGTTGAAATCAAGAATTTTTTTCCCTTCAGTAAAACCGGGCCACAAGAAGGTGAAATGACCTTCATTACGGGTCATCCTGGCTCTACCCAGCGCCAGTTGACGATGGCGCAACTGAACAGCCTGCGCGACATCGGCTTGATCGACAGACTACAGCATCTGGCAGAATTGCGCGGCGTGCTCACGCAATACCGTAAAACCAGCCCGGAAGCAGCGCGCACTGCCGATCATCTGTTATTCGGTACAGAAAACAGTTACAAGGCTGGCGTGGGCAGATTAAAAACCCTGCTGGACCCGGAATTCATCGCCCGCAAACAAGCTGAAGAAGCCGCATTGCGTCAGTTTGTCGATGCCAGGCCAGAGCTCAAGGCAAAAGTCGGTGGCGCCTGGGATGCCATCGCCAGGGCACAGGAGAACTACCGTCAGTTACACAGAATTTCCAGTATGACAGAAGGTGCAGAAGCATTTTCCAGCGATTATTTCCGCATAGCCCGTAATCTTGTCCGTGCGGCAGATGAGAAGATCAAAAACAATGCTGAGCGCCTGCCAGAATTTACCGACACCCGCTTGCCAGGTATCCAGCAGATGGTGTTTTCCAAAGCGCCAATTTACCCTGAATTTGAAAAAGTCAAACTGACACATTCCCTGACCAAGATGCGCGAAGACCTAGGTAGCAATCATGCCTTCGTCAAACAGGTACTTGGCAAACTCTCCCCTGAACAACTGACGGAAAAACTGGTCAGCAAAACCCGTCTGGCTGATATTGAATACCGCAAGACCTTATGGAATGGCGGCAAAGAAGCCATCATCCAGTCAGATGACCCGTTCATCAAACTGGCACTGGCAGTCGATGCGGATTCGCGCAGCGTACGCAAGCGTATGGAACAGGAAGTGCAATCCGTCGTGCAAAAAAATGCTGAGCTGATTGCACAAGCACGCTTTTTGCAGACCGGCACCAGCGTTTACCCCGATGCCACAGGCACCCTGCGCCTGTCTTATGGCGAGGTCAAAGGCTGGCAAGCCGGTGAGCAAACCATTAAGCCTTTCACCAATTTTGCCGGTGCTTTTGAACACGAAACGGGAGCCTACCCTTTTGCCCTGCCCGCATCCTGGCATGCTGCGAAAAACAAGCTGAACCTGCAACAGTCTTATAATTTCGTGACCAATAATGACATCATAGGTGGCAATTCAGGTAGCCCTGTCATTAACAAAAATGGCGAAATTGTCGGTCTGGTCTTTGATGGCAATATTCATTCCCTAGGCGGAGCATTCTGGTTTGATGAACGCAGCAACCGCAGTGTCGCCGTGCATAGCGGTGGCATACTGGAAGCCATGGATAAAATTTACCACGCTCAGGACTTGCTGAAGGAATTGAGCGGTAAATAAGACCATCCTGGAAATCTCTGGAACCACGCCAGCATCAGCTCGCGTGGCTTTTTTTAATCTGGCTATCACTGACCCACACTTTTGATCCTGATCAACAGCCCCTTGCCTTCGCCAAAGTAAAGTAGCAAAAAGAATAGCAAGGAGGCCTGCAATGTCCATCAGAAATATTTACCCTGCTTCATTGCGCATCATCCAGGATGAACATGAACACTTGTCTTCAGTCATACAGGGCATGCGTTATTTCGTCCGGCAAATAGAAAGCGGCGGCAATGCACCCGACCTAAAGGTGTTCCGCGCCATGGTTTACTACATCATGGAATATCCTGAGAAAGTCCATCATCCCAAGGAAGATCTATATCTGTTTGCCAAAATCAAGGAAAGGACGCACCAGCTAGATAATGAACTGGATGCCTTGAGCGAACAACATGGTAAGGGCGAGCTGATGGTGCATCGGCTATTTCATGCCTTGCTCGATTATGAGTTTGGAGGAAAAGCTGCCTTCCCGCAGTTTCGTGATCTGGTGGAGCAGTATGCACACTTTTATTTTGCTCATATGCGCGCCGAAGAAGAACGCATCATGCCCATCGCCAGGCAAGTATTGAATGACAGGGACTGGAAGGAAGTCGATGCGGCATTTATGGAGAACCGCAAAATGCTTGATGATGCTGGTGAGCGCCATAAATACGAGCAATTATTCTCGCTCATTGTCAATATAGCGCCAGCCCCGATAGGCGTTGCAGACCCCGTCTGAACCAGAATCTAGCGCCGTGAAGACAAGATAATGCCACCGACGATACACATGAAAGCCAGCGCATGAAACACATGTGGCAATTCGCCCAGGAATGCAGATGACATCATGGCAGCAAACAAGGGCGTGAGATTACTGAAAAAAGCAGCGACATTCGGCCCTACTCTTTGCACACCCAAACCCCAGCAGCGAAAAGCAATCACCGCAGGGCCAACCGCAACAAAAGCCAGGGCAGCAAATAATGCAGGGCTCCAATGTATCGTCGGCGTGGTGATGACCCATTCGGCCGCAGAAAACAAGCCTGACCACACTACACCAAAGCTGACTTGCGCCAGTAGAAAATCAGCCCAGTGATTGCGCAATTCACCATCATTCCCACGTGTCAGCAGCCAGCTATAAATGGACCAGGTAATGGTAGCGATGATCATGAAGATATCGCCCGGGACCAGTCGCAAAGCCAGTAATTGCGCAAATTCACCACGACTCAGGACTATCAGCACGCCGGCAATAGACAATAGCGCGCCTGCCATCTGCCAACGCGTAACTTTGGCTTGAAAAAACAAGCGACCCACGATCAGCATCCACACCGGCATGCTGGCTGCAACCAGGGTGACATTGATGGGAGTAGAACTTTGCAAGGCCAGGTATTGCAAGGCATTGTATAAGCCAACACCCAGCAACCCCAATAAGGCATAGCGCCGCCAGTTGCGCCATAACATGCTGTCGCGGCGGTAAATGTGGGCAGCCATGGGCAAGAGTATTAAAAAGGCTAGCACCCAGCGTATGAAATTCAGGGTAATCGGTGGCACCAGCTCATGTATCATGCGCCCGACGACAGCATTGCCAGCCCATAGCAAAGGCGGGATAACAAGCAAAAATATGGTTGCAGGGTTCAGTTTGTAATTCATGGATTTCTGGCTGTCGATAAAGAAGCAGGCTTCAGCTTGATTAGCCTGAAGCCTGCCCTCAGCATACAACAAGCAAACAAGCTTTGCCTGCAGCCATGCTATTACTCATTTAATGCTGATCTATTGACGGCTATCGCTGCAAACTCTCCCACACTTTTTGCAAGCGCTTGACGGACACAGGCATGGGCGTACGCAGTTCCTGAGCAAACAAAGATACCCTGAGTTCTTCCAGCAACCAGCGGAATTCCAGCAGTTTTGGATCAGCATCCGGCCCGGTCTTGCGCGGGTGGCGTTGCCATGCCTGAGCCACGCTATTCCACTCTGCCAGCAACTTTTGGTCACGTGCAGGATCAGCACGCAGCTTGTCCATGCGTACCGTGATCGCTTTCAGGTAACGTGGGAAGTGCGACAACTGGGTAAAACCATTTTCCGAAATAAAGTGCTTGGTCACCAGCATCTGCAATTGCGCCTGCATATCTGCAGCCGCTTGCGCATGCGCCTTGATGCCTTGCAGTTTCTTGGGTAAGCCATGGTACTCAGCCAGTATCTGCGCCGCAGTACGGGCAATTTCATTCGCCAGCAAATTCAACCTAGCCTTACCCTCGTCACGGCGTTTATTGAACTCACCCGAATTCGCAGGCAAAGGGCTTTGCAGGAAAGCGCTTTCTATAGCAACCTGGATAATCTGGTCACGCAATTCTTCCTGCGAACCCAGCGCCATGAATTGCATACCCATTTGCTGCAAGCCTGGGATATTTTTTTCCAGGAACTTGATCTGCTCTTTTAATTGCAAGGCAAACAGGCGGCGCAAGCCTATGCGATGCACCCGTGCGGCCTCGTCAGGGTCATCAAACACTTCGATATGGCAATGTGTGAGTTTATCCACCAACGCCGGATAGCCAATCAGAGTTTGCTTGCCTTGCTGGACTTCCAGCAATTCTGGCAGGCTGTCGAATGTCCAGGCAGTCAGGTTTTCCTGCTTGAATGCTGGTACAGCAGAAGTAGTCTGGACATTCGCAGTTGCAGGTTTTCCAGTACTACGGACAGACTTGTCTTCTGCGACAACAGCCGGTTTGGTGGCAACTGGATTGCTATCCAGCAGCGCCAGTTTCTCTGCGCTGGCAATACGCTGAAAACTCTCGCGTGCCTGACCACCAAACTCAGCGCGCAGGCTGGCCAAGTTACGGCCCATTTCCAGTTGACGACCATGTTCATCGACGACTTTGAAGTTCATCGTCAAATGCACGGGTACAGTCTCGAATTTGAAATCCGTGGTCTTGCACAGCAGGCCTTTTTGCTCGCGTATGTCTGCAATCACGGCATCAAGGAAATTACCTTTACCGAAATCATTACGCTCGCAAAAGCCTGCTGCATATTCAGGAATAGGCACGCAATGACGGCGTATCTTTTGCGGCAAGGACTTGATCAGCAAATGCACTTTTTCTTTGAGCATGCCAGGCACCAGCCATTCGCAGCGGTCAGCCGACACCTGATTCAGAGAAAATAAAGGTACAGTCAGGGTCACACCGTCACGTGGGCTGCCAGGCTCAAAATGATAACTGAGCTGCAAAGCCACTCCCGAGACCTGCATGGTCTTGGGGAACAAATCCGTGGTCACGCCTGCTGCTTCATGGCGCATCAGCTCGTCTTTGTTCAGGTAGAGGAGTTTGGGATTGGCCTTGGTCGCTTCTTTGTGCCACTGCTCAAACAGGACTGCATTCCACACGTCGGCTGGCAAATGCTGATCATAAAAAGCCACGATCAGTTCTTCATCTACCAGCACATCAAGGCGGCGTGATTTGTGTTCAAGGTTTTCTATCTCGCGTACCAGTTTCTGGTTATAGGCGAAGAAAGGTGCGCGGGTATCAAACTCGCCTTCCACCAGAGCATCACGTATGAACATCTCGCGCGCCTCAACAGGGTGTGTCAAACCATACTGTGTACGACGCTGGCTATACACCACCAGACCATACAGGGTAGCGCGTTCAAACGCAGATACCTGGCCTGCACGTTTTTCCCAGCGTGGTTCGCCATAGGATTTTTTAAGCAGATGTTCACCTATCTTCTCCAGCCATTCTGGATTAATCTGGGCGATGCAGCGACCATACAGGCGCGTGGTATCCACAAGTTCAGCCGCCATGATCCAGCGACCAGCTTTTTTAACTAGAGTGGAACCCGGCCAGATATAAAATTTGATGCCACGTGCGCCGAGGTAATGTGCTTCTTCATCCGACTTGTAGCCGATATTACCCAGCAAACCCGTCAGCAATGACAGATGCAATTGCTCGTAGGTGGCAGGTGCCTCATTCAAGCGCCAGCCCTGCTCTTTTACTATCGTCAGCAATTGTGAATGCACTTCACGCCATTCGCGCAAACGCATCTGACTCAGGAAATTGGCGCGACAATTATCTTGCAACTGGCGATTGGTTTTCTTGTGCTCAATGGCATCTTCAAACCACGCCCAGATTTTCAGGTAAGACTGGAATTCAGATTTTTCATCGGCAAACTTCTTGTGCGCCATGTCCGCCGCAGCCTGCGCCTCCATAGGGCGGTCACGCGGGTCCTGCACCGACAAAGCAGCAGCAATAATCAACACTTCCTGCAAGGCCTGGTTGTCACGCGCAGCCAAAATCATGCGACCCACGCGCGGGTCCAGCGGCAGTTTTGCCAGTTGCCTGCCCACCGGCGTCAACTGATTGACTTCATCCATTGCTCCCAGTTCTTGCAGGAGCTGATAACCGTCAGCAATCGCCCGGCCAGGCGGCGGCTCAATGAATGGGAAAGTTTCTACATCGGTCAGGCGCAAGGATTTCATGCGCAAGATAACAGCAGCCAGTGACGAGCGCAAAATCTCAGGCTCGGTAAATTTTGGCCTTTGCAGGTAATCCTGCTCATCGTACAAACGTATGCAGACGCCCGCCGCAACGCGGCCGCAACGACCGGCACGCTGGTTTGCCGCCGACTGGGCAACCGCCTCTATCTGCAATTGTTCGACTTTATTTCGGTAGCTATAGCGCTTGACGCGTGCCAGACCGGCATCAACGACATAACGTATGCCGGGCACGGTCAGCGAGGTTTCGGCCACATTCGTCGCCAGAACAATGCGACGCGCATTCGAGGTCTTGAATACCCTCTCCTGCTCTTGTGCTGACAGGCGGGCAAACAGCGGCAAAATTTCTACATGCGGTGGATGATGTTTGCGCAAGGCTTCGGCAGCATCACGGATTTCACGCTCGCCTGGCAAGAACACGAGTACATCGCCAGAACCTACCCGGCACAATTCATCAACGGCATCGGTAATCGCCGTCATCAAATCACGCTCTTTATCTTTTTCTGTATCTTGTATAGGGCGATACCGCACTTCTACAGGGTACAAGCGGCCTGATACTTCAATCACAGGAGCAGGCTTGGGCTCTCCAGAACGAGTATCAGCGAAATGATTGGCAAAGCGCTGCGCATCTATCGTCGCTGAAGTGATGATGATCTTCAGGTCACGGCGCTTTGGTAACAGCTGCTTCAGGTAGCCGAGCAAGAAATCAATATTCAGGCTTCGTTCATGCGCCTCATCGATGATGATGGTGTCATATTGTTTTAACAGCGGGTCTGTCTGGGTTTCTGCCAGCAAGATACCGTCAGTCATCAGCTTTACCGATGCTCCCTTGCTCAGGGTATCGGTAAAGCGCACTTTAAAACCCACGTTTTCGCCGAGTGGCGAATTCAATTCCTGTGCAATACGCTTGGCAGTGGAAGAAGCAGCAATACGGCGTGGCTGGGTATGACCTATCAGGCCTTTTTGCCCGCGTCCCAGCTCCAGGCAGATTTTGGGTAATTGCGTGGTCTTGCCTGAGCCAGTTTCACCACAGACAATAATGACCTGATGCTTTTGCAAAGCCTCGGCAATTTCTGCCCGCTTGCCAGATACCGGCAACTCTTCGGGGAAGCTAATCGGTGGCAAGGTATTGCGAAAAGGCAGAGCTGGCTCTTCCCTCGCTGGCACTGCTGTTTTTTGTTTGTGATTGTCTTTGCTGCTATTCCGGCCAGTTTCTGTGCTGGCTACGCGTCCGGGCTGAGGTCTTGACTGCTGACGAGATCCTGGCGCCCTTGCTTGCTGCACTCGTGCAGGACGCGCTTGTTCTGCGCCACCTTCATTGAGATTGCGTGGTTTGTTTTCAGGCACTTCAGACTTCGCGGTGGTTTCACGCAATTGTTGTCGAAGCTCTCGCAATCCCGATAAACCATCTATCGCACCGGGCGTTGCTTTCTTGGGGGAGTTTTTAGGTGTTTGATTTGAAGACATAGCGCTGCGCATTATCCCAGATTTTCGCGCCGAGCAGGAAATGTTGCATTGCTTGCCATGTTATCCATGTTATACCTGCTGAACAACAAGTGGAGATTCATATAAATCAAACCCGTCTTTATTTATTCTATAATGAACCAGAGGCCAAGCAAGCAGTCAAACTATACCTAGGCGTGCGAGGTTCAAAACCTGGTTACACGGGGAGACAAAAAATGAAAATCTGGATCACACTGCTGATCAGTATTTTGCTTACGGCCTGCGCCAGCCAACCTGGCCAGAGGATCAGCCATCTGCAATTTCATGATGCAGGTTTTACCCCTCCCGCTAAAGTCATCAGCACTGACGATGTCATGGCGCTCAGCGATGAAATGCGTTCTTACATCAAGAATGATATCAACTCACAATTAAGACTCAAATCCCCGCAGAAAGCCTTGTTTGACGCACTCTCAAGCAAAGGTCAGATCAGGCTGGAATATGATGCCGAAATTACACGCAATGCAGCACAGGCATTCAAGGCACGCTCGGGCAATTGCTTGTCATTGGTCCTGATGACCGCAGCACTGGCAAAAGAACTGGGGATGGATGTGCAATATCAAAATGTCCTGGTCGATGAATCATGGAGCCGCAATAACGACATCTATTTTGCTGCCGGACATGTCAATATCGTATTGGGCCACAAATCGGCATTCAAGGGCTTTACTCAGGAGTATTCACAATCCATGGTGATCGATTTCCTGCCTCCAAAAGATCTTCGTGGTCAACGTACGGAAATGATCAAGGAAGAAACCGTCATCGCCATGTATTTCAATAACCGCGCAGCCGAATCTCTGGCTCTGCAACAGCTGGACGATGCCTACTGGTTCGCCCGCTCTGCTCTGATGAGTGATCCGGATTTTACTGCTGCCTATAATACGCTAGGCGTGGTTTACAGACAGCATGGTGATCTCGCGCTAGCTGAAAATGTGTTCAGACAAATACTCGGCAAAGAGGCTGAAAACGTCATGGCACTCAGCAACCTTGTAGAAGTGTTACGCAAGAGCGAGCGCCGGGCTGAAGCGCAAATATACATGAGCCGTCTGGAAAGCTTGCAACCTTACCCACCTTTCCATTTCTTTAACCGAGGGATGGCTGCCATGGAACGCGGTGACTATGCCGAAGCCAAAAACCTGTTCAAACGCGAACTCAGGCGCGACCCGAATTATGATGAATTCCATTTATGGCTGGCACTGGCACATTTAAGGCTAGGCGAAACCCGGGATGCTGTCGATGAACTGACACTGGCCAAGGCCAATAGCACAACGCGCAAGGCGCAAAACCTGTATGCCAGCAAACTGGAAAAAATCAAGGCAACGTACTCGCACAATTAAGGGCATTGCGTGTTATTTGAAAATTAATTTGAATTGATTTGAAATTGATTTGGGATGGTTTGAGACGGTTCAGGACCTATGATGAGGGGTAATATGAGGGATATTTACCCCTATCTCCTGACCATGATGTCAACAATGTGGAAATCCGACCACGTTGTTGCCTCATGCATTTTCGCGTCTCAGATTATAATTGGCGAATGGAAAATCCCTTTCAATTCGTTCAATGGCTGCGCTCAGTCGCGCCCTATATTCATGCCTTCCGTGGAAAGACCTTTGTGGTCGCGTTTCCCGGTGAACTGGTTATGGCAGGTGCCCTGCCAGTTCTGGCGCAAGATTTATCACTTTTACATGCACTTGGCATTAAAGTTGTCATTGTCCATGGCTCGCGACCACAGGTAGCCGAACAACTGGCCTTGCGTAATGTTGAAGGCAAATTTCATAATGGCATACGCATTACCGATACAGCTGCGCTGGAATGCTCGAAAGAAGCTGCCGGTGAATTGCGTCTTGATATAGAAGCCGCATTCAGCCAGGGCTTGCCAAATACACCGATGGCACATGCCGCCATCCGCATCATTTCTGGCAATTTTGTTACTGCCAAACCTATCGGTATCGTTGGAGGGGTTGATTTCCAGCTCACGGGTATCGCCCGCAAGGTGGCATATGACACCATCCACCGCATTCTTGATGCAGGCAACCTGGTACTACTGGGCCCGCTGGGTTTCTCCCCGACTGGTGAAGCTTTCAACCTGACCATGGAAGACGTGGCCGTCTCTGCCGCCACTGCCTTGCGTGCTGACAAACTGATTTTTATTTCTGAAACACCGATGATGGTGGATCAGGACAACGATGAAATCCGTGAATTATCTTTCATGCAAGCAGAGCTGGAATTAAAAGCCGCTTACTTGCCATTGGACTCAGCGTTTTACCTGGAACATGCCATCAAGGCCTCGCGCGGTGGTGTTCCACGTATCCATATAGTTCCTTACAAGATGGATGGTTCTGCCCTGCTGGAATTATTTACCCATGATGGTGTGGGCACCATGGTGTCTTCAGAAAACCTGGAAAGCCTGCGTGAAGCCACGATTGAAGATGTAGGCGGCATCATCAAGCTAATAGAACCGCTGGAAGCCGATGGCACGCTGGTCAAGCGTGGCCGGGAACTGATAGAGCGGGAAATCAATTACTTCTCTGTCATTGAACATGATGGTGTGATTTTCGGCTGCGCAGCCTTATACCCTTTCCCATTCGAAAAAATGGCAGAGATGGCTTGCCTGACTGTGAACCCCGACGTGCAAAGCCAGGGCGATGGCGAACGCATACTCAAGCACATGGAAAAACGCGCACGCCGCGCCGGCTTCCATAGCCTGTTTGTGTTAACGACACGCACCGCACACTGGTTCCTGAAGCGAGGCTTTGTCAGTGCATCAGTCGATGATTTGCCAAAAGACAGGCAAAAAATGTATAACTGGCAACGCAAGTCCCTGGTTTTGATCAAGCAACTCTAGAGTATTGACCGTATAATTCACGCTGTTTTCAAGATTGACCAAGATTCATATTAAGGAGTACCAACATGGCCCGTACGGTCCACTGCATTAAATTAGACAAAGAAGCCGAAGGCCTGGACTTTCCACCGTACCCAGGTGAATTGGGCAAACGCATTTACGAAAGCGTGTCCAAAGAAGCCTGGGCGGCCTGGCTGAAACACCAGACCATGCTGGTGAATGAGAACCGCCTGAACCTGGCCGATACCCGCGCCCGCAAGTATCTGGCGACCCAGATGGAAAAACATTTCTTTGGTGACGGTGCAGATGCTGCTAGCGGCTATGTTCCGCCAACAGAATAAGAGCTGCACAATATTTTGCACGTATTTTGCACATAGATTAGCTGTACACAAACAAGAAAGCCCGCTAAAGCGGGCTTTCTTGTTTCGGCCTGAACTGTATCAATAAAACTCTATCTTGCCGGTTTCTACATCGAGCATCGCACCAATGATCTTGATCTGCCCCTTGTCCGCCATTTCTTTTAATATCACACTCTTTTCTGTGACTGCCTTGACCGTCATCTTGACATTCATCTCTGCCACAGCATCGACAAAATGGTGATTTGCAGAGCTACGGTCACTACCATGAGTGTCTGGCGTAGATTTCACCGCTGGCATGATCTTGGCTACCAACTGTGTCAGATTACCCAGATTGGCATTATCACACGCACCTTTAACGGCACCGCAATGTGAATGCCCAAGAATAACGATGGTTTTGGAACCGACCACCTTGGCAGCATATTCAAGACTGCCAAGTATGTCTTCATTGACGATATTGCCAGCAACCCTGGCGGTAAATAAATCACCTATACCCTGGTCAAATACCAATGCCGGATCAGAACGTGAGTCTATGCAACTGACAATACTGGCAAACGGGAACTGCCCATCCCTGCCACTGGTTTTCACCTGCCCTGGCAAGTCTCGCTTGAGCATATTGCCTGAGACAAAACGCTGGTTCCCCTCTTTCAACATCGATATGGCTATATCGGGGCTGATCTTGCTCTGCATGGCCTGCGTCATTGCAACACTGACGGGAGGCTGGCTTGCAGTCGGAGACTGCGAAGCGCAGGCTGAGATTAATAAGGCGGCCGTCAGTGTGACAAAAAAACTCCATGACGTGGCTGTTCTTTTATTTGTACTCCCGTTCGTATTCATTTGCATAATCTCCACATAAAATTGAACAACGGATGATTTCTAATTCACCTGCGATTGCACACATTTACAGCAGAACAACTGAATATTCCCTTACTGAATTTAGAATTGCAGTGTCTTAACACCTTCTGCAGTTCCCAGCAGGCAAACATTTGCACCTTGACGCGCGAACAAACCGACCGTCACCACTCCAACGATATTGTTAATCTGAGCTTCCATCACCAGCGGATCCTGGATTTGCATACCATGCACATCCAAAATCATGTTGCCGTTATCGGTCAATAATGCTTGCCCATCTTTCATGCGCAAACGTGCCTCACCGCCCAATGCATTGAGCTTGCGTGCAACGACTGCATGTGACATGGGAATCACCTCTACCGGCAAAGGAAACTTGCCCAGGACATCCACCAGCTTGGAACCATCAGCGATACAGATAAATTTTTCAGCAACAGATGCAACAATCTTTTCGCGCGTCAAAGCCGCACCGCCACCCTTGATCATGGCCCCTTGCGGCGTGATTTCATCTGCGCCATCGATATACACTGGCATGGACGTCACTTCATTCAAATCCAGCACGGTAATACCATGAGAACGTAACCGTGCCGCCGTCACCTCGGAAGAGGCAACAGCTGCTTTGATTTTGTGTTTGATCTTGGCCAGCTCATCGATAAAAAAGTTCGCCGTAGAACCTGTGCCTACGCCAACAATTTCACCTTCTACTACATAAGCAATTGCCGCCTGGGCGACGGCAAGTTTCAATTCGTCTTGAGTCATGGTGCATTTCCATCATAGTTTAAAAATTGGCGGGATTTTACAGTAAGGCCCAACTTATTAGCAATTTGATCAAAACATGGCAAAAAGAGTATTAAATTTGCCACAACGGGGCCTCATCCATCAGGGCAACTTGCTCGCGCAGTTCAAGTATGCGGTCTTGCCAGTAACGCTGGCTGTTGAACCATGGGAAAGCTGCAGGAAAAGCAGGATCGCTCCAGCGCTGCGCCAGCCAGGCTGAATAGTGGATCAACCTCAAAGTTCGCAGGGCTTCTATCAAATACAGCTGACGCGGCTCGAACTCAAAGAAATCTTCGTAACCCACCAGGATATCGGTCAACTGACTTTGCATTTCACTACGGTCGCCGGATAGCAGCATCCATAAGTCCTGTATGCCTGGGCCCATACGGCTATCATCAAAATCAACAAAGTGAGGTCCGGCCTCTGGACCTGACTCCAGCCATAAGACATTTCCCATGTGGCAATCGCCATGCAGGCGCAGTTGCTGCACCTCACCTGCCCGGTCGTAGCAAGCCCGGATACCATCCAGAGCCTGCTGGCTGACGCTGGTATATGCTGCGAGCAAATCAGGCGGGATGAAATCATGTTCAAGCAACCAGGTACGCGGCAAGACGCCAAAGCTTTGCAGGTCAAGCGCTGGCCTGCTTGCATAGCTGGCGGTAGCACCAACGGCATGTATGCGCCCTATGAAACGCCCCAGCCACTCCAGTGTGGCAGGATCACCGGTTTCAGGTGCGCGGCCACTCTGACGCTTGAACAGGGAAAAACGGAAGCCCTGATAATGCCGCAGACTATTGCCCTCCTCAGTCTGCAAAGCGGCCAGCACAGGAATTTCCTGCGCCTGCAATTCGCGCACGAAATCATGTTCTTCCTGTATTGCTGCATCTGACCATCGCAAGGGCCGGTAAAACTTGGCAATAACCGGCGAGGCGTCTTCTATGCCTATCTGATAAACACGGTTTTCATAGCTGTTCAGGGCCAGCATGCGGCCATCACTGCGCAAGCCACTGCTTTCAACAGCATCAAGGACTAATTCGGGCGTCAGCCCGGCGAAAGAATCTGGGGGAGTAAAATCTGTCATCCCGCTATTGTACGTGGCTGCCAGTAGATTCGACATAAAACTCCTGTGCAGCCAGCACACAAAGCGCTAAACTTCCGGTATTTTCATACTTATCTTTTCAAGAGTCACGACATGCATCTCGACGAACCACTAAGCGACAAAGAATTCAATGAACTCGACAAATTCCTGATGTCGGACAAAGTCGGCGACGATGGCATGACCATGGATGCCCTGCACGGCTACCTGACCGCCATTGCCCTGGGGCCAGAAATCATCCCTATGGCTGAATGGTTGCCACTGGTATGGGGCTTGCCCGACCAGGGCGAACCCAAGTTCAAGAACGAAAAGGAAATGCAGCGCGTGACAGGTCTGGTAGCCCGCTTCATGAATGAAATACAGATTACCTTTGAAGTCGCACCACAGGAATATGAGCCCCTGTTTTGCGTCATGGAGCAAAATGGCAATGAATTGATCGATGGCGAAACCTGGGCCTGGGGCTTTTGGGAAGGCATGCAATTGCGCGAAGAAGCCTGGGAAGCCGCCTGGGAATCGGAAGAAATAGGCCCATTGCTGCAACCGATTTACCTGCTGGGCGCAGAAGAAATAGAAGAAGATGAATTGAAATTTGTCGATACGCCAGAAAAATGCCATGAGCTGGCACTGACGTTGGAAGCCTCCATCCCTACCATACGCCGTTTCTGGGCACCTTTACGCAAATCTGGCGTCACTACCGTCAAACGTGAAACGCCCAAGGTAGGCAGAAACGACCCATGTCCTTGCGGCAGCGGTAAAAAATATAAAGTCTGCTGCGGCGCTGAGCCTACCACCCTGCACTAATTGCAATCTTGCGCTGGAGGGAAACCTCTAGCGCAAAACTGCCCTGCCTGCATGTCTTCATGCTATTTTTGCGCTTCTTAATAACATGCTGGAGACTCCCATGAGCTTGCAAGAACAATTCACTCAGGCACAAGCCGATTCCAAAAACCTGTCCGAGCGTCCGGACAATATGACTTTGCTCAAGATTTATGGCCTGTTCAAACAAGGTAGTACTGGCGATGCCACCGGTGACCGTCCTGGCATGACCGACTTTGTCGGCCGCGCCAAGTTTGATGCCTGGGCTGGCCTGAAAGGCACAACACAGGAAGCAGCAATGCAGCAATATGTAGATCTGATCACTTCACTCAAGGATTAAGTCGCCTTCATTAAGTCACTACCATTAAGTTGCCATCTTAAGCTGGAGGGTTGAGCCAATCTCTGGGCTTGCCCTCAGTCAGACCGGCAATCAGATTATCTGCCGCACGGTTTGCCATTGCCCGCCGGGTTGCTTCTGAGGCACTGGCGATATGCGGTGTCAGTACGACATTGCTCAAGCTTAAAAAGTCTGGATGGAATTTGGGCTCATTCTCAAACACATCCAAACCTGCTGCTGCAATCTGCTTTTCACGCAAGGCCGCAATCAGTGCCTGGTCATCTACGATACCACCGCGTGCCAGATTCACCAGGGTTGCACCCGGCTTCATCATCTTCAATTCTGTCGCGCCTATGGTGTGATGCGAGGCGGCTGAGTAAGGCAGTACCAGCACGACATGATCAGCTTGCTGCAGTAACTCTTCTTTGCTGACGTATTGCGCGTTATTCGCATAGGCTTCCTGTTCAGCACTGAGGCGTGAGCGGTTGTGATACACAACCTTCATATCAAAACCTGTAGAACGCCTCGCTATGGCCTGCCCTATCCTGCCCATGCCGATAATACCCAGAGTAGCACCATGCACATCTGCCCCCAGGAAAGAATCGAAGCGCCATTTAGTCCAGTGGCCCGCGCGCAGCCAGTGTTCAGACTCCGTTACCCGCCTGGCCGTCGCCATCAGCAGGGCCCAACCAAAATCGGCCGTGGTTTCATTCAAGACCTCTGGCGTGTTGCTGGCCATGACACCGTGCGCCGTACATGCCGGCACATCAATATTGTCATAGCCAACTGCCATGCTGGCGATCATTTTCAAGCCCGGCACTTGCTGCAACAGCTCGGCATTGATTCTGGCACTGGCTGTCGCCAGAGTACCGGCCTTGTCCTTGAGTCTGGCAGCGAGTTCTGTGGGTGAAAAAATAATATCGTCCTGATTCGACTCGACTTCAAAATACTGTTCCAGCTTAGTCAGGACTTCAGGAAAAATGGCGCGTGTTACCAGGATTGCAGGCTTCATGTCTGGCCTTAATTAAAATGATATGTAAATTAGCAAATACTTCAAATGCCCATCCATCTGATGATGAACAGGGCGGATGCTGCATGATACCGTTTCTATGCCGAATTTTCCTGCACCCCTATAGCAGTTCAACAACTTTCATCCTGGCTATCATTGCTGCAAGAAAATTCATGCAAGTGATGCAAATCAAGCCAGTTCATTGACAAGTGGCTTACAATTATTCACTTCAGGCAGCCTTCAGGAGCAAAGCACCTTGATTCGCCTGTATTTGCTTATGCGCAAACTATATAAGCCTGATTTGTGAGAACTGCTAAATTGCCTTAAAATACAAGGCTTTGCAGCCCTGAGCCTGTTTTTGCGCCCAGACTGCGCCTAAATCCCGAATTTTTAGTTTAGATTGGACTGTTATGACCCACGTTGTGACCGAATCCTGCATCCGCTGCCGCTATACCGATTGCGTGGATGTGTGCCCGGTGGACTGCTTCCGTGCTGGCCCGAATTTCCTGATCATTGATCCAGACGAATGCATCGATTGCGCCGTGTGCGTTGCAGAGTGCCCGGCTAACGCCATTTTTGCTGAAGAAGATGTGCCTGCAGATCAGCAGCAGTTTATCAAGATCAATGCCGACCTGACCCGCAAATGGCCGTCGATTACCAAGACAGTTGCTCCCTTGCCAGACGCTGACGACTGGAAAGACGTCAAAGATAAATTGCAATATCTGGACAAATAAGTATCTATAAGTATCAGGCGCAGCAATATGGGCTTTGCTTAATCGGCTCAAACAAATCCGCAATATCAGGAATCATCTCGTCGTATGGAAAATAAACAAACTACCGCGGCCAACGCCGCTATTGAAGCAGATGCCGTCATCATCGGTGCGGGCCCAGTTGGCCTGTTCCAGGTATTTGAACTCGGCTTACTCGAAATCAAAGCACACGTTATTGACTCTCTGGCAGTTGTCGGCGGCCAATGCGTAGAACTGTACCCAGACAAACCTATCTATGACATCCCTGCTGTGCCGGTCTGCACAGGTCAGGAATTGACAGACAATCTGTTGAAGCAAATCGAACCGTTTGAACCGACCTTCCATCTGGGCCAGGAAGTGACCCTGGTTGAGCGCCGTGAAGATGGCCGCTTTGACCTGGAAACATCGACAGGCACACGCTTCATCACCAAAACCATTTTCATCGCTGCCGGTGTTGGCTCCTTCCAGCCACGCACTTTGAAAGTCGAAGGTATAGAAGCGTTTGAAAACAAACAGGTCTTTTACCGCGTCAAAGATCCTAGCCAGTTCCATGGTAAAAACCTGGTGATCTGCGGTGGTGGCGACTCTGCGCTGGACTGGGCACTGAACCTGGTTGGCAAGGCTGAATCCGTGGTGGTATTGCACCGCCGTGAAGACTTCCGCGCTGCACCGGCTTCTGTCGCCAAGATGAAAGAACTCTGCGACAACTATGAAATGCAACTGACCATAGGCCAGGTCACAGGCATAGAAACCAAAGACGATGTACTGTCTGAAATCAAGGTCACTGGTGCTGACGGCGTTACCCGTCGCATGCCACTGGATACTTTGCTGGTCTTCTTTGGTCTGTCACCAAAACTCGGCCCTATCGCCGAATGGGGCCTGGACATAGAACGCAAGCAGTTGAAAGTCGTCAATACCGAGAAGTTTGAAACCAATGTGCCTGGCATTTTTGCCGTAGGTGATATCAATACCTACCCAGGCAAGAAAAAGCTCATCCTGTCCGGCTTCCATGAAGCTGCGCTGGCTGCGTTTGGTGCTGCACCGTATATTTTCCCTGACAAGAAAATCCACATGCAATACACCACCACATCGCCAAAGTTGCACAAAATCCTGGGTGTGGAAACACCGGTTTTCGACTAATCCGAGAACCACCCAAACAAAAAAGCGCAAAGATTTTCTTTGCGCTTTTTTGTTTATGAACCCTGGCTTTTCCAGGGCTATAGAATCACAGCCGTCCAATTTCTCAATTTGCTGGCATGTGAGAATCCGATTCCTTGAACTGATTGGCAATCTGATTGAACTCGTCCGTGATTTGCAGGAAGGCATCGAGGATATCAGGGTCAAAATGCGTCCCATGCCCCTTGCGCATGATGCCGATGGCCTCTTCATGCGAAAATGCAGGCTTATAGACGCGCCGCGAGATCAGGGCATCATATACGTCGGCAATCGCCATCAGGCGCGCAGAGAGCGGTATGGCGTCACCTGCCAGATTCTCTGGATAACCTGAACCATCCCATTTCTCTTGATGCGAATACGTGATTTCTCGGGCGAAGCGCAAAAACTCATTACTTTCACCCAGGTATTTTTCTACTGAGATAATGGTTTCACGCCCGTACACAGTATGCAGCTTCATGACTTCAAATTCTTCTGAAGTCAGTTTGTCGGGTTTGAGCAAAATATTATCAGGAATTCCGACTTTGCCTATGTCGTGCAATGGCGCCGATTTGTACAGCAGGTCTATATTTTCATCCGTCAATTCATTCGTAAAGCGAGGATGGTTTTTCAGCTTGCGGGCCAGTGCTGCGACATAATTCTGGGTACGGCGAATGTGGTTGCCGGTTTCGTTGTCCCTGGTTTCAGCCAGCGATGCCATGGCCATGATAATCGCGTCCTGCATCTTGCCCAGCTTGCGGGTTCTGTCCTGCACCAGGCTTTCCAGGTGTTTGTTCTGGTCTTGCAATAAATGCCGCGCCCTGACGAGATTTAATTGCGTAGCCACTCTTGCAAGCACGATAGGCGGACTGATCGGTTTGCTGATGTAATCGACCGCTCCCAGACGCAAGCCCATCTCTTCATCCTGCACCTGGCTTTTCGCAGTCAGAAAGATAATCGGGATATCCGCCGTGGCAGGGTCAGCCTTGAGGCGGCGGCAGGTTTCATAGCCGTCCATCTCGGGCATCATGACATCCAGCAGTATCAGGTCAGGTCCGGGCAGGCTGGAGGCTATTTGCAAGGCTTTCAGACCATTGGTGGCAATCTTGATTTTGTACTGGTCTTTCAACAAACCCGACAGAAGTGAGATATTGTCGGGTGTGTCATCGACGATCAGGACTACCTGCTTGGCGTTTTGATCGAATACTTCATTCATACATCACCCCGATAAGAAGTAATTGCCCCGCATTCCTGTGAACGCCATGCATTAAACTGGATACCATCGTATCAAAGTATTTCATAACCGAGGTTTTTCGCACTATTGCTTAATAAGTTCAGGGCTACATCGTAGTCAAACTGTCTGACTGCACGCATGATTTGTTTTTGCACATCGACGCCAAAAGCATTGGCGATCATTTCTCCTGACTCTAACAGCAAGTCCACTGCTTCGCCATCGTAATCGCGCAACAAGTTACAGCATTTTACAAGTAAATCCTGCATGAGCTCATGATCCACCGGCACCAGATCAAGCACTTTCGCATCTGCTTTACTGGTGGATTTTTCCTGCGCCAATACCTGGTCTATCGCATTGATAGTAACCAACATTGTTTGCGCGCATTCATCCAGCACTGGTGCCAGTTCTGCCAGAGTCGCATTGTCATGCAGCTTCAACTCCAGCTCTGCGGCATAAGGCTGTATGGCTTTAGCGCCTATCAGACCAGCCACGCCCTTGAGGGTATGCGCCAAACGCTCTGCCAGCAGATTGTCGCCAGCCTCCATCGCCTTGCGGATATGCTCGGCAACATGGCGCTGATCATCGCAAAAGCGCGATAACAGCTCCAGATAAAATGAGCGATTGCCAAGGGTGCGGCTCAAGCCCTCTTCAACATCAATTCCCTCTATCAGCAAGCTGCTAGTAATGTCCTGTATCGGTAATTGCACATTATCAAAATTGCTGCCAGTCACATGTGCCGGGCACCAGTGCGAAATAGCGTGATACAGCTCCTTGGGATTAATGGGCTTGGCAAGGTGAGCATTCATGCCGGAAGCAAAGCAGAGCTCACGCTCCTCAACCATCGCATGCGCTGTCATGGCGACGATGGGCAAGCCATCAAAACGGGCATCTGCACGTATCAGGCGAGTTGCCTCATGCCCATCCATTTCCGGCATCTGCACATCCATGAATACGACGCCGTAGAATTCCGGATCGACCTTGCTCACCATATCGACGGCGATTTTCCCATTGCCGGCGATATCGACGGCAACACCGGCGGCCTCCATCAGTTCACGGGCAATCTGCTGATTGATTTCATTGTCCTCGACCAGCAATACGCGCAAATCGGTATATTTGGGCACGAGTACACCGTGACTGACAGGTATCGCGTAATTGCTGCTGGAAAACAGCTCAACCAGACAATCGACCAGGGTTGAGGCATTCACAGGCTTGGTCAGGAAACCGTCAGGCAAGGCGATATCGTCACGATAACTGACTTCTTCACGACCATGGGCACTGACCAATACCATAAGAGGTGTGGGCTGCAACGAGCCATCACGCTTGAGGTAGGTAATGAGCTCCAGCCCATCCATTTCCGGCATGCGCAAGTCTGTGAATACGACGCCATAGGGATAGCTCAGATTACTTTCCCTGACAGCTTGCATAGCAGCCGCACCGCTGCTCACCACATCAATATCGACCGGTAACTCAGAGAGTATTTCCTGCAAAATCTCGGCAGCGGCAGGGTTATCGTCAACAATCAGCAAACGCATGCCATTGATGGCACCGGGGATCACCTGTCGCTGCACTACTGGCTGAGCTATACCAAACCAGCCCGTGAAATAGACACAGGTGCCACAACCTGCTTCGCTGCTCAGGGCAATCTCACCGCCCATCAACTCAACCATGCCCTTGGAAATCGACAGGCCCAAGCCTGTGCCACCAAATTTGCGTGTCGTTGATTCATCAGCCTGGCTAAAAGGACGGAATAATTTTTCCGACTGTTCTTCCGACATGCCTATGCCGGTATCACGCACCTCAAACTTGAGTTTGACTTTGCCGCCAGCCATTTCCAGTGTCTGGCAAGTAACGTATATCTCACCCTTCTCGGTAAATTTGATGGCATTGTTGATGAGGTTGATCAGGACTTGCCCCAGCCGCAAAGGGTCGCCATTGAGATAACGAGGAATGTCTGGTGGCGCACGGAACAGGAATTCCAGTCCTTTTTCGTCAGCCTTGTCAGTCGTTACCGCAGAGATATTATTGAGCACATCGTCGAGATTAAAATCAACCTGTTCGATATTGAGCTTGCCTGCTTCTATTTTGGAGAAATCCAGGATGTCATTGATGATGCCCAGCAAAGAAATACCTGCCTTGTGGATTTTATCTACGTAATCTTTTTGCTTGGGATTGAGTTCCGTTCTTAAAGCCAGATGTGCCATACCGATGATGGCATTCATCGGCGTGCGGATTTCATGACTCATATTGGCCAGAAACATGGATTTGGCTTCCGTCGTCTCTTCTGCATGACGGCGCGCCATTTCGGATTCTTTTAATTCATTTTGCATTTGCAGGGTCTGCAGGCGTATCTGTTCAGCCATGCTTTCCTTGAGCTGGGATTCGAGCAGCTTTCTCTGCGTGATATCCGAGACAAAAGACAGGGTCGCCGGGCGGCCTTCCCAATCTATCATGACGGCGGATAATTCCACCCAGATGATGGAACGGCTTTGGTTATTTTCTATGCGAAAATGATAGTACTGTTCAACGTCTTCACCACGCAGGCGGCGCGTATGATGATCAATCACCATAGGCCTGTCGTCGGGATAGATGGCGGTGATAAAAGACATCTGTGCCAGTTCGTCAGCCTTGTACCCGGTCAGACTCTGCACGCGCGGATTGGCAAAAACGATGCGCCCATCCTGTACAACCAGTATGCCTTCAGTCACGTTATTGATAAGTTGCCGGTAATGCTGCTCGGACTTACTCAAGTCTTCTTCTAGCTGACGACGGGCAGAAATATCCATGACCACCCAGACTGTGCCATGGTTCAGGTTGGTTTTATCCACCGCACGGCCAGAAAAATGAACCCAAAAAACGGTGCCATCACTACGCCGCATTTTCAATTCAGTCTCGAAAGCAACACCCTTGAGAACGGACTCATTGACCAGGGCACCTGATTCCAGATACGCCTCACGAGACTCATAGAAGGGCTCCAGCGAAGCTCCCAGAACATTATCGCGCTCTACCCCAAATATTTGGCACAGCGGGGTGTTAACCCATTGCACACGCCCCTGGTTATTCAAGAAAACCATGCCAACGATGGAGTTTTCCAAAATAGTTTCACGTTCGGCCAGTATGCGTTTGAGTTCATCTTCGAGCTGGCGGCGCTCAACCATGGCGCGCTCGGCCATGCGGCGTGCTAACTCCGCTTCTTTTAATTCGTTCCTGATGTGCAGGGTTTGCACGTGTACACGGGTAGCCAGGCCCTGTGCCTTGGCAAACAAGTCAAGATAGCGCTTTTGCTCGTGATAAGCTTCTTTCCACTCTCCCATTTCGGTAAATATCTCGGACAATTCCTTGAGGGCCCTCAAGGGCATATAGATATACCCATTGCCGCCGACTTCATCAACCCCGCGGCGCAAGTCACGGATGGCTTCTGGATAACGCTTATGAATGCGGTGCAAATGACCGCTGACCCACCAGCTATACGGCTTCAAATGCTTGTCTTCAAAACTGTCCAGCAACTTCATTGCTGCATCACTGAGTTTATCTGCCTCATCCACCTGCCCACGCATGGCCAGCGTATAGGCAGCTACCGAGAGGCAAAATGCCCTGCTGGAATTATCAGAATTTTCGCCGCTCTTGATACCGCCAATATATGAAGCAATGGCCTGATAGGCTTCTTCATATTTGTCCAGCGATACTTTGCACAAAGCCAGCATGGTCGACACAAAAGGTGCCAGCCAGCGCTCGCTGGAGTTGACAGCGATATCTCTTGCTTCTTGCAATAAGACCTCTGCATCTTCCGCATTACCGCTGACGTAAAAAATCTCCCCCAGGTTGGCAGTTACCTGTGCCACACGGTTGGGGATTTGCAGTGCACGGGCGTCATTCAACGCAGTGTAAAAATGCCGTATGGCTTCTTCGGTATATCCCAACTCCTGAGACAAAATACCGAGAGTGTTATAGACAACGACAGAAATGCGGCTGACCTTCATGCGCAAAGCCGGCACGATGCGTGAATGGCAAAGCGCATAGGCATCTTGCACCTTGCCACGGCGACGCCAGACTGCAACAGTGCCAAACAGGGCAAATGCCATGCCCTCATGCTCATCCACTGATTCAAACAGCGTTGCTGCACGGTCAAATACGGGGGCTGCCTGCTCCATGTGATCATCAAAATAATCAGCAAAAGCGTCGATCAGATCCGCAGCAATCAAGGCAGTGGGGTTGGCTTTAACGGCATCTTGCAGACGCATGGCGACGGCCACCTTGCGGCCATCTGCCGGGTTATCGCGCATCAAGTCCAAGGCATCGAGGCAAAGCTCGCGCCAGTGGATTTCTGCTAGAGAACTATCTTTACTCATTCTGCTCGGCTCTTCAGAAAAGAAATGATGCGATGAAAAATCTAATTGAACCTGAGTCATATCCACACTCAAGCACCGGCTCAAATTCATTATTCTTGTATCAGGCACTGCACATACCGCAATATTAATGCGAGTGACCTGCCAATGGATGAACATTGCCTGAAACTGTGTCTTTTACCTGAATAAATACGCGAAACAGGTCTTTTTACGTTTTGCGACAGTAAACGAAACGGCACAAAACAGCACAAAACAGCGAATTCTTGAAAAATAACTTAAATTTCAACATTTCCACAAGAAATCATTGTATATAAATCAATAATTTAACATTAATTCACACCAACAAGTTGCGCAAGTCCTTTGCTCAGCCAAAAATTTTTAAAACTGGTTTATGATGCATTGCAGCAGTTCGCAACAGTTTGATTAAGTGTTTTTTCTAAGCTTGTTTCGCCCTGTGTCATTTGGTCCCGGCTATCCTGTTTTGACCGAGTGAATGCGTGGCCCCCTATTTGAAAGATTCACTATGCTTTATCAATTTCATGAGCTCAATCGCGCCTTTCTGAATCCCCTGACTCAATGGGCAGAAGCATCTTCAAAACTGTTCACCAATCCAGTTTCACCTTTGGCGCACACACCCTATTCGCAACGCATCGCTGCAGGCTATGAACTACTGTTCCGCCTGGGCAAAGATTACGAAAAACCAGAATTTGGCATTACCTCTACCACCATAGACAAGCAGGAAGTAGAAATTGCACAAAGTACGGCTGTCATCAAGCCCTTCTGCAAATTGCTGCACTTCAAAAAAGTCTTGAGTGACAAAGAGCTGACAAAACTCAACCAGCCCAAAGTATTGCTGGTCGCCCCTCTGTCTGGTCACCATGCAACTTTGCTGCGCGATACTGTGCGCGGCTTGTTGCCCAAGCATGATGTGTACATCACCGACTGGACAGATGCACGCATGGTGCCTTTGTCTGCCGGCCCTTTCCATCTGCATGATTATATTTATTACGTGCAGGATTTCATCCATTTCCTGGGTGCAGACACGCATGTTATTTCTGTATGCCAACCGACTGTACCGGTGCTGGCGGCAATTTCCCTGATGGCGACAGCCAAAGATCCTTTGCTGCCCAAGACCATGACGCTCATGGGTGGCCCTATAGATCCACGCAAATCGCCAACACAAGTCAACAACCTGGCGACGGAAAAGAAATTCTCGTGGTTTGAAAACACCGTGATCTACAGCGTGCCGGCAAATTATCCAGGCTATGGCCGCAAGGTCTATCCAGGCTTCTTGCAGCACACCGGCTTTGTTGCCATGAACCCTGATCGTCATGCGCAAAGCCACTGGGACTTTTACCAGCACCTGATACAGGGTGATGATGAGTCTGCAGAGCAGCATCGTAAATTCTATGATGAATACAATGCAGTACTGGACATGCCGGCTGAGTACTATCTGGAAACCATCAAGTCCGTGTTCCAGGAATTCCGCCTGCCAACCGGCACCTGGGAAGTTGAAGGCAAGCTGGTAAGGCCACAAGATATCAAGAATGTTGCCCTGTTCACCGTAGAAGGCGAACTCGATGACATCTCTGGCCCTGGCCAAACCCAGGCAGCCCATGACCTGTGCAGCGGCATCCCTGCCAATATGAAGCAGGATTATGTGGCACCGGGTGCAGGCCATTACGGCATTTTCTCTGGCCGTCGCTGGCGCGATATCATTTGCCCGAAAATCGGCGAATTCATCAAGCAGCATTCCTGATCCATACAGGTCAATTCAGCCTGAACAAAAGCCACGACGCTCAAGGCCTCGTGGCTTTTTTGTTTGTGGCTGTTGATGTTTAGGGGGATAATCACGGCTCTCCATTGTCTTTTATGATCACCGTGTCAGAATCTCTAGCAGATCAGCTTGAAAACGCCTTGCCGCAAACCCAGTGCACCAAGTGTGGCTACCCTGCTTGCCGTCCTTATGCCGAAGCCATTGCCAACGGCACGGCCAACTACAATCAATGCCCGCCCGGTGGGCAGGAAGGTGTAGTGCGGCTTGCCAGCATACTCGGTAAGACTGTCATTCCGCTGGACATCAGTCACGGGCTTGAGCGCGAAAGACCAGTAGCGAAGATAGAAGAAGCCTATTGCATAGGCTGCACCCTGTGCATACAAGCCTGCCCGGTCGATGCGATTATCGGTGCACCCAAGCAAATGCACAGCATCATCAGCGAGCTGTGCACCGGCTGTGACCTCTGCGTTGCCCCCTGCCCGGTTGATTGCATCAGCATGCTGCCTGTCACAACAGGACAAACCGGCTGGGATGCCTGGAGCCAGCCCCAAGCGGATAAATCGCGTCAACTCTATACTTTGCGCAATCAACGCCTGATACGTGAAAAACAGGAGAATGATGAGCGACTCGCGGCCAAGGCAGCGGCCAAGCTTGTTGCACTCGAAGCGGAGCCAGCACTCAGTGCAGAAGAAGCTGCCAGCAAGGAACGCAAGAAAGCCATCATTGCGGCAGCCATAGAAAGAGCGCGCATCAAGAAACTGCAAACACAAGAAGACTCAGCAAAAGGTGACAAGCAATGAATGCAGCAAAACGCCAGGCCATTTTTGAACGCTTGCGAGAACAAAATCCACATCCGACTACAGAGCTTGAATACACCACGCCTTTCGAATTACTGATAGCAGTGCTGCTCTCGGCACAGGCCACGGATGTATCAGTCAATAAAGCTACCCGATTACTTTATCCAGTCGCGAATACACCCAAGAAAATACATGCACTGGGCGTTGATGGTTTGATCCCCTATATACAAACCATAGGCCTGTTCCGCACCAAGGCCAAGAATGTGATCGAGACTTGCCGCATCCTCATGGCTGAGCATGGTGGTGAAGTACCACGTCAGCGCGAAGCACTGGAAGCATTACCCGGCGTAGGCAGAAAAACTGCCAATGTCGTCATGAATACCGCCTTTGGCGAACCGACTATCGCGGTGGATACGCATATCTTCCGGGTATCGAACCGCACCGGTATTGCACCAGGCAAAAATGTCGATATCGTCGAGCAAAAGCTCATGAAATTTGTGCCCGCAGAATTCAAGCAAGATGCGCATCACTGGCTGATATTGCATGGCCGTTACACCTGCATTGCCAGAAAACCCAAGTGCTGGAACTGCATGATCGCCGACTTATGTGAATTCAAGCAAAAGACGCCCTTGCCCGATTCAGTTTAAAAAGCATTCACGCAAGAACAAAAGCCTGCATTTTTGCAGGCTTTTGTTTTTTAACAGAGCATCAAGAGATTCAGACTATCTTGCACGCTTCATCAAAACTCAGACGCGGGGAACGTGGGAACAATTGCTGTGCATCGCCATAACCAAGATTGCAGATGAAATTGACTTTAACCGTCGTGCCGGCAAAAAAGGCAGCATTGAGCTTGTCTGCATCAAAACCCGACATAGGACCGCAATCGAGGCCCACAGCGCGTGCGGCGAGCATGAAGTAAGCCCCTTGCAGCGATGAGTTACGGAAAGCCGTTGCATCGATATTGGCTTGATTGCCAACGAACCATGAACGGGCATCTGCATGCGGGAATAATTGCGGCAGCTTTTCAAAAAACTCCATATCCATGCCGATGATGGCAGTCACTGGTGCTGTTTTGGTTTTTTCAAAATTACCCTGGGAAACACAACCCAGCAATTTTTGTTTTTCAGCTTCGGACCTGACAAATACTATGCGAGCAGGAGAACAATTGGCAGAAGTAGAGCCCCATTTCATCAAATCATATATTTCTTGCAACTGCACATCAGTAACCGGCTTGTCCAGCCAGGCATTGTGGGTACGTGCATTGGTAAACAAGGTGTCGAGAGCGTCTTTGGATAACATGGAGTATTCCTTTCAAATAATCGGAGGATAATAACTCAAGTCGTCAAAAGCTTCAGGGCAGCAAAAGAAAATACCTTTTACAATAGGCGCACTTTTTAATTTGGACCAGCCATGTTCACCCCTAGCCAGCACGATGTACGCCGTTTTTTTTGTGAAACCTTTAGAAAAACCCGCGAAAACCTGATACTGACACCAATAGAAATCATTGCCTCTGACTGGATCAGGCAGCATCCCGAGTACGACAATGAGCTTGCAGATATAGAGCAAGCCCTTGAAGCCAACTACAGTGTGGATCAGGGTCAGACCAACCCCTTCCTGCACTTGTCCATGCACTTATCGATAGCCGAGCAAATCTCGGTTGATCAGCCACCCGGCATCAAACAGGCGTTTCAGATACTGGCCAGAAAACATCAGTCTGAACATGAAGCACACCATGAAATCATGGAATGTCTGGGGGAAATGATATGGAACTCACAAAGGACAGGCTTGCCGCCAGATGGGCAAGCGTATATAGAATCGCTGAAGATGCGCTGCAGCTAAGCTGCGTATTATCGACTGACTGTACACAAATTCATTTAAGGTTAATCGACCGAAATCCATCCCCACCCTGAGCCGTCCACCGCGCCGCTCATAGGCACTTTAGATTCTGTCGGCACAAAGCAAAAAAGCGAGGCTCAGCCTCGCTTTTTTTACGTAACCAACTATTATTTCAGCTGATCGTTCAAGAGTTGCAGGATCTTGTCTGCCACTGGTGAAGATTCAACCTTGCCGTCACTGCCATGTACGGATACCTGGCTGGTTTCGCCAGTCGTCGTGTTCTTGACCAGAATGCGGTATTTCTGCGCATTCTTGGCTGCATCGCTGGATGAGCCGAACGAGAACAGGCGTGAGAAGAAGCCTTCGCTGGCGCCTTTAGTCTTGGCATCGATGTCCTGATCAACATAACGGACAAAGTACAAGCCCTGGGAACGGTCACGGTCTTCCACTGTAAAGCCTATGCGGTCCAGCGCCAGACCTACCCTGCGCCACGAACGGTCAAAGGCCTCATCCACTTCAACAAAAGTCTTGCCATCAACCTTCAGCAATTGAGAGTGCGGCTTGCCTGTTGCGGCAGGTGACGCCACAGCAGTTTTGGCTTTTTCACCATCAGAACCCAGGCGCACCATCAGGCGTGACAAGAATTCAGCTTCCAGGCCAGGATCAGCAGCACGAGGTGTCCATACCGTACCATCTTTCTGCGCGCCAACCAGTACCTCTTGTGCGCCGCGATGGCTGATATAGATCTCTACTTCGCCATTAGCACTACGCTCAATGCGGGTACGGAATTTATCACGCTCACCCGTTGAGTACAAAGAATCAAGCACTTTACCCAGGGTACTGCGGATAATATCCTGAGGAATCTTGGCGCGGTTCTCTGCCCAATCAGTTTCCATGACGCCAGCTTCCTGGTTTTCCACATTGATCAGGAAACCCAGTTCCTGCCAAAAGTCTTTCAATTGTGGCCACAGGGCTTCAGGCGTGTCTTTAACGACCAGCCAGCGGGCATTGCCATTGCGTTCTATACGCATGCTCTGCACTTGCTTGACTGCAACTACGCCAGAGTTAGTGGCGACTTTATTTCCTTTTTCCAGGTTGTAGCTGGATGCTGTAGCACTGCTTTTGTTTGCTTCAGGAATGGAAAAACGACTATCGCGTCGAATTTGCGTCAAATCTGGTGGCACCTCCAGGGATGCAGTCGTTGCCTTACTGGCACTTCTATAGTCGATCTTGTTAGGTTCGAGGATATTGCCGATCGAACTACAGCCAGTCAAACCTGCCAGCGCCAGCGCGCCTATGATGCCGTTTTTAGCAACAAAGCTTTTTGCCATGTGAAAGTCCCTACGTATTAGTATCGAGTATCAATTAAAACTGCGTGAAGCAAACGTGCAAGTTTCCAAGCCGTTCAGGGGGAGTCATTGTAATACACCCGCCTCACGCATTGCTGCGCGAACGGTTTCATGATATTGCTCAGCCATCGTTACCAAAGGCAAACGAATACCAGTTGGTATCAAACCCATTTCTACCATCGCCCATTTCACTGGCAAAGGATTAGGTTCGATAAACAATTTATTGTGCAAAGGAATCATGCGGTTATTGATGGCAACGGCTTCCTTGACATCGCCGCGCATGGCAGCTGCACACAATTCATGCATGGCTTTGGGAGCAACGTTGGCAGTCACCGAGATATTGCCTTTGCCGCCGTACAGCATCAGCGCTACTGCCGTCGCATCATCACCAGAATATACGGCGAAAGAAGCTGGGGCCAGACGTATCAGGTCTGTACCTCTGGCGATATTGCCTGTTGCATCCTTGACACCGATAATGCCAGGAACTTGCGCCAGACGCAGTATAGTCTCATTCGACATGTCTGCAACAGTACGGCCAGGTACGTTGTACAAGATAATAGGAATATCAACAGATTCAGCAATCTTTTTGAAATGCTGGTACATGCCTTCCTGGGTAGGACGATTGTAATAAGGCACGACTTGCAAAGAAGCATCAGCACCCGCCTGCTTGGCAAACTTGGTCAGGTTGATCGCTTCTTCAGTCGAATTACCACCAGAACCGGCAATGATAGGGATGCGCTTATTGGCATGCTCAACCGCCACACGTATTAATTCGCAATGTTCCTCGACAGAAACAGTGGGAGACTCACCTGTCGTACCAACGATGACGATGCCGTCTGTGCCTTCGGCGATATGCCAGTCTATCAATTTGCGCAAACAAGGCAAATCAAGACTGCCATCTGCATGCATGGGGGTTACGATCGCAACCAGACTACCCTGAATCTTTGTCATGTTAATGCAAGAAAAAAGTAAAACCCTGATTGTAGCGGATACGCTGCTAAACGGGGCGCAAATAGCTGGAATAAGCCTCTAAACTTGTGAGCATTTGCTTCAAAGCTTATCCAAAACACTGATTTTTCCAGTTTTTCTGGCACAAATACGCTGCACCATGGCTGGCTTAGGCTGCTCGACATAGCCATCTTCGTAAGCGATGATGGACATAGTCACTGCGGGATTAGACTGCATTTGCGCCAGAAGTTCGCCTGATCGTAACAAAAATGCAGGATTAGAGGGTTTACCAAAATTCTCATTACCGGCAGCAAAGGTTTCATAAATCAGCAAACCATCCGGTTTCAGACTGGCGAGTATGTGTGGGAATAATGGCCGGTGCAGGTAGTTACAGACGATGATGGCGGTAAAACTATGCTCGGCAAAAGGCCAGTCATAGCCACCCTCGCCGGCCTCAAGATCATGCCCTTTAGTCGCTATACCTGCGGCTTGCATGCCAGCAAGGCTTGCAACATCCCTGTCCAAAGCCAACAAAGGTAACCCAAGGCAGTGCAGATAGAAACTGTTTCTCCCAGTACCACAGGCCAAATCAAGTATTTGCCCGGCATCTGCATTAAGCAAATGAAGGTAGCGTTGCAACCAGCTTGAAGGCAGGCTCAAAAGAAGAACTCCAGAGTGCAAAATGCCAGCATCAACCCGCTCCCAATAAAAGGCTAAAGGGATACATGAATAGGGATAACAAGAAGTTACCTGCCAGCATAACTGGCGTCATCCAGAAATCAAGCACATTCATCATCGCAAGACCGATGACGATGAAGAAGCCATATGGTTCAATCTGCGCAAATTTATATGCCAGATTATGCGGCAGCAGGCTAAAAAGTATGCGACCCCCATCCAACGGGGGGATGGGGAACAGATTGAAGGCAAACATCATCAGATTAACGATCAAACCTGCGTTGGCCATACTCATAAAAAATTTAGCCATACTCAGGAAAAACTCTTCCTGCACCTGCATCTTTTGTATCAATGCGGCAAGCAACACCCATGCAAATGCCATGATTAGATTTGCCATAGGCCCGGCCAGAGCAACCCAGGCCATATCACGCTTAGGTTTTTTCAAATTGGAATAATTAACTGGCACCGGCTTGGCGTAACCAAATAACAATCCGGTCCCCGTAGAAATATAAATGACAGCCAGAACAACAGGAATCAGAATGGTGCCAACTGGGTCTATATGCACCATGGGATTCAAGCTTACCCTGCCCTGGCTATAGGCTGTCAAATCACCAAGGTATTTGGCGACATAGGCATGAGCCGCTTCATGCAAGGTAATCGCAAAAATAACAGGTAGCGCATAAATGCAGATTGTTTGGATTATCAGGTCCATTGAGTATTTCTATTTAAGTCTGTCGTTGAAGAGGAAATTGCCCCTGCCATCACAATCCGAACAAAGCAGCGTCACCACGTCCCTGGCGCACCAGTTCTGGAATTCCGCCGGTCATGTCAATGACGGTTGTCGGCACCAGGCTGCAAGCCCCGCCATCAATGACCAGATCGACGAGTTTTGAAAGCCTGTCTCTGACCTGCTCAGGATCAGTCAAAGGTTCTTCTTCATCGGGCAAGATCAGTGTGGTGCCCAGCAAAGGTTGCTTCAACTCTTCCAGCAAGGCATGGGTGATAGAGTTTTCCGGTACGCGCAAGCCTATGGTTTTGCGCGATGGGTGGCTCAGGCGGCGCGGCACTTCCTTGGTCGCTTCCAGGATGAAGGTATAGGGTCCTGGTGTAGCAGCCTTCAACATGCGGTACTGGCTGTTATCAACTTTGGCATATTGTGCAATTTCAGACAGATCGCGGCACAGCAAGGTCAGGTGGTGTTTTTCATCAACGCCGCGAATTTTGCGCAGACGCGTGACCGCATCCTTATCGTCCAGATGACAAACCAGTGCATAGCAAGAATCGGTAGGCAAGGCAACGATGCCGCCATCATCAATAATTTGCACGGCCTGCCTGATCAATCTCAGTTGGGGATTATCAGGGTGAATTTGAAAAAATTGGCTCATAAAAAGAAGAAAGGCGGTAGCTCAGCTACCGCCGCAAAATAATTATAAAATTAACGCATGTTCTGTAATGCGGCAATACGTTGCTCTAGTGGCGGATGAGAAGAGAATAAAGCACTCCAGCCAGGTTTATCACTAATGCCAGATGCGGCCATCGATTTTGGCAACTCGCCCGGTTGCAAACCACCCAGTCTTGCCAAGGCATGCATCATGGGCTGGCGGTTACCCAGCAAGTTCGCCGAACCGGCATCTGCACGAAATTCACGCTGACGCGAAAACCAGTTAACGATCATGGATGCAGCAATACCAAACAGTATCTCACATACAAATACCGTGATCATATAACCTATGCCCGGCCTGTCATCATCATTATTGCGAAATACTGCCTTATCCACTGCGTAACCAACTACCCGGGCCAGGAATACCACAAAAGTATTCACCACACCCTGTATCAGTGCCATGGTCACCATATCGCCATTGGCGATATGCGCCACTTCATGACCGAGTACGGCTTCTACCTCTTCCCGAGTCATCCCCTCCAGCAAGCCAGTGGAAACAGCAACAAGTGCAGAATTCTTGAAAGCACCAGTGGCAAATGCATTGGCCTCACCGTTATAGATCGCCACCTCAGGCATAGCGATGCCCGCCTTTTCAGACAGGGCCTTGACAGTATTGACCAGCCAGAGCTCGGTTGATGTAGATGGAGATTCAATGACCTTGGCACCCGTTGACCATTTCGCCATGGGCTTGCTGATCAACAACGAAAATATGGCCCCGGTAAAACCGACAACCAGGGAAAATGCCAACAAGGTCGATAATTGCAGGCCGTTCGCCGTCAAAAACCGGTTAACGCCCAACACGGATAGCACAACCGACATGACGGCAATCACCGCCAGATTTGTCAGCAAGAACAAGACTATGCGCTTCATGAACACCTCCCAAAGGAACACACGATTCATGCCCTGTTACATATGGCTTAAACCCGCGTTTTCAAGGCAGCATCTTCAAGCCAGAGACCACTGCTCCCACACAGGTTTTGCTATTTTTGGCAAGGGTGGCAAACGCCCAATATCGACCTCGGCATCCTGAGGAGAGTGAAAATCAGAACCACGTGAGGACAAGAAACCATAATGCGCAGCAATCCTGGTGTATTCCTCATACTGATCCACCGTGTGGCTACCAGTCACAGTTTCTATTGCCAGGCCACCAAGATTCTTGAACTCGGTAAAAAAGGCATCGTAAGCCAATGGGCTAAGATCATAGCGCCCAGGATGTGCCACTACAGACACACCACCGGCACCACATATCCAGCCCACCGCCTCTGCCAGAGTCGCCCAGCGATGAGGAACAAAACCTGGCTTGCCATCTGCCAGATAATGTCTGAATACGTCGGACACCGTGGCGCAGGCACCAATCTCCACCAGGTAACGGGCAAAATGTGAACGCGAAATCAGGTCAGGGTTGCCGACGTATTTGAGCGCGCCTTCATAGCTATTGGCTATACCTGCCTTGCTCAGCAACTCCGCCGCCATATCACGCGCACGACGCTCACGGCCTGAGCGTGTTTGCGCCAGGCCACTGACCAGATCAGGATTGGTTTCATCAATATTGAGGCCAACAATATGGATAGTCTTGCCAGCCCAGGTAATCGAGATTTCTACCCCGGCAATATATCCCATGCCCAGGTCCAGTGCCGCAGCACGCGCCTCAGGGATGCCGCGCACTTCATCATGGTCAGTCAGTGCCCAGACATCCACCCCATTTAACTTGGCGCGCTCTGCCAGTTGCGACGGTGTCAACACACCGTCAGAGACGACGGAGTGGCTATGTAAATCGGCATTTAATTCTGGAGATAACATGATGAGTACGGTGGAAAATCAGGCTGGCGGTGTTTATTTTTTTCCAGACTGCCTGTTTTAGCCAGGAATTGCTTGTGTATGCATCTATACATCGTGCACCTATACACCGCCCTACTGAAGTATTGTACTCTCCAAGACAAGATCGTGCTGCACTGCACGATCCTTTGTTTTTATGGCATGACTTACAGCTTCATCTCTACACGCAATGTCCAGGTGGTGTAGGTTCTTGATGTATTGTAATCAGCACGGTTGATCGCAGGAGACACTGGCGTCGCAGGCGCGACAATAGAACTACTTGTTAAGTAATCATTGGCACGTAAGTTATTGGCAGACAGGCGTACCTGTAAAGTCGGACTGAATTTCCACAAGCCATACAAATCTAGCTGACGTTTTATACCAGTAGTATTTAATTGCTCCACGCTACTCTGCACCTCATAAGCGGGTGTCCAGTTGATGTTCCCGCCTACAGTCAAAGGGATGCCTGCTGGGCGATAATCCAGGCCAAAATTTGCAGTTTGGCTGGGTTGCTGATCAAGGCGATTATTTGGTCCCGGAATCTCATCGACCTTGGACCAGAAATGGCTATAGTTGCTGCGTACATCGATCGCCGGGCCATCAGGGAAAAATTCCTGCAGTTGGAATTTTGCTTCCAGCTCTATGCCACGGGTCGTGGCATGACCGATATTAACGGGCATGGAAACCTCACGGGTTACAGGCACACCATTCACCAATTTTGTGACTGGATCAGTACGCCTGCGTATCAGGTTATCAATGTCGCGCACAAAGAAATTAGCACTGATGATACCTGCACGCGTCAGATAATGTTCAAAGGCCAGGTCCAGCCCTTTGGATAATTCCGGCTTCAAGTCAGGATTTCCCGTGCGGTCTGGACGGTATTTGCTGTTTTGATTCGAATAACTAGGCAAGGCAATTAAGTCATTCAAGGCTGGCGCACGATAGCTATGCGTCAAACTCAACCTGACCTGATCCTTGCCTGCACCTGGTATACGCCATACACCGTGCAACACCGGGCTCCAGACACTACTGGTATTTTCTATCACGCCGCTGGCCGTCGTACTGCTGGTCTTAATACCTTCCCAGCGCAAGCCTGCATAAGCAGAAAACTGGGGGTTGATATCAAACTCATCTTGTGCAAACACCGCCATGCGCCGTGTGCTGGCGTCCAGATTATCTCCTGACTCAGCGAATTGTGGTTGTCCATTATCCAGCGAAACACGGGTCTGGCTACGCTTGCCCACTTCCAGGTCCCAGCCTGCCGCCAGGGTATGCCCTTCCCCATAAGGCTTGCTATACTTGCCGCCAGTATTGAGGCTGCTGTCACGGGTATTATTGATATCACTGATGACATCAAGCTGATTGCCAACGCTATCAAACTGATAGCGCAGCGAAGAGTTTTCCATCTTGCCCAAGCCACCACCAAATTTGATATTCAGCTTGGCATTGTCTTCAAACTTATGCTGCCAGTTACCAAAGCCACGCAGGAAGGTGGTTTCTCCATGCGCGGACGAGGTTGCCAGGGCAAAACGCTGAGTGGTGATATTGGTGGCGTTTGGATCGCGGAAAATCTCGGCAACATCACTGCGAGTATTGGAGTCACTGCGTGAATTCATCAAGAAAGGTTGCACCATCAAGGTATCGCCATTCTCAAATTTATAATTGAAGCGCGGAGTCAGATGTATGCCCGTCGTCTTGCGATTGGTTTGATCATGCTGATTTTGCACTAACATGTCATTGCCAACCGGATCTTTTTCGTCAGTCAATGTATTGCCATCATCATGCTGGCGATTTTGGGAAATAGAACCACTCAAGGCATAAGACAGGTTACCGAATTCTCCAGGCACAGTAATCGACACGTTGGGTGCAAGCCTACCCTGCTCTACACCGAGCGACAGTTTCAGATCCGTGTTTTTTTGCTTGTACTCTTCCCGCAAAACAATATTGATGGTGCCAGCAATCGCCTGGGTGCTGTATTCAGCCACGGTACCGCGTATGATTTCTATGCGTTCTACCTGGTCAGGTGTCAGGCTGTCCATGGAGAAGCCGCGTGGCGCACGTTCACCATTAAGCAGTATCTGGGTATAACCATTGCCCATGCCACGCATGCGTATATCACCGCCACGTCCTGGCCTGCCGCCCACAGTCACGCCGGGCAGGCGTTTCAACACCTCCCCGAGATTGCTATCGCCATTCCTGTCCAGCTCTTCCCTGCCGAAAATAATTTTGGCTGCAGTGGATTGGCGGCGCTCTTCCTGGTCAGTACGGCCACCATTGATGGTGACTTTTTGTATATTGTCCTTGCTGGCTGCTTCAGTTTTTTTGTCGCCTGTCTTGGCTTTGGCTTTCACGTCCTGAGAATTTTCCTCAGTACTTTTGATGGCTTCAGGAGGGGTAGTTTGCGCATAAGCAAACGTGGTCACTGAGAAAACACTGGCAACCGCCAGTGTCAGGGTACGCAATCTAAATTTTGGATACATAGGTTTCAAACGTGAAAATACAAAAACTGCATGAGCGCAAACAGGCAGCGCTCGCTCATGTCAGGATTGTATTTTTAAGCAAGCTTGAATACCAGCAAACACCGGTTCATATTTGTATAGAATTGAAACAGTGGGCTTGAGATGGTTACTTTGTGATACCAGACAAAATCTATGGTTTTCAGGCTTTACGGAAACGCCATAGCGCAATTACACCAAAAACAGCAGCAAAAGCCAGTTGCACGCCCACTGCGGGCAAAGCAGCTTCCAGCCCCAGGCCACGCCAGGTCATGGCATCCAGACCATCGACAGCCCAGCGTGTAGGCACAATCAGGGTCAGGCTTTGCAACCATTGCGGAAACATGAAAGAAGGCATCCAGGCACCGCTGAGCATAACCATGATCAGGGTCGCAAACACCGATATGCCACGCGCTGCCTCAGGGGTTTTGCCAAAGGCAGCAATCAACAATCCAAAACTGGCTGTCATCAGGGAGAAAGAAACCACTACGCCGATGAAGCCAGGCAGACTTCCTGCTATATGCACATTGAATACAAAAACCGCGACCAGAAAAATAAAACACATGAGGCCACAGGCGATCAGGGCACATGACAGCGCCCTGGCGATCAGCACTGTATTCAGGCCAACTGGCGCGGCCAGCAAGCGGTTCCACAAACCCAACCGCCTGGCCAGCAGTATGCCGATGCCAGCATCTATCGCCATGAATAAAATAAACTGCACACTCATGCCTGCAAATGAATGAGCATAACCATTGTATTTATTGGTGACTGGGTCACCTGCGGTCATGGCCTGATCCTTGGTAAGGAAGGGCATGCTCAAGCCAGTATTTGCGGCCTTTGCTGATTTTGCTGCATCTGTTGATTTTGCAGCAGAAGCGCTTGCTGAACCCGCATCTGCAGCAGTATCTGCAAGCTCAGTTTTCTGCTGGCTAAGCTGAAATTTTTTCAGGCTACCAAGAAAGTTATGCAGCTCACCTTTATTTTTATTGGCTTCATCCATCTTTTCCAGCTCTTGCAGGCTCTGGTCTATGAACTTGGTACCTGATTTGCCACCAAACATTTCGGCACTGACACTTTGCATGACTTGCTGCGTCAACATACCCTTGACCATAGCCAACACCGCAGTTTGAGAAGGGTCGTAAAAAATAAGCAGCTCTGGTTTTTCCTTGCCACCAAACAAGGCTCCGCCAGCCTGATCACCAAATTTTTCAGGTATCAGGACCGCCATATTGAGCTTGCCTTTCAGCACCAGAGCCTTGGCCTCTTCAAGGGGTAATTCCTTGACTGACAGAGTGGCCTCTTCCTTCAGGCCCTTTACTATTTTCTGGCTGATCACATGATCATCCTGACTGATCACGGCGATCTCTATCTTGGCCGCATCTTTGGCCTCTCTGCCGCCAGTGACAAACCCAAAGAATGCCCCCAACAGTATGGGCATCACCAGGTTAAGCAATAAAGCGCGACGGTCCGCCAGGAACAGGATCAGGTCTTTTCGTATCAGTGCGATCAGGGCAGTCATTATGGTTCCTCAGTATTTCGCATTCTTATTGGAGGGATTTCAAGCGCAAATCAAGAGAAAATCAATCGCGCAAACTACGCCCGGTCAGGGTCAGGAATACCGCTTCAAGATTGGTTTTTGCAGTCGCAAAATGATTGGTCTTGTAGCCGTTTTTTGCCAGCCAACTCAGCAAACCAAAAGCTACCTCATGCTCAGTCAGCGTGACATCCAGATGCTTGCCGTGGTCTGACATATGCACACTATCGACACCTGGCAAGACACTCAGAGCAGCAACATCTGTCTCGGTGATCTGCGTATTCAAATCCAGTTGCAACGCTGCCTTGGCAGGCAAACGGCGATACAAATCTGCCGGGGTTTCATTGGCGATGACTTTGCCATGGTCGATAATGACAATATGATCAGCCAGACGCTCAACCTCTTCCATGTAATGACTGGTATAGATAAGCGTGCGGCCTTGTGCCTTGAGCACATCGAGGCTATCAAAAATCGCATTGCGGCTTTGTGGATCAACGCCAACGGTAGGCTCATCCAGTATCAATAATTCCGGGTCATGCAAAAGTGCGGCGGCAATATTCAGGCGACGTTTCATACCACCAGAGAAAGTCGATGGCTTGTCATTTGCCCTGTCCGCCAGATTGACCAGCTCCAGCACCGCATCGCAGCGCTGTTGCAGTTTGCTGCCAGACAGACCATACAAGGCACCAAACAATTTGAGATTTTCTCTTGCTGGCAATTCGTCATACAGCGCCAGGTCTTGCGGTACCAGCCCTATTTTAAATTTAACCGCATTATTGCCGGCACCCATGGTCTGCCCATCCAGCAATACCTTGCCCTGCTCAGGCTGCAACAAGCCGCAAATCATGCTGACCGTGGTTGATTTGCCTGCTCCGTTTGGCCCCAGCAACCCCAGGGTTTGCCCGCGCTCAATAGTAAATGAAACATCATCAACGACCTTGCGTGCGCCATATGATTTAGTCAAGTTCTGTACATCCAGCAGCGTGCTAGCCATGGGATTTGCCTTAATGGAGAACAATTGAACACAATTTAAAGAACCAGTGTCAGCAATGGTAATTCAAACAATGCTTTTACAGCAATCAAGAATCCTGACTATGCGCGAGTTTGCAACAGATGGGGCAATACCAAGGGTAAAGACATAAAAAAAAACCTGCTTATTTGAAGTAAGCAGGTTTTCAGGTTCAGCCAGCCGTTTTCAGGCAGGCTTTGATCTTCATGATCAGTCGGCGCGATCTGCCAGGTTCAGGTTCAATTGCGAACGCAGCAAGTCTTCAGTATCTGGGCGCGGGCTATTACGCGCTGTTTCCAGCTTGTCGAGATAACCAGACGTGACATCACCCGTGATGTAAAAACCATCGAAGCAGGATGCTTCTATGTTTTTCAACAGCGGGTTAACATCGGAAATTGAACGCTTCATGGCCGCCACATCCTGATACACCAGAGCGTCAGCAGTGATTTCACGGCAGACTTCTTCTTCACTACGGCCATAGGCGATTAATTCGCTACGGGTAGGCATATCGATACCGTAAACGTTAGGGAATTGCACCGGTGGCGCAGCAGAAGCAAAAATCACGCGCCTTGCACCAGATTCGCGTGCCATTTGCACGATTTCACGGCTGGTCGTGCCACGGACGATAGAATCATCGACCAGCAAGACACTCTTGCCCTTGAATTCAGAACCAATGGCATTCAACTTTTGGCGTACAGACTTACGACGCACAGCCTGGCCTGGCATCATGAAAGTGCGGCCTATATAGCGATTCTTGATAAAGCCTTCGCGATAATCAAGATTCAATTTTTGCGCCAATTCCATTGCCGATGGGCGGGAAGAATCAGGGATAGGCATGACGACATCAATTTCACCATCGCGGAATTGATTACGTACCTTGTCGGCCAGATACTCACCCATTTTCAGGCGGGTCAGATACACCGAGGCGCCATCAATGATGGAATCAGGACGGGCCAGATATACATATTCAAATGCACATGGGTTCAAGCTAGGATTATCAGCACATTGCTGGGTATGCAATTTGCCATCCATATCGACGAACAAGGCTTCACCTGGTTCTACGTCACGCAGGAACTTGAAGCCCAGGCCTTCGAGCGCAACTGATTCGCTGGCAATCATGTATTCAGCGCCGTTTTCGGTTTGTGAAACGCCGACGCACAAAGGGCGGATACCAAATGGATCACGGAAAGCCAGCAAGCCGTAGCCAGAGATTTGTGCAACAACAGCATACGAACCACGTACACGCCTGTGCAGCATCGCAACAGCGCGGAACAGACCTTCTGGGTCAAGCGAATAACCGCTGGTGACTTCCTGTATCTGATGCGCCAGGATATTGAGCAAGACTTCAGAGTCAGAATCGGTATTCAAATGACGGCGGTCATTTTTGAACAGCTCTATCTTCAGCTCTACCGCATTGGTCAGGTTGCCGTTATGTGCCAGCACGATACCAAATGGTGCATTCACATAAAAGGGTTGCGCTTCTTCTTCGCTGGTGGAGCCGGCAGTTGGATAACGTACTTGCCCAATACCGACATTACCAGGCAAGGAACGCATGTTGCGGGTACGGAATACGTCACGCACCAGACCATTCGCTTTATGCATGGCGAATTTATTGCCATGATTTGTTGCGATACCAGCTGCGTCCTGACCGCGGTGCTGCAACAACAGCAGCGCGTCATAAATCAATTGATTGACAGGATTATTTGAGAATACGCCTACGATGCCACACATGGTGGACTCCTAAAAAAAACAATTAAAACTTTACATGCTCCGAAACCGAGACTGGCAACAGCGGGATCACCGTGCGCGCTGCGGTTTCTGCAAGAGGGCTAAGCCATGCATGGGTCCAGAACGGCTGTTGCGGTATGGATGTCATACCGCACACCAGCACGGCAGCCAACACCAGTATGCAACCACGCGCCAGACCAAACAGACCACCAAGACCCCGGTCTGCCAATGTCAGGCCGCTAGCCTTGATCATGGCATCCACCGCCATCATGATCAGCGCCATCAACAGGCGCACACCGATAAACAGGGCAATAAAGGCAACAATCAGGCGCAGCATCTGGCCTGGCACCATGGATGGCAACCAGGTCGTCAATACATCACTATAGGCATTGGCAATCACAAATGCGACCACCCAACTGACCAGCGACAAAATTTCTTTAATTAAACCGCGCAGCGTACTGATCACGATGGAACAAACCAGGATCAGCAGCACGAGATAATCAAACAATGTCACGCCAGATATTCCTTACTCATTAGTTAGGTGGCAGGCTGGCACTCAGGCCCAGCTTGCTTAATTTGGCGCGCATTTTATCTGCCTCTTCTTTGGAAGCAAAGGGGCCTACCCTGATCCTTGTCACTTCACCATTCGTGGTGATGATCTTTTGCGTATATGAACGTATATTCGCCGCGTTCAGCTTGGCTTGCACTTCATCCACTTTGGATTGTGTGGAAAACGCGCCTGCCTGCACCGTGTAAGATGATTTTTCTGCAGGTTTGTCTGCGGCTTCCGGCTTGCTGACTACCGGCTTGGTAGCTGGTGGAGTTTTACCTTCGAGTATGGCGAGCGCACGGGCAGCCTCATCATCGGCATTGCCAGGTTTGGCGACAACTGGTTTGACATCAGTTTTTTCAGACTTGGCAGGCTTGGCTTCAGCTTTAGGCTCATTTTTTGCCGTAGCCACGTCCTTCTCCACCGCTTTGACTGGAGCTGGAACTGGCTTTACCTCAACTTTTGGTTCAGGTTTGCTTTCTGCTTTTACTACAGGTTTGGTTTCTGTCTTTGTTTCGGGTTTTGTTTCTGTTTTTACTTCAGGCTTGACTGGCTTGGCCGTTGCTGGCGCAGTCTGGGCCAGCGTAGTACCGCCCGCAGTGGTCATGGACTTGACCTGTCTGTCGGCACCATCAGTGGCAGCAACTTTGTTTTTTGGCGTCGTTGGTACTTCTATAATTTCTTCAGGCGGCTCATCTGGCAGCTGTTTTTTGGATTTTGGCGCAACAGTATCAGCGGTGATATCCGGCGTTTTATCCTTAGAGGGAATGCGGATATTGATATCATCAGGCAAAGGCTTGGGATCAGAATCCAGGATCATGGGCAAGCCTATGATGGCAGCAAGTGCCAGTGCAACGGCACCTATCAGGCGGCGCCTGGCACGTTTCTTCTCTGGCAATATGGGATCATCGACCTTCGAGCGCCTTCTGGGCTCGGCCTTTTTTGTCCTGGAACGAGTTTCGATACTCTCTTCTTCAGCGCGGGAACGGAATTCACCGCTATCCTGAGTATCGGAAGTTTCTTGCTTCTGTGTAAAACGCGAGAGCAAACCCATGTGCAAATTTCTGGTTGGTTAGCAAGCGGGTCCGTCATCAACAAACCGGCTTGCAAAAAACATCAATGGAGAGCAGAACGACGGGCGCGCATCACACCTGCTACCGTCAAAAACGATCCAAAGACCACTATTCTATCATTTTCGCCTGCCTTGCTGATGGCGTCTGCATATGCCAGCTCTGGCGACTCGAAACCAGTGACAGTTTTTTCAGTATCTGCCAGCACGCCAGCGGCGACCAATTTGTCTTTCAATACCTCAACTGGGGCCGCTCGCGGCAAAGGCAAGGCCGTGACGCACCAGTGATCGACTTTTTCTTTCAATTGAGCAATGACGCCGTCAATGTCCTTGTCCAGCATGGAACCAAATACCGCATAGGTATAGGCATGAAAGCCCATATTGTCGAGATTTTGTGCCAGCGTAGCGGCGGCGTGCGGATTATGCGCCACATCCAGCACCACGGTAGGGCGACCTGGCATGACCTGGAAGCGACCCGGCAAATCCACCATGACCAGACCAGTACGCACTTCTTGCGCGCCGACTGGCAGTTCAAGCTTCAGGGCTTCCAGCGCGGCCAGCACGGCAGAGGCATTCAAGAGCTGGTTGGCACCACGCAAACTAGGGTAACCAAGGGAATTACGGCGCTGGTTGCGCCCGGCAAAATTCCATTGCTGTTTGTCGCCGTTATAATTGAAATCACGGCCAAACAGCCACAGATCAGCACCTATCGCCTGCGCATGGTCTATCAGGGATTGGGGTGGCAAAGGGTCGCCACAAATCGCTGCCTTGCCAGAGCGGAAGATACCGGCTTTTTCAAAGCCTATCTTTTCACGGGTATCACCGAGATAATCTACGTGGTCGATATCAATGCTGGTAACAATGGAGACATCAGCATCAATGACATTCACGGCATCCAGGCGACCGCCGAGACCCACTTCAAGGATCACCACATCAAGCTTGGCATCAGCCAGCAATTTACAGATTGCCAAGGTAGTAAATTCAAAGTAGGTCAGTGAGATATCGCCACGTGCCTCTTCCACATCATTGAAAGTGGAAATAAAAACATCATCCTTGACCATTTCGCCATTGATACGGGCACGCTCATTGAAGTCAAGGAAATGCGGCTTGCTGTACAGGCCAACACGATAGCCGGCTTGCATCAACACGGCTTCCAGCATGGCGCAGGTAGAGCCTTTGCCATTGGTTCCAGCGACCATGATGACGGGGCAAGCATAGTGGATCGCCAGCTTGTTTTTGACCGCTGCAACGCGGTCCAGGCCCATATCGATTTCTTTGGAATGGCGAGTTTCGAGTACGGCCAGCCAATCAGCCAGGGTGGCAGGTAAATTTGTCATAAGATAAAAAAAGCCCGAACAAAATGCTTCGGGCTTGATAGGTATTTAGGTATTCAATATATTTCAGGTGGATACTGCTTCAGCAGGCTGGTTTTGCAACAAAGCCAGCAAACGCGCAATCTCTTCACGCATCTTGCGACGATCGACGATCATGTCGATCGCGCCTTTTTGCAGCAGAAATTCAGAACGCTGGAAGCCTTCTGGCAATTTCTCACGTACGGTGTTTTCAATCACGCGTGGGCCAGCAAAACCGATCAGGGCTTTTGGCTCTGCCATGACCACGTCACCGAGGAAGGCGAAAGAAGCAGACACGCCACCCATGGTAGGGTCAGTCAGCACTGAGATGAACGGCAATTTCTTTTCAGACAATTTGGTCAGCATGGACGTGGTTTTTGCCATTTGCATCAGGGACAACAAGCCCTCTTGCATACGTGCACCACCAGTAGCGGTAAAACAAATGAAAGGTACTTTTTGCTCCAGCGCAGCCTGCACGCCACGCACGAACCGTTCACCCACCACAGAACCCATGGAACCACCCATGAATTCAAATTCAAAACAAGCTGCCACGACAGGCACTGCCATGATGGAACCACCCATGACAATCAGGGCATCGGTTTCACCGGTAGTTTCCAGCGCATCTTTCAGGCGATCAGGGTATTTTTTGCTGTCTTTGAATTTCAGTGTATCGATAGGCAAGACTTCCTGGCCAATTTCATAACGGCCACCGGCGTCGAGCAAAGCATCCAGACGTTCACGTGCGCCTATACGCAAATGATGGCTGCATTTTGGGCAAACATGGATATTGGCTTCCAGATCAGAACGGTAAAGCACCGCTTCGCAAGAGGGGCACTTGACCCACAAACCTTCGGGAATCGACTTACGATTTGCAGATTCCGAGCGTTGTATACGCGGTGGCAACAGTTTTTCTAACCAACTCATGTTTTCTCCTTATGGCCGCCAGGCTGTCTTTTTAACAACCCGGCATCAGGTTCATTCTGGTAAAAGAACCAGTCAGGCGCGTATTTTACTCGTCCAAAGCCTGTCTGACACCAGAAATAAAGCTTTTCACTGCAGCAACTGCATTTTCACGCGGGGTATTTTCCAGTTCCTGGATGATACGCGAGCCTATCACCACCGCATCCGACACTGTGGAAATCGCTCTTGCCGTCGCCCCGTCACGTATGCCAAAACCCACGCCTACCGGGATTTTGACATGCTTTTTGATACGCGGGATCATCGCGGCAACCGCATCCAGATCCAGTGCACCAGAACCAGTGACACCCTTCAGCGACACATAATACACATAACCACTAGCAATTTTACCAACTTGCGCTATGCGCTCATCTGTCGATGTCGGTGCCAGCAGGAAAATGGTATCCATACCCTGTTGCTGCATTTTACTTGCAAATTCTTCACATTCTTCCGGCGGGTAATCGACTACCAGCACACCATCCACCCCAACTTCAGCTGCCTTGGCAATGAATGCATCCTGGCCCATGCGCTCTATGGGATTGGCATATCCCATGAGCACAATCGGTGTCTTTTGATTACTTTGCCGGAATTCGCGGACGAATTGTAATACATCCCGCAAGCCAACTCCAAATTGCAAGGCTCGCTCAGAGGCGCGCTGTATGACAGGGCCATCTGCCATGGGGTCAGAAAACGGCACACCCAGCTCGATAATATCCGCCCCGCCCTCGACCAAGGCATGCATTAAAGGCACAGTTAATTCTGGCGCAGGGTCACCTGCGGTGATGAAAGGGATCAAACCTTTTTTGTTATTGGCTGCCAATGCAGCCATGGTATTTTGAATTCTTGACATCTTGTCGGTCCTCATCTGATGCACTATTGGCAAGGCAATGGCATCAATTTCAATTCTTGATAGGGAGGACATACAGGCAACATCTCTCTATGTATGTGCCTGTATGTCATTGCGCAATAGCTAATCAGAACTTCAAGCCTGCCCGCTCAGCGACGGTGTGCATATCCTTGTCACCACGCCCCGACAGATTCGCCAGGACGATCTGATCCTTGGGCAAAGTCGCAGCAAGTTTGGCTGCATAGGCCAGAGCATGGCTGGATTCCAGTGCGGGGATGATGCCTTCTATGCGGCAGCAATCATGAAAAGCCTTGAGCGCCTCATCATCGGTAATGGTCACATATTGCGCGCGGCCACTTTCCTTCAACCATGCATGTTCTGGCCCCACACCGGGGTAATCAAGACCTGCTGACACAGAATGCGTTTCGATGACCTGGCCATTCTCATCTTGCAGCAGATAAGTACGGTTACCATGCAATACACCAGGGGAACCTGCAGTCAACGAGGCAGAATGCTTGCCGCTTTCCAGCCCCTCGCCTGCTGCCTCAACACCGACAAGCCTGACTTGCTGGTGATCAATGTAAGGATAAAAAATGCCCATGGCATTCGAGCCACCGCCTACGCAAGCCACGACATGGTCTGGCTGACGCCCGGTTTGCTCAGGCATCTGCCATAAGCATTCCTCACCGATAACAGACTGGAAGTCCCTGACCATCATGGGATAAGGATGCGGGCCAGCCACCGTGCCTATGATATAAAAAGTATTGTCGACATTCGCCACCCAGTCACGCATGGCTTCGTTGAGCGCGTCTTTCAGGGTCTTGGAACCAGACTCAACTGGCACCACGGTCGCACCGAGCAACTTCATGCGGTACACATTTTGCGCCTGACGCTTGACGTCCTCAGAACCCATGTAAACCACGCACTCGAGACCAAAACGGGCGCAGATGGTGGCTGTAGCAACACCATGCTGACCAGCACCAGTCTCGGCAATCACACGCGGCTTGCCCATGCGCTTGGCCAGCAAAGCCTGGCCGATGACATTATTGATCTTGTGGGCACCGGTGTGATTCAAGTCTTCACGCTTGAAATAGATTTGTGCCCCCCCCATCAAATCAGACCAGCGCTTGGCGTGATACACAGGCGACGGACGACCGACAAAGTATTTCAATTCATTGCGAAACTCGGCCAGAAACTCAGGATCATGCTGGTACTTGGCGTAGGCTTCTTTGAGCTCTGTCAGTGCATGAGTCAGCGTCTCGGACACAAAAGTGCCACCAAACTGACCAAAATGGCCACGTGAATCGGGTAAATGATATTGGGCTGACTGATAAATTGCCTGACCGGCGATAGACTGGCGCTCGAACTGAGCATCCAAAGACTGGAGTTCTTTCATTTTCTTTCCTTCAAACTGGCTTGAAAGCGATGCGCCGCGGAGATACCCCAGCTACCATCACTATTCCTGATTGTCTGCCAGACGCACCGCAGCTATAAACGCACGCACGCTGGCCTCATCCTTGATACCCTTTGCCGCCTCCACACCACTGCTGATGTCGACCGCAAACGGGCGAACCTGACTAACTGCGCCAGTCGCGTTCTGTACGCTCAAGCCACCACTTAAAACGACCCGAGGCGCGAGCTCTTTTGGAATGAGAGACCAATCAAAAACCTTTCCACTACCGCCGTACCCATCAACATGGGTATCTAGCAATAAACCACTGAATAAAGGACTAGCATTACGATAAGACTGCTCACATTCTAGCAAATCCTCAGACCTTGTGTCAGCTTTGACGCGATAAGCACGAATAAAAGGACGATTGACACTGGCTGCCAGACTCGCACATTGCTCTGGCGTTTCATCGCCGTGGAATTGCAGCAATTGCACGGGAGCCTTGCTGATGACATCTTGCAAGCCTGCTTCATCGATATTTACGAACAAGCCGACCGACATGACGAAAGGAGGAATTTCACTCAACAAAGCACCAGCAACTTCTGGCCCTACATAGCGCGGGCTGGGTGGATAAAACACAAAACCCAAGGCATCAGCCCCAGATGCGACAACAAAGCGCACATCTTCTGCTCGGGTCAAGCCGCAAATTTTGATTCTGGTTTTGTGTTGCATATTGTGTTGCATAGATGTCACCAAGTTTTAGTTTGCTTTATTTTACCTGCTTAATACCGTCCCCCTTCATGCCTTGAGTAATTTCTGGCATCTCTTGTGCGATAATTAATTTACCACTTCAGCCAAACACGCCATGAATTCACCCGCGACAAAACCGCTCATCACCCGGCTATTCGGATTGGATATCTGCAATATGCGTTTTGCAGATGCCAATCAGCATTTGCTGGAAGTTGCCAGCAGTCGTGACCATGCGAGTCGCGTGGTAGTGACGCCAAATGTGGATCATATGACCAAGCTCGAATATGAGCCTGAGTTCAAGACCTTGTATGCCACTTCAGATTATATTTTTGCTGATGGCATGCCGATAATCTGGGCCAGCAAGATGTGCACCCTGCCCTTGCCGGAACGTGTGACTGGGGCTGATCTGTTCGTGTCGCTATGCCGGGGTTGCATAGAAAAAGATTTGTCGATTTTTGTCTTGGGCGGCATGCCAGGGCAAGAAAGCCTGTTGCTGGAATCATTCGCCAAGACTTACCCTGGTCTCAAGGTTGATATTTTTTGCCCATCCATGCAGTTCACTGCCGACGGCGCCGAAAGTGATCTGGCCATACAGCGCATACAGGCGGCAAAACCAAATATCCTGTTCATTTGCCTGGGCATGCCCAAGCAGGAAAGACTGGCGTTTCGCTATCGCGCACAATTCACCACTGACAACGTGCCATTGATATTGTGCGTGGGTGCAGCAATGGAATTTGCGCTCGGCCAGAAAAAACGTGCGCCTTTATGGATGCAAAAGATAGGTATGGAATGGTTCTGGCGCCTGGCCAGTGAACCGCGCCGTCTGTGGCAACGCTATACCACACAAGCCTGGCGCTTTGTAGGGCTATTGCTGCGCGAAAAAAAAATACAGAAACAAATGCGGAATTTAAATTCAACTACAAAATAAAAAAGGGAAAATTTACACTTACAAGGTGCTCCAAATTCATTGGCTTACTTTCTTTCCATATAAGCTAAAGATTCATTAATTGCTGTTGCCACACTATCCAGGTAAGCCTTATTTTTATCCTGAATAGCTACTTGAATAATCCCACCCGCACCAACTTTTAACTGCCAATCGCGTTGAAAATAGAGGATAAAAAAAACTGCACTTAAAGCAAGCATAACAAATCCGACAAAAGGCACGTTGAAAACCATTATCAAACTGAATAAAGTAGAAAACAAAGCCAATATGAAAAGCAATACGTTGCCTGATTTCTGAGAAACAGTAACAGAAGTCAAATTTCGAATTGGGAAATTTGCACCCGTCGAGAGTCTGAACATTACATCGCTTACATATACACCATGCCTGTCCATAAACACCTTCTCTACTACCACATCGTTATTTCTTTGGGGTGCTGGCGGGACATCTACGTTTAGTGAGGCTCCGCAACTATTGCAAAATTTTGCATCCGCCTGAACCTCAGAGCCACATTTTGAACAAAACATATTTTTCCAATAAGAATCTTTAAAATAACATCGCACAAATGGTAACAAAAAAATATTTATCTAGCATTTACTTTTTTTGAATGCAATATGTAAAAAAAACCGCACAGATAACAATCTGCGCGGTTTTTTCTTGGGGGATTACTTTAAATACTTACGCTACTTCTCAGGCTACTTTCTTCGCATCGAAGAATTGCTCATCTTCAGTAGAACCATGCAAAGCTGTCGTAGAAGATTTACCTTGCTGAATCGTTTGTGTCACTGCATCAAAGTAACCAGTACCAACTTCACGTTGATGTTTAACGGCTGTAAAGCCTTTTTCTGCTGCTGCGAATTCAGCTTCCTGCAATTCAACGAAGGCAGACATCTGGCGACGTGCGTAGCCATGTGCCAGGTTGAACATGCCGTAGTTCAATGCATGGAAACCTGCCAATGTGATGAACTGGAATTTGTAGCCCATTGCGCCCAGTTCTTTCTGGAATTTGGCGATCGTTGCATCGTCCAGGTTTTTCTTCCAGTTGAAAGATGGTGAGCAGTTATAGGAGAGCAATTTACCTGGGAACTTGGCATGGATAGCGTCAGCAAATGCCTTGGCAAATTCCAGATCAGGCTTGCCAGTTTCACACCAGATCAAATCTGCATATTCTGCATAAGCCAGACCACGGGAAATTGCTTGCTCCAGACCTGGTTTGGTTTTGTAGAAGCCTTCAACTGTACGCTCGCCTGTGCAGAAAGGCTGGTCGTTAGGATCGACGTCTGATGTCAGCAAATCAGCAGCTTCAGCATCGGTACGGGCCAAGATCACAGTGGAAGTACCCATGATGTCAGCAGCCAGACGTGCTGCATTCAGTTTTTCAATCGCTTCACGTGTAGGTACCAGAACCTTGCCACCCATGTGGCCACATTTTTTAACAGAAGCCAGTTGATCTTCAAAGTGAACGCCAGATGCACCCGCTTCGATCATGGCTTTCATGAGTTCAAAGGCATTCAATACACCACCGAAACCGGCTTCCGCATCAGCCACGATAGGGGCGAAGAAGTCGATGTCGTCTTTACCTTCAGACCATTGGATCTGGTCGGCGCGTGTCAATGTGTTGTTGATGCGTTTAACAACCAGTGGCACAGAATTGGCTGGGTACAGGGATTGGTCAGGATACATTTCACCAGCAACGTTGGCGTCGCCAGCAACTTGCCAGCCAGACAGGTAGATGGCTTTCAGGCCAGCTTTGACCTGTTGCATGGCCTGGTTACCAGTTAACGCGCCCAGGGCATTGATGAAAGGTTCGTTATTCACCAGATCCCACAATTTGATCGCGCCGTTTTTTGCAATAGTATGCTCCACCTTCATGGAGCCACGCAGGCGAACTACTTCTTCCGCCGTGTAGTTACGCTTGATACCGATCCAGCGTGGATTGGTATCCCAGTCTTTTTGCAATTCTGCTACTTGTTGTGCGCGAGTTGTCATATTTCTCTCCTGTGGGCAAATCAAATGAAAAGGTGCATCCGTTGAGAGAAATAATAGAGTATTTTTTGCGGAGCAACAAGGTCTTATATAAGACATATGACAAATATTTAATCGTTTAAAATCAAATACTTAAAATTCATTTTTTGCGATATGAAATTATATTTCTTAGAATGAGAAAAATAATTTGTGCAGCGAGTCAGCATTTTTCACAATATGAAAAATTGATTTCACATCATAAAATTTGGCAATTCAGTTTTTTACACAAAGAAAATTAAGTTTCAAATTCCCTCGGGAAACTGGAAGTTTTTAGTGCAGAACGCGCGGATGCCACCATTGCACCCACAAGCCCCTCAAGAGACTCATTAACAATCTCAACAACAAGCTTAAAACATGCTTATTAAAAGGAGGACTTAAGCAACACCACCCCAAAGCTTGCAGTTTACCGTGCCCCCCCCAATTCGTCATACCCGCGCAGGTGGGTATCCATGCCTGATCGCCCCTGCACCTGCATTACAAGCTCCGAGATTGATCAACGATGGATTCCCGCTAAAAGCACGCGGGAATGACGGTTTGAGATGCGCTGTATTGATTGCGCTCATTGTGATCTATGCATGGCCGACGTAAAAACCGTCAATGCCAATTTTGCTTAAGTCCTAAAAAGGCTTATTCAAGGACGAGCTCATACCAGGGCGATGGAAAGTCAAAGTCGAGCTCAAAACCATCTGGCTTTTTGCTGATGGCAGAACTGGCCAGTGCCTTCATGCGCACGCCATTTCCATCCAGCGGATATACCGTCATCTTTTTGCTTTTGCTGGCGTGGAATAACTTGACCGGGATACGCTCCAGCCATACAGGAGCAAGGCCTTCCAGTGAACCGGAAGGTTTTCTGGCGGTTGCAGGGTCAGGCTCCAGCGTCCACCATCCAGATTGCCCCTCATAATTGATCAATTGTTTAGGACGTTCAGGTTGCACGCCAGCTTGCGTGGTCGTTGTGGCACCACTTAACACGAGCAAAAGGTGGCGACTATTTTTCAAAGGCAAGGCATCGCGGCTGCTCAGCATAATGACGCCATATTGCCGTCCTTTTTCTGAAAACACAGGCAGGTATTTATCTGCTTCCATAATGACAGAGCCCGGTGCTTTGCGCCCCGCGAACAGGCGCGTATAAGCAGTTTCTGCTGCCAGCCAGGGGCCAGTTTCACCGTAACGTAATTCGCCCCCGGCTGCAGCCCAGGTCATATCATCTTCATGCCACAACCTTGCAGTGTGCTGCACTGGCCCGACCGGTTTGGCTTGCGTGCCATACATCATGGCTACACGAGTATAAAAAGCATGCCGGTAATCAATGCCGTATTGCGCCTGTAGCCAGGCGGGCATTCCACCGCCACTGACACCATCACGCAAAGCGCCAAGCATGGTGCGTTCTTCAGGTGCCAGGTTGATATTCATCTGTGTTGGTAATGGCTGCACCTGGTATTGTCTGAACAGAGCTGCCGCCATGCCGCTGACCACGAGTTGCCCACTGTGGCCACTAAGCCCAAAACTGTCCGGCACGGACCGCCAGAGATCGCCATCAATGTAATGAAACAGAAACAGCCCATCCCAGTCCTGGGCGCTGGCAAACGCACTTATGACAGGCAAAATTTCTGCCGACTGCCGATTTGGAAAAGCCTGATTGAATTCACTGACTACAAAGGGCTTGCGCGCATCGCGCACATATGCACGCTGCAACAGCGATTGCCAACCCTCGCGCAAGACAGAATTATTGCGTATGCGCCAGTCATTTTTATCCCACTCCTTATGCGGAAAGTCATAGTGATCCACATAAAAGTGCTCATCAACATAATCCATCTGCTGCTGCGAGTCGGCGAGTGCTACCCCACCAAAATACATTTGCGTACCAGTCACAGGCAATAAATCCCCTGCTTCCTGTCTTACAGTCTTGCGAATCAGATTCAAATATTGCTGATCAAGATCAGACAAAAACCGTACATAGTCGAGTACCCTGCGGCCATTGCCCTTTTGATGTGGGCGATATTGCTGCTGCAAGGAGGCTGGCGTCTCCCAACCCAGCTTATTGATTGCGCGTCGCGAAAAACGCTGCACGCCCGCGACCCAGCCTTCACCGTATTCAAGTATGCTGGCCTCGGACGACTTGACATTGATCACGCCTTTGCGCGGTAGTGAACAGCTATCCCATAGCTTGCAGGCGTTGTCGGCGTGCCCATGTTGGCGCAGCACCCATTTTTGCCAATGCTGCTGCAAGGCTCTTTCATATTCACCTGTCAGGCCATCGAGCTGCTTTCTTTGCCAGGCCCCCAGCAATGAAGATTCATTATTGATTTCAACCATGGCGAGGGCAGGATCATCCCTGAGTTCCAGCCTGCGCAATAGCTGCTGCACATACTCTGCCTGCAGACTGATCATGCGCGGCTCAAACAGATGCAGAGGATGGCTGGCAAAAGGCATTTGCTCACCGGCCATCAAAGGCGTGACCTGATCAACCGCCGGGCGAAATTGATAGCCCACATGCAGGTTCAGGTTGATATACAGGCCTTCGGCCTTGAGTGCATCAATAAACACGCGCAAGCGCCGCAAAGCTGTTTCGTTAAAACTGGGATATGCGGCTGTCGTCAAAATACCACGTGGCTGCTCCAGGCTATCGCTGAGAACACTGTCCAGATGATGCAGGCGCACTGCGTTAAAACCCAGCTTGCGCAAACGGCGGGCGATTTTTTGTGCGTCTTTTTCTTCGGGGAAGTTCGCCGCACCAGACAAGCTGATGCCAAAGAAGCGCACGCGGGCGTCGTCTTTGGTGCCACCCTTGCCATCTGGCCCAATGCGGTAAAAATGCCCTTGCTTGACAAATACTCTGTCAGCAGCCCCCAGAGTATGATTCATGCCGCCAAAATCCACGACTGGCGACAGGACATCCTCATTAACTTCAAAACGGTACCAGGCGAGATCACCCGCTACTGCAACAGGCGGACAGAGACAAATCAGGCTCAATAAAGCCAATCTGAAGGTGAAAGGGACGTGAAATCGAAAATACTTCATAGTTTGGGGCGCAACAGACAAGGTAGCCATTAGAATATCGCACAAACACATGACATTAGTATTGAGAAATGCAAAATTTGTCCGTACTGCCCGGCAATACCAGCCTGAACCTGCTGGAAACCAGAATCGTCAAACTGATGATCGTTCTGTTCGTGGTTTTTTCCCTGTTACCTTATGGCATTTCCTGGGATTACACCGGCTCGTCTGCATTGACCATGGAAGGTTCGCTGACCACAAAACTGCAATGGGGTGGCCTGTTTTTGCTGGCAACATTCATCCTGTATCGTCACTTGCCTGAGGCCTTGCAAGATGTAAGGGCGATGAATCCCTTCCTGGCCTTCGTGTTGATATGGTGTCTGGCATCAAGCATCTGGTCGCCCTTGCCAGCGACGACCTTCAAACGTGCGATACAGCTCTATGGTCTGGTGATGATAGGTTTCAGCATACAGCTCGCTGAACATCCTTTGAAAATAATGGTGAACTATGTCTTGTATACCTTGACGGGTATGCTGATACTGTCCTTCTTTATGGCTGTTGCTGTTCCCAGCATAGGCATAGACTATGACCTCAGAGGCGCCTGGCGCGGTGCCCTGTCGCAAAAAAATGAACTGGGCCAGGTTGCAGCCCTCAGCATTTTATTATGGCAAATCAAGGCGTGCAGAGAGACCGTGGGTATCAGAAGCCTGGCGCTGGGCATATTGTTTTCTTTTTTCATGCTGGTCATGAGTAAAAGCTCGACCAGCATGATCATCACCCTGCTGACTTCGGGTGTTTTCCATTTGCTGCGCAAGCGGCACATTTCATCTTCTTATTCTTTGACGCGGCCCAGCCTCGTCATTATGTGCCTGTTGACAATCGCTGTGTATGTCTTTTTTATGCAGGAATCGCGTCTGCCTACCTGGCAAGAAGCGGCATCACCAATTGCTGGCTTGTTTGGCAAAGGCACAGACCTGACTGGCCGCACTGATGTCTGGCAACTGGTAGAGATGGAGATTAACAAACACTATCTGTTTGGTCTGGGCTATGGCGCATTCTGGCTGGGGCCAGACAGTCTCTCGCAATTCGTCATTGATGCCTTGCACTGGATACCTTTGCAGTCTCACAATGGCTATCTGGATATTCTCAATGAACAAGGGCTGATTGGTTTGATACTGGTGATACTCACCTTGTTGATGCAGGCAAAAATGCTGATTACGCTTTCCCATCAGGATAGGCAACAAGCCGCCTTCTGGTCTGCCATGCTGGCCGTTGTCGTGATTACCAATTTCACCGAAAGCAGCCTGTTTCGCGGCTTTGTATTCCAGAATGTATTCTTTATCTTCAGCCTGATTGCGGTCAGCTCATCGAGCCGGAGATTCAAACTCGCAAAATCAAACTCAGCAAACCTCGCAAATTCAGACCATTAATTTGCGTCCAAGGTTCTGAAAAGTCTGTTCTATGTAACGGTATGACAAGTGAGATAACAGCAGCGAAAGCGCAGTGATGAGCGCGATTCTGGGCAAGGTAGTCAGTTCCGGCAAAAAATGCGCAACGCTATGTGTTACCAGCCAGTGGTACAGGTACAGGGAATAACTGATACGCCCCAGATAGACGACAGGTGGCAGTTGCAGGAAATTGTTCAAGGCATTTTTTTCAAATACCAGCATCGGGAACATATAGAGCAAAGCCACTCCCTGCAAAGAGTAACGCAAGGATTCACGAAACTCTTCGTTACGGATAGCTAGTGTCATCAACATTAAAAAGGCACCACACAGAAAGGTCTGCTGGCGTGATAGCTTGGCAAAAAAAAGTGGGTAGTACGTCTGTATGATAGCCAGGACCACTCCATACAAAATCGAATCAGCGCGGGTATCGGTCGCTGTATAAATTCTGTAATGTGGTAAATGATCCAAACCAATGGCCAGCACCAGATACACACGCCAGGCCAGCATTGCCAGCAGGATTACCGCAATCAGGCTCAAGAAGCGTTTTGGCAGGCTGATGAAACCGATAAACAAGAAAGGAAAAACAAAATAAAAATGCTCTTCCACTGCTAATGACCAGGTTATCGCCAGGGGTTGCTTGATCAACTCACCGCTGAAGCTGGAGTAAATGCCATAGTAATTCGCAAAATAAAAAAATACCGAGGCAACTTCTTTTTGCGGTGGCAACTCTCCGACAACAGCCATCAATGTCAGCGATATCAACACAAAAAACAGCAAGGCCGGTGTCAGCCTGAATAGCCTGCGCACATAAAAATTACGTATGCTCACACGGCCACTGGCGTCCCACTCTGCCAGCATCAGTTTGGTGATGATGAAACCGCTGATAAAAAAGAATATCGTCACACCCAGGCCGCCAGGGAAGAGATGGCCAAATCCTATGTGCGACAGAAAAACCAGTGCAATGGACAAGGCACGCAAGCCATCAAGGGCCTGTAAGCGTTGGGATTGATGAGCCATCATGAATTATTTCTTTGCTGGCTGGCTGCCATAGGCATGGCTGGCACTACCCCAGAAATAACTGAGCTTGCCCAGTTGAGAAGCAGCGACCCTGAGCCAGGCGAAGCTGCGCAGGAATTTAAAAGGTAACAACAGCAAGGCGAATAACAAGGCCAGCACAAATTGCACGCAGGCCCGGGCACTGAGCAACAACGCAGAACTGATTTTTTTACCGCCTTCGAGCATCGCCAGTTCGGTGCGGATGAATAATTGCCCGGTGCGAAAAGACCTTTGCAACAACCATTTTGCAGTAGCCCTGTCCGCCGGAATAAATTCATCAGCAGGTGCTTCATCGCACCAGACCATGACGGCCCCCAGTTTATCCAGACGACGAAACAACATGGTATCTTCCCCACCCGTCGTACCAAAGGCAGGGTCGAACGGGCCTATGCCATCTTTTTGGGATGCAGCTATATCCTGCAGTAGTGAACGACGAACCAGCACGTTGCCACTACGGGCATCCTTATGATCTATTTTTGTGCCGGTAGGCATGCGGCGACGGTCAAAATAGCCGCCCTCGCGTATCCAGGCTGGCGTACTTTCTGAGTACTCAGGCAACACCGGTGCAAATACTACATCAGCCTGCTCAGCCTTTTGCACTTTCAGCAATTGCTCAAGCCAGTCTGGCACTGGCACTTCGTCATCATCAATCATGACTATCCATTGTCCGCTGGCGGCGGCAATAGCTGCATTTCTGGCCAGTGAAATATTTGAATTTGCCAGATTCAGAGCCTTGAGACTTCCGGCGAAACCGGCTGCCATTTCAGCCAGTACGGCCGCAGCAGACTGATTGACGTCATTGTCAACAACCACTACTTCTATGGCCATATCCCGTACAGTTTGCGTCAAAATAGCTTGCAACAAGCGCCGCAATAATTCCGGCCTTTTATAAGTGCAAATGCAAATACTCAGTTCAGGCATATGAACTCAGCTTTTCCGCCGAAATAATTTGGACAGCAAACGCATAAGCCAGCTGAATGGCGCAAAACGCACTGCTTCTGCCGGCTCATATTGATTGAAGATCGTTCCCAGCACCTCAACACCAGCTGCCTGCATGTCTGCCTTGGCCTGACGCAACTCATCGACATAGGTATGGTCTTTTCTGGCTACCAGCAAGACGCTACCGGTCTGATGGGCAACCATCTGGGCATCCGATGCCAGGGTCGCTGTATGGGTATCAATCACGAAAGCATCGAACTCATCGGAACAGGAATCGAGCAATTCACGCATGCGCGGTGCACGCAAAATCTCCAGCGGGTTAGGCGGTTGTGGCCCGGCTGGCAAGAAATGTAAATTGGGCATCAGCTGTATCAGCGCATCGGATGCTTTAATACGTCCGGCCAGCACAGAAGACAAACCATCCGGTTTGCCGAGTGAGAAATATTCATGCAGCTTACCGCTACGCAGGTCAGCATCTATCAGTAAAGTACGTTTGCCAACTTGCGACAAGGCGATAGCCAGGCTGGCTGCCATATAGGATTTGCCATCGCGGCGAGCCGGGCTGACCAGGGTGATCTTGATTTTCTCCTGGCCGCTGAACTTCAACAGCAACTCACTGCGCAAACGGCGGATTTCTTCTGCCTCCTTACTGAAAGGGAAGTAAAAGAATTTCAGAGATTTATCGGCACTGCCGTTAATCAGGTCCTTGGTTGAGTAACCGAACTGCTCACCCAAAGCCTGATCCAGCTGCGTCTGGCTCAGGTAACCCAGCGCCAGTGCTGCATCACCAAACCTGAGTTTTTTTTCTTTTTGCAGTTGCGCAATCTGGTCGATCTGCTCAGGTGTGAGTAAACCTTTTTGCAGGAATAACTCGCCGAGCCGGCCTATTTTAGAGGCTGGTGGATTCATGGTTTCAGCTGTTTGCATGCAAACCACCCTCACCCTGTCCATTGCCACTCAGCTTCTCATCAAATCCAATTTTTGCCATCACAGGTTCATCAAATTCACGCTCCAGATCTTCCAGGCAACGTACACGGCGGTTCATCAATTCGAGCAGGAAGGCCAGGCCAAAGCCAAACACGATGCCAGCCAGCAAGCCAAACACCAGGTTATTGCGCAGCAGTGGCTTGGCATGCTTCTCGGGCAGCTCGGCCCATTGCATGACTGAGGCATTTGAGATGGCCACATTACTGGTCATCAGCAACTCATCAAATTTTTGTATGGCAGCGTTGTAAATCTTTTGCACGCTGTCAAGCTGACGCTGGTAAGAGCTGATGACATCCCTATGTTTTTTGTTTTCAAACGTCTTTTTCTGGTAGCTGGCGATTTCTGTTTCTATGACTTTTTCCTGCTGGCTCAGACGCGTTTCAGAAGCACCAAGCATTTCAAATGCAGTTGCAGACTCTCTTTTGAGCTTGTCCAGCAGCGCCTGGCGCTCGTCATTGATCGCCATGTATTTGGGATGACGTACACCAAGAGTAATCTTGGCGTTGGCCAACTGCGTATCAAGCGAAATCAGGGCAGCTTTCAAGCCTGAGATATGACCTATGCCAGCAATCTCAGGGATATCTGATTCTGGATTACCTTCGCGTACGAGTTTTTCCAGCGACTGGCGCTTGGCTTGGGCTTCCACTTTTTGAAGTTGCACATCAATCAGGCGCACACTCAAGGCATTCATTTGCTTGGATTCAATGTCAGCCCTTTCATCGACATCGACGATCTGATATTCCTGCTGATAAGCCGTCAGTTTTTTTTGCAACTCATCAATCTGCCTGCTCATGGACTCAAGCTGGGCATTGTATTGATCACGCCGGGCCCTGGCTGGTGCATTCATCATCTCCAGCGATAAATCTATATAGGCCTTGACGACAGCATTGGCAACTTCTTTGGCATGCTTGGGGTCACTCGATGAATACTGGATTTCTATGACACGGCTATTCTTGTGCGGCGACACATCAGTATTCCTGACGATAGACTCAGCCAGTGCGCGTAAGCCGCGCTGCTCGCCATATCTTTGTACAAAGCGCTTGGCCTCAGGCGTGGTCTGCAAGCCCAGTGCCTGTATCACGCGTTCAGCAACCTGCACACTCTTGATAACGTCAAACTGGGTCTGCAGATAGCTTTCATCCTGCATGGGGTGAAATTGGCGGCCACCGATAGGGTCATTGACGCGGTAATCGATAAAAATATCAGCTACCGCCACATAGGTCTTGGGCAAGATCAGGCTGGCCACGGCTGCACCAACAACAGCGACTATCATGACAAAGGCGATTAACAGCTGGCGCGCCCGCAACATTGCCCCGATCTGGGCAAAGGACAAAACCAATTCACTTGGGGAGGTTTTTATCATACGCGTCAGAATATTCTTTCGTTGATAAATACCACATCGCCAGGCAATACCCGGTCGGCAATACCTGCCGAAATTTCGCGCAATTCGCCACTGTCTGTCTTGCGATGGATGATAATGCGCCTGACTGAACCCCGGTCAGTCACCCCGCCGCCTATGGACAAGACCCGCATGACATTCAAATCATCTTCCATGGGGTACATACCAGGACGGCGCACCTCACCGTAAACATAAAAGTTTTTCAATTGGGGCACGAACAAAACATCATTCGGCTGGATTTTTTGTGCCAGCTCTGGTGCCAGCTTTGTTGCGTCCAGCTCCAGCTTGACGGATGCATATTCTTGCAATTCCGAAGCAGGTTTGCCGGGTTCACGGCGCAAGATGCGCAGGCTTTTCTCGGCTTTCTGTGAGACACCACCGGCCAGGCTCAGGGCTTCCAGAATACTGATTTGCCCTGTCAGGGGATAACGCCCCGGCCGCAATACTTCGCCGAGGACTGAAAAAGTCCTGCTTAGCTGTTGTATGACCTTGATGGAAACCCGGGGATTTTTAATGTATTGCCCCTGCTCCAGCTTTTTTGCAAAGGTGGCGGCAATTTCTGTTGCTGTGCGGCCTTTGACTTCTACCGTACCCACCAGCGGCAGGGTGATGATGCCACTCTCGCCTATGGTGACATCGGCGGTCAGGTCGGGCTGTCCGAATACGGTAATCAGCAACTGATCGCCCTCGCCTATGACATCAGAGGCTGCATCGCCAGGCATGTCATCTGCGGCATTCTTTGCCGTGTTTGGTACTGATGCTGTTGCTGGCGCTTTGTCTGCCTGAGGTATTTGCAACAACTGACTCTCTAGTTTCATGCCATTTGCAGGGATAGTCTTGATCTCTTGCGCCTGCGCCTGCCCGATAAATGCAAAGGCCAGCACTGCAGGCAGCAGTTTGCGGGCAGTTATCTCAGTAAAAGCAGAAAATTTGGACCAAATTGTCATCTGAATCAGGCATTTCTTAGAAAGAACTTCATTTTATATTGCAATAGTAAGAATAGATGCAAATTTTTGTCAGGACAACAAAACCCTGTAACAATAAGCTGCCAGCTTTATTAGCATTGCTATTTAATTACAAAAATTAACCTTTATTGAATTGTGGGCAACTCAAAGCTCAGTTAACATGCAAATAAAAGTAAGAAAGACTAATTATGCAAAGCCCGAGCACACAGCCATCAGCAAGTCCTGCCAGAGTGGTACCTCTGGTCATCATTGCGCCGGTGCGTGACGAAGCCGACCTGATCAGGCTGACTCTGGACTCCATGGTAGCGCAAACAGTCAAACCGGTAGAGTGGATCATTGTCGATGACGGCTCACAAGATGGTACCGCTGACATCGTACGCGAATATTCTGCCCAACATCCATTCATCAGACTGGTACAACGCCCCGACCGTGGTTTTCGCAAGGTAGGTGGTGGTGTGGTGGCAGCCTTCAAATTTGGCATTACCCAGATTGAACATCAGGAATATGAATATATCGCCAAGCTTGATGGTGATATGTCGTTTGGGCCGCGCTATCTGGAATGCATGTTTGAGCAATTTGCCCAGGAACCCAAGCTGGCCGCCGTATCCGGCAAGGTTTATCGCGAAGAAGAAGGCAAGAAGATAGAAGAAATTATCATTGATGAGCATGTAGCTGGCCAATTCAAGCTCTACCGCAGAACAGCATTTGAAGAAATTGGTGGTTTTGTCGAAGAAGTCTTGTGGGACGGTATAGACGTTCACACTGCCCGCATGAAGGGCTGGACAACCAAAAGCTTCTTGCATCCTGATGCCATTCTCATGCATCACCGTCTCATGGGTTCGTCTGACAAGAATGTCTATCGTGGCCGCCTGCGCTGGGGGCGTGGCATCTGGTTCATGGGATATCACCCTCTATACGCACTGGCCTCAGGTATTTTCCGCATGCGCGAAAAACCATTTGTCATCGGTGGCCTGTTGATCATTGCTGGTTATCTCGGTGCTGCAATTAAACGCGCGCCCAGATATGAAAATCCTGAATTCAGGGAACATCTGCATCGCTGGCAGCTTGGACAGATCAAAAAACTCTTTTCAGGGCAAAAAAACTAAACATGCAGGCCGGGTAATTTGTTTTAAAAACCACTGCAGCATCCCCAGGAATATCAGCGAAAAACCTTATCACCATGCTCAACGCTTCACCCGCCTCCAACACCTCACAATCAGCGCAAATTTTGGCTGCGTTTACTGGCGTCGCGTTTGGCATAACGACTTACATGACGCTACTTGGCATCATTCTATATTCAGACCATAGCGATATCGAAATTTTTGGCGTGCGCATGCTGATTGCAGGCCTCTCCAGCATCATTGTTTTTTCCAGCCAGCAAGTGCTGGCGACTCTGCAAGAAAAGCATGTGCTGGCCGCCTTCCCCAGTATTACGGCACGCTGGTTTGTGGTGTTCATGATCGTGCTGATGAGCGCCTACGTCGACAAGTCAGCAGAAAGACTGTCACGCGCCATCATGCTGATCTGGCTGTTTACCACGCCATTTACGCTTTTGTTGACGGCGCTGATCATGCGCAAGCTGGCAGTGTTTTACTACTCAAATCCTTCAAGACGACGCAAGGCCGTACTGATCTGGTCTAATACAGCCTGTGCCGACCTGGTAGAGTCACTGCGCAATACACCTCTGGCTGCGATTGATTTTGTCGGATTCTTTGATAATCGCAATGAATCGCGCCCGCCCAGCAACCTGGAAAGACTGGGCGACCTGAGTGACGCGGCAGAATGGATTGTTGATGCTGAAACCGGCCATGTGAATGTCGATGTGGTCTTCATAGGCCTGAACACCAAGGAACCGCCAGAACTGGCAGAAATCATTGCGATTCTGGAAGACAGCACGGCATCCACGTACTTTGTGCCTGAATCGCTGATCTTTGGTATGCCGGGCATACAATTACGCGAACTGGCAGGCCGCCCCGTACTGGCATCGACAGAGACTCCTTTCATCGGCCTGGCCGCCCTACCCAAACGCATGCTGGACTTGTTCGGCTCTTTCTTTGGCCTGATTGCGCTGTCGCCTATATTGTTACTGATAGCGATAGGCGTGAAGCTCAGCTCACCTGGTGCTGTACTTTTCAAACAGGTCAGGTATGGCATCGCTGGCAGGCCTATTAACGTCTATAAATTCCGCAGCATGCGGCAGAGTAATCCCAATGAGCGCGTGGTCCAGGCGACGGTTGGCGATCCTCGCGTTACCAAGTTTGGTGGTTTCTTGCGCCGCTCTTCGCTAGATGAGTTGCCGCAACTTTTCAATGTACTCAAAGGTGAAATGAGCCTGGTTGGCCCCCGCCCTCATGCAGTTGAACATAATGAGTTGTACCGCAAGCTGGTCAGTGGCTACATGTTCCGCCACAAGATCAAACCTGGCATTACCGGCTGGGCACAGGTCAATGGCTTGCGCGGCGAGACCGAGACGCTGGAAAAAATGGAAGAACGCATTGAATACGATCTTTACTATATCCAGCACTGGTCTGTCTGGCTGGACATCGTAATTATCTGGCGCACCATCAAGGTTGTGCTTGGCGATAAAAACGCTTATTGAATACAAGCTTATTAATTCAGCTTATTGCGACAAGCTTATTAATGCAGACTTACTTGCCAGCCTGGCGCAATTTACGCAAGTGTTGCCCCAAGCTGGAGGCTTTCAATTTTTGCTTGCCATGATAGAGTCCGGCTTGCACCCTGCTCAAAATAGCAGGTGAGCTAACCGCCCCTTCACACAATTGATTTGCACCCGTGGCAAAACGCAGTTTGTATGGCTGATCACCCCGGCCCAAATCTATCATAGTAATGCCTGTTTGCGCGGCGTGTCTGGCGCATTGCGCCAGCAAGATCAAACCTGGCGAATGCTCTGCAAAGTCTGTGTGATACCAGGGGAACCAGTAATGCATTACCTTGCCAGAACGCATACCAAAATGTGCCGCGATCAAAGTATCGCCCGCGTACAGTGTCGATAACATGCCGGCAAAATCAGGTGCATTTGCTGCCCTGATTTCATCCATGACCTGCCTTACCCAATCCAGCCTGAAAATATCATGTTCAGCCCCGACTGTGCGCTGGAACTGATCGCGCTTGCCAGCGATCAAAGCGGCAAAATCAGTGTCGCTGCTACTTTGCAAGTCAAAACGCAATTCACCAAACTTTTTGCTGAGCTTGCGTTCATTGGTAGCGACTTTTTTTAAGAGCGAGGCGTCGCGCATTTCTGTCAGGCGCTGCGCATATACATCAAAGCCACCAGTCAAATCCAGGATATGCGACTGACTATGTGTCCACGCATACTGGCTGAACTTGCCCAAGCCAGATGGCATATGGTTAAAGGAAAAATAGCGACACTGCATGGCACGCAAGGCATCAGCAATGTGCAAATCCAGAGATGCCTCACACATCGGCCCCTGATAATCTGCCAGAAAATCACCAATGGAAACAGCGCGAAAGCTGCTCAAGGAATGAAAAGGCCATATGGCAACGATACGGCCAGCATCTTCCGCTACCAGAATGCGGACATCGTCTCTCGCATTAGCGATAATGGTGGTGAAAGCCGGGGAATAATATGGGCTATCATAGATAAGGCTTTGACTGCGCAACTCCGCCCAGCGCGCCATTAAAGGCGCGTCGAGTTCTTTTGCACTGATCAAACGGAATTTCATTTAGCCTTGCCCCACCGGATAAAAATAAGTCTGCAGGCTCTGTTGTAAACCATTTTCTATACTTTGATCAACCAGGCTGGATAATTGGCTCTCCCGCGTTGAATCAAATACAAACAGGCGATAAATATCTGACAGACGCAGGCTCGCAGGGTTGACCAGCATGATCCACAATTCGGCCCCAGCTTCGTTTTTGCGTAACCAAAAGCGGCTACGTGAAGCGGTGGTTTCTACCTTCACTCTGGCAACCCAGCCAGCTTCGGCCATATTTTCCAGCAAACCCTCAATTTCATCTATACCCAATCTAGTCTCGGTACGTATGGTATTGACGCTGACAGCTGCGGTAGCGTCAGCCAGACGGGCATCGACCAGCACTTGCAAGATACTGACCGCATCTTCAAAAGCACTGCCTGGTGTGGGCACATGCCACCAACGTTCGAATTTCACAACCGGTAAAGCAGCAGCGATGACCGCGCCAATCAGGATAATCAACCAGGATACATAAATCCAGACCAGAAACAAAGGTACAGCTGCCAGGGCACCGTATACGATGGTATAGGTAGGAAACTGAATCACAAAGCTGGCAAATATGCGCTTGGCAATTTCAAATGCCAGCGCTGCAAACAGGCCACCCCAGACTGCATCGCGCCACTCAACCGCACGGTTAGGGACGATCAGATACAGCAAGGTAAATGCACCGGTCGTGAATGCAATTGAAGTCAGGGTATAAAATACCGCACCCAAAAATGGCACGGCCCCGACTACCCCACTGGTGGCAGTGAACAGGTAAGACGTGCTGGAGATGGAAACACCCACCAGCAAAGGCCCCAGAGTAACGATCGCCCAATACACCAACAGCCTTTGCAAAGCCGGGCGCGGGCGCTTGACTTGCCAGATCTGGTTGAATGACTTGTCTATCATTGCCATGGTGGTAATGGCGGTCACCATCAAGGCCACGCCACTGATGGCAGAAACGCGGGTCGCCTTGGTGGCAAACTGCGTCAGATAACCCAAAATCGTATTGGAAATCCCCTTGGGCATCAGACTTTGAATAAAATACGCTTCCAGCGAAGTACGGAAGGTATTAAATAGCGGGAAAGCTGTAAAAATGGCAAATGCCACAGTCAGGATAGGTACCAGGGCCAGTACCGTGGTAAAAGTCAGGCTACCGGCAACCTGTGGCAAACGACCTTCCTGCAGGCGCTGCAGGGCAAATTTGAAGAGATTGAGTATTTGTTTCCACGACAGACCACGCATAGTTTTTGCAGCTAGAGATATAAATGCCTCGATTTTAACGAGAGACCAGGAAAAAAGACTTCTATAATACAAGCATGACTACACAAGAACTCACGATTTTAGTTTTATTTTACTCACGGCATGGTAATACCAGAAAAATGGCAGAATTTATTGCCCAGGGCATAGAAAGCGTGCCGGGCTGCAATGCCCGCCTGCGTACTGTGCCAGCCGTTTCCACAGTGGCAGAAGCAATCGCCTCAGATGTACCGGCAGATGGCGCGCCCTATGTGGAATTTTCTGACCTCAAGGAATGCGCCGGGCTTGCGATGGGTTCACCCACCCGCTTTGGCAATATGGCGGCAGCCCTGAAGTATTTTCTTGATGGCACGGCTGCCGACTGGCTGTCTGGCACCCTGACTGGCAAACCGGCCTGCGTATTCACCTCCACCGGCAGCATGCACGGCGGCCAGGAATCAACTTTACTCAGCATGATGCTGCCACTGATGCATCACGGCATGCTGATGCTGGGCCTGCCCTATAGCCATGCAGAACTGATGACAACTTCAACCGGCGGCAGCCCTTATGGTGCCACCCATTGGGCAGGCCAGGACGGTGCACAAGTTATTTCAGAAGACAGCCGCAAACTGGCAATCGCCCTGGGCAAACGGCTGGCAGAAGTCAGTAAAAAATTACAGGCTGCAGCATGAGCACGGCAACACCAGAGAAAAAATATTACCTGCTCGCTTCTGCCAGCCTGATTGCTTTGCTGCTGCTCTGCATTAGTTGGGAATGGTTTCTGGCTCCGCTGCGCCCGGGTGGGTCATGGATGGTACTCAAAACCCTGCCCTTGCTAATACCATTGCGCGGCGTACTGAAGCGTGACAACTACACCATGCAGTGGTCTTCGATGCTGATCTGGTTGTACTTCACCGAGGGTATAGTCAGGGCCTACAGTGACCGTAGCTCCCTGTCTGTAGCTCTGGCTTTGGCTGAAGTTGGCTTGTCCATCTTGTTCTTTATTGCAGTCATCCTGTATTTACGCCCCTTGAAAAAAGCCGCAAAGGCGTTGGCAAAAGTAAATGCAGCAAATGTAGCAAAGGCAGCAGAACAGTGACCCCGGCAAGCGAAGGCGATATCATGCATGTTGAATTTCTTGCTGATTGCATCAAGATTCTGGGCCATGATTTCGTCATCACGAATGCGTCAGAACAATACCCGTATTTGATGGACTGGCGCCAGCGCTATCTCGGCAAGGCTTTGGCAGTACTACTACCAAAGTCTGCCGATGAAGTGGCAAGCCTGGTGCGGCTGTGTGCAACACATAAAATCGCCTGCGTACCACAGGGTGGCAATACTGGCCTGGTATTGGGCAGCATACCTGATCAGACAGGCCAGGCTGTAGTCATCTCCTTGAAACGCATGAATCGTGTTTTGGCTATTGATGTCGCCAATAACACCATCACCGTCGAAGCTGGTTGTCTGCTGGCACAGGTACAGGACGCTGCCAGCGCAGAGCAAAGATTATTCCCCCTATCACTGGCCTCAGAAGGCAGTTGCACCATAGGTGGCAATCTCTCGACCAATGCTGGCGGCACCGCAGTTCTACGCTATGGCAATACCAGGGAATTATGCCTGGGGCTGGAAGTCGTCACTGCCCAGGGCGATATCTGGGATGGCTTGCGTGGCCTGCGCAAGGATAATACGGGTTACGATTTACGCGACCTGTTTATAGGTGCCGAAGGTACGCTGGGCATCATCACGGCCGCCGTGCTGAAATTATTCCCGCAACCACGGGCGCAGATTACTGCATTGGCAGCACTCGACAGTGCGGATACTGCCCTGGACCTGCTCAAGCAATGTCAACATGCATTGGGGCCAACCCTGACTGCATTTGAATTGATCTCTGACTTCAGCCTGCAACTGGTACTCAAGCATTTCCCGCAACTGCAGCATCCATTCAAGCGCAGCCATCCTCGCAGTTATTCTTATTATGCATTGCTGGAAATGTCTGACCACGAATCAGAAAGCCACGCAATTACCCTCATCGAGCAAGTGCTGGAGCAAGCGATCAATGATGGTCACGCCGCCGATGCTGTCTGCGCTACATCGGTCAGCCAATCAAGAACCTTATGGAAGTTGCGCGAGCATATTTCTGAAGCTCAGGCCAGGGAGGGCAAGAATATCAAACACGATATTTCCATCCCGGTGTCGCAAATCCCCAGTTTTATACACATCACGTATGCAGAATTAACAGCTGCATTTCCGGGTTGCCAGATCGTCTGCTTTGGTCATATGGGGGATGGTAACCTGCACTACAATGTCTCAGCGCCTGCTGGTAGCAGCGATGCGGCATTCATCCTGCAACAAGCCGACATCAACCGCATAGTCCATGACCAGGTGCATCAGTTCAAAGGATCGATTTCTGCCGAGCACGGGCTGGGAATGTTGAAGCGCGATGAGATCAGGCTGTATAAATCCGGGCTGGAATTAAGCATGATGCGCGCCATCAAAATGGCGCTGGACCCGCAGAATATTATGAATCCAGGCAAAGTCTTGTAAACCGCCTCAATGCATTTATCGCACGAACTGCATTGAGGCTGGGATAAATTTCAGTTCGCCTTCAGTTCGTCAGTTGTCTCGGCGTATAGCGGCGCGCCTGTGGGCCAGCCACTTCAGTTGCCTGCATATTGGATGGTAACTGGAACACGCTGACTGCGCGCGTCAATTCCACTGCCTGCTCTTCCATACTCTCTGCCGCCGCTGCCGCTTGCTCAACCAGAGCTGCATTCTGTTGCGTCATTTCATCCATTTGCGTGATCGCCAGGTTCACCTGTTCTATACCTGAACTTTGTTCCTGGCTGGCCGCGGTAATTTCGCTCATGATGTCGGCCACATGCTGCACGCTGGTGACAATCTCATCCATGGTCTTGCCTGCCTCATCGACGAGCTTACTACCCTGATCAACTTTATCGACTGAGTCGCTGATGAGGGATTTGATTTCCTTCGCTGCACTGGCACTGCGTTGTGCGAGATTACGCACTTCTGCCGCAACCACGGCAAAACCACGACCTTGCTCACCTGCCCTGGCGGCTTCTACCGCAGCATTCAAGGCCAGGATATTGGTCTGGAAGGCGATGCCATCGATGACGCCGATGATATCGACGATCTTGCGGGAACTCTCTTTGATCGAGCCCATGGTATTGACGACTTGCCCTACGACTTCACCACCTTTGACCGCTACGCTGGAAGCAGAAACAACTAGTTGATTGGCCTGACGGGCATTGTCGGCATTTTGCCTGACCGTGCTAGTCAGTTCTTCCATTGAGCTCGCTGTTTCTTCTAGTGAGCTGGCCTGTGATTCTGTGCGGCTCGACAAATCAGCATTGCCTGAGGCTATCTCTTGCGAGGCTACGGTAATGGTTTCTGTACCCGTCTTGATCTTGGAAATCGTAGTCAAGAGATTTTCCTGCATCATTTGCAGGGAATGCAGCAGGTCACCTATTTCATCCGTGCCACTTGCTTCTACATGCTGAGTCAAATCACCATTGGCAATCTGGTCAGCGATAATGGCAGAGCGTTTGATCGGGCCAGCAATGGTTCTTGCAATCAGCCATGCTGCAACAGAGCCTATGACTATCGTCAAAATACCAATGATCAACATACCCAGCCGGGCATTTTTGTAGTTGGTCAGCGACTCATCATAAGCAGCCTTCATCGCCTTGTGCTGCTGGCTGGCCAGCTCTGACAGCGCCTGCATCCATTTTTCATTTGGTGCATTAAATTCTGTTTGCAATACAGATGCTGCGTCGAAATAATTTCCTTCAGCAACCAGTGCTTTGATTTTGTTGGCAATCGCCAGCACCTGCCGTTTTTGATCAAGAGAATTTTGCAGGGTATCTTTACCCTCTTTATCATCTATCAATTTTTTTGCTGCAGTTTCAGAGGCGTCATAGCCTTCCAGTATCTTGGCCAGTCTTTTGGTTTCGCGTTCGGCCTCTGCCATGTCACTGGGAGCAGTCATTTTGCGCAGCACCAGCGCCAGAGCACGCCCCTGCTCACGCATATCAGTCGCGGCATCAAGACTGGCGACCTTGGTATTGAAAATATAATCGGTGGAAGCCTGTAACTGACTCAGACGGAACAAGCCAAGAACGAGCAAGCCGCAAGACAGCAAGATGACCAGTCCAAAACCCAGAGCCAGGCGACCGCTAATCTTCAAACGTGACAATTGATTCATACATTTTCCTGAGTATCCGCAAAAGACGGAGGGTGAATATCAGATTAACAAGAGAAGAGCTGAGAGTACTTCCCAATTTTTCCACGCACTCTGATTTTTATATTTTCAACACGCAAAACTTCAGAAAAAACCTGCTTCAACATGCACTCGTAATAGCAATTTGAATAGGCCTGCCAACAAGAATTAAGATCAAATTCCCTGAGCAACAAGTGGTACTACTTGCTTAGAGTATAGCCTGAAAAAAAGGCGGCACACATGCGTCAATGATGACGAATTGCAACATCGACTCAAAATCACAACGCCTTTTTGCATACTCATTGTTCACTCAGGCATTTATGCACGCGGTAAAAACAATTCACAGCTTCAGATGAAAATTTATTTTCTATGGAGCAGGTGTAGCTGCTTTGAATGACACCGTCTGCATGACCTGACCATCATCAAAACACAAGCTGCGTTCTGGCCATTGCAATGCCGCCAGCTTGCAATCTGACTCAGGAAAATCTTTATTTTTTCTCGCAGACCAGCGTCCACCCACAGAAAAGTCAACGCAAAACACATTACCGGCTACACCATGCCATGCAAGCGGCGATGTATTCTCAAACAGGTCTTCGCCTCCCTTGCCAACATGGGCACGGTCAAACGCATTGAAGCGGCGCCAATAATGACCAACCACCACAGGTAGCTGATCGGTGTATTCATTCCACCATTGCTCACGCCCGACAAAACGCCATTTGCCACCGGAATAAAAAGCTTCATGCCATTTACTTTCTACTCCCGATGTCAACACTCTCAATGGATTATGCATTTGCATCAGCACATCGTATGCGGCATGAGCGTGCATGAAGGGTGGCAGATGATCCGGGTTTTCCAGGCCAGGACTGTGTGCAGCCAGTTCAGCCTGCATTTGCGCAGCAAATTCCTGCGCCAACTGCCGCGTGTCGGCGTCCAGGCGGCGGTCATTCTCCATCACGCTGCCCAGAGCAAGATGACGTATTTCTTCTATATGTTCAGCAATCCATGCCGCATGCACCACCCGCAGATCTTCGCGCTCAAGTGCGACAGGCAGAGAAGCTAAAAAATTTAGGGTATCTGCTTTCTTTGCAGCATCCAGCCTTTTGAAAGGCGCATACTTGGGTTCATCCCTTACTGCTCTCTCATCAAAAAACCAGCCAGCACCATCTTTGGCACTACCGCGCAAAAGATTCATTTCATGATTGCCCAATACCGCCACAGCCCTGCCCGTCATGACCAGGCGCTCAAGCAATGCCAGCACGGCGGGGCTGTCTGGCCCACGATCGCAAAAATCCCCGACAAACACCAGGGTACGCCCGTCCTTGTGCCGGCCATCGGCATCATAAGCAAGATGGCGCATCAAGTTGCATAGGGCATCATATTCACCATGGACATCGCCAATAATATCCAGCGGGCCAGACGGCAGTTGTTGAATCAGACTCATCATTTTCCCTTTTATTCTGCTACCACGCTACAGCTTTCCAGCTGTCATCAAAGTGACTGCATATCTTGCGATCAGCACAAAGTTGCAGTACCAGCAACAAACAACATCGAATCAATTTGATCTCATTTTAACCTCAATTGAATAATAGCATCAAATTGATTCGATGTTAAAATATTCCGTAAAATTGACCAACCGATCAGCATCATGCATATGCAAACCCTGCCCGCCGCCCAGCGCGAACGTCTCGCATTTATAGAGTTTCGCCTGTGGTTTCTTGGTACTGTCACCCGCAAAGAAGTCATGGACCGCTTTGATATAGCCTCAGCGGCTGGCACGCGCGACCTGGTTTTGTACCGGGAACTGGCACCCGGCAATGTGCTGTATGAAGGAAAAATGTATCACTATCAGGAGAGCTTCCAGCCGCTGTTTCAACATCAGCCAGACAGGGTATTGTCAGCGCTGTGCTCAGGATTTGGAGATGGCGAGCGCGGCACAGGCGCATCCTTGTTGGCACACGAGATCCCCAAGCGCCTGAATCAACCGGCATTGCAGGACCTGGCCAGAGTAACCCGCGCCATTCGTGGCGAATATCCACTAAGACTGACCTATCACTCCATGAAAACCGGCCCATCCCAGCGGGAAATTGTCCCGTTGGCGCTGGTGGATTCTGGCCTGCGCTGGCATGTACGGGCCTATGACAGAAGCAAACAGGAATTCCGCGACTTGGTACTAACGCGCATGGATAACATCACAGATATTAAGCCAGGCGACAAAAATCACGTGCGGCAAGCACATGAACAACTCGCTGCCGATGAACAATGGCAACGCATAGTCCATATCGAATTACAGCCCCACCCCTCTCACCCATATCCAGAATCCATCATGCGCGACTATGGGATGAAAAACGGCAAGCTCGAAGTCAAATTACGCGCAGCCATCGCCGGTTATGTCCTGCGCCAGTGGCAAGTCGATTGCTCACCAGATGGCAAACTTGACGACAGCAACTCCAGATTGAGGCTGGCTGATCTGCGCGTGCTTGATGAGGTAAGTAATGCGGTACTGGCACCAGGGTATCAGAAAAGGGATATCTAAAAGATATGCGATCCCAAGCCTTCTGCGATTTCATCACTAGCATTCAATTTTAGAACTGACGCAAAAGCAAAAAGCCCCTGAAGCAAGCGATGATGGCGAATTGCAACATTTACTCAAGTTGACAAGTACGTAGAATGAGATAAATCAAATGGGAGCCGGATGCAAAATCGGCACAGTCAGCAATGCACTTTTACCTCTTGCATTTGCTAAAAAGAAGATTTTTGAGTTGATGAAACAAACACTACAGATGCACTGCGCACCACCAGGAGCAGGCAAAATGACGCAATTGCGCCACTCCTTTTTAGCAATGCTTGACAATTAGCTCAGGGAATAGCAGACCAGCGCCGGCAATGCTCAAAGGCAAATTGTGAACCCCAGACTCCTGGCAGCACATCCGATTTGATCATGCCTATGAGTTCGGCGGTTTTACCCTTGTCTTTCGCATCACAGGCAAACTTGGCGAAGTGATTGATGTTCCATGCATCGGGATATTTTTTCAATACATCGTCAATCCCTTTTTTCATAGTCGTCCAATCTACCTGTGATTCAGTAAACAGCCTGTTACGATATTGCGTCTGCGCGGCGTACCAATAGATGCGCGCATACATACCATACCCCTCAACAGCCTCGGTACGCTCCAGCGCCTTGCGTGCAAATTTCTCTATCGCATGAGCATTACCGCCCCATTTGGGTGCGTAATAATCAATGGCATCAAAGTACAGAGGATAAAACTGAGGCATTTTACTGAGACCCTCATCTATCACGGCCTCCATCTTATTTTCTGGCCAGCTCTGGTACTTGGCGATTCCCTCCATTTGCTGGTACCAGTATGGATCCTTAGAGGCTATCTTTTTATGTGCTTCAAGATACACTCTCGCTTTTTCTACGTATGCATAGAATGGCTTCCAGTTTTTTTCTTCCACTTCACCAGCAAAGCCACTACCTCTGACGGTCCAGGCACGATTGAGCAGCATTTCAGTATAAGCTAATTGAGCAGCAGCAGAATTAGGGTACGCTCTTTGCCATTTTTTTATGCGCCCCTCTATTCCAGACCATGCCTCGTCATCATTAGTGTTATGCCTGAATGATTTTGATAGTCCCACATAAAAGAGTGTTAACTTCCATAAGCCACTCGACGTACGGGCTTGAGGATCACGAAAAGCTGTTGCCATTTGTTCGAGCTCGGCAAATTTTCCGTTAATCGACAATTCTTTTACTTCATTTTCAATTTTCTCTCTATTTTCAGCTTCGTCTGCATAAGAAAATTGCGTCATCAATGTCATCAAAGACAGGATCAGGCCCAGGCTAAGTTTTTTTAAATTCATGTCGGGAAAGTAAAGTTTAAGTATATGCAAATAATCGCAAATTAATTCACGAACAGCAACTATTTAACAGGCATACACATAAAAAAACCCTCAGGCATAAGCGAGGGGTTTCATTATTCTTTTGGCCTGTCCAGCACGAATCGAACGTGCGACCCCGAGCTTAGAAGGCTCGTGCTCTATCCAACTGAGCTATGGACAGTCTTGTTGATGGCTAGCAAAACAGATGTTTGCGAGCCCAAAAACTGAAGGCTGAATAGTACATGGTATCGCTCTCACTTTCAAGAATGAAACCACTGCTAACAGCTAATTTACTTAGAAGCTGTTGCGAAATTAAATTAAAGGTTTAAGAAAGTTCCAGCAAATGAGAGAACAAGCCAACGAAAGAAATGCTTCGTGTGTCATAGCTAGTTTCTCATAACGCATTTTTAGACGACGGTAAGA
>NZ_JBMPPK010000007.1:0-278995 GCF_049339405.1 Undibacterium sp. Tian12W
CATCGGTTTGCTGGGGCATGCGCCGGATCAGGCGACGTTTGATGCACTGCTGGCGCAATCGGGTACCGATGTGGTGACGCTGATCGGGCAGTTTATTAATTCGCCTGAGTATCTGGCGCGGTTTATGGCCTGAGCCTGAATTCCTCAACATGCAAAGCCGCCTGGGAAAATTCCCCGGCGGCTTTTTTTATTTGATGCGCGTAAGAAAGTATCATCATCAGAGCATCATTCCAGAATCGAAAATGCTCATAACTGTTGTTTAAAAATGCAATTAAAAATTCAATAGCTTATGAGTGCGCTATCGCACAGATAGCGTCCGTAAAAAGAGAGATAAGGGATGCTTGATACCTTACTCAAGCAGAAATTGCCTGGTCAATCTGTCAAAGCTGGACGGATAAAGACTGCCTCCCCCATGTGAAATCAATGAAACCAATGAAATTAATCCTGGTTATTCATTTCACCTCAAGGTCGCTTTCTGAAATATGAAAGAAGCACCGTATTGCGGCCACACCGAAATTACTCGGCACCGGTTTCATCTGAAAAAAAAGGCAAAAATGAACATCCTACAGCGCTACCTGAGGCCGCTTGCGTGCGTCTCTGCAATGCTCATCACATCATTTCTTGCCGGTTGCGGCGGTGGTGACCAGGGCCGCGATCCGATTTTGGGATTGCCATCAACCACTCTTTCTACACTCACCGTCACCCCAGCTACTTCCACAGTAGCAAGTGGTGGTATGCAACAATTTGTGGCTACAGCAACCTTTGCCGACGGTGTTTCCCGTGATGTCACGACGGCTTCCGTGTGGAGTTCTGGCAGCCCTGCGATAGCCAGTGTCGTCAGTGACACTGGTGTTGCCAAAGGTCTGGTGAGTGGATCGGCGATTATCACCGCCAGCTTCGGTGGCAAACTTGCCTCTGCGACCGTGACAGTGTCGCCTGCATCCCTGCAATCGATCAACCTGCTTCCGGCAAATCCTTCTTTAGCTGTTGGTGGCAAGCAGCAATTTTCAGCGATGGGAACTTACTCTGATGGCACCACCAGTGACATTACAGCGATCTCCAGCTTTACGTCAGCCACGCCTGCATCGGCCACGATCAGCAGCACTGGATTGGCGACGGGTGTCGCAGTCGGTTCAAGCGTCATTACAGCAGCGTCAGGTGCAAGGACGGCATCGACCTTGCTGACCGTGACACCGGCAAGCTTGCTCTCCATTGCTTTGACGCCAGCTAATCCGACTATGCAAGTAGGTACGACGCAACAGCTGACTTCTACGGCTAAATATTCAGATGGTAGCAGCGTGAATGTTACAGCGACGACCAGCTTCAGTTCTGCCACACCTGCCAATGCAACAGTCTCGACTGTCACAGCCAGTAATGGTCTGGTGACTGCAATTGCTACTGGCTCCTCTGTCATTACAGCGACGTTTAATGGCATGAGTACGACAACGACCATCAACGTCAGCTCTGCTGTGTTGCTCACTATTACCGTGATACCACCTAATGCTAATGTTGCGGTTGGCAGTACCCAGCAATTTGTCGCCAGTGGCGGTTATTCTGACGGAACTACAGCAAACATCAGCAATGGTGTGACCTGGGCGACGAGCTCACCTTTAGTTGCAACGGTCTTGCCAAATGGTCTTGCTACTGCTGTGGCTACCGGCCCTGCGCTTATCACAGCAACGCTGGGTGGTAAAACAGGTTCTGCCGCATTGACTGTGGTACCCGCTGTTACTTTGAACTCTATTGCGATCACCCCCGTCACTGCAAATCTGGCAATAGGTTCTACCCAGGCATTCGTAGCGATTGGTACTTACTCTGACGCCAGCAATGTCAATGTGACGAATTTGGTTACCTGGAGTTCTGGCAGTAGCTCAGTTGCAAGCATATTGTCGACCGGTGTAGCAACGGGTGTGACGGCAGGTACATCGGTGATCACTGCAAGCCTCAATGCTAAATCTGCGACAGCCACACTCACAGTTGTATCCAGCCCGGCCCTGACTTCGATTTCGATTGCCGCACCACCAGCGAGTTTGCTTGTTGGCGCTACACAGAATCTGGTGGCAACAGGTAATTACTCGGATGGCAGCACCGCCAATATTACAAACACCATCACTTGGAGTTCTGGTGCAAGTACGATTGCAACGGTAAATGCAAGTGGGCTGGTGACTGCAGTCTCTCCTGGTACTACACCTGTTGTGGCGATATCTGGCACTAAATCTACTTCAGTAACGATTAATGTGTTGCCCGTCGCAACTTTAAATTCCATCGCAGTGACCCCAGCCTCGCCAAGCATAGCTGTCAATGGCGCACAGAGTCTGGTCGCTACGGGTAGCTTTGCAGATGGCAGCATCCTTAACATCAGCAATTCTGTCACCTGGTCTTCTGCTAACGCTGCAGTTGCTTCGGTGTCGGCGACAGGTGTTGCCAATGGCTTGTCCGGTGGTACTGCCGCCATTACTGCCAGTTTTGCTGGCAAGCTGGGTAGTGCCAGTTTGACGGTAACACCTGCAGTCACGCTTACGGGTATCACGCTTGCGCCAGTCAATGGCTCAGTACCTGTTGGATCATTGCAGCAATTTACGGCGACCGGCACTTACTCAAACGGCACAAGCAATAACATCAGCAGCACGGTAAGCTGGAATTCAGGTGTAAGTAGTGTCGCTAGTATCTCATCCAATGGACAAGCTACGGCACTTGCAGCAGGTGTGACAAATATCACGGCGACGCAAGGTGCGCAGACAGCAAGTACCAGTTTTACCGTGACAGCTGCACCACTGGCAAGTATCAATCTTGGTAGTGCGGCCAGCTTTGCCGTCTTGGCTGGTGCATCAATCACCAATAATTCTGGTGGCATTACCTTGGTGAGTGGTGATGTAGGCGCGCCATCGCAGATAGTTGATCCGGTGCAGGCAGCAGGTTTTAGCAATTACAAATCTGGTGCCATATTAAACACAGCATTGGCCGACCTGCAAGTTGCCGTTGCTGATGCGAATAACCGCACCTGCACTGTTAATTCGGCGAGCGGCGTTGATCTGGGCGGGCAGACATTTACACCTGGTGTGTATTGCTATGCAGGTGCCATTACTATTACCGGTACTTTTACGATGAATGGTCCTGGCCTCTATCTGTTTCGTAGCAGTTCTACTTTAAATACGACTGCGAACTCCATCGTTGCCTTAAATGGTGGTGCATCAGCGGCCAGCGTCTTCTGGGTACCTGTATCCGCAACAACTCTTGGCGCAAACAGCGTGTTCAAGGGAACTATCATGGGGCAATCTGCAGCCATCACGATGGGGGATACGGCGACCTTGCAAAACGGCCGGGTATTGTCGGGCAGTGCTGTGACGCTTAAAAATAATGTGATTGCACGTTAAACACACATGGATATCTGAAAGAGTTCCCGATGAACTCTTTCAATAAATCATCCAATAAGTCATTCAATAAATTCGGCAAATTCATCAGGAGAAAATTATGGCGCTGCCAAAAAAATTATTCACACTTAACTTGTTCGCTTGCGCACTACTTGCCACTCAACTGGCACAAGCAGATGAACCATGGACCAACCAGGAATGGGCAGATAATGCGTGGTATCTAGGTGTGGGTGCCGGACGTGCAAACACCAGCATCGATAAAGACAGAATAGTACGCAGCCTCATGGACAATGGTGCAAGTTCTGTGACATTCGGATCAAACGAGCGTGATACCGCCTTCAAGCTGTTTATGGGCAAGCAAATAAATCGATACTTTGCCATAGAAGCAGGTTACTTTGACCTTGGCAAATTTGGATTCAATGCAACGACCACACCGCCAGGAGCTATCAATGGTGAAGTAGGCTTTCGCGGTTTTAATCTGGATTTGGTGGGGCAATTGCCATTGTCTGAGCGATTTTCATTGCTTGGACGTGTAGGTGCAAATTACACCAGAGCTGACGCGCACTTCAGTGGCAACCGCTTGTTCTCGATAACAGATCCCAATCCCACCGAGAAAAAGCTGAATCCAAAAGTTGGTGTTGGCCTGGAATATAAATTTACGCAAGCATTGGCAATGCGTGGTGAGGCAGAAAGATACCGCATCAATGATGCGGTACATAATCGTGGCGACGTGGATTTTTATTCTGTCAGCCTCGTCTATAAGTTTGGCAAGCCAGCTTATGCCAGACCGGTAGCCTACGTAGCGTCACCAGTACCTGTGATGCAACAAGATCCTATACCCGTCACTGTTGCGCAAAATCCGCCACCGCCACCAAGGCCGCAGCCTGTGTCTGAAAAAATCACTTTCAGTGCAGAAGCCTTGTTTGACTTTGATAAATCCGTCGTCAAACCACTAGGCAAGCAGGCACTGGATGATTTGTTGAATAAGCTGCAGGGCATGAATACCGAAGTGATGATTACCGTTGGTAACACTGATTCTATAGGCAGTGATGCATATAATCAGAAATTATCCATCCGTCGTGCTGAAGCAGTAAAAGCCTATCTGGTTAGCAAAGGGATTGATGCAACACGCGTCTATACCGAAGGTAAGGGTGAAACCCAGCCGATTGCAGATAACAAGACGAGTGAAGGGCGCTCCAAAAACCGTCGTGTGACCGTGGAAGTTGTTGGTTCACGTCGCTAGCAGAAAATAAGAGGATATCTTTATCCACCTTATGAAAATTGCTTAAAAAAATGTCGCTCAGAATATAAACTGAGCGGCATTTTTTCGTTCTGCTGGATTAAGCGAACAGGCTATCCCATAAAGCTTTGGTCGCACCCGCTTCTTTGCTGGCTCTTTCGCCTTCCACCCTGGCGCGGTCTTCACCCTGCAGCCGTATGCCATGCTGCAATTTACGGAATAAGCGATAAGCATCTGATACCTGATTAGCCAGTTGCAAATCGATTAGGCCTAACTCTCCGCAACGTTTTAATAAGGCGATATTGCCTTTGTTAGCGGTCAATTCAGGATACTGGTTTGCATATTTCAATACCAAAAATTGCACGATGAATTCTATATCTATCATGCCACCCGCATCCTGTTTGAGATCAAACAGGTCGCTGCGATTGACGTTGGCATCATGCATTTTTTTACGCATGCCGATGACTTCAGTACGCAACTTCTCTATATCTCTATGCTGGCGCAGGACTTGTTCGCGTATCTGCTCAAACTGCGCACCTATGCTGGCATCGCCGGCGCAAAAGCGGGAACGTGTCAGTGCCTGATGCTCCCATAGCCAGGCGGATTTTTCCTGGTAACGGGCAAAGGAAGACACTGAGGACACCAGCAAGCCACTGGCTCCATCAGGACGCAAGGCGATATCAATATCGAATAAGATGCCTGCCGGTGTGTGACTGGTCATCCAGGTAATGAAGCGCTGCGCCAGCTTGGCATAGTTGGCGGGAGCCTCCTGGTCTTCATCTTCATACAAAAAGATTACGTCGAGATCGGATGCATAACCCAGCTCTTTGCCACCTTGTTTGCCATAGGCGATGACCGCAAAGCTTGGCTCGGCTTTATGCCTGGTAGCAATAGTTTGCCAGGCAGATTGCAAGACGGCTTCAACGATAATGTCGGCCAGTTGTGAGAGTTCATCGGCCAGATGTTCTACGCTTAGCTGGCCTTCCAGATCTTGCGCCAGCAAGCGAAATTGCATGGCATGGTGCATTTCACGCAGGGTTTCCATTTGCCTTTCAGTGTCGCCGGCATGCTGCGCCAGATGCTGTTGCAAATCCTGGCGGAACACTGACCAGTCCGGGCGCTGATGCAGTGAAGACTCATCCAGCAATTCATCCAGCAGCAGAGGATGGCGGGTCAGGAACTTGGCTGCCCAGTCAGACGCGCCCATCATGCGTATCACCCTTGCCAAAGCATGCGGGTATTCAGTTAGCAGTGCGAGATAAGCCGCGCGGCGGGCGATGGCTTCCATGAAGTCGAGCAGGCGGTTCCAGGCCAGTAATTGGTTACTGCTTTGTCTGGCGATAATGTTGAGGGCATTATTGACCAGTGCCACCAGTTTCATGCGGCTGGCTTCAGACAGGGATTGCACTTTCGGTGATTGCCAGGTGGCCTGCAGTCTTTGGCTGAACGCTGCCGCATCCTGTGCTGAAAATTCCAGACCTGCCAAATGGGCAGCGATTAATTCGTCACTGTCAGGGCTAGACAGGCTGACTGCCAGCATGCCTTGTTCATTTTCGCTATTGTTCTCTGCCTTGTCGCGGAAGATCGCATCAAACTGATCGGCGATGAATTCACGGTGAGGGCGCAACAGGTCCAGCAATTCTGTCACGCTGGCGCAACCCATCATCTGCGCAATCCTCAACTGATCCTCATCTCTGGCCGGGAAGGTATGGGTCTGAGCATCATCCAGATATTGCAGTCTATGTTCGAGATTGCGCAAAAAGGTGTAGGAGTCCAGCAGTTTTTCTATGATGGGCGCATCCAGAATGCCTTTTTCTGCCAGGGTCTGCAAAGTCAGGCGGGTGGAGCGTTCACGCAAGCTGGCATCACGGCCACCGCGTATCAATTGGAAAACCTGTGCCAGAAATTCTACTTCCCGTATGCCTCCACGCCCAAGCTTGACGTTATTGCTGCGCTCTGGATGTTTGGTTTCCTGGCGCACGACTTCCGCCCGGATCTGGGCATGCATGGAACGCAAGGAGTCAATCGCGCCATAATCAAGATAACGACGATAGACGAAAGGGCGGATGATTTTTTCCAGCGCAGCGATGTCTTCGGCATTGCCCGTCATTGCCCTGGCCTTGACCCAGGCATAACGCTCCCATTCTCGCCCCTGTATCAGGAAATACTCTTCTATCATATTGAAGCTGGCGACCAGCGGGCCAGATGCGCCATTCGGGCGCAGGGCCATATCGACACGGAAGCTATAACCATCTTCTGTCACTTCAGAAATGGCAGCGATGAGTTTTTTACCAAGGCGGCTGAAGTACTCGTGATTTGACAGACTGCGCTGGTTGGAGTCTGTGGTTTGTGTTTCGCCGTCTTCGGCATAGCAAAAAATCAAATCTATATCAGAAGAGACGTTGAGCTCATAGCCACCCAGTTTGCCCATGCCCAGCACGATCATCGCTTGTTGCGTGCCACTTTCTTCCCCTATGGGAATACCATGCATGGCTTGCATTTCGGTATTAAGGGCTTGCAGATGCTGTTGTACGACAAAATCCGCAAACAGGCTGATTGTCGTAATCACTTCATTGAGGTCTGCCTGCCCACAGAGGTCGCGCTTGATCAGGGTGCAGACCACCAGCTTGCGCAGACGGCGCATGGCTTTGTTAAGAGTGGCACCTGCGTATATTTCTTTTTGTAAAAACTGCGCAAAATGGGCCGGGCTCAAGGATAATTCAGAAACTTGCTGTAACTGCTCATTTCGGCTGGTATCTGCTTCCATGCAATGAATGAAAAAGCGGGAGGCCTGGAGAATTTCGGCGTTCATGCTGGTGCTTGCGGTCATAATAGGGTTGTAATAAAGCTGAAATGGACAGATATGGTCAGTGTTGTGATTGATTTTAAGCGATAAGAGTCGGGCAGGGTGGTATTGGCTGCCAGGACTATGCAAGCAGCAGTAATTAATTTTATACTCCTTGGGAGTATAAAATTGATGTCAAGTGCCAGAGTGGGTTAAGCTTGATTGTTGCGGGAGTTATTTAATTGATAATGAATGCTGTTTATTTAATTACAGCATGTTAAAAATTCCGGGCTTGTTTTGCTGATATTTCCCGGCATGTGAGGATTTGCGCAAGGGTAATGGAGCTTGCTCATTTGCAAGCGCATGGTTTTTGCGCAAGTTTTACTTACAAACAAATTAAACATTAGCAATGACACAAGCAGATCAAGAGAACATTGCTAACACCGCAGTCAAGGACGACGAGCCGGGTCATTTTTGGCGGTTCTGTCGCTTTACCTGGCGGACTTGCGATAAAAGCCTGCGCTTCACGCTCAGGCTGATATTGGCATTGTATTTCCTGTTTTGCATACTGGTGCTGGTATTGCGCTATGTCGTATTGCCCAATGTAGACAGGTATAAGCCTGATATAGAACAGGCGATTTCAAACTCTCTCGGACGGCAATTGCAGATTGCAAGTCTGCGCGCTTCCTGGCAGGGCCTCAATCCACAACTGACGCTGGAAAATGTCGTGCTGCGTGACAAGCAGGGTGGTGCCGCGCTGGTTTTGCCCGAAGTGTCGGCAACCATGTCCTGGTGGACACTCGCAGTTGCCGATTTGCGTTTTGAGCGTATCGTCATCAATCAGCCTTCTCTTGATATACAGAGGGACGCGGACGGTAAAATTTATGTCGGCGGTTTTCATATCGATCCTGCTGCTGAAAGCAAGGGGCAGGGCCTGGACTGGGTGCTGGCTCAGCATGAAGTATTGATACGCAAGGGGTCTGTGCGCTGGACAGATAAACTGCGTAATGCGGCAGAGCTGAAATTGCCGGATGTGAATTTCCTCTTGCAAAACCAGTGGCGCAATCACAGGTTTGCCCTTAAGGCAACGCCTGATACCAGCCTTTCTGCGCCTTTGGATATACGAGGCGATTTCCAGCACCCGGTTTTTGCCAAAAAGATTTCAGATTTTTCTTTATGGACCGGCGATCTGTACGCCGATCTGCGCCGTACTGACCTGGCTGCATTAAAGGCCTATATAGACTATCCCGCCGATGTCAAGAAAGCCTATGGCTCAGTACGTGCCTGGCTGCATCTGGACAAGGGCAGGCTGGCAGACCTGACTGCAGACCTTAGCCTGGCGGACGTGTTAGGCAAGTTCCGTGCTGATCTGCCTGAGCTGGACATGGCCCTGGTCAGTGGTCGCCTCGTCGCCAGCGAAACCCAGACTTCGACACACAAGTTCCTGGCGGCCCTGATGGGCAAGGCTGGTCATAGTGTCTCGCTCATCAATTTTTCCATGCGCACCCGCGAAGGCCTGCAATTACCTGCCACCACCATCAAGGAAACATTTACCCCCGGTGACAAGGGCCAGCCTGAAAAGGTCGAGTTATACGCCAAAACTTTGGATTTACAGACACTGGCCAATTTTGCCGAGCACCTGCCTTTGCCAAACGACCAAAGGCAGATGATGCTGGACTTTGCACCCAAGGGGCAACTCCGTGACTTCACTGCCAAATGGCAGGGTACTTATCCTGATGTGTCGTCTTATAGTGTGAAAGGGCAGTTCATCGATTTGTCGATGACCGCGCAGCCAGCGCAACTGGCCAGAGCCAAAACCGCCACGTCCCCGGCAAAAGCGGCTGTGCCCGCAATACCAGGGTTTGAAAACCTGTCAGGTAGCCTGGAGGCCAATGACAAGGGTGGCAGTTTCGTGCTGGATTCCAAAAACCTGTCCTTGCGTCTGTCCAGTTATTTTGTTGATCCTCTCATGCCGTTTTCAAGCCTGAACATGCATGCGCAGTGGCAGTTTGTTGAGCAGGACAAACTGATTTTCCAGATACATAAAATGGAAGCGCAACAAGAAGGCATGCGCGCCATTTTGTCCGGCAAGCACATCATGTCCATGCGTCATGGTGCCGATGCCCAGCCGGGCGAGGTAGATTTGACCGGTAGTATTACAGGCTTTGACCTGAAGCAGCTTGACCGTTACATTCCTGCCGCAGCAGAAGAGCATTTGCGGCACTGGCTGCTGAACTCCATACTGGAAGGCAAGGCCAATGATGTCAGCGTGCGCATACGGGGTGATCTCGCGCATTTTCCATTCCATACTGCTGACGGCAAGAAAAACCACAGGGGTGAATTCCTGATCAAGGGTAGCCTGGCTGGCGCCAAACTCGATTTTTCTGCCGGCGCACTGAATGAAGAAGGCAAGCCCCTATGGCCAGTCATTGATGACATTAAAGGTGGTTTTGTGTTTGATAAAGCCAGGATGGAGATTACTGGCGACACCGCCAAAACCCTGGGTGTCGATCTGAAAAAGGTCAAGGCGATTATTCCTGATTTGTCGCAGCATGGTGCCATCCTGAGTATTGATGGCGCGGTCAGTGGCAGTCTGCAAAATATGCTGGCCTATGTGGGGGCGAGTCCGGTCAGTGGCTGGCTGGGGCATTTTCTCAAGGAAGCCAAAACCTCGGCACCTGCTGCCTTGCAGCTCAAATTGCAATTGCCCTTGCAGCATTTGATAGAGTCAAAAGTCCTCGGTATTTTGCAGTTTGCTAATAACGACGTGGTATTACAACCTGGTATTCCCCAGGTAACAGGTTTGAATGGCAAGCTGGAGTTCAATGAAACCGGGGTCAACCTCGGGACACTGAGAGGCATGGCGCTTGGCGGCCCGGTACAAATTACTGGCGGCTCGCAAAAAGATAACAGCGTTAAAGTCAGGCTCGATGGTACCGTCACTGCCGATGGCATACGCAAGATCATCCCCGTCAGCATGGTCGATAAAATGGCTGATCGTGTCAGCGGTGCCAGCCGTTACACGGCCAGCATCCATGTCAAAAAACGGCAGCCGGAAATCATCGTTGATTCAACGATGGCGGGCATCTCCCTGAATTTTCCTGCACCCTTGAAAAAGGCCAGTGCAGAGCTCATGCCTTTGCATTTTGAGCTGTTGCCACAGGCAGGCCAGGATGCGCAAACCTTGCGTGATGAAATCCGCGTTAGTCTTGGTAACTCCATCAACACCAGATATTCGCGGCAAAAACAGGGCAGTGGTCCATGGCAGGTAGTGCGTGGTGGCATAGGTGTCAATGCACCCGCACCAGAGCCGGATAGCGGTTTGAATGCCAATATAGAATTCAAGTCCCTGAATATAGACGAGTGGCGACGCCTGATGGCGCCAGTGTCTGCGAGCCAGCAGGCCAATGCCGCCGGTGCAGAAAGGGATAGTGCCGAAGTTGATTTGTCGCCTTACCTGGAACCGAGCACGGTCGCTGTCAGGACGCCGCAATTGAATATCATGGGCAAGCAGCTCGAAAATGTCATTGTTGGTGTTTCCCGTCAAAATAAAACCTGGCAAGCCAATATACATTCAAATCAGGTTGCCGGTTATCTGACCTGGAATGAAGGAACAGGTGGACAAGCGCTGAGCAGTATTACGGCACGCCTGAGTAATCTCATCATTCCCCAGTCGGCAGCTGCCGATGTCAGTGAGTTGCTGGAAGGAAAAAATACCACGACACAAATTCCTGGACTGGACATCGTTGCTGAAAACTTTGAGTTGTTCAATAAAAAGCTCGGGCATCTGGAGCTGCAGGCAGTTAATCAACTCGTCAGCCAGGGTAATGGGCGTGAGTGGCAGATCAACAGGCTGCTGTTGAGAAATCCTGATGCAGACTTTTATGCCACCGGTAAATGGGCCAGTCAGGGCGGCGATGGGCGTACCCAGCTCAATTATGTGCTGGATATTGCAAATTCAGGCAAGCTGTTGGAACGGCTGGGTTTTGCCGATGTCTTGCGTGGTGGTAAAGGTAAATTAGAAGGCGATGTGCAATGGAACGGCCTGCCTTTTGCGATGGACATACCCAGCATGAGTGGCCAGGTCAAAATGGTGCTTGCTAGTGGGCAATTTTTGAAAGTAGATCCAGGGGCCGCGAAACTGCTGGGCGTGTTGAGCCTGCAATCCTTGCCGCGCCGCCTGACACTAGATTTCCGCGACGTGTTTTCTGATGGCTTTGCCTTTGATTCCATCGCAGGTATTGCGCATATACAGCAAGGTGTGGCAAAAACCGATAACCTGAAGATGCTGGGTGTCAATGCGACCGTGTTGCTGGAAGGAAATGCTGATCTGGTCAGAGAAGCTCAGGACCTGCATGTGACCGTCATTCCTGTGGTGAATGTGGGTACGGCATCGGTCGTTTATGGTCTTGCAGTGAATCCGGTCATCGGCCTTGGCACCTTTCTTGCTCAATTATTTTTGAAAGAACCTTTGAGCAGGGCATTTACGTTTGAGTACAAGGTCAGTGGTTCATGGAAAGAACCTACGGTGACCAAAGTTGAAAGCCGTGACAATCCGTCGGCGATCAAGGCCGCAAGCAAGCCTTGAGTATGGCGGGAATGGAGCCATTTGCTCTGTGACGGTAACATACTGATAAAAGAGGGTGATATGAAGATAGCAGCAATACAAATGATATCCACGCCCGTGCTGGCAGAGAACATGGCAACTGCCAGACGCCTGTTGCAGGAAGCGGCGGCCTCAGGCGCAAAATTATTATTATTGCCTGAATACTGGCCGCTGATGGGCTTGCAGGAAACCGATAAGGTAGATATCGCCGAGCCTATAGGGCAGGGGCCCATGCAAGCCATGATGGCCGAAATGGCGGGTACTCTTGGTGTCTGGCTCATCGGTGGCACCATCCCTCTGCAGGCCGCCGAACCTGGCAAGGTCTTGAATACGACCCTGGTCTATGACCCTCAAGGCCAGCAGATTACGCGCTACGACAAAATTCATTTATTTGGATTCAGCAAGGGTGAAGAGTCGTATGAAGAGGCGCGCACTATCGTCGCCGGTAACCAGGTCAGCAGTTTTGATGCAGGTTTTGGCAAGGTGGCGCTGTCTATCTGCTATGACTTGCGTTTCCCTGAATTATTCCGTGCGCTGGGAACCAGCTCTCTGATCGTTGTGCCTGCTGCATTTACCTATACGACCGGCCAGGCGCACTGGGAAATACTGTTACGTGCCCGCGCGATAGAAAACCAGTGTTATGTGCTGGCTTGTGGCCAGGGCGGCAAGCATGTGAATGGCCGCCGTACCTGGGGGCATAGCATGCTGATCGACCCTTGGGGCAAGGTCTTGAATGTACTGGAAGAGGGCGAGGGTATTGTCAGTGGGGACATTGATGAAAGCCTGATTGCCAGCATACGCGAAAGTTTGCCGGCATTGCGTCATCGCAAGTTATGAAACTAATGCGGGGGACAATGTGGCAATGAGCGAAGTGAGCAGACCAGAGAAACCCACAGATGCTCTACAATGTCAGTGTGTGCGCCAGCGCTTTGCATGTATGTTGCCAGTATTTTGCAAATATTTTGCAAATAATGTGCGCTAATTTAATTGCAGTGTAAATAATTTATTCTATGACCCCATTTGATCCCGCCATGAGCCACCTCGCTATCGCACGCGATATTTTGCTGACCCCATTTGGCCTTGATGAAGCCAAACTCAGCAAGGTGCTGGGCAGCATGTTCACTCATAAAGTCGATTATGCCGATTTGTATTTTCAGTTCACCCGCAACGAAGGCTGGAGCCTGGAAGAGGGCATAGTCAAGACTGGCAGTTTTTCTATCGACCAGGGTGTGGGTGTACGTGCCGTTTCTGGCGATAAAACCGCATTTTCTTACTCTGATGAAATATCCGAGCAAGCCCTGTCCGATGCTGCCAGGGCAACCCGTACTATCGCCCGTCAGGGTACTGGCAAAATCCAGGTGGCATCCAGTCTCAAAGGTCTGGATAACCGCTCACTGTATTTGCGTGATGATCCCCTTCATTCCATGGACGCCAATCAAAAAGTCCAGTTGCTGGAAAAAATCGAGAAAATCGCCAGAGCAAAAGACCCGCGCATAGTGCAGGTCATGGCCAGCATGGCCGGTGAATATGATGTGGTGCTGGTGGCACGCAGTGACGGTGTGATTGCTGGCGACATCCGCCCTCTTGTGCGTGTTTCACTGACGGTCATTGCTGAACAAAATGGTCGCCGTGAAGTGGGTACCAGTGGTGGTGGTGGCCGTTATGATTATTCGTATTTCACTGATGTATTGCTGGAGCAATATGCAGACGAAGCCGTCAAATCAGCGCTGGTGAATCTGGAAGCGCGTCCTGCCCCGGCTGGCCCGATGACCGTAGTACTTGGCCCTGGCTGGCCTGGCGTACTGTTGCATGAAGCGATAGGTCATGGTCTGGAGGGGGACTTTAACCGCAAGGGTTCCAGCACTTTCTCTGGTCGCATAGGTGAACGTGTCGCAGCCAAAGGAGTGACGGTAGTGGATGATGGCACCATGGTGAACCGCCGTGGTTCCCTGAATATGGACGATGAGGGCAATCCTACCCAGTGCACGACACTGATAGAAGATGGCATCCTCAAAGGCTATATCCAAGACACCATGAATGCGCGTCTCATGAAAATGCCGGTGACTGGTAATGCCCGCCGTGAATCATTTGCCCATTTGCCCATGCCTCGCATGACCAACACTTATATGCTGGCCGGTGACAAAGATCCCGAAGAAATTCTCGCATCTGTTAAAAATGGTCTCTACGCTGTCAACTTTGGCGGTGGTCAGGTCGATATAACGAACGGTAAGTTCGTATTTTCGGCCAGTGAGGCATATATGATAGAAAACGGCAAAGTAACCTATCCAGTCAAGGGCGCTACCCTGATAGGCAATGGCCCGGAAGTATTGAATCATGTCAGCATGATAGGCAATGATCTGCGCCTGGACTCAGGCATTGGTGTTTGTGGCAAGGAAGGGCAGAGTCTGCCAGTCGGCGTTGGCCAGCCTAGCCTGCGTATAGAAGGCCTGACAGTAGGGGGCACTGCCTGATGGCTGGTGGCTCTCCATGTATTGACATGCCGGGCTTGCGCACATGATAGTCATTGCCATTGTCTCTGCGAAAGGCGGGGTCGGTAAGACCACGATCACCGCGAATCTGGGTGTCGGCCTGGCTCAGCGCGGGTTTCCTGTCACTATTGTTGATCTTGATCCGCAAAACGCCATGCAATGGCATCTTGGTGGCCTTGAGGCAGGCGAGACCAATGGCGTCAGCCTGTTGACGGCGGCACGCGCCAAGTTGATGGATGCCTGCTACACGAGTCAATTCGGATTGAATTTTGTCCCCTTTGGCAATGGTGGAGAAAAGCAGCGCATGCGTTTTGAAGATGTGCTTGAGCAGCAAGAACCCTGGCTGCGCAAGAAGTTGCAGGCTGCAAAACTGCCTGCCAATGCCATCGTATTGCTGGACACACCGCCTGGGCCTTCGGTTTACCTGAAGCAGGCGATCCATGCGGCAGACTTTTTATTGGTGGTGGTACTCGCCGATGCGGCTTCATATTCAACCCTGCCTGAGATGGAAGAATTGATTTCTACCTATGGGCACAGGAACCAGGCAGATATTGGTTCTGCCTATATAGTTAACCAGGGTTCGCAGCGGCAACTGGCGCAAGATGTGGTAGCCCTGATTGCCGACAGGCTGGGTGAGCGCATGGTGCCCTTCATCGTCCAGGAAAGTCCGCAAGTCGAGGAAGCGCTCGCCTATGAGCGCCCGGTGCTCGAATACAAGCCGGATAATCCCGCGTCTTTAAGCATACAAAAAATCATAGACTGGCTGCTGGCTGGATTGAAGAACGGGCGCTGAGTTTCAAATGCTCCAACAGATTGAAATTCTGTGAGCTATTTGTGAGGCTAGCTGTTTTTGTCAGTCCATTTATCTGCATGGGTAATTGTCAGTGCCTCGCAAAAAAAAGGGGATATTGTGTGCTTTTTGCCCCGTAATTGTGAAAATGGTTTGCAAAACAATTAAATTTTTATAAATGCTTGATCTTATTATTAATTGTTGACATTTCACCATTCATATAGGCTGGACTAGCAATAAAGGCGAGTGGTAAAGTCGCAACGAATCAACACTCTCTATGATTTGCATGTCACGATAGTAGCTATAGAGAAAAAGTTAACGCAAAGGTGTCATTAGCATGTCCACAAATTCAATTCGCTATTACGAAGAGCAGCAGTGCTCAGTTCAATGGAGATCTTTCCTTGGAGCATTTTCTGCTGAATTCGCTTCCAAAGGTGAGCCTGGCGACCTGCGCGCTTTCATGCATCAACTGGGCCGCACCATGGCTGCGGGCTTTCATGTGGATGACGGCAGCAGCCTGCAAGCGCTGGAAGCATGCATGAACAAGGTCTGGTCAGAAATGAACTGGGGCTGGGTCGAGCTGGTGGAAGAAGCCGATGCGCTGGTCGTTGCCCATCACGCCTCGCCATTGAAAGTGGCATTCGGCGAGCAGGCACTGGAATGGTCACCGGCATTACTGGAAGGTGTTTATGCCCAGTGGTTTGATGGCCTGGGTATGGACAAGTCCTTGCGCCTGACACAGCGGGCTGGCGTATTCGAAGATGGACAATTATTTGTATTTGATTTGAAGAAGCAGTCAGAAGAGCCGTCTTATTTCACACGTCGTTAATTGAATCGTGACGCTGCAAGTAACCGGAGCTGGTGAACATTATGGATGATGACGTAAAAAATCTTTTTCAGAAATTTGGGCAATCGACTGATGCGTATCGCGAAATCAATCGCGATGCTGACAGTGAACAGGCAAAGCAGCGCTGGCCCTTGTTGCGTGATGTGCATCTACACTCAGCACCTCCCGCAGTAGCACCTGTACGTGCCCGGCATCGTGAAGAAGACCTTGCCACACCAGTACCATCGAATGATAGTCCATTCCGTCCGGCTGCAGCAAAACCTGCGGCGGCCAGGTCGGTTGCCGTTAAGACCAGTTCCTTGCAGGCAGCACCTGAAGTTCATGCCAGTATCAAACATAGTTCGCAATTGCCCTTAAAGCAAATGCTGATGCAAAACGCTGCGCCTGAAGAGCAGGAAGCTGAGCCAGAAACAGCATCACCATTCTTATCAAAAATTTTGCCGACGGCGAACAAACAAAGTACAGGCAAGCAAAAAGAAGCGGGTAGTACTGGCCTGTTTTCCGGCAGGGCGCAAACACCTGCCCCTGAAGCTCTGACAGCAGCGCCGGGTATTGCAGCGCTTGCCGGCACCCGCAAGCCTGTAGTTGTTGCACCTTCGGCCGCCACTGTCATACATAGTTTGCCAGCAGCACATGCGATGCCCGTGAAGCAAGCTCATGAAGCTGCTGAAGAACCACGTAATCAGACTGTAAAGTCCAGGTCTGCTGCCAAGGACCAGGCTGTCAGTGCAGTCTTTGGTCGCCTGGCAGGCAAGCAGGAAGAAGCCAAACCCGCCGATACTGGCAGTAATTCTTTTTTTAAAAAAATATTTAAACCATGAGGGTAGTTGCTGTCATTTCTCCCAAGGGTGGGGTAGGTAAAACTACCGTTACCGCAAACCTGGCGGCATCCCTGGCCCGTCTTGGTCCCCGTATCACGATACTGGACCTTGACCCGCAAAATGCGCTCAGGCTGCATTTTGGCATGGCACATGATGATGCCAGCGGTATTGCGCAGCAAGAAACCATGGAGAACAGCTGGACAGATGTCTTGTTTGAAAGCGCTTATGGTGTTGATTTCCTGCCCTATGGAAGCGTAGATGAAGATCAACGCGCAGTTTTCGAGCAGGAGATCAAGGCCAATCCAAAATGGCTGGCAAATAAACTGGCTTCGCTGAATTTGCCTGAGAACAGCGTGGTCCTGATAGACACGCCACCTGGCCCCAGTATTTATTTGCAACAAGTCTTGCACGCAGCAAATTATGCGCTGGTGGTTTTGAAGCCGGATGCGGCATCGTATTCGACAATACCATCGATAGAGTCCCTGATTGAGTATTACTGTGCTGACCGCAAAGAGTTTCTGGGGTATTGTTATCTGTTGAATCAGATGGACGCTGCCAAGCAACTGAGCCGTGATGTGTTTGGCATGTTGCGCAGCAGCCTGGGCAAACGCTTCATTCCAGTGACCATCCATAAGGATGAAGCAGTCAGTGAAGCACTGGCTTGCCAGACGCCGGTATCGTATTACTCCCAGCATTGTTCTGCCACCCATGACATGCAAGAGTTGACGGCCTGGCTGCAAACGAATTTCAGATTGGTAGATTAAATGCGCTCGATACTTAACTCCCGATATCTCTATGGTCGTCTTAACGACCTGGGGCGTGCCATGGTCAACTGGCCAGGCTGGGAGCGCAAGACGCCGCGTTTTCTGGCCTTGATGGTCGCAGTGTTCTTGTACTGGACCAGTATCAGCATCCCGCTGGATTTGCCGCTGCAAACACTGTTTTCGATTATCATTTTCAGTACTGCGCTGTACCTGCGCCGGTATACCGGCACGCTGATTTCACTGGTGATGGTGATGTTCTCCATCAGTGCCACCAGCCGCTATATCTATTGGCGCATCACCTACACCATAGGCACGGACAATCTGATCGACCTGTTTTTTGCACTGGTGCTGATCATGGCTGAAGTGTATGCCTGGCTGGTGCTGTTGCTGGGTTATTTGCAAACTGCCTGGCCCTTGAAGCGCAAGCCAGTCATGATGCCGCCAGATACCTCGACCTGGCCTACGATAGATTTGTTCATCCCCAGCTATAACGAAGACCTGGCTGTGGTTAAGCCTACCGTGCTAGCGGCTATGGGCATAGACTGGCCCAAGGATAAACTCAATATCATTATCCTTGATGACGGACGTCGCCCTGCCTTTGCCGAATTTGCTGCCTCAGTCGGTGTGCAGTGTTTTACCCGTGCGGATAATAATCATGCGAAGGCCGGTAATATCAATGCTGCCCTGAAACGCACGACCGGCGATTTCGTTGCGATCTTCGATTGCGATCACATGCCGACGCGCTCATTTTTGCAATATACGATGGGCTGGTTCTTGGTTGATCCCAAACTGGCGATGGTACAGACACCCCATCATTTTCTATCGCCAGATCCGTTTGAGCGCAATTTGCAAACCTTCCGCAATGTGCCAAATGAAGGTGAGCTGTTCTATGGTCTGATACAGGACGGTAATGATCTGTGGAATGCGACTTTTTTTTGCGGTTCCTGCGCCATTTTGCGCCGCACCTATCTCGAAGAAGTCGGCGGCATTGCGGTTGAGACTGTGACAGAAGATGCACATACCGCATTGAAAATGCAACGCCTGGGCTACAACACTGCCTATCTAGCCTTGCCGCAGGCGGCCGGTTTGGCTACTGAAAGTCTGTCCGCTCACGTTGGTCAGCGTATACGCTGGGCGCGGGGTATGGCGCAGATTTTCCGGACTGATAATCCCCTGCTGGGCAAGGGACTCAGTTTTGGTCAGCGGCTTTGCTATAGCAATGCCATGCTGCATTTCTTTTATGGTTTGCCGCGCATGGTGTTTTTGTTGGCACCGTTGTCCTACCTGTTTTTTGAAGTGCATATCATCAAGGCCTCGGCTTTGTCGATTGCGGCATATTCCTTGCCCCATCTCTTGCATGCCAACCTGACCAACTCCCGTATACAGGGCGCGCACCGGCATTCCTTCTGGGCAGAGGTATATGAAGCGACACTGGCCTGGTATATCTTCCGCCCCACACTGGTGGCGCTGATCAATCCAAAACTTGGTAAATTCAACGTGACTGCCAAAGGTGGTCTGGTCGAGCAGGAGCATTTTGACTGGTCGATTTCCAAGCCTTATCTGATCATGCTGGGCATGAATGTATTGGGCTTCTTTGTCGGCATAGGCCGGGCGGTGTGGTGGAATACCTATGAGATGGATACCGTTATCCTGAATATGCTGTGGACGATCTATAACCTGGTCATCCTGGGCGCAACACTGGCTGTTGCCACAGAATCCAAACAGGTCAGGCGTACCCACAGGGTCAGGGCAGTATTGAATGCCACCCTGCGTTTGAGCAATGGCCACTCCATCGTTTGCCGTACTGAAGATTTTTCCATGGGTGGCATGTCTTTCCGTGTACCTGAAGGTTTTCAGATGCACAAGGATGAAGATTTGATGATTTCCCTGTATGGCACCAATGGGGAGTCAGTATTTCCGGCTAAGACAGTGTTCTTCAAGGATAATCTGCTCAGTGTACAATTCGCGCCGCTCGATTTGCAGCAGGAAATGGATTTGATCAATTGCACCATAGGCCGTGCCGACGTCTGGCTCAGCTGGTCAAACGACAGGGATATCGACCACCCGCTGAATGGTTTGAAAGAAATCGCATACCACAGCATGCGCGGGTTCAGCAGGTTTGGTAGCAGCATGAAGCAATACGTAGCGGAAAGAACAGGGCATATGAATAAAATAAATGAGGCGTCCATCGTGAAAAACATCGTGACAAGTGTCAGAGCTAAATTAACGCGCAAAGGCAGTAGCACGGCTCTGGCCATACTGTGTGGCGTAACAGCGGTAGCACACCATGAAGATGGTTTGGCCAAGTCCAAACATGCGAACGCGAGTGCTTCAGCCACAGCTACCGCCCAACCTGCCGTTACTGAAAAAATTGCGCTGGAAGACTTGCAGCCAACCTCGGTAATAGGTGGACAAAAGACCTATAACATCAGCCTCAAGGACATGATAGGCGTCAGTTCCAGTGTCGAATTACGTGGCACTGAGGGCGAGCGTTCCTTCCCCTTCACTGTACGCAGCGACGAGGTGATTACTGCAGCCAAGGTCAAATATGGCATTGCCTATTCACCGGCTTTATTGCCTGACCTGTCGCACATACAGGTGCTGGTCAACAATGAACTGGTTAGCGTTGTTCCTTTGCCGAGAGAGACGTCCAAAGGCATCGTGCGTGAAGACGTTATAGATCCACGTTTTTTTGCTGATTTTAATCAACTCAGTTTTAAACTCATCGGCCATTACACCAGGGATTGTGAAGACCCTTATCACTCCAGCCTGTGGGCCAAGCTCAGCCACACCACCAATCTGGAATTGACAGTTTCTCCCCTGACCCTGGCAAATGACCTGGGTATGTTGCCAGCACCTTTCTTTGACAGACGCGACAACAAATTGCTGGAGCTGCCTTTCATCCTGCCCGCAACACCTTCACTGGAAGTCTTGCGCAATGCAGGTGTCGTTGCTTCCTGGTTTGGACATCTGTCTTCTTATCGTGGCGCGCGCTTCCCTATCGAAGCCAATACCCTGCCACGTGGTAACGCCGTGTTGTTCGCTACCGCCAATGAGGCACCGGCAGGCATTACTTTACCTGCAATTTCAGGTCCGACTCTGGCCATCATGGCTAATCCTTCAAATCCCAAAGCCAAGTTGTTGCTGGTGTTGGGACGTGATGTCAATGAACTCAAGATTGCCGTACAAGCCCTGACCATGGGCCAGATGGCCATGTCTGGCGAATCTGCCGTGATCAAGAACCTCAAAGAAATCGATCCACGCAAAGCCTACGATGCGCCAAAATGGTTGCCTACTGACAGACCAGTCAAGTTTGGTGAACTGGCTGCGCCACCGGCATTGAAAGTTAATGGTCTGACACCAGACCTGATACGCGTGAACCTGCGCGTTGCGCCTGACTTGTTCACCTGGCAAAAAGAAGGCGTGCCTATCGATTTGCGTTACCGTTTCACGCCGCGTCCTACCGTTGATAAATCTACTCTGAACATAGGCATCAATGATGAGTTCGTGCGCTCTCTGCCTTTGTCCGGTGGTCAGGTCGATAAAGGCAAGATCAAGGAATCGGTCATGCTGTTCTTCAAGGATGGCCAGCGTTATGCTCAGGATGAAATCCAGGTGCCGACTTTCCGTATCGGTGCAGAGAACCAGTTGCAATTCCACTTCTTTTACGACTACCCAAAACAAGGTGCCTGTAAAGACGTGTATCTCGACAATGTCCGCTCTGCCATAGACCCTGATTCGACGATCGATTTCTCGAACATGCCACACTATGCCGCCATGCCTAATCTGGCATATATGGCAAATGCCGGCTTCCCGTTCACACGCATGGCAGACCTGGCGCAAACAGCCATCGTCATGCCAGACCGCCCAAATGCACAAGAGATGGAATTGTTCCTCAATGTCATGGGCCGCATGGGTGAATCTACAGGTTACCCGGTACTGAACAGTACCCTGATCCGTAGCGCCGACGTTGAAAAACATAGTGATAAAGACTTCCTGCTGTTAGGTGCAAGCGGCAATCTGCCTTTGCTCAAGCAGTGGTCAAAATACATGCCGATGAGCATGGATGAAAACGGCAACCGCCTGCAATTGCCTACAGGTTTCCTGCGTCTCGTGACCCGCTGGGCTGGCCGTGATCTCGATACCATGGAACGCCATGCCGGTGAAATGCTGGCCAAGACTGGCAATGCCTTTGGTGCCATGATGCAGTTTGAATCACCATTGTCCAGCGGACACAGCGTGATTGTCATGACCTCTGGCGACTCGGCCAGCCTGGCTGACTTGACCGCAGGTTTGAATAAGGCTGATCTGCGCAGCAAATTCCAGGGTGATCTGGTGCTCATCAAGGGCGACCGCATCGCCAATGCACAGATAGGTGAAACCTATTACGCAGGCAGTTTGCCATGGTGGACCTGGCTCAAATGGCATTTATCTACCCAGCCTTTCATCATGATTATTTTCCTGATGCTGGCCTCGCTGATTGCTGCGACCATGCTGTTCCGTTTCTTGCGCAAGAAAGCGGCATCCCGCCTGGCGCTGGAAGATAAAAAGAAATAATTGAAATGGATTGAGTTGTTTGGGCAGCGTGCTATCTGAAACGTAAAATAATGGATAGCGCTGCCCATTTCCTTGATTTAAAACCTGACACAGTGCTGATTTTCTGAGGTGACGATAAACAAGCTGACTCACAGAAAAAAGCGATCATTAGGGGAAGTAAATGGTCTTCAAGAAGAAAGCGATAGTCTTTGCGCTTTTGACGGTTTTTTTTGAGAGCGAAACTGCGTTCGCGCAATCAGCTTTGACACAGCAATTGAAAGAGCAGGCGCAGTTCTGGCAACAGCGTGGCCGCGACGATAATGCGGCAGATATCTGGCGCAAGTTGTTGAAGGTCGATGCCAATAATATCGACGCGCTGATGGCCTTGTCCATACTTGAAGCCAAGACAGGCAATCCCGAGCAGGCCAAAACCTATTTTTCGCGCTTGCGTGGTACGCAGGCGAGTTCTGCACAAATACGCAATGTTGAGCAGGCTTTGCGCCAGGGTAGTAATGGTGGCGTAGGCCAGCTGGAAAACGCCCGCATGCTTGCCAAGCAGGGCGATACTGAAGCCGCGGTCGACGCTTACAAGCAGATTGGCGATCCTTCCAGACTCAAAGGCGATGCCGCTTTTGAATACTTCCAGGTTCTCGGCGGCACTAAAAATGGTCATGCCGAAGCCCGTAAGGGATTGGAAAAACTCAGTAAAGAAAATCCAGGCAACAGCAAATACGCACTCGCCTACGCCCAGGTGCTGACTTACCGTGAACCCAGCAGGGTAGAGGGCATGGCCTTGCTCGAAGGTCTGAGTAGCAGGCCCGATGTCGGCAAACAGGCGACAGAATCCTGGCGTCAGTCCCTGAGCTGGATGGGCATGAAGCCGGAAAATGCCAAATACTTCAATCACTATCTCGAAAAACATCCAGACGACCAGCTCATCAGGGACAGGATGGTGGGTTTGACCAGACCTGCGGCGGTTACGCCACCAGTGGCACAAATCGCACAAACTACGCAAACTGCAAAGCCAACGGAGATCAAGTCCGCAGATAAGCCAGTGAAGCTTGAAAAGGCAGAAAAGGTCGAGAAGACCGAGAAGCCGGAAAAAGCTGAGAGGGTTGAGAAGGCTGATAAGGCTGATAAGACTGAGAAAGCAGCGCTAAAACCCAAGCCAGTCGCAGAAAATCCTATAGAGAAAAGCCGCATAGCCGGCTTCAAGGCGCTGGACGACAATGAGATCGAGGCTGCAGAAGCCGAGTTCCAGGGCCTGATCAAAAACTATCCCAAAAATCCGATAGGTTATGGCGGTATGGGCCTGGTCAAGATGCGCCAGGAAGAGTTCATCGAGGCGCGCACTTTCTTGCATAAGGCAGTCGATTATTCACCTGCGCAATCCAAGGACCAATGGAAGCAAGCTTCGGACGATGCCAGTTATTGGGCAACCGTGGCCGAGGCCAGGAATGCCTTTGAAGATGGTGACAGTACCAAGGGTATCCATTTCCTGCGCAAGGCGATCGCCCATAATGGCAAAGAGCCAGCCGGTATCCTGCAGTTGGCAGATGCCTTGCAAGCAGAAAATGATTTGAAGGGGGCAGAAGAAAATTACCGCCGCGTCCTGGATGCAGACAAAACCAATATCCGCGCACTTGATGGTGTGATTGGTGTACTGGTTTTGCAAAAACGTATAGCTGACCTGGAAGCCTTGAGCAGCATCATGCTGCCGCGCCATCTGGCCATCATCGCCAACCTGAAGTCAGAAGATTTGTGGAACAAGGCCAAGGCTGCAGAAGCCGCAGGTGACATCAACACAGCACAAAAAATGCTGGAAGATGCCATCATGATCAAGCCGGATAATGCATGGCTGCGCATGGCACTCGCCAGGATTTATCTGAAGCGCGACATGCCAGGACAAGCACGTGCCCTGATCGAGGCCATGACCAATGTCGAAGCGCCAGACCCTGAAGCGTTGTATGTCAGCGCCTTGCTCAGCGAGATGCAGCAACTCTGGTGGGAAGCCCTGAATACGCTGGAGCGAGTACCTGCAGCTTCACGTAAGAAAGAAATGGTGGATCTGCAAAAACGCCTGTGGATCAGGGTACAGATAGACCGCATCACCTTGCTGGCCAGGCGCGGCAATACCAGTCAGGCGAGTGAGATATTGACACAGGTTGAGCAGGTCGCCGGGAGTGATATGGAATTCACCGGCACCATGGCGAATCTGTACATACAGCTGGGCAACAAGGAACGTGGTTACGCCATGTTGCGCGATGCTGTGCAAAATACCTCTAAACCAGCAGCAGGTTTACTGTTGCAATATGCTGGCACGTTGATGCAAGCAAACCAGGAAGGTGAGCTCGAAGCCGTCATGCGCCGGGTAGCGGCCATGCCCAATCTGCAAGAAGGAGAGATTACTGCTTTCACGCAATTGCAAAGAGTATTGGCGATGCGCTATGCCGAGCGTGCGCGTGAGGCGGGCGATTATGCTACGGCTTATGCCTACATACAGCCCATGCTGATTGCCACGCCTGATGACGAGATGTTGCTGCTGACGCTGGCCCGTATTTATACGGCTTCAGGCGATAGCGCATCGGCGCGGGAATTGTATGTCAAGGTTTTGCAAAGCGATCCAGAAAACCCGGAAGTCTTGCAGGGCCTGGTCTATGCCGCAATGGAAGCACGTGATCTCGACAATGCAGAAAAATACCTGAGTGTGTTGCTGCGCCAGGAACCGGATAATCCGCGTTACCTGGCACTGGCAGGCAATGTCGCCAGGGCGCAGGGAAATAATAGCCGCGCCCTCAGCTATTTCAAAAAAGCGCTGGCACTTGAACAGGCGCAAAAAACCGTGGTCGGCTCCGGCCCGAATGGTTTGCGTCTGGTGGATACTGCACCAGCCAGTACGGTCAATGATTTCAAGGTCAACCCTTTTGCTGACCGCAAATCTGGTGCACCTGCCAACGCTCAACAACCACAGCTAAGAACAGTAGCGCCGACGTCGGCACCAGGAGCAGTACTTGCCCCAGGAGTAGCACCGGCACCAGGACCACTCCTGAAAGAAGCCCCAGCCAGTAACTTTACCGGCGGTATATTTGCGCCAGTCGGCAAGCCATTGACTACGTCGCCTGCACCTGCTGGTGTCCCATTGAATAATGTAGCGCCTGGCAGCACTCTACCCAAAACTATCCCAAGTTTGCCGAGCTTGCCACCAGCTCCAAAAGCTCAACCTGCTCCAGCCAGTGCACCTGCGGGCTCGGCACCGCCACCTGCCAATACCTTGCAGCCCAAGATGCCAACTGCTGTCGGTGCGCCACCAGAGCCAAACCGTGGCAGGCCAGATACCTATAGCAATGGCGCGACCATGCAAAGCCCTTATCCTGAAGGGCAAACCATGCTGGCGCAGTACACGCCAGCTGCGCCATATGTACCATATGTGCCACCGAAAACCAGCTTCACGGCTGCAGTGCCAGTGCCGCAGCAATATGCCGTTGCTAATAGCAATAGCAGCAAGGCCAGGCCAGTCAAGGCAGCGAACGTAAGCGCCGAAGAAGCGGCATTGTTAAAAGAAATAGACTCCATCAACGAACTCAAGCGCACAGAAGTATCGGTCGAAGTTGCGACCAGAGCGCGCAGTGGAGAAAAAGGTCTGTCAGCGTTGACCGATGTAGAAATCCCGATCGAAGCCCGCATCAATACCCTCGGCCTCGGCCAGTTTGGTCTCAAGATCATTCCCGTGGTTGCCGATGCCGGTACCCTGTATCTGAACGACCCTGCTGTTTCAGGCCAGTTTGGCCGCAATGCGATAGTGGTAGAACGCGCCAGATACGCCAAAGTCCCGTTCACCACCATCGCCCGTCAGCAAGGCCTCTCCAATGTCGCCACACTCGATGAAGAAGCCAAAGGCGTCGCCCTCAACCTCAGCTACGAAATAGCCGGTGTCAGAGCAGACATAGGCTCCAGCCCCATAGGCTTCCCCGTACAAAATGTAGTCGGTGGCCTGCGCTGGAGCGGCAGTGATGATGGCGCCAGCCTAGGCATAGAAATCGCCAGACGCTCCGTGACAGACAGCTACCTCTCCTATGCCGGAGTCAAAGACAGCCTCTACGGACTCACCTGGGGTGGCATCACCCGCACCGGCGTCAAGATTGACACCTCCTATGACGGCGAAGATGGCGGTGTCTATGCCAGCTTAGGCTATTACGGCCTCACAGGTAAAAACGTCGCCAAGAACACCGAAGCAGAAGTCGGTGTCGGCGCCTACTGGCGCGCCTACAAAACCAATGACTTCAGCTTCACCACTGGTTTAGGGCTCACCTCCTTCTTCTACCAGAAAAACCTGCGCTACTTTACCTACGGCCATGGCGGCTACTTCAGCCCCAAATCCTATGTAGCTCTGGGCATACCGCTAGAGATAGCAGGACGCAAAGGCAAGTTCTCCTACCAGCTCGCCACCTCACTCGGTGTCCAGCACTTTCGCGAACTGTCAGCTTTGTATTACCCGAATTCAGCAGCAGACCAGGCAGAGCTGGAACAATTTGCCGCGGCCAACCCCACCATCAACATCCAGACCAGCTACCCTGGCCAGACCAGGACAGCGTTTGCGTTTAAAGTGGGTGGAGCAGCAGAATACCAGCTGACCCCGCATTTATTCCTTGGTGGCAAGATCAGTGCAGACAACTCGGGAGATTTCAACGACACTTCGGCAGCGCTGTACCTGCGCTACAGCTTTGAGCCGCGCAAGGCACCGGTGACGTTCCCGCCTGTCGCCCCCAAGGCTTATTACCAGGGTAACTGAGTCAGGCTAATCAGACTTAAATTGCGCAATGCAAGGAAACCGCTCAAATCTTTCAGGCTTGAGCGGTTTTTTTTATTGGATTTACAATAGATTTACAATTCCTGCCACACATGGACTTCCTATTTATGCTGGCTTACTTCAAAATGCAGGTAAAGTGAGTGTTTGTAGAATGTTTGTAAAGTGTTTATCTATAAGCATTGGCAGACGATGCCCTCACTAGCGAAGAAGTTAAAGGGGACATGAATGACATTTAAGAAGAAAGCGCTGGTACTGGCGCTTTTGACGGCATATCTGGAAAGCGGGACAGCTCTCGCGAATACCCCTTTGACGCAACAATTGAAAGAGCAGGCGCAATTCTGGGCACAGCGTGGCAAGGATGAAAACGCTGCCGATGCCTGGCGCAAGGTCTTGAAGCTGGAACCTTCCAATGTGGATGCCTTGTTGGCCCTGGTCTTATTTGAAGCCAAGGCGGGCAATACTGCACAGGCAAAATCCTATTATTCCAAACTGCGGGGTTCGCAAGCCACGATCACGCAATTGCGCACGGCTGAAAATGCTGTCCTGCAGGGCGGTAGTGGCAGCGGTGGACAACTCGAAGAAGCACGCAAGCTGGCCAAACAGGGCGATGCCGATAGCGCGGTCGAAGCCTACAAGCAAATGGGCGACCCTTCCAAGCTCAAGGGCGATGCCGCTTTCGAATATTTCCAGGTATTGGCCGGTACCAAGGCAGGCTATCCTGATGCCAAGCGTGGCCTGGAAAAGCTGCAAAAAGAAAATCCAGGTAACACCCGCTATGCACTGGCATATGCCCAGGTCCTGACTTACCGTGAGCCTACGCGCCTTGAAGGTATGGCAGCGCTGGAACAATTGACTGTCAAGGCTGATGTTGGCAAGCAGGCCGGGGATTCCTGGCGTCAGGCTTTGAGCTGGATGGGCGTCAAGAATGAAAATGCGAAACACTTGCGTCGTTATCTCGATAAGTTCCCGAATGACCAGGTCATCAGCGAGCGACTTGCTAGTCTGAGTCATCCGGCAGCGCCAGCAGTGCCAGAAGAAAAATCCAACCCTGCCAAGGTCATGGCGGCTGCCAAGCAAAGTACGGCAGTGCAGGCCGCGGCTGAAAGCAAGCAAAAAATAGAAGCAGCACCAAAACCTGAAGTGGTCGCCAAGGCAGAGCCAAAAAACAGCAATAAGCCAGAGGCCCAGTCAAAATCAAGCGGTGACGCGCCAGAAAAAGCACGTACTGCTGCTTTCAAGGCCCTTGATGACAATGACCTCAAAACAGCGGAAGCAGCTTTCCAGGCGCTGATCAAATCGCATCCCAAAGATTCAGCGGGGTATGGTGGCATGGGCCTGGTAAAAATGCGCCAGGATGAGTTTATCGAATCGCGCACACTCTTGCAAAAAGCGGTGGAATTGTCGCCATCAAATCGCAAGGATCAATGGAAACCCGCTTATGACCGCGCCAATTACTGGGGCATGATCGCAGATGCGCGTAGCGCATTTGAAGACAGCAATAGCAGCAAAGGCATCGCCTTATTGCGCAAGGCCGTGGAAATGGACCCCAAGGAAGCAGTCGGCATGTTGCAGCTCGGTGATGCCTTGCTGGCAGAAAATGATGTTGTCGGTGCCGAGGCAAATTTCCGTCTGGTCTTGCGTGACGATAAAAAGAACCAGGGTGCACTTGATAGCCTCATAGGTTTGCTGGCGCTGCAAAAACGCATTAAGGATCTGGAAGAGCTCAGCGCCTATATGTCGCCGCGCCAGATGACAGTGCTGTCTGAATTGAAGGCAACGCAGCTATGGGACAAAGCCAAGGCGGCTGAAGCAGCGGGTAATATCGCCGTCGCGCAAGCCAACCTCGAAGATGCCGTGCTGATCACGCCAGACAACCCCTGGTTGCGCATGGCCCTGGCTAAAATCTACCTGGGGCAGAATGCACCTGGTGCAGCACGCGCCCTGATGGATGCGATAGCCAATGTAGAAAATCCCCAGGCCGAGGCCTTGTATGCCAGTGCCTTGCTGAGCGCCATGCAGCAATTATGGTGGGAAGGTTTGATCACGCTGGAGCGCCTGCCTGCCGCCGCCAGAAAACCTGAAATGTTCGAGCTGCAAAAGCGTCTCTGGACCAGGGTGCAGGTTGATCGCCTTAATGTCTTTGTCAATCGCGGTGATACCGCGAGAGCGCGTGAACTGCTCGGTATCATAGAAAATACCGCCGGCAATGATGCAGAATTTGTTGGCATCATCGCCGCCTTCCACATGAAGGTGGGTGACCCTGCGCATGGCCTGGCCCTGGTTAAACGTGCAGTAGAAGGTACACCCAATCCGCAGGCAGGTTTGTTGCTGCAATATGGCATGGCTTTATTGCGCGCAAATCAGGAAGCAGAAGTGCTGGCCGTTATGCACCGCGTGGCTGACATGCCCAAGCTGACTGCGGAAGAAGTCACTGATTACAAAGACTTGCAGCGTATAGTCTCGATGCGCTATTCCGAGCGTGCGCGTGAGGCGGGTGATTATGCCAGCGCCTTTAATTTTATCCAGCCTATGTTGGTGGCTGACCCTGAAGACAATTTGCTGTTGCTGGCTTTGGCACGCATCTATTCTTCTGCGGGTGATACTGATTCGGCTAAAGATTTATATCAACGCGTTTTGCAGTCAGAACCCGATAATCCTGAAGTCTTGCAAGGTCTGGTCTATGCGGCGATACAGGTCAAGGATTTTGACACGGCCGAGCAACACCTGGCAACGCTGATGCAACAGCAGCCATCCAATCCGCGTTTTATTTCTTTGGCAGGTAACCTCGCACGTGCACGCGGTAATACCGGTAAAGCCCTGGCGTATTTCAGGCAGGCCCTGGCATTGGAACAGTCACAAAGACCAGGCACTGATATGGGTGCAAATGGCATACGCCTGGTCGCACAGGCGCAGCCAGCGAATGTCAGCGAATTCAGTGTCAACCCTTTTGCTGACCGCAGCGGCAGAACCCAGATGGTAGCAGCATCCTATGCAGCGCCTGCACCTGCCCCTGCACAGCAGCTAGTTGCACCTAATCCCAGGAGCGCGATTTTTGCTCCGGTAGGCGTGCCTTTGCAAACTGCGCAGCCACAGTATGCTCAACCCCAATATGCGCAACCTCAATATGCACAGGCACCTCAGCCTGTGATACCACAATTGCCAGCCTCTACCATGGCGGCGGCACAAAGCCGTGCCGCCAATCCGGTAATGGCCGCTACTGCTCCAGCACCTATGCCCAGTATCCCGCAATTGCCCGCTACTGCCTTGAATAACAGAGCACCGGTACCGCAACAGGCTTATGCTGGCAATGCTATTCCAGTGGCAGTGCAGGGTGGCTCCAGCGGTAATGTCAGCACGGCGACAGGTGCGGCAACGGTATATCAGATTCCACCAGCTAATCTGACACGCAGTCCATTATCACAAGCTTCACAAGCAAATCAAGCGACACAAGCTGCGCCAGTACAAACGAATCCACTGCAAAATCAGGCTGCACCCAAAAATAATGATGTAAGCGGCAGTGCTGCTAATGTACCTGCACTGGTGACACCTTATGTGCCACCCAAAGCCAGTTATTCCGCTGCGCCCGTGCCTGTGCCGCAACAATACGCAGCGGCTGGCAACAACGCTTATGCTGCTGCTCCAGCTAACCTGGCGCAGGCAAGCAAAGTCCGGCCCGCGAAGGCAGCGAACGTAAGCGCCGAAGAAGCGGCATTGTTAAAAGAAATAGACTCGATCAACGAACTCAAGCGCACAGAAGTCTCGGTCGAAGTCGCGACCAGAGCGCGCAGTGGAGAAATAGGTCTGTCAGCGTTGACCGATGTAGAAATCCCGATCGAAGCCCGCATCAATACCCTCGGCCTCGGCCAGTTTGGTCTCAAGATCATTCCCGTGGTAGCTGATGCAGGAACTCTGTATCTGAACGACCCTGCTGTTTCAGGCCAGTTTGGCCGCAATGCGATAGTGGTAGAACGCGCCAGATACGCCAAAGTCCCGTTCACCACCATCGCCCGTCAGCAAGGCTTATCCAACGTCGCCACACTCGATGAAGAAGCCAAAGGCGTCGCCCTCAACCTCAGTTACGAAATAGCCGGTGTCAGAGCCGATATAGGCTCCAGCCCCATAGGCTTCCCCGTACAAAATGTAGTCGGTGGCCTGCGCTGGAGTGGCAGTGATGATGGCGCCAGCCTCGGCATAGAAATCGCCAGACGCTCCGTGACAGACAGCTACCTCTCCTATGCAGGCGCCAAAGACAGCCTCTACGGACTCACCTGGGGTGGCATCACCCGCACCGGCGTCAAGATCGACACCTCCTATGACGGCGAAGATGGCGGTGTCTATGCCAGCCTTGGCTACTACGGCCTCACAGGTAAAAACGTTGCCAAGAACACCGAAGCAGAAGTCGGTGTCGGCGCCTACTGGCGCGCCTACAAAACCAATGACTTCAGCTTCACCACTGGTTTAGGGCTCACCTCCTTCTTCTACCAGAAAAACCTGCGCTACTTCACCTACGGCCATGGCGGCTACTTCAGCCCCAAATCCTATGTCGCGCTCGGTATTCCGCTAGAGATAGCAGGACGCAAAGGCAAGTTCTCCTACCAGCTCGCCACCTCACTCGGTGTTCAGCACTTTCGCGAACTGTCAGCTTTGTATTACCCGAATTCAGCAGCAGACCAGGCAGAGCTGGAACAATTTGCCGCGGCCAACCCCACCATCAACATCCAGACCAGCTACCCTGGCCAGACCAGGACAGCGTTTGCGTTTAAAGTGGGTGGAGCAGCAGAATACCAGCTGACCCCGCATTTATTCCTTGGTGGCAAGATCAGTGCAGACAACTCGGGAGATTTCAACGACACTTCGGCAGCGCTGTACCTGCGCTACAGCTTTGAGCCGCGCAAGGCACCGGTGACATTCCCGCCTGTCGCTCCAAAGGCGTATTACCAGGGTAATTAAGTATTTTTTGAAAGCAAGAGATCATGAAAGTCGTGGCACACCATATCCAATCGCTCATTACAGGCTTGTTGGCCTTGAGCTTTGTTGCAAACGTATATGCTCAAGACCCAAATGCAGAAGGTCGCAATTTCCTTGCTGAAGGAAACAATAGCGCTGCCAGTAAAAAATTTGCAGAAGCCGCCAAGATCAACCCGTTTGATGCTTCCGCACTCAATAACCAGGCAGTTGCCCTGGCGGCACAAGGCGACAATGAAAAAGCCTTGAACTTGCTGGAAAGGGCAAACCGCCTTGCCCCCAACCGTGCTGATATTGCCGCCAATCTCAATGAGTTGCGTAACTGGATGAACCGTAACACGCCACAAGTGGCTGCTGTGCAGAGAAAGGGCCCAGTACCTGGCGCTTACCCCAATCAGGGGGATATTCCACCAGAGCCGCCACCTTTGTGGAAAAAATGAATAAGCTTATTTCCGCAACATTCTTGCAAATTGCTGAATTCTGAGGCACTATAGTTTTGAATTACTCGTTTTACCGAGTAAAACCATGTAAAAACAATAATTGAGCTGAATACATACGCAAATATTGATATGAAACACATTGCTTTCTTTTTCTTCTTTTATTTTAGCTATTCCAAGCCAAGGGCGGTGGAAAGACGGTAAGCACTCGAAGAAAAAGAGCCAAACCAAAATTCTAAAAAACCGCCCGATCAGGCGGTTTTTTTTTGCCCTTGCACTTATTACCAGTAAATTGCAATTGGGCCAGGAAAAAATTGAACCATATTTATCCGTAATTATTTTTACCGATCAGAATTTGACTACATTGACACATATTATTTTTTAAGAATTCTCAGGAGAAAACATGCAACGCACCGATGATTTACGCATACGCGAAATGAAGGAACTGGTTCCACCCTCACATTTAATACGTGAGTTTGCCTGTTCCGAAAAAGCGTCGGAAACCGCAGCCAATGCCCGTACCGCCCTGCATCGCATTTTGCATGGTCAGGATGACAGATTGATGGTCGTCATCGGTCCGTGCTCCATCCACGATACCAAAGCCGCAATGGAATATGCACAACGCCTGGCAGAAGAACGCCCGCGCTTTGCTGGTGAGCTGGAAATCATCATGCGCGTGTATTTTGAAAAACCACGCACCACAGTAGGCTGGAAAGGTCTTATCAATGATCCTTACCTCGACAACAGCTTCCGCATCAATGATGGCCTGCGCATAGCCCGTGAACTGCTGCTGAACATTAACGAACTCGGCCTGCCTGCCGGTACTGAATACCTCGACGTCATCAGCCCACAATACATCGCTGACCTGATCAGCTGGGGTGCGATTGGTGCCCGCACGACTGAATCACAAGTTCACAGGGAACTGGCATCTGGCCTGTCTTGCCCGGTAGGTTTCAAGAATGGTACAGACGGTAACGTCAAAATCGCTGTTGATGCGATCAAGGCTTCTTCCCAGCCTCACCATTTTTTATCGGTGACCAAGGGCGGCCATTCTGCCATCGTATCGACCAATGGTAATGAAGATTGCCACATCATCCTGCGCGGTGGCAAAGCACCTAACTACGATGCCGCCAGTGTTGATGCGGCCTGCAAGGACATCGCCAGTGCGGGCCTGGCATCCCGCCTGATGATAGATGCATCGCACGCCAACAGCTCAAAAAATCCCGCTAACCAGATTCCGGTCTGCGCTGATATCGGCAAACAAATTGCAGATGGCGATACCCGTATCGTCGGTGTCATGATCGAATCTCACCTGGTTGCCGGTCGTCAGGACTTGGTGCCAGGCAAAGAACTGGTCTATGGTCAGTCAGTAACAGATGGCTGCATCGATTGGGAATCAAGCATCAAGGTGCTGGAAGGTTTGGCAGAGTCTGTTAAACAAAGGCGCTTGAAGCAGGCTTATTGATAATCTGGCTACCAAACAAATCGCTACGGTTTGAGGTGGGACCAATGTGCCAGCAGACATGCGCAATGTCTGCTGGCCAAATTATTTAAAAGGCTTGAGAGTTTGACCCCTAACCTTTGCAATCTTGGATATTGCAATGAACGCAAAAGAGATTAATACCGTTTAGTCAACGTCATCTGATCGCCTTCACGTCGCATGTCCATGCGGTTCAGGAAAGACATGCCCAGCAAAGGGGTGGACAGGCCTTGCTCCAAGATGGATGCATCCACCTGATACAACTCCACGTCACCTATTTTGATTTTATCAAGTTTGACGTGGTAGGTTTTTACAACTCCACCAGCAGTATCTGCACTGTTAGGCGTGCCTTGCTTGTAATTGATGCCCAGCCTGGTTGCCTCCGTCGCAGGAAGGGCGATGAGACTGGCCCCGGTATCGACCAACATATTGATGCTGATGCCGTTGATCATGGCCGGTGCCGTGAAATGGCCGCGATCATCTGCACGCAATACGACGCTGCTGCCACTGCTAGGCGCAGAGCGATGCACGGTTCGTCCCATGACCAGCACTTGGCGTTTGCCGTTAATGAGCACCGTGGCTGATTCACGGTCAGCATCAACGAGCTTGGCGTCGCTGCTGATATTACTGCCCACGGTATAGGTTTTTGGTGAAGCACCATCAACCACCAGGATAGCCTTGCCCGGGAATAAACCGACCACACCTATGTCGGTGGCATGGGCCATTGCAGTGCCTGCCAGCAGGCAGATTGCGCTCAGAAGTTTCAGTTTTTTTACAGGCAGGCGCATGCTGATCAATCGCGGAAGTTATTGAATTCCAGAGGCAGGTCTTTGATTTCCTTGCGCAGCATTGCCATGGCAGCTTGCAGGTCATCACGCTTGGTACCCGTCACGCGTACAGCGTCACCCTGTATGCTGCCTTGGACTTTCAGCTTGCTGTCTTTGATCGCTTTGACGATTTTCTTGGCATCTTCAGTTTCTATGCCATTTTTAACCTTGATGCCTTGCTTGACTTTGTCACCGCCAATTTTTTCTATCTTGCCCATGTCGAGAAAGCGTACATCGACATTGCGCTTGGCCAGGGTCATCGTCAACTCCAGGCGAACCTGGTCGAGATGGAATTCTGAATCGCCATAAATGGTCAGTTCACGGTCTTTTTGTTCAACTTTGGCGCTGCTGCCTTTGAGGTCGAAGCGATTGGTGACTACCTTATTGGTCTGGTCTATGGCATTCTTGACATCAACCATATTAGCTTCAGAGACTGTATCGAAAGAGGGCATCTTGCTTCCTTGCTTAAAATAATGAATTAAGCTCCATTTTAGCAAATGCAGGCAGGCATGAGAGAGCAAAGGCTATAATTTGGGTCTTATGACGAATTTACTCACATTTTTAGCAGATTATTCTCTGCAAAACCTCAATACCTTTGGCATTGCCGCCCGCGCCAGCCAGTTTTTGCGCATACAGCAGTTGGCGCAACTGCAAGCCATCTTTGCTGATGCCCACCTAAAAACCTCACCGCGCCTGATACTCGGGGGCGGCAGCAACCTGGTTTTGTCTGATCACGTCAATGCGCTGGTCTTGCAGATATGCATGAAGGGCAAGAAGATTCTGTCTGAAGACGACAACTATGTGTATGTGCAGGCTGCCGCAGGTGAGAACTGGCATGAATTCGTACTGTGGACGCTGGAACAAGGCTTGGGGGGGCTGGAAAATTTGTCCTTGATACCTGGCACGGTAGGTGCTGCACCCATACAGAATATAGGTGCGTATGGTATCGAAATCCAGGATGTATTTACCAGTCTGAGTGCCTTCGATTTTGTCACCGGCCAGTTGGTGGAAATCGACAAGGCTGCATGCCGTTTTGCCTACCGCGATAGTATCTTCAAGCAGGAATACAGAGATCGCATGGTCATACTCAGTGTGCGCTTTGCCTTGCCCAAGCGCTGGCAGGCAAAGCTGGGCTATGCCGATGTCGCGCAATATTTAAGCCAGCACCAGATTGCCGAGCCCGGTGCCAAGGATATCAGTAAGGCGGTCATCGCCATACGTCAGGCAAAATTGCCAGACCCAGCCAGGATAGGCAATGCGGGTAGTTTTTTCAAAAATCCGATAGTCCCCGTGAGTTTGCGCAACAGCTTGCTGGCTGCTTACCCCGGACTAGTCAGCTACCAGCAAGATAGTGGTGACTACAAGCTGGCTGCAGGCTGGCTGATTGATCAGTGTGGCTGGAAGGGCAGGCAGTTGGGCAAGGCTGGCGTCTATGAAAAACAGGCGCTGGTACTGGTCAATCATGGCGGTGCCAGCGGAGCAGAGGTAAGGGCACTGGCGCAGGCAGTGCAGGCGGATGTGCTGAGCAAGTTTGGCGTGCTGTTGGAAGTTGAACCGGTGTTTTTCTGACGCGTTTATTTGTCGCTACAGGTTTTACTGCAAGGCTGTAAATATTATCCTCGAGTATTTTTTAACAGGTAATTGAATGACGGAATTTTTATCAGCAAATAGTGCAGCGCACAGCTCTGAATCAGAGGAGGAAGTGCTGCCCCTGACACCAGCCACAACATCCACGCAGGACCCTGGCGACAATCATGCTATTGCCCTGCGTCGTTTGCTGGTAGAGGCCATGCGCGTCAGTATGTGCTTAAAACCGAGGTGGCAGGGGCTGCCAGCGTCACCGTGGCTGATCGCGCTATTGATGTCCTTTTACTTATGCTGCCATATAGGCTTGCAGCGCCTCATGTTCGTTGGCTGGGCCCGGTTTTATTGGCAAGTTCTGGCTTCAGGCTGGTTGGAATTCGCTGCTCTTGCCTGGGGATGTTACTGCTTGCGTCCAGTGAGTATCCTAACGCCAGGAAACCATGCAACTTCTGACAGCAGAGCACCGGACGCGGCGCATTTCTTTGTGCTGGCGCTTGCTCAAATGCTGGTATTGAATGTTGTCATCTGCACTATCGGCGCTTTACTCATACATATGGGTTGGTATGATCTGTCAAAATTATCCATGCGCATGCAATGGCTGGTCTATCTTGTGCCACCTGTCGTAGTTTTGTTTATTCAGTGCTTGTTCTTCTGGCGCGCTAGTGACAGGCGCGTACTTGCCATGCTGTCGGTTGTCATCGCCATGGCAGTGGCTGGTGGCTTGGGTATCAGCACCAATGCAACACAATTCTGGTATCCGGTCCAGGAAAAGACAGAAAAAAATGAGGAAGATACAGAGGTCAAGTCCCCTGAAATTACCCAGGAAATATTCGAAGAGCAAGCGCTTTTGCTGAACCAAAAACTCGAGGCACTGCAGCCACACAGACCAGGCATCATAGACTTGTACAGCCTCAGTTTTGCCCCTTATGGTGAAGAAAATGTTTTCCTGAATGAGACCAGCATGGTCACGCAAGTGATGGCGAAACGTTTTGATGCAGAGGGGCGAAGTCTGCAACTGGTGAATAATCCGGGAACCATCCATAGCCTGCCCTGGGCTACACCCTTGAATCTGCAGCGCGCCATACAACAGATGGCAAAACGCATGGATGTCAATGAAGATATCCTGTTCCTGCACATGTCTTCACATGGTGCCAGTGATGGAGAGTTGTCTGCCGGGATGTGGCCGCTCAGCGTGAAGTCGGTTACGCCAGACGACTTGAAAAAATGGCTGGATGAGGCGGGTATCAAATACCGCGTGATTTCAATTTCAGCTTGCTTTGCGGGTAACTGGGTCGCACCTTTGTCGGATGCGAAATCTCTGGTCATGACAGCATCAGATGCCGATCATACTTCTTACGGCTGCGGCAGTAAATCTGACCTTACTTTCTTTGGCCGTGCCATGTATGACGAACAGTTGCGTAACACGACACTGTCTTTTGAAGCTGCACATGCAGCAGCAAGACCCATCATCAAGCAGCGTGAAGAAGAGGCTGGCAAGAGTGACGGTTATTCCAATCCGCAAATTGCAGTTGGTGAAGAAATACGCGGGCGTTTGAAGTTACTGGAGCAACGCTTGCAGGTGCAAAAATAGCGTAGGCTGACGCTAATACTGTTTCGTGATCAGCACCATGGCTATGGTGCTGATTTATGCTCAGTTTGAGTTGACGCTTTTTGAAAATCCCAAAAACAGGATTGAAGTCAGTCGCGGTCTTGAGCTTATTTCAATTGCTGTCCTCAATTATTGCCGCGTATGCGCATGACGCGTTCGCTGCCAGAGGGGTGGCTGGAGATGTAAGGTGATACACCAGGAGCAAGGGCTTCGAGCTTTTCAAAAGCTGCTGCCAGGTGTTCACGGGCTATGCCATTGGCATCCATCATTTGCATGGCGTAGTCATCCGCTTCAGTTTCAGCGTCGCGCGAAGACTTCATATCCAGCATCAGGGTCGGTATATTGGCGATCACTGCTGACACATCACCAAACAGCAAAGTAGCGATCGCACCTACTGCAGAACTTTGTATGATGCGGCGTGTCATGTGGCGTTCGTGCAAATGCCCAAGCTCGTGTGCCAGCACGCCCATGACAGCGTCGTCGTCCTTCATCAGGGCAATGATTTCATCGGTGACGATGATGTCGCCAGATGGCAGGGCAAAGGCATTCGGGCCTATCTTGCTTTTGCGAAACACCAGCTGATATTTGGGGCTGCCTTCACGTGGTGGGCGCAAGCGCTGGAAGCGTTCACGCAATTCAGCCTGTTTGGCGGCAGGCAATTTTGAAGGCTGGAATATATGCTTGTCAAAAAATTCCAGCACCCCGTCACCCAGCTTGCGCTCTACTGATACCGGGACGGAAAACGCCACTACCCGGGCAGCTGCAGGCAAGCCATAGATATAACCCAGGGTCAGGGTAACGATGACAGCGGCGAGAGCTGCCAGCGTGCCTGTCCAGCTCTGCTGCAATTGAACCACGGCAGAATCCTGGTAGCCAGTACTGTCAAGTATGGCATTGAAGCTGGCATGATCATTGATTTCCAGGTAGGCGCCATCGCTGAAGGTGACCTTGCGCGGGGCATGCCGGGTACGCTCAGATACCCGCAATTCTGACAGCGGGCAACTGCGTATAACTGATGCATGCAGTGTATTACTGGCTTCGCATACCTGGGCGATATCGCCCTGCACCGAAAATTCAACCTGGTGCAGGCGCGAGGTTTTGCCATCAAAATAGATGGCGGCAACTTTGTTCATAGAGATAAATCAAAATCCAGTAAATCAGCCATGCCTTCGCCAGTTGCATTGACTTGTTCTTGTGTTTCGGCGATGAAATCGTCCAGACTGCCATTGACTTCCAGTTGCAGGCTTTCAACACGGTAACGCAGGGAGCGAATTTGTGCAAACGGGATAAACAGGCCCAGAGTACAAACAATACCAAGTATATTGGTGATGGCAATAAAAGTCATGCGACCCCATTGCAGATTGTTCTTGAACTGATGATCACCGAGTTTGGTATGGTTCCAGATCAGGTTTTGCAGCAAGGTCAGGAAGATAGGGTAAATTGCAAACATCCACATATACAGGACGAAGATGAAAAGGCCAAATGAGGCTGCTGCAGCAACATCAAATTTGTCCCCATGGCCGCCGGCAAACAATGCCATTACTGTACTGCCAAAACCTATGCAAATGACGATAACGCCTGCCAGCAGGATGCCTATACCAACCAGATAGGCCCAGTAAAACTGGCCAACGCCTGCATTGAAAGAAAAATGCGTACTGCCAAACCGGCTTTCGCTATGCTGGAATCTTTTCAGGCGTTGATGCAGGACTGGTGCCAGTAAATACAAAGTGATGCCTGCCAGCAGTGGCCACAGCAAAAAGGTGCTATATGCCTGTCCTGCTGTGCCACGAAAGCCAAAGCGTATGCCACGGTAACTGGAGTTATACAGTTTAAACTGCAAGCTTTTCCAGACCAGCCAGGGCATGACTGCAACCATCATCAACATCATTACAAAGCCCAAGGGCACAGAGAATCTGAATGCCAGTTGATACCCAAAGACAAATACGAAAGCGACGATGCGACCCTTGAGTATGGCAATGGCATTACCATGATATTCAAAACTGCTGCCACCCAGATGCGTGCTGGAATACAGGTAGCGGTTGCGACGTACTTTGGCCCAGGCTGAGTAAATACCCAGCGTGACTATCGTGAGTAATAAATTAACTATCCAGATACGGAAATATTCGCTGCCACTTCCCCTGAACTCAAGTTGCAGCGTGCTACCTGATGATTGCTGACTTACTGAAAAGTCATTGTTTTGAAAGTTATCCATGCTTGTGTTTTTCCCATGCACTTTAATTTTTTTGGAGCTTGGACAATCGCATGGAGTTGATATTAAGTCAAGTGCATTAGCGCTTGCGACCTCTCATCAAAGATGCTTTACCACAAACTGTTGTGGAAAATAAATGGTTAAGGCAACTTGGCTAATGCAGCTTTTTCCAGGTGGAGATAGCAGTTGTGCCATTGCCGCTAGCGCCGGCGGGTACGCGATAGCTAAGTACGTCATCCTTTAACTCAAACTGCCGGGCCTGCTCACTACCATCCCAGTTAGCGAAGGATGCATGTTCTACTTTGAAGACCAACACATTTCTCTCGGTATCAATGAAGCAGCGACCATAATGTGAACTGGTATCGAGGGCGGCAGCGCGGTATTCTGCTTCCGTACCTTTGCGTTTGTCGCCTGCGGCAAATTTGCTGCGTTCGGATTTGTAGATTTGTAGTGAATAGCGACCAGTGCCATCAATGATGAGCAAGCCTTGCGGATTTGGCCCAAAGGTTTCGCCACGGCTGCCGTCGGCGCGAATTTCTGGTGCAGCCAACAATGTCCAGGTACCTGCCAGGTATTTTTGTGCCTGCTCATTCTTATCAACTTCCTGTTCGGTGAAAGCGCTGGCTGGCAGACTCAGGGCCAGCAGGCAAATCACAGCGATGACGTTGTTAATTTGGGTTTTCATTGAGGTTTTAACTGCGATTTTCATGTCATTTCCCTTGCTGTTCATTTTTTGCTGTGTCACTGATTGCCAGCAGTAATTTGCCTGTCGTCTGGCGTGATTCCAGATCTGTATGGGCTCTGGCAGCCTGCTCCAGTGGATAAACCTGATGTATGCGCAAGCGCAATACGCCTTCGCGCAACCAGCCCAAAACCCGTTGGCTACGGTACTTGAGGCCTTCGGCGTCAGCAATATGATGGGCGAGGGTGGGACGCGTGAAGAACAGTGAGCCCTGGCGGCACAAGTGCATGGGGTCTATCGGTGGCACATTCCCGCTGGACTGGCCAAACAAGACCAGACTGCCCAAAGGACGCAAGACCGCCATGCTGCCCAGATAAGTAGTCAGGCCGACTGAGTCATACACCACATGCACACCTTTTTGCTGAGTCAGCTCCATGGTCGCCACAACAAAGTCAGTCTCCGTATACAAAATAACGTGATCTGCTCCAGCGGCTTTGGCCAGCTCTGCTTTCTGTTTACTTGATACTGTGCTGATAACGATTGCACCCTTATGTTTCAGTATCTGGGTCAGCAATAAACCAACTCCGCCGGCGCCAGCATGCACCAGCACGGTATCGCCAGATTGCACGCGATAACTGGTCTCGGTCAGATATTGCACGGTGACGGCTTGCAGCATGGCCGCTGCGGCTTCCTGCGTGCTGACTTCTGCTGGCAAGGCGATCAGCTTCCATGCTGGAATAGCCAGGTATTCGCCATAAGAGCCGGGTTGTGACAGCCAGGCCACCCTAGTGCCGGGTGTTAGTTCCGCATTGCTTTCGACCACCGTGCCCGCACCTTCTGCCCCCGGTATGAAGGGCAGGGAAGCCGGGTTTTGTCCATTGCGCTGATACACATCAGCGTAATTGATGCCGGCGTAATCGACGCGTACCAGGACTTCACCTTCTTTTGGAGTGGGTTTTTGCAGGTCGCGCACCTCTAGCACTGCTGGCCCACCTTGTGAAAAAATTTGTATGGCTTGCATATTTTCTCTCTTGTTCTCTCATCACCTATTGTTCAGACCCTATGTCTGTTTGTCTGGCTTGCAGCTTAATCAAACGTGGTCAGAAAGAAAATTACTGAAAAATTCGCCTGGACTGTGCATAATTGCACCATGATGAATTGGGATGATTTACGCTATTTTTTGGCACTGGTCGATTGCGGTACACTGACCGGGGCTGCGCGCCGCCTGCAGGTGGAGCATACGACGGTTGCGCGGCGTATTGATAAGCTAGAGGCGGCGATCAAGTTGCGTCTGTTCGACAGACTGGTGCGCGGCTGGCAACTGACCACAGAAGGACATGACCTGGTCACTCATGCACGGGAAGTGGAAGAGCGCTGGTTCAATTTTGAGAGAAAGGCGCTCAGTACCAGCAAAATGGAAGGCATAGTGCGTATTTCTGCACCGCCCAGTTTATCGACTTTTGTGCTCGCGCCCCAGCTTAAAAAACTCTGCGCCAGCTTGACCGGCGTGGAATTGGAGTTACAGGCAGAGCGCCATCAGGTCAGTCTCGGCAAGCGCGAGGCAGACATCGCTTTACGAATGGCGCGCCCACAAACCGCGGGTCTGGTCATTAAGCCCTTGGCCAGCGTAGGGTATGGCCTGTACGCCAGCAAAACCTATCTGAAAAAGCGCAAGGAAGAAGATTGGGAATTTGTCGCCTATGAAAAAAACTCTGCAACGCCCCATCATCAATGGCTGGAAGATTATCTGGCGCAGCGCAAAGTCATGCTGCGCAGTAATGACCAAATGGTGCTGGCTCAATGCGTGGCGGCAGGTCTTGGCGTAACCGTATTACCGCATTATTTGCGCCAGAGTCACCGCGAACTGCACCGTATTGAGCATCAGGCTTGCCCTCTGCGCAGAAAACTTTGGCTGGTCATGCATGATGATGTACGCCGTTCACCCAGGGTAAGGGCAGTGGCTGACGGATTGATCGACTTGTTTTCCAGTGCAGAAATGAATGACTTATTGTTATGAACAACGTCGGTCCGGTTTGATGAAAATAAAACATTGACTTTTTATAATGTTATATTTAATATAATTCTATGGGGTAGGCCAAACGCTTGCTTACATCTGCTCACATGTCTGCTCACATATCTGTTCACACTAAGCACCTATTAAATTAAGCTACTTTCAAGAATAAACCTAAACTTTTGACAAAATCGACCGTAATACACAATATGCGGTAATCCGTCACGTGGTTTAATTTAGGGCTGGAGAGCAAAATGAGCATCAATCAAATAGCAGGTGGGGCCACTGGCAGTGTCAGTGTTGATACCCGGCAAGATGTCAAGGCTGCACCAGTTGTTGCTAAAGCGGCATCTGCGCCGGCAGTTGTTGAGGCCAGTAAAGTTGCCGTCAGCAAAGATAACCAGCCCCAAAGTGACATTTCTGCCAAAGAACTCAAGAACTCTGTCGATCAGATTAACCGTGCCATAGGTTTGAATAAAAGCGTTAATCTCAATCTGGACAATGATTCTGGCAAAGTGGTGGTGCAGATTGTTGATAATGAGACCAAGGTCGTATTGCGACAAATTCCCTCCAGAGAAGTGTTGGCGATAGCCCGTGATCTGGAAGGTAAAAAAGGTGTTTTGTTGAACGACCATGCATGAATGGATAAAGAGTAGTGATTGTCAGCTCTGACGTTGAATACTGGTTAAAGCAAGCAAATCTTCCCCTCCCCGACAGGATAGGTAAAGCACCTGAAGAATTATTGGCCTATGTTGCAAAAGTGAATAACTGCACTTCTGCTGACCAATTGCCTGCGCAAGTTGAATTGAATCCCGATTTTTTAAATGATATCCGCGCAGCGATAGCGGATATGCCACCTGTTGTGTTGCAGCTTTTGGATAAACCCCTGCTAGGTGTCTATCTTGGGCGTGGCCTTGGTTCATCTGCGGTAACCGACGTTGTCGCGGGCCCCGATGGTCAGATACTGGGCCTGGTGACCCTGATGGATGCCGACGCTTTTTTAGGCCGCACTGCCAATGACTGGGCTAGCTGGAAAGAAAATACGCCGTTTTTGTCACACTCAGCTTTTCAAGTCCATCTGCAAATTGAAGCTGCGGAAAACGATAACCGTAAAAATGCCATGCAGTTTTTGCTCTTGCATGAATTTGGTCATGTGCTGACGGCCAATAGCGAATTTTTACCCGACTGGTGGATAGGTTCGCAAAAATTCAAATCGACTGAAGAGTATAGTTTCTTGAGTCTGTCCTGGCAAATCACCATGAATGGCGACATCATTCCCTTGCTCAGACATGATTTCGAACACCGCAAGAACTTGCACTTCTATAGCGATCAGCAGGTTGCGGGAGATTTAATTCCCGGCATTTACAATGCGCTGGAAAAAACCGGTTTTTCCAGCCTGTATGCCGCAACCAATGCCTATGATGATTTTGCCGAGGCTTTTGCCATGTATGTGCATAGCGTGATGATGGGCAAGCCTTATCGATTGAGCATCCGTTCTGGCGATGAAATTATCATGGAAGTGGCAGATTACTGGTCCAGCCCACGATCCCGCTCCAGAAAACAGTTATTTGCTGAGTACCTCGGTAATTGAGAATACTCCCCCTAAGCTCTGGACATAAGTAGGGGGTAGATAAAGCGTTGCCTTTAGGCCACTTATTGCTATTGAACTATTCGTTTGCATCAATAAAGCAGCAAAATTTGCTTTATTCGACACTTCATTTTCCATCCGCTCATCCATAATGTGAATAAGCTTAGACGCTTCTTGTCTTTATGCTGCAATTATTCACGGATGGATATCTGAATGACCGTACCGCCAAAGAACTCACTGGACCCGGATGACTGGCAGGCCCTGCGTGCGCAGGGACATCGCATGCTGGACGATATCCTTGATTACGCAGAACACATACGCGACCGCCCGGTCTGGCAAGTGATACCCGATGAAGTGCGCGCAAAGTTCCAGTCCGGTTTGCCAACTGCGCCGGCTGAGCTCGGTGACGTGCATCAACAATTCATGGAAAATATCTTGCCGTATTCGGTAGGCAATAGCCATCCTGGATTTATGGGGTGGGTGCAGGGAGGTGGCAACCCCGTGGGTACGTTGGCAGAGATGCTGGCAGCGGGTCTGAATGCCAATCTCGGCGGGCGTGATCATATACCGATAGAGGTCGAGCGCCAGATAACCCGCTGGGTCAGCGAGCTATTTCATTTTCCGGATACTGCCAGTGGTCTGTTTGTTACTGGTACGTCGATGGCGAACTTCATTGCCGTACTGGTAGCGCGGGCGCGCACTCTGGGTGCAGAGGTAAGGCATCAAGGGCTCACGGCTTTTCCTGAACGGTTGGTGGCTTATACCTCAGCAGGCGCCCACGGTTGCGTAGCACAGGCCATGGACATGGCAGGGATGGGTAGAAACGCCTTGCGCGTTATTCCCATGAATGCCAGCTTTGAGATGTATGTTGGCGCATTGCAGGCAGCAATCGCGGCAGACCGCGCAGCGGGATTGACGCCATTCATGCTGGTAGGTACTGCCGGTTCAGTGGATGTTGGCGCGATTGATGATTTACAGGCCCTGGCAGATGTAGCCAGCACTGAAAAATTATGGTTCCACATAGACGGTGCATTTGGTGCTCTGGGTATGCTATCTCCCGTCATTGCTGCACGCCTGGTTGGCATAGAACGAGCTGATTCTATTGCCTTTGATTTTCATAAGTGGTTGCAAGTACCTTATGACGCCGGTTTTATTCTGGTGCGTGACAGTGATGCCCATTATGCGACCTTTGCCACGCCAGCCAGTTATTTGCGGCGTGAGAGCAAAGGCCTGGCAGGTGGCTCACCCTGGCCCTGTGATTTTGGCCCTGATTTATCACGCGGCTTCAGGGCGCTTAAAACCTGGTTCACTTTGCAGGTATACGGCGCAGAACGCCTGGGCCAGATGATTGCCCACACCTGCGAGCTGGGGCAGTATCTTAAAGCCAGTATCCTGGCGAATTCAAAATTTGAATTGATGGCACCGGTTGCCTTGAATATCGTCTGTTTTCGCTATCGTGTTGATGGACTCAGTGATGAGGCGGGTGATGCGCTCAATGCCAGCATCGTCATGGCTTTGCAAGAGTCAGGTATAGCAGCACCATCCACCACCATCATCAACAAGCGGCTTGCCATACGCGCGGCAATCGTCAATCACAGAACTACCTCTGCCGATATTGACGCCTTGCTCAATGCAACTCTCGCCATAGGCGAGCAAATTCATAATTCAGGTGATTGAGAATATGACCAATATCGACGAATCCCTTGTTGCAGAAAACAAGCCAGCGCAAAGTAAATTGATAGGCCTGGCTCCTCTGATGCGCATCGCTTTTTCTGGTGGTGATTTAAAGCCACTCGGGACAGAATTGATCGCTTATGCAGGAGAGCATCCGCATGACGCGCATGCACTCATGAACCTGGCCACGGTATTGATCTTGCTCGGTCATCGTGATGCGGCCTTGTCCACTCAGATGGAGGCATTGCGCCTGCAGCCATTGTATTCTGTCCCCACGACCCGCGAGCCTGCCTTGCGCTTGCTGGCGCTCATGACAGACGGCGACCTGATGGCCAATACCCCGCTTGAATTTTTGGTTGAAGATTCCGATATCGCACTTGACTTGTTATATGTAGGCGCAGGCATACCCGCAGTCGAGCAAGTGCCACCACATGACGTCATGTTTGTTGCTGTGGGTGAGGCCGATGACAAGAATAGCTTGCTGCTTGACCTGCAAGAGATTATCCAGACCTGGCCCACACCGGTACTGAACGCGCCTGAGCGTATCACCCACCTGGGCCGTGACCGCGCCTGCGCCCTGCTGCAAGATGCACCAGGTGTTGCCATGCCTACATCCGCCCGCATCAGCCGTCAAACGCTGGAGCAGATAGGCAGTGGCGAGGTGGCTGTCAGCAGTATTTTGGGTGGCGATGATTTTCCCATCATCGCCCGTCCGCTGGGTTCACATGCGGGCCATGGCTTGCGCAAAGTATTGTCGGCTGAAGATGTGCCGGATTATCTGCAAGCCGTACCTAGTGAAGAGTTTTATATTGCCCGCTTTGTCGATTACCGCACTCTTGCAGATGGCCAGTTCAGGAAGTACCGCATTATCCTGATTGACGGTAAACCCTTCATTTCGCACATGGGTATTTCCAAACACTGGATGATCCATTACTTGAACGCCGGCATGACAGACAGCGCAGAAAAACGGGATGAAGAAGCACGCTTCATGCAAAGCTTTGATGAAGATTTTGTACCCCGGCATGCAACAGCATTTGCAGAAATATTCAAACGCCTGGACCTTGATTATGTCGGCATAGACTGTGGTGAAACCCAGGATGGCAAGCTACTGATTTTTGAAGTCGATAGCGACATGATTGTGCATGCGATGGACCCGGTCGATATGTTTCCCTATAAGCAGGAACCGATGCAAAAATTATTTGCCGCATTCAGGGATTTGCTGATCAAGACAGCCAGAATGTCGCCAGCCTATCAAGGCTAGCCTGTACCGGATTGCGCAAGTCCATGCCTAACCATGTCAAATAAAACTCATACCGCATTCCCATCGTTCGATCAGCTTTTGACAGGTGGTGGCGATGCGCGTATCGCCCTGGATGATGATGGCTATAATAAATACGGGTGCGGCATAGTGCCAGACAGCTTGTCGCTGGCCTTTGGTTCTGCGACTGCATCAACGATCTCTGATATGGCACGTTCTGCTGCTGACGCTGTTTATCAAAAACTGGCAGCCGTCAATGCTGATGCAGAATTTTACTCGTTAGCAGAACATGAGCTTGAACTTGTCAGGCAAGAGTTAAAGCAATTATGTGGGTTAACAGGGGAGGGTAAATCTGCCGACCTGGCAGCGACTGATATCGTCTTCGCCGCCTCAGGTACCGACCTGCATTTGATTGCCGCGCAAATGCTGGCCTTGTCATCACAAGCCAGTCAGTCTGCCTTGCCCATGCTGGTGATCATGGTCGAGCCAGGTGAAACAGGCAGCTCGGTACCAGCCGCTTTAAGCGGGCAGCATTTCAGCAACCGTTCTGCTCTTGATGTCACAGTCACTGCAGGCGAAAACATCCCTGACACCATACCCACAGAATTGCGCACGGTAAGCATCAGAGATAGCGACGGCAGTGCGCGCAATTTGCAAGAGGTTGATGCAGAGGTGAGAGCATTGACTGAGGTGGCAATTGCCCAGCACAGGCAGGTCATGCTGGTGCTGGCAGATGTCAGCAAGACTGGTATGATTGCACCTGCTATCGATGTTGCCACGGGTTTAAGCATGCGGAATCGCCACAATTTTCATGTCATGGTAGATGCCTGCCAGTTCCGCATTTCCAATATCAGCCTGAATGCCTATTTGCAGCAAGGTTTTCTGGTTGCAGTTACTGGCTCCAAATTTTTAAGTGGCCCCAGCTTTTCTGGTGCATTGTTTGTTCCTGCTCCAGTAGCAAAAAAACTCAAATCATTGAGTTTGCCGCTGGCTTTGCAAGCTTATTCCAGCCGTGCCGACTGGCCGCGTGACTGGCTAGGGGCATACAAGCTGGGCAGGCAAGTCAATACAGGTTTGCTACTGCGCTGGGTGGCGGCGCTCGCTGAATTACGTGCGTTCCGGCAACTGCCGGAAACTGCCATCCATCGTTTTTTCCTGCAATTTGGACATGCCATCCAGTCTTATTTTAAACATAGCGCTCATCTGGCTTTGCTACCCATGGTCATTCCTGAACGCGGTGCTTTGCATGAAAATGTGTCCTGGGACCAGTTACCGAGCATCTTCTCCTTTTTAATCAAGGATGCCAGCGGCCAGCATTTTCTTAATCGTGAGCAAACCATGCTGGTATACAGGCGCTTGCAAAAAGAAAAACATATGCAGTTAGGGCAACCAGTGCTGTGCGGCGTTCGCCAGCAAACGCCCGTTAGTGCACTCCGCGTCTGTCTCAGTGCACGGCTGATAGTCAGTGCAATTGCCGGAGAGGGTGATAGTGCGCAGAAAGTTATCGAAGATGCATTACTGGTCCTGGATACTACGGCACAATTGGCAGCACAGCTTGAACAGGCCTAGCGTTGCTGCACCGGGTTACCATATCCGCAGTATCATATTGCTTTATGCCATATAGTGCTTTTAGGCTTTGCTACAATGAATACCTTACTGATTATCGATATGCAAAATGCCTGGTTACATGGTCAAACCCGGCGTTTTGACAAGGTAAACGTCATCAAGCGCATACAGCGCGCAGTAGAGCATACCCGTGAGCATGGTGGTCAGGTGATTTTTGTGCGTCATGCCAATGACGAAGCGCTGGCTGGTTCTGCAGGGTGGGAAGTCATACCCGAACTGCCATTTGCACCTGGCGATGTTTTCGTCGATAAAACTGCCTGCGATTCATTTGCTGGTACCGGACTGGATACACATTTAAAAGTCACCGGTGCACAAACGCTGATTGTTTGTGGTTTGACGACAGAGTTTTGTGTCGATACGACAATCCGTGCTGCCGCATCGCATGGTTTTGATGCGATTGCCCTGTCTGATGCACATACGACTGGTGACAGACCTCACATGAAAGCCGAAAAAATAGTCGAGCATCACAACTGGGTCTGGTCGAATATTGCGACTCCAGCCAATAGCCGCATCATGGTGCGTACTACGGCTGAAGTGTTTGGTCAGCACTATTAAGCTCGCTTAGGCACGCTCAAGGCCAGGCACGCATACTACTTTGTACAGCCCAGCTCTTTCAAGCTGGTGTCAGTGTCGCGCTTGTTATTGGCCTGTGTTTCCATGTCCTGTGCCGTTCCACCTGCTTTTTGGGCATTACGCAAGGCATTGATTTGCTTGCGTAGTTCATCGCACTGCTTTTGCTTGCGGGCAGCTTCGGCAGGATCTGGCTTGCTGCTGTCTTTTGAGTTTTCACCAGTCACTGCCTTGCGCTCAGCAGCCTGATGGCGGCTGGCCTCATCTTCACTCGCGCGTGGACCAAATTTGCGCTCGGCTTCTTTTTCAGCCATGCAATCACTTTCGATTTTCATGCGTACGTCATTGGCATTGCCCTTCATGGCATAAACATCAGCAACAATTCTGCGCTGCTCGGCAGTCTTGGCTTCAGACAGCATTCTGTCCTGCAATGCGCCGCCTTCCTTGTACCAGATCATTTTCTTCGCTTCTTCGCCACGGCGCACGCAATTGGCATCGAGAGGCAGTTTGTCCGAGGTAGAAGGGCTGGGGTTTTTCTTGATCATTTGACCTTGCCCGCCATCACAAGGTTTGTCCTGATACGTGCTGCCACAGCGATACAGGTTTTGCGCCTGGGCCTGGCCAGGCAAGCTACTGCCAGCGATGAGCACGGCTTGCAGTGACAGGGTGATAGCGAGTGAAATAAAGAGAGCGGGGCGCATGCTGATTAACCAATGCAGAGAGATAAAGATTCATTACTTTAGCATCCTGCCCGGCACAGTGGTGAGCTGTAGAGGCAGGGAGGCCCCTGATTTTTGTAAATTACGTAACATTCTTTGATCAGTTTTTTACAATCAGCATTTGAAATTTATTTAAATGATGATTGACATCTAAAAATATGACGATCATAATCTAATTAACTTGATTGATTTCAAACAGGGGAAAAGCAAGCTTTTGACGGTCTCGCCTGCAACGCTATCCAATCAAACTGATTTATCAAGCTTGTTTACCAACTTAGTTTTCAACCTTTGCGGTCAAACTTATTTATCAAACTTAGCTGTCGAACTTAGCTGTCGAATTTAGCTGTCAAACTCATTCATCAAAAGGATTAATCATGGAACTCAAGAATACTGTCGCCTTCGTTACTGGTGCTAATCGCGGTTTAGGTCTGGCATTTGCCAAGGCCTTGCTGGATGCGGGCGTCAAAAAGGTTTATGCAGCGGCCAGGAACCCTGCGCAAATTACTTTGCCCGGTCTCCATCCCATACAGCTGGATGTCACCGATCAGCAGCAGGTGCTGGCCGCAGCCCAGGCTTGTGGTGATGTGAACCTGCTCATCAACAATGCAGGCATTGCCCAGCCATCACCATTTCTTGCCAGCGACAGCGTGGCTGCCATACGTACGCAGTTCGACACCAATTTCTTTGGCATGCTGGCAATGAGCCAGGCTTTTGCCCCTGTGCTGAAAGCCAACGGTGGCGGTGCACTGGTCAATATGCTCTCGGTCCTGAGCTGGATTAACCTCGCTGGCATCAATGGTTACAGCGCATCCAAGGCTGCAGCCTGGTCATTGACCAATGGTTTGCGCAATGAATTACGGGCGCAGGGTACGCTGGTCGTTGGCGTACATGCCGCCTTCATCGATACCGATATGACGCAACATGTAGCGATGCCAAAATCTACTCCACAGCAAGTTGCATTACAGGTCGTGGAGGCAATAGCGCAGGGCAGGGAAGAAGTGTTTGCCGATGAGATTACGCACCAGGTCAAGCGAGCTCTGTCGCTGGACTCTGCCCCCTATCTGCGTGAGGGCGGTCAGTAAAATTCAGCGATGTGAATTAGCGCAGCAGTGCAATGAAAGCCTTTGCCGGGTTATGATGCAAAATCCCCAATCCGGTGAAAGGACGTGCCCGTGTCTGGACTTATCCGTAATTTCCTGACGGTCATACTGGCCCTGTTTGCTTACTGCATAGTCCGCCGCCGCGCAGCTGCAACTGCTACTGCAGGTGATATTATTACTTCGTATTTCTGGATCACGCCATGGGATACCGGCATCAGGACGTTGAAGAGTGACAAATACTTCCAGCTCGCAGAATCTGCTCAACTGGACTTTGTCATCAAAACCGCTTTGTTGCGTCCCATGCTGAGTAGCGGAACGGCTTTTGTCAATGTATCGCAACTGGCCAGTTTCATGAAACCCATACACATTTTCCAGCGAGTGCGGGTAGAGACGCGCATCATGCATGCAGATGAAAAATGCGCATATTTTTCACATGTATTTTACGCAAGTGATGCGCTACATGTTGAGCCACATGCTGAGCTACTGGTCAAAATGAAATTCAAGCGCGGGCGCTTAACAGTAAACCCATTTGAATTGCTGGGCTTGCGTTTTGAAGAGCCACCCGCACAACTGCTGGCCTGGGAGCAGGCGCTGGCAGCAATGACATCTTTACGAAACGCCTCGCAATAACATTACCGCCCGCCAGACACATCAACAAAACTGCCGGTGATATAAGAAGCCGCATCACTCAACAAAAAATTGATGGCTGACGCCACTTCTTCCGGTGCACCGCCGCGCAACATGGGGACATTGGTTTTCAGTCTTTCTACCCGGTTCGCCTCGCCTCCATCTGCATGCATGGTGGTGTGTATCAAACCAGGCCGCACGCTGTTGACACGTATGCCTTCAGCCGCCACTTCTACCGACAAACCCTTGGTCAGGGTATCAATCGCCCCCTTGGTCGCCGCATAATCAATGTATTCAAAAGCGGAACCAAGACGTGCCGCGGCTGAAGAAACATTGACGATGGCGCCGCCTTTGCCACCGTGCCTGGTTGACATGCGTTTCACCGCTTCGCGGCAGCATAGAAAATAACTGGTGACATTGGTGCTGAGCAAGCGGTTGATGCGCTCTGCCGTCAAGTCTTCCAGGCGGCATTGCTGCATGAGTATGCCTGCATTATTGACCAGCGCATCGAGCTTGCCAAGCCGCGCATCTATTTCATTGAACAGGCGTACGACCTCTGTTTCATTGGCAACATCAGCTTGCAGGGCAATCGCCGTACCACCTTGCGCCTCTATCTCTTGCACGACTTGCTGTGCAGCTTCATGATTGTGCAGGTAGTTGATGCAGACGGCATAACCGGCAGCGGCCAGTTGCTGTGCCGTAGCTGCACCTATGCCGCGACTACCACCTGTGACCAATGCTATTTTGGCGACTTTTGTCATGACTACTCCTTCTTATAGTATGCATGAAATCATGCATCAAGAACGCATAAAATATATCATCCAGCTATGGTAACCGGGATGAAAAATCTTCGCTGACAGAGTGGACTTAGAGGGGGAAGGAGTTGAGAGGAGGAGGTGGTGCGCATGGCGCACCCTGTTGAATGCATCCCTTGCAGTTGCGAGGGATGCTGTGTGCTATGGATAATCAGCCTTTACTACGTGCTTCTATCACTTCCCATTTTTCCAGTGCTTCAAGCAATTGCTCGTCAATTTCAGCATGACGCGCATTCAAGAGATTGGCTTGCTCCGGGCCGTTTTTATACAGATTGGCATCGGCCAGTTTTTCGGTGATGGATGCCTGCTCGGCTTCGAGAGAAGCGATCAGCTTGGGCAATTCTTCCAGTTCGCGCTGCTCTTTGTAGCTGAGTTTTTTCGGCTTGGCTGCGGCCGGTGCACTCATGGTCGATACTGCTGCCACGCTTGGTTTTTGCTCAGTCTTCGCTGCTTTGGTGATCGGCACTGTGCTGCGATAGCGTTCCCAGTCGGTGTAGCCACCAATAAATTCACGCCACTGGCCTTCGCCTTCAGCGACAATAACTTGTGTCACCACATTGTCGAGGAAGGTGCGGTCATGGCTGACCAGGAAAACTGTGCCAGTATATTCTTCCAGCAATTCTTCAAGCAACTCCAGCGTGTCGATATCCAGATCATTGGTCGGTTCATCCAGCACCAGTGCGTTGGCTGGTTTGGCGAACAAACGGGCCAGCAACAGGCGGTTGCGTTCACCACCTGACAATGATTTAACGGGTGAGCGTGCGCGTTCTGGCGCAAACAAGAAGTCACCCAAATAAGACATCACATGCTTGCGCTGGCCATTGACTTCTACCCAGTCACTACCCGGGGCTATCGTGTCCGCCAGGCTGGCTTCTTCATCCAGTTGCGCGCGCATCTGGTCAAAGTAAGCGATCTGCAATTTGCTGCCTTGCTTGATGGTGCCGCTGTCTGGTTGATCCTGGCCCAAAATCAGTTTCAGCAGGGTAGTTTTACCGGCACCATTCTGGCCTATCAGGCCAACCTTGTCGCCACGCAAAATAATGCTGGAGAAATCATCAATGATGACTTTCTCGCCAAAGCGTTTGCTGACGTTTTCCAGCTCTGCCACGATCTTGCCTGAGCGTTCGCTAGAGCCTACATCCAGCTTGACCTGGCCCTGTTGATCACGACGGGCGCTGCGTTGCAAACGCAACTGTTCCAGGCGCTTGACGCGGCCTTCGTCACGTACGCGGCGGGCCTTGACGCCTTTGCGTATCCAGATTTCTTCCTGCGCCAAAAATTTGTCAAACTTGGCGTTTTCTACTTCTTCATTTTCCAGCAGATCTGCTTTGCGGGTCTGGTAAGTCGTAAAATTGCCTGGGAAAGAAGTCAGTTTGCCACGATCCAGTTCTAAGATGCGGGTCGCTACATTATCCAGAAAACTACGGTCATGGGTGATGAACAGCACGCTGCCTTTAAAGTCTTTCAGCAGAGCTTCCAGCCATTGTATCGATGAAAAATCCAGGTGATTGGTTGGTTCATCCAGCAGCAAGACATCAGGTGCACTGACCAAGGCACAAGCCAGAGCCACGCGCTTTTTCATACCGCCCGATAAAGTGCCCATGATCGCATCTTTTGACAGGTTCAACTTGTCCAGCGTGGTTTCTACCTTGTTACCCAGGCTCCAGGCATCAGCCGCATCCAGTTTTACCTGTATGTCATGCATGCGCTCCATCAGGGCATCATCATTGTCACCGCCAAACTGGCCAGTCAGTGCTTCATATTCCTGCAACAGGGCAGGCAGCTCACCCAGACCGGATGCCACCGCGTCGAACACGCTGAGTTCCATGTCAAATTGCGGTTCTTGCTCAACATAGGCGATCTGTATGCCTTGCTGCATGACCAGCAAGCCGTCATCAATCTTGGACGTGCGGGCGATAATCTTCAGCAAAGAAGACTTGCCTGTACCATTGCGCCCGATCAGGCCTACGCGCTCGCCTGCTTCTATGGAAAACTCTGCGTGGTCGAGCAGAGCAACGTGACCGAATGCCAATTGGGCATCGCTTAATGAGATAACTGCCATAAAACCCTGTGGAACCGGCATCATGGAGATGCGCGGACATAAATTGGAGAAAAGCAGTATTGTACGCTAGGGGGCACCTAAACTCATCTGCTGAATTGATTGTTGGCCCAAGCTCAGGTAAGATGGCGGGCTGATTGAGAAATGCACAAGCAAATCCGGGCATTTCTCACCGTGTCTCGCCGTAGTTCAATGGATAGAACGTATGCCTCCTAAGCGTAAGATACAGGTTCGATTCCTGTCGGCGGGACCAGTCACCTAATTGCGAATTCTCGCAAATCATCGTAAAGCTAAGTACTGTCAGGCTTTCCAGGCCTTCTTGGCTATTTGAAAAATTCCAGAAGCTCCCTAAAATTGTATATTTTCGTTAATGTTTTTTTACTATAATGGCCATCAGTGGCTAAAACTGGTAAAAATACTGGGTGACATGGGAAGCTTAAGCCTCAGGCTCGTGGTAAACCGCTTCAATATTGTGACCATCAGGACCAATCACAAAAGCCGCATAATATCTACCCTGATATTGTGAACGCAGACCGGGAGGGCCATTGTCTTTGCCACCGGCCTCAAGTGCTGCACGATAAAAATCTTCCACCTGTTGCCTGCTTTCTGCCTTAAAGGCCAGGTGAAGATGGGCAGGTTTTTCATCGGTTTGATACAGGCACAATGACACTTCATCATTGGCACAAAGTTCGACTCCGTAGCTTGGTATCCCCTCGGCTATTACTTTTACGCCTAAGGGTTCCAATGCCTTAAGGAAGAAGGTTTTGCTCGCAGTGAAGTCACTGACTCCGAATTTGACGTGATCAAACATGGCTTATCCTGGGATGATTGCTTATGCAGAAGCAATTAGTTTTAAATGCGCATTCAAAACTTAGCAGAAAAGTTCTAATCAGGCAATTGTGATGATCTTTAATTATGCATTCACGCATTTGTTCAGTTTTTAATCCAGAAAATTGCCCATGTGCAAAGCAATGCTTGTTTATTTCAGTCGAGGGTACAGTTTTCTCACTTTAAGAAGTGATTTTAATTTGCGCAAAAACTGCTTTAAATAATAAGATGCCGAAAAGTAAATCCTTTTTGCTTGTATGCAAGCTTGGTTTTCACCAGGGATTGCTCTGGATAGGTCTGATACATGAATCGAAGTAACTCTTACAATGAAGATGATAGGTATATGAAATTGAATTCCCGGATAATTTTGTTATTCTTGGCACTATGTAGTACTTTCTTTTCAGCTCATGTTTCTGCGATGAGCATGGTGCGTTCGTATGAAACCCTGATCTTGTTTGGTGGTGTTGAACCAGATGATGCTGAGCGCTTTCGCAAACATCTTGAAAAAGGTGTGGTCAAACAAGTTGTTTTGAGTGAGAGCCCTGGTGGCGATTTGAAGGCGGGTTATGCCATCGCTGAACTTATCGCTGCCAATAAAATCAATACGGCAGTTCAGGGAAATTGTTTTTCTTCATGTGCCATCATTTTCATGGCCGGTGTGAAAAGACAAATGCTGGCAGGCAAGGCTCTCTCTCGCACGCGCCTTGGTTTCCACGGTCCGCATAAAAAACAGACACATGAGGTCGCTGTGGCGGCGATTCCCCACTTGCGTGAATGGTTGCTGGCAGCAACGCAAGGTAAATTCCCCGAAGAGATATTGAATCGTGCGATGTATATAGATCGTGCTGGTGACATGATGCTGTTTTACTACCCTGGCCAAAGCCGTTTTGGCGACATCCGTTTTTGCACTGAGGGTTCCATTCGTTGTGAAGGTGTAGAAGGCTACGACATTGTCAGTGTAGGCATTCTGACGACGGCTGAATTGCTGGATTCTGACAGTCTTGCCCCTGCTGCTTCAGGCAATAAGGCAAGTCAATAAGCAGTAGCTTGATGAAAAAATGCTTTGCTCTCTACTGCTGACTTGCTCCTGAATCTGCTTTTAAATCTGCTTGTGAATGTGCTTATAAATCTGCTTATAAATAAGGTGCACTGATGAACCATGATTTGAATGTCGAAGACGAAAAGCGCATCGCTTTAAGTAAGAGCAAATTACGCCTGTTGTTTGTCGGCTCCATCCTGTTTGTCGTAATGGGCATCTGGATGGTGCAATTGGATGCTGCTGATATTGAAGCACATAGCCGTTATAACAATCCTGTCATGATGCATGGCATAGGTGTGGTGGCTATCCTGCTTTTTGGGCTTTGTGCCGTGTTTGGTGCCAGAAAATTGCTGGATAACAGACCGGGTCTGATATTGAATTCAGCTGGCTTACTTGATAACAGCAGTGCCGTTGCCGCGGGCTTTGTACCCTGGTCTGAAGTTGTTGGATTCAGTATTTTTGAAATGCAAAACCAGAAAACCCTGGTCATCAGGGTGCGCGAGCCCGAGCGCTATATCATGGCTGGTGGCATGTTCAAGCGCATGCTGAACCGCATGAATTACAAGCTCTGCGGTAGCGCGGTCGTCATTTCAGCCAACTCCCTGAAGTTGAGTTTTGACGAATTGCTGGAGATCAGCCATACCTACTTTCATAGGTATGGTGATAAATGATCAAGCTGTGCGTTGCAGCCCTACATAGCACAGGGCAGGTAAGGTAGAGTGAGTAAGGAACATCAACGCACTAATCAACGCACTACCGCGATGATCGGCCCCAAATCTACCGTCCCATCATTCCTGTTGAGTTCCACTGAATAAATGCCAGAGATACTGCCATCCAGATACAGGGCATCTGGGCAGTGCAGCGTATCGCGAAAAAATATCGCCATCTCATAAAAATTGACAGGCTGTGCGCTGATCACAAATATTGCTTTACTGCCGATGACGCCAACACCGTTACGCTTCAGGCGTGAATTTGAATCAGGTTTGAATGCGGGATGTATTATGCCGTTTCTCAGCAGTAGCGGGCCAGACTGGGTCGCCAGTAAAACATCCTTGGCCAGTGCCGGGTATTCCGAGGATTCAACAACCTGCGGACCTGATTTTTTGAGCAGGAAAACGCCATTCGGTTTCAGGAAAAAATTTCCCCAGTTACTGCTCAAGTTCAATGCAGAGACCTGTTCTCCATTCTGTACAAACAGACCTACAGGTGAGTAGTCTGCATGGTACATGCCAGCGTTCATCGCGAACAGCAGTTGCTTGTTGCGTGCTGTCAGTGAATTCTTGAGTTGCTCAAAGCGCCTGTATCCCTTGCCAGCTTCATCGCGCAAGAATAACTGCAACTCCTCATGTTCCGTATCTACAGTGATGAAGGTGAAGCGTGGGTCAGCGGCCCAACACGTCAGACTGAGTAGCAAGCACGCCAACAGCAATAAGATTTTTTTCATGCAGGATAAATTCGTGAGTTTTTTGCGACTTTGATTTTACACTGCCTAATATGCCTCCTATGCTTCTCACCTGGAAACAAATTTCATGAAGATCTACTTGTATCGTTTTTCTATGGCAGCGCTGGTGCCATCCTTATCCATCTCCTTCAAGATCTGGTTCCATTTTTCAATTTTCGCTTGTGACATCGTGGTATTGCAAGCCAGGTACATCTCGGTCTGATTAAAGGTGAACAACTGGACTACCATCTTGGTCAGGCCTTGTTGCTTGAGTATTTCCCAGCCCAGCAATTCGCCGCTGGCCCAGAAATCAAAGCGTCCTGCCAGCATCTTGCGCGGGTTGTCGGCATCCGTGCTGGCCAGTTCGGTATTGAAACCCTTGAGTGAAAAATACTCTGCAATGGCATCATTGCGGTAAGAGCCTATGGTGTATATGCGCAAGTCTTCCAGGGTTTTGGGGTGACGGGTATCGTCGGCCCTGGCGAAGATGACCCAATTGTTTTTGACCAGCGGCCCCACCCATTTGTAGAGCTGCTCGCGGCCTGGCGTGCGCGAGGTGGAAAAGACACAAGTGTCAGGATTGTTTTGCGCCATTTGTATCGATCTTGCCCAAGGGTAAGCCGTGATACTGTATTTCTCCCCGGCACGGCGCATGAGTTCCTGCACCTTTTCTGTGGATAAGCCAGTGACTTCACCTGTCTTGGGATTGACGATATTGAAAGGGGGATAGTCTTCGGTGACCAGTATCTCTGACCAGCAAGACAATGGCAGGGAAATGCCCAGTATGAATATACAAAAACGCAGGATAGCCATGTTGCCCCCTACAATGTCTGCCCATCGGCAGACTCGATATTGGCCTGTGGGATATCTTTGATAAATAAGCAGCCTCAGAGGCAGAGGTGACCTGGCCTGATCACCCGCTTGTCTTGCATCAACAAGAGATGTTGTTCACATTTCTATCAGGATAGAACATTTGAATTACTTTACGATGTTTTTCTATCCGCTCACATGATGTATCACGCGCTTGCCATTTCTATATGTAAATAAAGTGAGCGCGGGTTGCTGGATGTCGTCGCTGTCGTCAGATGGGGCCTGACTCTTGAGGTGCATGCTGACCAGGCGTTGTATAGGGGTGACTACCATTCTGATGGGACAGCATCGTCATTTTCTGTGATTAACTCAAACTTGATTGACTGGGCACTGGTAACGATATTCATGAAATTCAAATCTTCAATACCTATTCCCAGCGAAGAAGCGCAGCAGGCATCTGCCTGGCGGCGCTTCATTTGCCAGCCTCAACGTGACATCTGGCCCATGCCGGCACGGGGCGCGCACCGGGTTTCTCTTTGCTCAATATTGAGCAGGGTTTGCAGTAACTGGTTTTTCCAGACGTCACCCTGGATGAGGGTTTTACATGCAATTTCGCTGCTGACTGATTTGGTATTGCCGGACTCTGCATGCGTTTTGCGCTGCGCTTCCTGTAACTGTAAGGCAATTTTGCCTGCCTCATCCTGTTTTCCTTGCGCGCGCAAGGTTTCGATCAGCATTAGCATCAACTCTGATTGCTGATAATCTATCGGCTGGGCACGTTGCATAAACAGATCCGTCAGCCAGTTGCCGGTACCTGGCACTGGTGATTGCGCGAGTGCCATGGCTTCCTGCCTGGCCTGAACGTAATCTTTCTGGTGCATGGCGATGATCCATTTGATCTCGTGGATATCACGCCCGACGATGTCAAACCCGGCTTGCTGCCTGGTATGGGTTGCCAGAGATTTGAGCATGTCCTCAGTGGGGCCAAGTTTCTTGAGATTCAGCAATAGCCAGGCTTGATCTCTTTTTAACATGCGGCAGAGAATATTGCTCGTGTCTTTGCTTGCGCAAGAAAAATCATCGTCTGCGGCGTGCAATTGATTTTCTGCATCTACAGCCCTGCCTATTTTATAGTAGGCGCGCGCCAGCATCTGCCTTGCTTGCAGTAACTCTGTGTCATCTGCTTTTTTGTCTTTTGCAAGCAGGTTGACGACTTCTTCTTTCAAGTTCAGTTGTGCGGGATTTTCCGTATCGATATCGCGTGCCTGCAAAACTTCTGCCAGCAAACGTGCGTCACGTCTTTCACCTTGCTCACGCAGTCTTGCACGCAGGATGGCTTCTGCTTCCTGCAGATAGTTGGCGATGTCTGTATCGTTTTTCTTTGCGTTTTCAGTGTCATCCAGCTCTGACCATTCACGTATCGCGTTTGCCATTGCCAGCGCCGCATCGGCATGCAGATAGGTTGGCTGCAACGAATTATTATTTTCAGCGTAATACATTTTGGCGATACGCAAAGCATCTTCAGGGTCAGCTTCCCTGGCCTCATCCAGTACAGATCTGAGTATGTCTGCTCTTTCACTTCCTTGCGCGGCCGAGATTTTCTCGGTTCTCTCCTGCCTTTGCTTCATTCTTTCTTCTTGCCAGGAACGTTCGCTATCCCCGTTTGCATGCTCGCTGATTGCCACGGGCTTGCTGGCATCGTCTGATGCCAGCAATGCAGACATACCCTGGCTAGTCATGCTCATCATGACGGATGGTGAAGTGTAGAACATGGCAAACAAGGCGGCCAGCGGTAGAATAATGCAGGCCAGATACAAAGCCATACCTGCACTACTTTCTTTCCAGCCGGGCAGGCCACCAAGGTAACGCGACAATATGGTTTGACCCACAGTCAGTTTACTGGTGTAACTCCATTTGCTGAATTTTTCTTGACTCAGAAAATCAAATAAATCAGCCGCTGCTTGAGAAAAGTTTTTTTCCTTGCCTGGTGCACTGACATTTTGCCTGGATAAAAGTGCAGCCGCACTGGCGAATTTGTACTGGAATTGCGCACCAATGAGCGCAAACATGCCTATGCCAGCCAATACCTTGTCGCCGGAGTATAAGCCATATCCCAGCATGGCAAGGCCACTGCATAAGGCAAATAAAAACCGCAACCAGGGCAAACGGGCCATGAGCAAAAGCTCTATCACCCGACCGCCATCAAGTGGCAATAAAGGCAGGAGATTAAATCCATTCACCATGAAAGATGCCATCGTCGCCATCGACAGAAGTGGTCCCCATGCCGTATTGAGTATGCCTGGTTCCCTGAATATCAAGGCCATGCCGACCAGCGACAATAGCAGGCCAGGCAGAGGGCCTGCCAGATAGACCAGCAAATGCGTCAAAGGACGGGCTTCATGTTTTTCTCCACTGGTGATGCCTCCCATACCTGGTACAAAAAATACCTGTACATCGCGAAATCCTGCCATTTTCATTGCCAGCCAGTGCCCACTTTCATGCAAGGCAATGACAGCGCCAATGACAATGGCACCGGCAATACCCCACCACCAGGTACCCAATGCGAGAAATAACAAAGCAGACAATGCAAAGCTTGAATATTGATACCAGCGTGGTGCCCGCATGGAGCGCAAGGTGCATAGTGAGCGTATGAAAGCATGGCGGTCGCGCAAGCGAAGTGCGGTGTTCAAACTCTCTCCGTCAATATTCGCCAAATTGCTGGCTGCGTCTGATCCTGACAGAGATTTCATGGATTTGTGTGTACTCTCTTTGCGCAATTGCCACGCCAGTTTCAGGGCGGGCCATAGGCGGAAACCATAAATATTTTCTTCACCGCGCTGATCGCGTTGATATATTTTGCCCTCTCTTTCCAGTCTTACCAGCCAGCGTTCGGCCAGGTTCTGGGAGATTCCCGGCGCATCGGCAGGGTCACTGCGTTGTACGGTAATCAGCTCGCGTACATTTAAATGCGTTGCCAGTTGTCCGGCCAGATTGCCACTCTTGTCGCTGATAGCGCTGACCCTTGAGGGGTAAGGTATTCTGGTTTGCAAAGAACCATTGATTGTCAGCAGGGTTTTTCCATCGACATAGGTATTCCATAGAAAAACTGTGTAGAGACTTGAATCAAGCAGCGACTCGTTTGGATAAACCTCAGCCAGCACATCTTGCGCCAGATGGTGATAGACATCGCAATAACTGGCTGGAATATCTTCGGACGCGATTATCGAACGTTCACGCCAACTGTGCATATAACGGAACCCGGCTTGCTCCATTTCAGTACGGGCTGCTTCAAGTATAGGTAAAAGTCCGCCGCTGGCTGTGCGCAGGCAGGGTGTTTTGCGTGGTGTCCATAATGGTAATTTTAGTAAGCGGTTGGCGCTAACCAGCAGGGTTGCGGCCTGCAAAAGCAAAATAACGACAATCAGTGTTATGCCTACACTCAACAACAGGTCCATCCCAATTTCCACCCAATTCTCCACGCGCAAAGTATCAGCAGCATTGTCAGCTAAATAGTGTGAAATTGCGAGTGCATGAATAGAATTAGAGCGCAATTCAATCGAATAGATGACTGAAATTGCATGAAACCTGCGCCTTACTGCGTTACTTTTTTCATTTCGATAATAATTATGAAATCAGTTCCTGCAAATGAAGGAATCGCATGTCCTGCATGTCCTTATACAATTTGCATTGAGCCAGCGTTGTTATTACCTGGACATATGATCGCGCCAGTATAAAAATATAAATGGATGTAGCCATGTACAGGCATTTGCCGGGACATGGCTATTCAAATCGCCAGCTTCAATCAAGCTGCATGCAGTTGTCAAGACAGTATCAATATTGTGCTGCGATGACTTCTATTTCCAGCAGAAAGCCTGGCTTGACCAGGGCAGGAATAATCATCAGCATGGAGGCAGGGCGCGCATCAGCAAGATAATGGCTGCGAACCTTGACATACTCTGCGATGTCGGATTCCCTGGTCAGATAGTGAGTCACTTTGACGATGTCAGCCGTCGTAATTTTGCTGCTTTCCAGTATGCAGACAATATTACGCCAGGCTAGGTCGGCCTGACCGGTAATGTCATCTGGCAAATTGCCATCTTCATCCAGACCCGGCGTGCCCGAAGTGAATAACCATCTTGCATTGCCAGACACTTCCTGTGCATCAGCGTATTTGCCGATCTGGCTGGCGATACCGATATTGTGAGGAATATGCATGTTCATCTTTCGTTGTGGATAGTGATGTACATTATGGTTAAGATGTCATGCCGACATTTCAGCCCAGGATGAAATATGGACGATGCGCAAAATATTTCCGACGCTATACCTCACATCATTCCCCGCATTGCGGCTTTGCTGGCAGACCCTGCACGTGCCGCCATACTGTGGACACTGATTGATGGCACGACACGTCCTGCAGGTGAACTGGCTTTCGCCGCAAATGTATCAGCGCAGTCAGCCAGCGCCCATCTGGCAAGGTTGGTGGAAGGCGGCTTGTTAACCTCGCAGGCACATGGACGGCATCGCTATTTTTGTATTGCCAGTGCTGAGGCTGCGAGTCTCATAGAATCCATGGCCGTTCTTGGTGCAGCAACTCACACGAAAGCATCGAGCCAGCCACCTCAGCCTGCCTTGGTACGTACCATGCCAAAGCCGTTTTTACATGCAAGGACTTGTTATGACCATCTGGCGGGGGAACTGGCTGTGCAATTGCTGGATGCCATGCTCACAGCGAAATGGCTGGAAGCAGATGGCAAGGATTTCAAGCCAAGCACGTTGGGCAGTGAAAAGCTCGTCGCTCTGGGTATTGCAAGGCCTGAGACAAACGCTGAGCACACAAAGAGTCGCCGCATATATGCCCGCTGCTGCATAGACCTGACGCAACGCCGCCCGCATCTGGCGGGAGTACTGGGTGCCGAGTTGTTGAACTTGTTTGTCAGAGAAGCCTGGATACTGCGCATCCCCCATTCACGGGTCGTCAGTGTAACGCCCAAAGGCCAGCATGCTTTGCGGCAAATTCTTGAGGCCTAATTTGAGGTATTGAGGCGTACACCAGGGCCTGCCTGCTCATGGGCAATATCATCAGTTTTGTTTGTAACACCATGTAATCCTGCACTGTTAACCTGGCTCCGAAATTGCCAATCGCATGCCAGTCGCGTATATTTTCACTCCATACGTTACGATGTTGGCGTTGATTGTATTTCTTTAAGGTAAAAGAAGGTAATAAGACCATGAAAACCAAATTAATTTTTTGCTTGTTAAGCGCCTTGCCACTGATCGCAGCGGCGGATGTCACTGTGAACATGAACCAGGTCAGTGAAGCTGGTGTTGGTACCAAACTGGGGCAGGTTGTTGTCTCTGAAAGCAAATACGGCCTGGTGTTTACGCCTGCTTTGACAGGACTGACACCTGGCTTGCATGGCTTCCATGTACACCAGAATGCAGATTGCAGCGCCAAGGAAAAAGATGGCAAGCTGGTTGCAGCCCTGGGTGCAGGTGGCCACTATGATCCAGAAAACAGCAATCGCCATGGCACACCCTGGGGTGATGGTCATGCTGGCGATTTACCACCTTTGTATGTCGATGCAAGTGGCAATGCCAACCAGCCTGTACTGGCACCACGTTTGAAACTGGCTGACCTAAAAGGTCGCTCACTGATGATACATATAGGCGGTGACAACCACTCTGATCATCCGGCAGTATTGGGTGGCGGTGGCACGCGCGTAGTGTGCGGCGTATCCTGATTTATTGAGTTTATCGATTATCGCTTATCGCTTATCGTACAGGCTGCTGCTGAAGGCAGCAGCTTGTAAGAGGCTTTACGATGATGTTTCAGCTTTGGCCGCTTTTTCTTTTTTGAAGGGATTCCGGTCAGGTGCATCTTCATGTTCTATGCCCAGTAACAGGCGTTTCATGAGTTTGTTCAGCACTGGTTGACGGTGGCGCACAAATACACCAAAGGTTTGCGGCTTGGCACCCAGTGCAGCCTTGGGTTCCAGTGCTGTGCGGCCATAAGAGATACGTTTGCAACCCAGGTCTATCGCGTCGGCAATGCCTGCATGCAGCAGGCGCAGGTAGATTGGTAATTCTTCTGCGGCGGCGCGGTCAAAACCTATGTGATAGGCAATCGCCGTTTCACCGTCTGCGACGGAAATCAAAAAGCCTAACAAGCGGCCATCGCGCTTGATGACGCTGCACCTGAACTTGTCGCCAGCGGCAGCCTGCAAGACAGGAAAATATTCAGGCAATAATTCAAACGGACGGAAGTTGGCATTCACCTGTACCGCTTTGTACAGCGCAAAGATATCGTTAATCACCGGGCTCAGGTCATCCAGCCTTTCTACACTGCAGCCAGCTTCATCGAGTGGTTTGAAGATGGCGTTGCGGATATTGCTGCGGTATTTGGATGCGAGGCTGGCGAGATAGTCGTCGTAATTTTTCCAGGCGGGTGACAGCTCAAGTACCATGTTAGGCTCAGTTTCTACATAGCGGTAACTGAGATTTTCGAGGTGGGCAGCCTGGTCTATGTAAGGATCATGCAAATCCTTGATCATGACAAAATGGGTTTTACCTGCGAGTTTTTCTGCCTGGCGCACGCGGTATAACACTTCGACCACGCCATGCCATGCCAGCTTGGGATCGACATCTTTGGCAAAGGCAATGCCGTGCTGGCCAAAGGTCAGGAAATTGCCGCAACTGAGTATGCGCTGTTTGGCATGCTGGGCCAGTTGGTCCAACGGCAGTGCCCATTTTTTATCCGTGTCCGTTGATTTTTCTGGTCTTGCCTGCGCGAGGCTGATATCGGCAATTTGCATATACACGGCGGCGACCAACTGGCGATCTGCGCCGGTACCATCAAAAATCAGCGCATAGCGGGCGGAGAGATTAAGTGGCAATACCTGTTCGAGTGCGCCCAGATATTCCAGCGACATGAAAAAGCCAGATTGTGCCGCCAGTTCCTGCCAGGAGTTTGCATCAAGCATGCTGATGGAGTCGGCAATGGCATAATACAAGTCAGCAGGCCCACGCAGACGCTTGCGTTCTTTCTGGCGCTCTCTCAAGGCATTGGTAACGGCACTGGTAACAGACTGCAGTGATTGCAGGGCAGCAGGAATTTTCATGTCTCAGATAGATGATGAATTGTGAGCTTGCATCATAAGCGCAAATCAGCATACAGAATAGTATGCTAGAGACTGTATTGTTAGAATTTGCAACAACGACAAATTTCCATACAATCAGTAGAAGAACAGAAAATCAAGTTTAAGGAAATTGTGGATATTTTATTTTTAGGCACCTCGGCAGGTGCACCTACCCGTCAGCGCAATGTCACTGGCCTGGCTTTATTGCCTGACCAGGGCAGTGAATGGTATCTGGTTGATTGCGGCGAAGCTACCCAGCATCAGATATTGCATACCTCATTATCCATCCATGGCTTGCAGGCGATTTTTATTACCCATGTGCATGGTGATCACTGTTATGGTTTGCCGGGTTTGCTGGCCAGTGCGGCCATGCATGGTCGCAAAACCCCTTTGCACATCATTGCACCTGCAGGTATACAGCACTGGTTGCAGGTCACGCATGCAATGTCAGAATCTTTCCTGCCGTACGAATTGGTATTCACGGATGTTGAGAACATGGATGCCTGGCATGATCATGCCGTCAATGTAAGCGCAATCAAATTGTCACACCGTGTACCTTCGCATGCTTATCGCTTCAGTGAGAAGCATACTGAGGCGGTGCTGGACACCGCCAAACTGCAAGCCGAGGGTGTGCCAGCAGGCCCGCTCTGGGGACGTTTAAAAAAAGGTGAAGATGTCATTCATGAGGGGAAAAAATTAATCAGCCACGATTATCTGCATCACCCTTATCCGCTACGCAGCATCATCGTCGGCGGTGATAATGACGCGCCAGACTTGTTGCTGGAAGCCAGCCAGCAAGCCCATGTGCTGGTACATGAAGCGACTTATACAGAAGAAGTGGCAGAGAAAGTGGGCGCGCGCGTCCAGCATTGTTCTGCCGCCGCCGTCGCCAGCTTTGCTGCTACTGCTGCCTTGCCCAACCTGGTGCTAACGCATTTCAGTGCGCGCTATCAGCATGACAGCGAAAGGTCACCGTTTATAGGCGACATCGAGACAGAAGCGAGGGCGCATTATCAGGGCAATCTGTTTCTGGCTGAGGACTTCGCGCGTTTTCGCTTGGATAAAACAGGGGTTTTAAGCAGGATTGCATAAAACTGTTGCTGTTTTCATGCCAAAAATTGAGCTTGTTGAAAAAATAAGCACAAGTGCTTGTTGTCATAGCATAATCGCTGGCACTGGGCGCTAACATAGTCGCCTGGTCAATGATAATCCAACCTGAGACGAGGAGTGAGCATGAAAACAGAATTGCTGTACCTGAGCTATGTCACGATATTGACTGGCGTATTGTGGATACCTTATATACTTGACCGCGTGCTGACCTGTGGCCTGCTGGCAGCGGTTGGTTATCCAGATAACAGCAAGCCGCAATCCCAATGGGCAGTGCGCCTGATGAAAGCGCACAGCAATGCAGTAGAAAATCTGGTGGTGTTCGCTACCCTGATACTGCTGGCCAATGCCATGAATATCTCCAATCCGGTAATTGCCAATGCCAGCATGCTCTACTTTGCTGCCCGTGTGGTACATGCAGTGTGTTATACCCTCGGCATACCCTGGGTGCGTACGCTGGCTTTTTTAACTGGTGTGGTCGCGCAGACCATGGTTGCCGTGCAATTGCTGGCGCATTAGTCAGGCGTGATGGGACACCATGATTGAATTTTTTTTTGAAATTCTATTGCAGCTGGTCTTTGAAATTCTTGAACTGGTGTTCACATCAGGAATAGAGACGCGTGAGCGTAGTCCACGGTCTCCGCTTGTCACAGCAATTTTATATATCGTATTCGGTGTCGTTGCGGGTTTCGCCAGCTTATGGATATTTCCGCAGGCATTCATCCACAGCAGTGTGGGTCGCATCATCAACCTGATATTGACGCCGGTGTTGATGGGGACGCTGGCGGCTATTTTTGCAGCATGGCGTACTGGTGATGGCTTGCGTCTCTGGCGTTTCATCAATGCATATGTGCTTGCATTGTCACTGGCGCTGGTGCGGTTCGTCTTTGCGGGCCATTGCATGACCTGCGTGCAATGATGCCTTGTGCCTGCACTGGGCACAAAGCATCAATTTATTGGCCTCAGCCGGTTTGTCATTATTTAGGTATCAGCGGCTGCATCAGCGAGTCTGCAAAATCGTCCAGCTTGCTGATGGCGGCTTCGTTATAGCAATTGCAGGCGATAGCAATAGCAACGTTTTTGCTGGGGATCACTCTGTTACTGGCGTAATAAGTCAATTCTGTACCGTTATGTATGCTGACATTACCCAGCCCAGGAACAGTGGCGATACCCCAGCCCATGCCATAATTATCGACAGGCGTGTGCATCAGCTGGAAATTGGCTTGAGTCAGATAAGTGCTCTGGCCCTGCAAGCCGCGTAGTTGTTCACGCAAGAAGAGGCCATAGTCAGCCAGGCTCAGATTCATGCCACCTGCAGCATTGATAAAAAATGCGTAGCGGGGATCGACGAGAGATGATGTAACCTGCCACTTGCCGCCGACCAGGGTATGCCCAATATTGTTATTGACGCCTGCATCTTCAGGAAAACCAAAGCGTCCTTTGATACCCAGTGGTGCAAATACTTCTTTCTGCATCAGGTTTTCATAGCTGTCACCACCTGCGACCTCGGCCATCAGACCAGCCAGGGCATAACCTATATTTGAATACACCATCTTGCTGTTGGGTGGATATTCAGGAACGTCTTGCAATAGCAAAACGGCGAGGCCACGGCGGTCTGCCAGCAAGTCGCCAGTCAGCAAGGGCAGGGCTTTTTCTATGGTTCCATCGTTCACTTCACGTGGCAGGCCAGAGCGGTGGCGCAGTAATTGTTCTACCGTGACATTCAAATATTCAGGACGGATTTGCGTGCGCCAGGCAGGGAATATCTCTGCTATCGTGCTATCCCAACGTAGCTTCTTTTGTTCCACCAGGCGGCCTACCAAAGTGGCGGTAGCCGCTTTTGTCAGCGAACCCAACTGGAACAGGTCTGTACTTTGCACAGCCTGGCTGCCATTGACTTGCCTGGTGCCTGTCACGACGTTTTCTACTTTATCCTGATTGACGATAGTGACTGAAACTGCAGGAAAATTGTTGGTGCTGCGGAAGCGCTCAACTTCGGCGCGCAGTGCATCTCCGGTCAATAGTGCTGCCGGTTTTTGTACTTCTACGGCTGGCGTGGTGACGGGAGCCGTAGAGCTGGAGCTGCCACCACCACAGGCAGCGAGCACGCCGGAGAGGCAGGCGGCAATCAGTATATTGTTCAAGCGCATATGCATGGTCCCATAAAAAAGTATGCCATCAGTATCTTCAGGAAAGAATGGAATGCCGGGCGCCTGTGTAAATTCTGCCCAATCTGTTTGCAGGCTTGCAGAGTGGTGGCTTACAGGCACCGCAGCGGGCGCAGTATCGCTAGTTATTTGTCAATAAACTATGTTTTCGTACAAGGTATAGTTTTATAAAACGACAAGTATTATCTGGTAGAACTTGGCAGTTCCGGCGGTATCTTATGTCATGCAGGCGTCATACCGGCGTCATGTAGAGCTTGTGAAGTTCAGGCAGGTCAATAATGATTTCTGTTTTAGCCAGGCAAAGAAGCTTGCAAATAAAAATCACCAACGCCGGGTGCTATTGCAAAATATGCCACTATAATTGCCGTGACCATATCTTAACCATCAGGGATACAGAATGCTGAAGAATTGCATTGCAGCCTTAGTCATCGTTTTATTTGCTTCATTGCTCAGCCACGCCAGCCAGGCTGCTGAATTCCCTGTCGGTGCCGTCCCCGATCCCTTAAAGACATGGGTACCATGGGCACTGGATGGTGTAGAAAACTTCGGTTGTCCGCAACAGGGGGCTGACGCCAGCCAAAAGCAATGCGTATGGCCCGGCCTGCTGGATATAAAAGTAAATGCGCAGGGGGCGAGTTTTGCCCAGGATATGCAAGTGCATAGAGACACCTGGGTTTATTTGCCGGGCAGTGCCCTGCATTGGCCGCAAGAAGTCAGTGCCAATGGCAAACCACAGGCAGTACTGGCACGCGATGAAATGCCTGTTATAAAACTGACGCGTGGCACCTATAAACTGGCAGGTAAATTTATCTGGACTACAGTACCAGAGTTTTTACCCCTGCCACAAAATGCGGCTTTATTGAAGCTGGACTTGAATGGCAAAGCAGTGAATTTCCCTGTGCGCGATGAAAGCAATCAGTTGTGGTTGCAACGCAAAGCCGATGCAGACAGTGGCGAACAAATCCAGATACGCACCTTCCGTAAAATCACGGATGGTGTGCCGGTCATGGTAGAGACTTATATCCGGCTCGAAGTCTCCGGCAAGGGCAGAGAGATCAAGCTGGAGCGTGCACTCTTGCCAGATTTGATCCCGCTGGAATTACGCTCTGGATTACCTGCCAGCCTGAAGCCGGACGGCAGCATGACAGTACAGGTCAGGGCAGGCAAGTGGGAAATACGTTTGCTGGCGCGTCAGTCCGGGTCTTCCAAGTCTCTCAGCATGCCCGAAGGTGCTGAGGAAGAAGTCTGGTCTTATGAAGCGACCCCCTTGATACGTACGGTGGCGATAGAAGGACCATCCACCGTTGATCCGCAACAAACTACCTTGCCGCCAGAATGGCGTAATTTGCCAGCATATCTCATGCGTGCTGGCAGTACATTTAACTTCAAGGAGATACGCCGTGGCGACAGTGATCCGGCGCCGGATAAACTGTCTTTGCAACGCCGTTTGTGGTTGAGTTTTGATGGCTCCACGCTGACCATGAGTGACCAGATCAAAGGTGACATCAGTCATTCCAACCGCCTGACGATGGGCAATATCGCCCAACTTGGTCGTGTCAGCGTAGCCGGACAAGACCAGTTGATCACCCGTGGCAGTGACAAGCTGGCGGGCATAGAAATCCAGCGCGGCAGCATTGATGTGGGTGCTGACAGTGTGATCGGTAATAGCACCCGCAAGCTTTCTGCCGTGACCTGGCAAAAGGATTTTGACAAGCTGGGCATAGAATTGATCTTGCCGGCAGGCTGGCGTTTACTGCATGCCGGCGGAACTGACCGGGCCGAAGGAGCCTGGCTGTCTCGCTGGAATTTGCTGGATTTTTTCCTGGTGCTGGTGATTGCGCTGGCTGCGGGCAAGTTGTGGGGTAGGCAATGGGGCGCACTTGCCTTGTTTGCGCTGGTGCTGTCTTATCAGGAGGCAGATGCGCCACGTTATTCATGGATAGTCTTGCTGGCACTGACTGCGATTTTGCGCGCCTTGCCAGCCAGCCGCTTCCAGATCTGGATCAAGCGTTTGCAGCAAGTCAGTTTGCTGGTGCTGGTCTTGCTGACGCTGTCATTTGCCACGCAACAGGTACGTTCAGCTTTGTACCCTGTGCTTGAGACCGATGGTAGTGCAGCTTATAGGTATCAGACAGTTCAAGGCGATATGTCGCCAACACCTGCCGCTGCGCCAGCTGCAATACCAGTCGATGCTAATACAGAAGTGCAGGGCGGTAGCAATGCTGAAATTGCGTCACCACCTCCGCCTCCAGCGAGGATGGTAGAGGAAGTCAAGCCAGCCGAGCGCGCTGCCGAAAAACTCGCCAAAGGGGACGCAGTGCGATCTTATAGAACGACCAGTCCCAAGGCAATTGTCGGTACGCGCGCAACTAACTATCAAGTGCTGGACCCCGATGCCAAGGTGCAGACTGGCCCGGGCTTACCCACCTGGAACTGGCGTTCCCATCAGTTGATTTTTGATGGCCCGGTCAGGCAGGATCAACAACTGGATTTATGGCTGTTACCACCCTGGGCAAATAAACTGCTGGTTGTGTTGCGCCTGATACTGCTGGGCTTTTTATTGCTGTGCGTTAGCGAGTTGAGAAAAGGATCAAATCAAGGGCCTTCGGGCAGTGACAAACCAGTTGCTGGCAGATGGCCATGGCGTGGCTTGGGCGAGGCCGCGTCCCTGTTGGTGATGTGCAGCTTGATTACACTTCCTGTTGTGTACAGCGAAGCTGCACATGCCCAGATGCCGGACAATGGAAAACTGGAAGAGTTAAAACAAAAATTAACCCGCCCGGCAGACTGCCTGCCAAATTGTGCAGAAATCTCGCGCATGATGGTGCAAATCAATGGTAACAGTGTCAGACTTGGGCTGGATGTTGATGCCGCCATTGAAGTTGCCTTGCCATTGCCAGGTGGTATAAAAAACTGGTTACCTGCGCAGGCGCAACTGGACGGCAAGCCAGCCTATATAAGCCGTGCCGAGGATGGAACCATATGGTTGCTGGCCCCGGCAGGACGACACAGACTGGAACTGACAGGCGAACTGATGCAGAGCGATACCTTGCAACTGCCCCTGCCGCAAAAGCCGAGACAGGTCGATGTACATGCAGATGGTTGGGATGTGGCAGGTTTGTCAGACGACTCTGGTGTTGCCGATACCCTGCAATTCAACCGCCGCATCAAGGCCAGCAGCAAGACTGAGGCGAATGCTTTGCCGAGTTTTTTACGTGTCACCCGTCGCCTGATACTGGACAAGGAATGGCAAGTCGAAACCACAGTCTCGCGCCTGTCTCCCTCGGGCCAGCCTGTCTTGGCGCAAATTCCATTATTGCCGGGTGAGGCAGTCACTACTGCTGGTTTGAATATCAGGGATGGCAAGGTTGCCGTTAATCTGGGGCCACAAAGTGAGAGCATGGAATGGCATTCGAATTTGCCACAAACTGCCCAGCTTAAACTGAATCTTGCGCAGCAAAGCAATTGGGTTGAAACCTGGGTTATCGCCGCCTCAGGTATCTGGCATCTGGGCACGACAGGATTACCGCCACTCGCCAGTGATGCCAGCAATGGTGAGAGCGGTGCTGATCTGGTGTTCCGGCCATGGCCGGGCGAGACCCTGGCTATCACTGTAGAACGTCCACAAGCCATTCCCGGACAAACCCTGACCATAGATGAAAGCCGCTTGCTCGTCAGCCCAGGCAGCAGGGCTACAGATCATCAACTGAGACTGCATTTGCGTAGCAGCCGTGGTGGCGACTACACCCTCACCTTGCCTGAGGGCGCGGTATTGCAGCGTGTGAACATCAATCATCAGTTAAGGCCATTGCGTGCCAATGGCAGGCAACTGGTGTTGCCGGTAGTGCCAGGTGCGCAAGACATAGAAGTGCAATGGCGTCTCGATCAGGGCGCAGTGGTCAGCTATACGACTGCCACTGTGAATTTACAGCAGGCCAGTGTTAACCACACCCTGCAATTGATCTTGCCACGAGACCGCTGGCTGTTGCTCGCCAGTGGGCCCGGCATAGGGCCTGCCATCCTGTTCTGGGGCAAGCTCATCGTCCTGTTGCTGGTTGCAGTTGCCCTTGGCCGTTATGCAGGCTTGCCTGTCACGACCCGACAATGGCTGTTGCTGACCCTCGGTTTAACCCAGGTTACCTGGTGGTGCGCAGCTCTGGTTGTGGCCTGGTTCTTTGCATTTGTCCGGCGCGCGGCAGCGGCTGAGACAGTCACAGCAAGATGGCAGTTCAATTTGCGTCAGTTGGGCCTGGCGGTATTGACACTGGTCATGCTGTGCATCTTGCTGGATGCCGTGCAAAGCGGCTTGCTGGGTCAACCCGACATGCAGGTTGTCGGCAATGGTTCCAGCGCCAATAGCCTTGTATGGTATCTGGACAGGGCGATGGCAGACCTGCAAACCGCCTGGGTATTATCACTCCCCATGCTGGTCTATCGTGGCCTGATGTTGCTGTGGGCCTTGTGGCTGGCATGGTCCTTACTTGGCTGGTTGAAGTGGGGCTGGTCGGCATTTGCCAGCGGCAGCTTGTGGAAACAAAAGCAGCGTGTGCTGGAGACTGACACTATTTTGCATGAACCTACCGTCAATGCAGAGGAGCCAGCACCTGAGCAAACGCCGCTGAAATAATTATGTCAACACCAAATATTTATTTGAAGCCAAATTTTCTTACAGCACCGCAGGACTTGTTTGATCTCTTGAAAAAAGAGGTCATCTGGGATGAAAGAATGTGCGCCCGTAAAACGGCGAGCTTTGGCGTTGCCTATGATTACTCGCAAATCTCGTATGCTGAGACTGAGATGCCACAATTCTTGCAGGTGATTTGTAAGGATGTAGAAAATGAACTCGGTTTTTTACCCAATAATTGCCTGCTGAATTTTTACCTGGACGGTAACTCAAGCATGGGATTTCATTCAGACTCTACTGATGAACTGGCAGAAGGTAGTGGCGTCGCCATCGTCTCGCTTGGCAGTTTGCGACATATCGCCTACCGCAGCAAAGAAGATAAAAACCAGGAATATTTTTACCCTTTGCCAGCGGGAGGATTGCTGTATATGTCGGCAAGCATTCAAGAGGAATGGCTGCACGCCATTCCTAAAGAACCTGGGGCTGGTGAGCGAATTAGTTTGACGTTCAGAAAGATATTGAACAAGGCCCGCACAGAGCCTTGAGCATAGCATTGGTTTATAAAGCCGTCCGCAAAGCAAACAATTCCGGGAACAACACCACATCCAGCATCTTGCGCAGATAGCTGACACCTGCAGTGCCACCTGTGCCGGTTTTGAAGCCGATGATGCGCTCCACCGTCGTCACATGGCGGAAACGCCAGATACGGAAGGCGGTTTCCATATCCACCAGTTTCTCTGCCAGTTCATACAAAGACCAGTATTTTTCTGGTGTTTGATAGACTTGCAGCCACGCCGCCTTGACAGATTCATTGGCAACCACGCCTTGTGACCAGTCTTGTTGCAAGCGGTCTGCATCTATCGCAAAACCCTGGCGTGACAAGAGCATGATGGCTTCATCATAAATCGATGGTGTGCGCAGGGATGCATCCAGGGTTGCATGTACTTCGGGTTTGCTTTCGTGCACGCTCATCAGGGTCGCGTTCTTGTTGCCCAGCAGGTATTCCAGTTCACGGTATTGATGTGACTGAAAGCCTGATGAGGCACCCAGATAAGGGCGTATCGCCGTATATTCACTGGGCGTCATGGTAGATAAAACATCCCAGGCATGCACCAGTTGGTCCATGATGCGGGCGACGCGCGACAGCATCTTGAAGGCTGGTGGCAGATCATTGCTGCGTATGTGCTGGCGCACGGCATGCAGTTCATGCAGCATCAGCTTGATCCACAGTTCGCTGGTCTGATGCTGAATGATGAACAGCATTTCATTGTGATTGGGTGAGCGCGGATGTTGCGCAGTCAATATCTGGTCAAGGCCAAGATAATCGCCATAGCTCATGGATTCACTAAAATCCATTTGCGCGCCATGCCATGACATAGGGCATTTGCCAGCTTGTTCGTTGTTGCTCATGATGTTTCCTTAAAATTTTTCGCACGTAAAACCACTGCACACAGCTAACTCAGAGAAAGGCGAAAAGCTTTTTATGCATTTGGACTTCTCTTTGCTTTTCTCTGTGTCTCTGCGTCTTTGTGTTAAGAGGTCTTAACGATCAAGTCACTGCATTACGCTCAGCGTTGGCATCGTAGTCTTTGCTGTCGAGTATATCGCGCAAGCCTTCTGCCGCGTCCCAGACATCCACGAAGCTGGTATATAGCGGTGTAAAACCAAAACGCATGATGGCTGGTTCACGGTAGTCACCGATGATGCCGCGCTTGATCAGCGCCTGTATCACGGCATAGGCATGCGGGTGTTTGAAGCTGGCCTGGCTGCCACGTTGCTGGTGCTGGCGAGGTGTGACCAGCTCCAGCGGGTGTGATGCACAGCGGGCCTCTACCAGGGCGATAAACATGTCCGTCAGCGCCAGCGATTTTTTGCGTATTGCTTGCATATCGGTCTTGCCGAAAGTATCGAGGCCACAGGCGACCATGGCCAATGAAGTGATAGGCTGGGTGCCACACAGGGCGCGGCGTATGCCTGGGGTAGGCGTAAAGCCAGGGTTCATGGCAAACGGGCTGGCATGGCCCCACCAGCCGGATAATGGATGGTGAAAAACTTCCTGATGACGTGCCGGCACCCAGATAAATGCTGGTGAACCAGGGCCACCATTCAGGTATTTGTAAGTGCAACCTACGGCAAAGTCGGCATTTACAGCGTTCAGGTGTACCGGTACTGCGCCAGCAGAGTGGGCTAGATCCCACAAGATCAGGGCACCATGTTGATGGGCACGCGCAGTAACTGATTCCATGTCATGCAAATAACCAGTACGGTAATTCACGTGCGTGAGCATCACCAGCGCCGTGCTGTTATTGATGACTTCTGGCAGTTCTTCCGGTGAGTCTATCAACTGGATTTGATAACCGCGATCCAGCCAGCGGGTGACGCCTTCCGCCATGTAGATATCGGTAGGGAAGTTGCTGCGCTCAGTAATGATGGTTTTGCGTTTGTTGTCTGCTGACTGTATCTGCAACGCGGCGGCGATGGCCTTGAACAGATTGACCGATGTCGTGTCGGTGACGACTACTTCATTATCTGCGGCACCAATCAAAGGGGCGAGCTGGTTGCCCAGCGTGGATGGCATATCAAACCAGCCAGCAGTATTCCAGCTCTTGATGAGATCAGTTCCCCATTCGCGGGTGATGACATCTTGTGCCCTTTGCAGCGCTGCCTTGGGGCGCGCACCGAGGGAGTTGCCGTCCAGATAAATCACGCCGGCAGGCAAATCAAATTCTTCACGCAGGGTGGCCAGCGGATCTTGTTGGTCAAGCTTTTCGCAATCACTGCGGGTGATGGTGGTGGTTTGTGTCATTACGGCAGGCTCCTTAATATGGCGCGTAGTGGGCTGGTATCAAGCCCGGTAAGTTTTTGGTAGCAGGCAAAGCAGTTCATCTTCGCTGTAACGACCTGCGCGCGGCTATGGTTCATGAAAAATATGCAGAGATTTTATGCCCGATTGCCTGAATTTTTCTTGCAAATTGCAGTATGAAAATCGAAAATAATAGAATATTCTGCGATTTATATCTGAAATATTGATATAAAATGCATTAATGGGTTTGTGCATTGCGCAAAGGCACCAGATTGTTTTCATCTTTGCAATTACTTGTTCTTTTCATCTGATGGTAATCATAGATTAAAAAACACTCACCACAGCGGCATATTGGAAGCAAAGAATGCTTGCAAGTAAGCTTTCCTGCTCCTTCGCTTGTCTCAGTATGACCTTTATGTCTTTGTGCCTATGCGCTTGTGCCTCTTTCTTAAGAGGGTTTGTCATAAATTAAAAAAGAGATTGTCAAATGCAACTCGACGCCACCGATCTTAAAATCCTCCAGCAATTGCAAGCCGATGGCCGCATCAGTAATCAGGAACTTGCTGACAAGGTATTCCTGTCCCCATCATCCTGCCTGCGCCGCGTGCGCATGTTGGAAGAGGCGGGTATCATCCATCATTATTGTGCCGTCATTGATGCTGCGGCAGTTGGCCTGGAAGTTGATGCCTTTGTCCAGGTCACCATGCGGCGCGATGTAGAACAATGGCATGAAAATTTTTCGCAAGCCTTGCAACAATGGCCGGAAGTTGTCGGGTCTTATATCATCACCGGCGATGCCAACTACCTGTTGCGCGTGCGTGCACGTAATCTCAAGCATTACTCAGCATTTGTACTTGAACGTCTGTATAAAACCACCGGTGTGCTTGATATAAGGTCAAACATCGTACTGCAAACCTTGAAGGACACACAGCAGATTGCCACCAGTTTGCTGGTGGCCGAATAAACCAGGCCAGGCCTGACCAACATTTTCATGTCCAAGCCATGATTTCTTTTGATATTGATGAATACCGCTATAACCTGCGGGCTGCTGCCATCATTCTGAATGGTGACAGGGTGCTCTTGCATAAAATCGAAGGCGATGCATTCTGGTGCGTGCCGGGCGGGCGGGTTGATGCGGGCGAGCAAGCTGCGGCCACAGTCGTGCGTGAAATGCAGGAGGAATTGTCTGAGCAGGTAACATGCGGAAAGCTCTTGTGGACGGTAGAGAATTTTTTTGAATACCGGCAGCAAAAACATCATGAACTGGGTCTATATTTTTTGGTTCATCTCTCACCCGCATCACGTCTGCTGACATCTGCTGGACCTTATATCGGTAACGAAGGAAAACTCAAACTGACTTTTGCCTGGTTTAAACGTACAGAATTGATGGCATTAGATGTACGTCCTTCATTTTTAGCTCAGGCATTGGCAGAACCAACGCTGCTTATGCAGCATGTGGTACATCATGAGCAATCCTGATGATGGTCACCATCGCCACTATCATCAAAAACCTCAAAACCATCACAATAATCACGTCGGATAATTTTCATTTTCCTGATACCCATAAATTCTGATTCGCCACGAATCTATTGCTACCGATTTTGTTTTTTGCTGTCCGACAGTCAAGTCTTACAGGTTTTTAGGACTGGTCTGATACGTAAAAATTGCTCTTCTGCTTACACTGTCCTTGGTATGTTCAAAGTGGACATTCAGTGATCAAAGAAAGCCCTGCTATTTTTTTTGGGTCTTTTGTGAGTCACTTGTTACTTTGGACCTGCACAAGCCTGTATCTCTGCCGCAATTGCAATTGCGTATAAATTACGTATAAATTGTGTTTATACAGGTCCTTTGGAATTTCAAGAGAGTGCGTATTTCGCGCTAGCTTGTTTAATCAGTTTTCAGGAGATTTATATGAAAAACGGACGTCAACAAGACCATTCTTTCCAAGACCGTGATCGTCAGATCAAGTCACATCATGTTAACAACGGTAGCCGTCATGATGCCTACGGTCACCATAATGACTTCGATCAGGATGCACGTCACGCATCCTCTCGTTACGCCAATGATTTTGGCCGCGAACAACTGCAAAGCCGTAATACTGGCTCGCAAGGTTTTTACAGTGGTCAGTATGACCTCGATGGTGGCCGCCAGCAAGATCAGCGCTATCTGAACGACAATGGTCCTGGCCGCTCTTACCCTGATCAATACGATCGTCAGAACGCTGGTCAGTCCGGTCGTTCTTATGGCCAGCAATCCAGCCAGGACTTTTATGGTAACCAGGCCAATGATGGCCGTTATCATCCAAACGACAATGGCCAATATGAGCGTAACCCCAATACCTATCCACGTCAGAATGCAGGCGACCGTGATGGGTATAACCGTGGCAACAGCCAGCAAGTAACGCGCGGTGGCTATGAAGATACCCGCCACTCTCAACAAGGTGGTCATTTTGATCCTGATTATCACCAATGGCGTAATCAGCAAATTGAAGCGCTGGATAATGACTATGATGACTGGCGCAAAGAGCGCTATCAAAAATTCTCTACCGAATTTGATACATGGCGCAGCAGCCGTTCAGCCAATGCAGGCAAGAACACGCAAGAAAAGAATGGTCAGAATACCGCAGTCTCTGCTGCCGCAACTGATACCACTACCACAGGCAAATCGAAATAAACGTTTTCTGCTTGAGTAATTTCAAGCATTGTTGAAAATAAGGGGAGACAGATTTCTTGTCTTCCCTGCCTGTGTTATACATTACTGCAAATCTGCTCTGGTGCCCGCGATAGCTTTCTGCCACAATTTGTATGTCACCTATAAGTTGCTGCGGAGCCTTTCATGCCATTTCTTTCGCATCCCATTCGCCTTGTTCAATCCTTGATTGGCACAAGTTTGTTACTTGTCAGCTCCTGTGTTCTCGCTGTTTGTCAGCCAGGTAAGCTGGTAGTACAAGTACTGGGTTCCGGCGGGCCTGAACTTAGTGATCAGCGTGCCTCTACTTCTTATCTGGTCTGGGTGGATCAAAAAGCCAGGATACTTGTTGATTTTGGCAGTGGGGCAACCTTGAATTATGAAAAGTCCGGCGCCAATCCGGCTGAACTGGACGCGGTGCTTTTCTCACATTTTCATGTTGATCATACGGCGGATTTTCCTGCGCTGGTCAAAGGTTTGCCGTTTGCTGGCTATGATAAAGAGCTGCGTGTTTTTGGCCCGCCCAAGCGTGGGGTTTTTCCAGGTATCAAAGAATTCGCACATGCCCTGTTTAACCGGGACACGGGCGCTTATGCCTATCTGGCAGATTATGCTGACCCTGATGTCAGCAGTCAGTTTAAAATGGAACTTGAAGAGGTGAGCGTCAAGCCTAAAGAAATCAGGCGTTACGATATTGATGAGAGTCTGACGGTCAGTGCCGTCAGCGTCTTGCATGGCCCGGTACCTTCATTGGCATGGCGTGTAGAGAGCAAGGGCTGTAGTATCACCTTCAGCGGTGACACCAGCAACACTGATCAGGCGCTGGATCAACTGGCGCAAGGCACGGATGTGCTGGTTGCTCATAATGCCGCCCGCGAAAACGATACCGATGAAGTGGCACGCTTACTGCACATGATGCCGACAGAAATTGGCCGCATCGCAGGTGCGACAAAAGCAGGCAAGCTGGTTTTGTCACACCGCATGAAACGCACCCTGGGCCATGAGATGGAGAGCACAGCGGCAATACGCAAAAATTATGCAGGAACGATTTTGTTTGCCAACGATATGCAACGCATCATCGTTGGCGGCAAATAAGTGCGGGCATGGCCGCAATTGAAATGCGTTCTGCTTAAAGATCCTTGGGTACTTGCGGAAGAAATGCGCCGCTGTTTAAAATGCCGTAGGCAATCACTGATGCTATCAAGGCATACGCAATTCTGGGTATCCATTCTGCCACCTGTCTTTGTTGCAGTATCAGGCTGGCATTTTCGCCCTTGGCATAACGGGACAGCATTTCAGGCAAGGTACCGCTGGCCTCTCCGGTTTGTATTAATCCCAATAATGTGTCGTTGTTAATTGCTGGTAAAGCGCGTACCGCTTCTGCCAGAGTTGCCCCTTTTTCCATGCGTGGCAAAATACGCGCTAACTCACGTCTCAACAAGACATTACTGGCTCCTTGCAAGCCCAGGGGCAGGGCATCAAACATAGGCAGGCCAGCTTCCAGCAGCAAGGCCATGCTCTGCCAAAAATCGCAGAGATTGCGCCGCTTGTGCATGCCCCCAAAAACCGGCAAGGCCAGCAGCACCTGATCCAGCCATGATGCAGGCGCATCTGCAGGACGCATCTGGAAACGCCTGTAAGCATAGATACCTCCCCCCACCAGGCCTGCGGCGAGCAAGATGCTGCGTACAGCATGCCAGAGATAAGCACCCACGCTCAGTGAACCAGCAACCAGTTGTGGCAAAGGCGGGATGAATAAAGCCGCTATGCCCATCAAGATGGGTCGCGTCATGCCTGATCTGACCGTGGCAATCTGCTGGGCTTTTTCTTCGTAATAGCTGGCTAGGTGGCGATAGGTCGGGGTTGGATCACCGGCAGCCAGTGCAGCTTTGAGCAAGCCTGCTTCCAGCGGGGTCCAAAGACTACTTTGCAAGCCCGCATCTGCCAGGTTTTTGCCACGCTTGACGGCATGCAGGGTTGCCGTCATCCGGCTTTGATACGGTGCGGGCAATTTGATCATGGGCAAAGCTTGCAGTGCGGGGATGCCGGCATGGCTTAATGCAGCCAGTTGTTGCAGTAAGTCTGCACGAATACGGTAGGGCAGGGCTAGTTGGGGCTTATTTTTCATGCATGCTATTGTGCCATGGATTAAACTAGAAAAAATTCCTTGCAATGCAAATGGAGAAGACCATGCGTACATTATTAAGCGTACAGCGCTTGCTGTTGCGCCTGGCTGCCAGCCTTGCCACCATTCTGGGACTGGGATTGACCGGTACTACTGCTGCCAGCGCTGCGAATGTTCCCAGTTCGGCCTGCTCAAATCCTGCCATGCGCGAATTTGACTTCTGGCTGGGGGAGTGGCAGGTGCATACCCCGGACGGCAAACTGGCTGGAACAAATAGTATCCAGCGTGAATACGATGGTTGTGTCATTCACGAGCGCTACACCACAGGGCGCGGTTATAGTGGCGAAAGTTTAAATATCTATGATGCGCCGCGCAAAGTCTGGCACCAGAGCTGGGTAGATAATAGCGGTACATTGTTATTACTTGAAGGGCGCTTGCAGGGCGGTAAAATGGTGCTGGAAGGACAAAACCTCGCTCCTGAGGGACATAAAATTTTGCACCGCATCACCTGGACACCGAATGCAAATGGATCTGTGCGCCAATTATGGGAATCTACTGATGTCAAAGGTATATGGGCAATCGCTTTTGATGGTCTGTACACAAGAAAATAGATGTTGATGACGGATTGTTTTACTTGAAAATAAACAGGAGAGCCTGATGTCCATCGCAAAATTAGCCCTGACAGTTTTATGCATGACCTGCGCTTGGCATACCCAGGCTTCTGAAATTCTCGAACTACAGGACTATCACGCCAGCGAAGCCAAGGTCGGCAAGACCGTCCCCTGGCTGGGTTTGCAGCAGGCAGGCAAGGGCTGGCGGCTGGTGACTGTCAAGCCCAGCTTCAGAAAAATACCTGATTCCATTAGCGGCGAGGGTGTCAGGGTTGCGGCAAACACAGCCAATGTCAGGATGTTGTTGTCTGATCCCGGTTTGAAGGCCGGGGCAGTCAGTGTTTCAGATGAAGTGAAACTGGTCAGCGGCTCTATGGACGAAGAATTCGAATTATCGACCTTGCCATCCCTGGGGCAGGAAAGGCTCATGCATTTGCAAGGAAATGAATATAGCCTGCAAAATCGTGAGGGTAAAATTTACCTTAAATATGCAGGTGCAGAACAATACTTGTTCGACTATGTCGAAAACAAGGAAGACAATAATGCCCGCATGATCTGGGTAGGTGATCTTGATCATGATGGAAAACTGGATTTCATCATTGATACCTCAAATCACTATAACGTCACAGAATTGCGGCTGTATCTGTCGGGGCAGGCAGCAAAAGGTGAGTTGTTGAAGCTGGTTGCCAAGCGCAAGAGTACCGGCTGCTAATCCAAATTGCTTATTCTTAAGTTACATTTGCTTACCTGCGTAACATTATTCATGTCTCCTTTTTAATAGCCTCATGCGTTGTTGGAGCATGAGTCACTGTTAAATTGAAGGAGAACAACATGGAATTAGCCAATACCAGCAAACGCATACACCCCTTGGTAGCAGGCGCCGCATGCTCAGTTATACTGGTGAGCCTCTTGGGTGCTGCTGCCCTGACAGGCGTATTGCCCAGTTCCCACAGCACGGCATCATCAGGCAATGAGATTGTGCCTGCCATGAGCAATAATGCCAATGCGATCAATCCTGCAGGCAATGCTGCCATGCCGCTTGCCAATAACGGTAATCAGCCTGCAGCTAATTATGCAAACACGCAGTATGCTAATCCTCAGTATGCAAATACTGCGCAAAATAATTATCCTGCACCTGCACCAGCCAGGGTTGCACAGAGCAGCAGCCATCATCAGCCAGTCAGAAATTATCAAACACAGCCTGCCCAGGCAAAGAATAGCCCGGTTGGTATAGGTGTGGGTGCCGTGATCGGTGGCCTGGTTGGTAGCCAGATCGGTAATGGCAATGGCCGCACGCTGGCAACTATCGCCGGTGCAGTTGGTGGCGGTTATGTTGGTAATGAAGTTGCGAAAAGAAATCCATAATGGGATTTGGGGATTACAGGATTTTAAGTAATCCATGGTAAGTACGGAGTGCCAGTTTGATATCTGGCACTCCGTTTTCATTTAATACGCATTGGTTTTAACGCGCATTCGTTGTGTTCATCAGCGAACGCAACAAGTCGGCAGCAATGCCTTTGTTGGCCCAGGTTTGCGACAAATCCAGATCACCGTTGGTACTGACGATGATGAGTATATTCTGGTTTTGCAAATCCACCAGATTCAAGATGCGTACACCGGCTATCCAGCCCTGACGCTCAACTATCATGGCCGCAGCGCCATCGTCACTGGCTTTGAATGGATAAGACCAGACACCTATCGCTCCACCGACATTATTCGGTTTAACCATCTCGTCGCGGTTTTTGGCAGACAGATATTTACCACGCATGAATGCCAGGTCAAATGCATACAAATCCCGCAGAGTGCCAAAGCTGCCCCCAGCAGGGCCATAACTGGCAAAGTTCACCGCAGGTTCAGGCTTGCCACCGAGGGTGCCATGGATATGGGTTTTGACGTCTGGCTGGGCCGCAGTGTAATAGCCTACGTTTTGCATGCCAGCCGGGCTGAAGATGCGTTGTTGCAGCAGGCTTGAAAAGCTTTGCTTGCTGATCTTTTCCAGCAAGGCACCCAGAACGATGTAATCGCAATTGTTATAGTCAAATTTGCTGCCTGGCGTAGCATTGGATGGCCCTGCACACAGGCCAGTGGCAAATTTCTGGATATCATCACCGCTGTTGGCATCCATCATGTGGACCGCGGGATTGACCATCTCATTGTACAAGCCAGAATAATGCGTCAGCAATTGGCGCAGAGTGGCACCGCGCGCCTGTACGTTGGGGTAGTCGGGCCAGTAATGTCCCAATGTTTGATCCAGTTGCAGCTTGCCCGCTTCTACTTCCTGCATGACCAGGATGGCAGTCATTTGCTTGGTGATGGACGCATAGCGAAAAGTTTGTTTGGTATCAGTGACATTGCCAAAACTTTTTTCTAGCAAGACCTTGTCGCCACGCGCGGCAAATACCAGGCCTTGAAAGCCAGTATTTTTGAGGTTTTTGGCTGCCTCTTCAAGCGTAGGAATAGCTTTGGCAGGTGCAGCATGGCTGACTGGACTTAGTAAACTGCTTGCGGTAATGGTGAAAGTGGTAAAAATAGCAAGACGGCGATGAAGGTAAGACATATTGTGCTCCGGTACATTAGTCAAACAGATGCTCTGGCCTGAATATTAACAAAAGTTTAGCCTTGATGATGAGCGTTTAGCCTCAGGCTATAATGCCGCACTATGAATCTATTAAGAACCCTTGCCTCCATCAGTGGTATGACCATGCTGTCGCGGATTACCGGGCTGGTACGTGACGTATTGATTGCTACCCGTTTCGGGGCTGACGCCTATACCGATATATTCAATATCGCTTTCCGCATTCCCAATTTGTTGCGGCGCATGTTTGCCGAAGGCGCGTTCTCGCAAGCCTTTGTGCCCATCCTTGCTGAATACAAAAACAATAAGGGTGATGAAGCTACCAAGAAATTGATCGATCATGTCTCTACCGTCATGACATGGGTCTTGGTATTGACTTGCATACTGGGCATCGCTGGCGCGCCGATTTTGCTTTATTTTTTTGCCGAAGGTTATAAAGACAAGCCACAGATTTTTGACATGGCGGTGGTGATGACCCGCATCATGTTTCCGTATATCGGTTTTATGTCCATGGTTGCGCTGGCAGGCGGGATATTGAATACCTGGCGTGAATTCAAGGTGCCTGCCTTTACGCCGGTTTTATACAATCTGTCTTCGATAGCCGGTTCCTTGTTCCTCGCACCTTATCTTGAAAAACCAATTTATGCGCTGGCTATTGCCGTTTTTGTTGGCGGCGTTTTGCAACTGGTGGCGCAGGTACCCTCATTAATCAGGGTAGGCATGCTGCCGACGATTAGCTGGCGTGTAGGTACGGCCTGGCAGGACGAGGGCTTACGCCGCATCATGCGCAATATGGTGCCCGCCATTCTGGCTGTGTCGGCAACGCAGATCAGCATCGCCATCAATACCAGCCTGGCATCCAAACTTGCGCCGGGCAGTGTAACCTGGCTGGCGAATGCAGACAGGTTGATGGAATTTCCAACGGCTTTACTGGGCGTCGCCCTGGGCACGATCTTGCTACCGGGTCTTTCCAAAGCGCATACAGATGGTGACACGGTCGAATATTCCGCCTTGCTGGACTGGGGCTTGCGCCTGACTTTTCTGCTGGCCTTGCCTGCTGCAGTCGGTCTGGCAACCATACCAGATGCGCTGACATCTACCCTGTATCATCACAATAAATACGATGGACATGCCGTGCAAATGACATCCAATGCCCTGATTGCCTATGGTATTGGTTTGCTCGGTCTCATCGTCGTCAAGATTCTGGCGCCGGGTTTTTACGGTAAGCAGGATATACGCACACCTGTAAAAATTGCTGTGGCTGTCATGTTGGTGACGCAGGCTTTGAACTATGTATTTGTACCTTATCTGGCGCACGCTGGTCTGGCCCTGTCTGTCGGCCTGGGAGCCTGCGTGAATGCAATTTTCTTGTATACAGGTTTGCGCAAACGTGGCATTTACCAGCCGCAAAAGGGGTGGCTGCTGTTCCTCATTAAGCTTGGTGCTGCACTGGTCTTGATGGCCGGTGTAGCTTTGTGGACTTCAGCGCAATTCGATTGGTTAGCCATGCGCCATACTCCTGTCTTGCGTGCTGCCTACCTGGCGCTGGTGCTGTTGGCTTGTGCCAGCACCTATTTTGCTGCATTGGCGCTCATGGGTTTCAGACCCAGGGATTTCAAGAAAGTGACCAGAGTCTGATCCCTTAGCCCTCTGCTTGACGCAGTGTCAACCGCGATCATCCTTACCTGACATAGTCATCATTGTCGCCCGGCTGTCGGCTGATTAAAATGCCTACAGCCGGTCAGCTAAGCCAGTGCATTATGCAGATAGATTCACGCATGGTTTTCTTGCCGGATTCAATGAATCCTATTTGCCATGAGAGAGTTGAACCATGTCTGACAACCATGCATTGATTACAGATGCTGAAGCCCCGCCGAAAAAATCCTGGTTACTAAAAATCCTGGGATGGTTAGTATCGATCATAATTTTGATCGTTGTGGCCCAATTTATTACTGGCTTAAAAAGCGATCAAAAAACCAAATTTGCTAACGAATCACGCGGTCTGGCTGAGGCAGCCTGCGTCAGTGATGCTGCCTGTCTGAATGCAGTGAAATCCAAATTTGAGGTCTGCCTGGAGCTGCACTCAGAATCGCATAAGACAGGTAAATTCGGCCGCAAATACACTTTGCATAAAGAAGAATTTTTAAGCTGCATGAAGTAGTTAAAGATCCAATTTCTGCCTTATATGAGTCAGCACCAGCTTGTGATATTTGATCAGAAATTTGATTGGGGAACGCAAAATCCAAGAGACAAAAAAATCAAAAGAATCAGCAAGATGATTGAAGAATGAGGCTAATTCCGTACAAATTCGCCTATATACACCCGATAATGCACAGAGCAGGAAACTGATATTGAAGAGTCATAAAGAACTCACTATTGTGGCATTCACAATTTGAAAAGCGTGGTATTTGTGAGCATCCAGCACCTGACTTCGCCTTTTTTCTGTGGATGTTTATTATCGATGGAGACAAGGGGAATAAGGGAATGAAAAAAATTATATTGGCAGGGCTCATGTATGGCATGGCAGCGGCAAGCAGCGCAGCCACTTACTACGTTTCACCCACTGGCAATGACGCAGCGGCGGGAACCAAAGCAGCACCATGGAAATCCATAGCGCGCGCCCAGACGGCTGCAGTTGCTGGCGATACCGTGTATTTCAGAGGTGGTAACTACAACTACACGGCAGGCATCAACACCTGTGCTACTCGCACTGACATCGTCAATGCGATTACGCTCGACAAGAGTGGTAGTTCTGGTAGCCCGATTCGTTATTGGGCTTATCCTGGTGAGACACCGGTATTCGATTTTTCACAAATGAAAGACGATTGCCGCGTCAAAGCCTTCAATGTGGTGGCCAACTGGGTGCATTTGAAAGGGCTGGAAGTCACAGGTGCGCCACAACAACCCGGCAACCGCCTGAACCATGAATCATGGGCAGTATGGATCAACGGCAGCAATAATACCTTTGAACAGTTGAATACCCATCACAATATGGGGCCTGGCCTGTTCATCCAGAATGGTGGCAATAACCTCGTTCTCAATAGCGATTCCCACCATAACTACGACCCCTATACCTCGAATGGCGCAGGCCAGAGTGCGGATGGTTTTGGTGCCCACATCAAGGCGGGCAACCCTGGCAATGTATTCCGTGGTTGCCGTGCCTGGGCCAATTCAGATGATGGCTTTGATCTCATTAATGCTTACTCACCCGTGTTGATAGAAAATTCCTGGACCTGGTTGCAAGGCTATTTGCCAGGCACTACCACACCAGTGACTGCCGGTAATGGCAATGGTTTCAAACTCGGTGGTTATGGTGGCGTGTATGTATCGAATGCCGTCAAACATACGATACGTTACTCGGTTGCCTTCAATAACAAGGCGGCAGGTTTTTACGCCAATCATCACCCGATTGCGAATGACTTCTACAACAACACCAGCTACGGTAACAACAGCGATTTCAACATGCTGGGCATAGATGAAAATGGCAATGCGGTGAACCTCGGTAACCTGCGTAACAACATCGCATTTGGTGGGACGCTGGTATCAAATATGACGGGTGCCAATGATCAGTTTAACTCATGGAATCTCGCAGTAACGGTTTCATCAGCTGACTTCCAAAGCATATCCACCACTGGCTGGGATGCTCCACGTCATGCCGATGGCAGTCTGCCTGTACTGAACAAGTTCCGCCTGGTTTCTGGTAGCGACCTGATCAACAAAGGCACTAACGTTGGCCTGCCTTTCAACGGCTCTGCACCAGACCTGGGGGCGTTTGAAAACTGATGGATCTGATGTAGGCGCGAGAAGAATAAGAGGGGTGAGCTACATGTGGTCTGTGTATCTTGTTCCTCTATTTTATTCAAATGCCCAAGAGGTAAGTCGCAAGATGAACAAGCATTTTTTAGCTGCGTGCCTGATTTTTCCGATTGTTCATCTATGAAGCGAGATTCACTCGCTTAACGCCAATGTATATTAGAAATACTGTCACCATAGGCTGCATATTGCTGTTCTATAATCTTGCGCACTTTTTCAATCTGATATTTCACATGACTCTCTGTGACGCCAAAATCTTCTGCGACTTTGGCTCGAGTCGCACCATTTGCATAGAAGCATTTAAACATCTCCTGATCTCTCTTATTTATGCGACCAACAACGCTAACCTCGGGCCATATGACACCATAAGGCGCAGATGCTGAGTGCACTATAACTCCCCAATTGATCTGGTCATCCCTTTCAGATGCAGAAGGCATTGGCACGTGGTGCCCCGTCAATTCTAGTACAGTCTCTCTTACACACCGTTTAACTATCAGGTTGCTCATTTCGCTAGTTATCGGGTCCCATGACACCGCCATCTTGAAAAGTGCATCGCTAATAATCGGTTCAGGATTTTCATGGGGCACCAATAGTTTGATCAGATCCTGTGCAGTTGGAACTAGTTCAGCAGCAACTTGTCTGAATTTAGTCCAATACGACCCGTGATTGAATTTTTGAGGGTCAAAGTGCGCAATTGCCGTATGCATAACTGATTGCATTTCCTTGAGCCCAGAGGTCTCATTTGATATAACTAAATCATCAAAACGTACCTTTCGCATCTCTGCGTCAGTAAGATTCGCTGCTTTGAAGTCGCAATTCAAGAACCAACAATTGTCTAATAATGCCAGTGTGAGATTAGCGCCATGGAAAGATGTGTCTTTGCAACGAGATGCCATTAATATGGCACTTGTTAAATCACTGTGATCGAATCGAGTCATTTCGCATTTGATCTGCAACATATCCGCGTTGCTAAGATTACTTCCAGAAAGATCAGCTAAGCTAAAAGTTGAGCCCTGTAAACACGCACCTTTGAGATTCGCCCGTCTTAAAAAACTAAAACTGAAATCTATGAAACTTAAATCTAGATTTTGCAGCTCGCAATTATCAAGAACGATACCTCGAAGATCATCAAGTTGACCAGAGGCGCTATCCTCGGCCATAAGTAAATCTTCAGGCGTATCCAATTGTTTTGGTAAATCAACCCAGCTATCATCCTTCGCGCGAATTCTTTGTAATATCTCAGCGTAAATTTTTCTACCTTTTACAGATTCCCACCGAGAACGTAGCGCTACGGCCTGCTCTGCAGATTTCAAAAGTTCGGATTTGGATGCCATTTTCCCACCTTAACTCTAGTACCACGCCCTGCTACAATTTCTGCGGCTCGAACTATACGATATGGTTCCACTATAGCAGGAATTGCAAATTCAAGTTCCCCCGCAGTTGGACAATTACCAAAGCCTGTCACTGATGGTACTCTGCCTTGAAGCTGTTGAACTGTATCCCAAGTAGGAACTTTTTCGATCTCATACACCCAGCCGCCAACTTGAGCGAACAATGCGGCACCCGGCCCATCTGGAGTGTGAAGTATTTGTATGGTAGTTCCCCGGAAAGCGCTCTGATCGTTGCCATCGCAATGTTCTTTCAATCTACGATCAGTGCCTTTTTTGGGTATTCCCGTGATAAATACCTGCGACGGGGCGAAATTCCGCGTGCCATGAAAGCCGCCAGAATGAGTATTTGGAGAAACCTGCTTACCATTGGGGAGGATCGCAAGCATACCATTGTATTCTGCGCCACACTGTGGTTTGTTGTTTGCAATGTTACTCAAGAAATTCCTCAATTTCTATTATTTGAAAAATCAGATTGTTTTCATAACTATATAAAACATTGCTGCACGTTGAATATCAGCGATGCCTATCGGCGCATGAAAGAATCGGAAATAAGATATGGCATTCCTGTAACTTAACTAGTAAACTCAACCTAATTGAGAAACGTTAATAGAAGCATGTTCCATTGTCAATCATCGACGCCATGAAAAAGACTGCATTTGCCCAATGAGGCTTTAAAACGCTACGCCAAGACGGAGCGAGCAGTATTTCTATCCGATGTGAATCAAGTTTTATGCCCAAGTCAATGTTATGCTACCAAGTTGTACCGCATTGCACGAAGGCTGGTAACGGACAGTTATCAGTAGGTGTAGAGCCTGCTCTTCGAATCTACTTCTTGCAGCAACGATTCAATTTGTCTGACTTAGTCGTTGAAGACACTGTGTCCGAATTAGTCTCTATGCATATTTTTGTATTGACTTGGGCAACGAGTCTGTTCCTGATGAAACAACGGTGCGCAAATTTCAGCATCTACTGGAATGGTACGCACTTGGCAAACGTATTTTTGATGAACTGGGTCGTCATTCGAAAGAACGCGGGATGAAGATGTCGTGAAGTACCCTCGTCGAATAGTTTCTATATAATTTAAAATATCTCTCCTCGAAAATATCGAAAATTAGTCAATTTACTTTATTTTATCTCCCTATTTCTGATGCATTCACTTCCATATTTTGACACCGTTTAGGTAAATATCCCTCCCATTTCCATGGTGTGTACACGTCCTGTATCAGCAGGGCCAACAGGTCTTTGAAGATGTGGTCGCCGTTGGCGCTGTTGCTCATGATGACTACACCAGTTTTTTGTTCGTCGAATACTACGGAATGGTTTTCCCAGCCGTCATCATGGCCTTCCTTGAAATAGGCTTTGCCATAAGGTGTTTGAAAAATACCCCAGCCCAGGCCATAAGCCAGTTGTATGTGCTTATTCTCATCTGTTGATGCAGTCGACAGGGTGGGGAACTGGCTGGGTGTGGTGATGGCAATCTGCGGTGCCAGCATGATGGTTTTTGCTTCTTTGCTGATGATGCTTGCCTGCATGATGCCTTGTATGAAGCGTGCATAATCATTCAGAGTCGTATCCATGGAGCCTGCAGCATTCACTTTTTTTCTTTTTACATGGCCCAGTGTTTTTTCTTTTTCATCGTGACCGACCGCCAGGTTGTCATTGAAACGGTCTTGCCATTGCATGCTGGTGTTATGCATGGCCAGTGGATTGAAAATGCGTTCCTGGATTAATGTATCTACACTTTTTTGCGTGACGGTTTCAACGACGAATTGCGCCAGATTGATGCCTTCGCCTGAATAGGCATATCTGCTGCCAGGAGTAAATTTAATCTCCAGTTTTTTGCCAGGATTGAGCCAGCGGAAATTGGCAAAGCCTGCAGTGTGGTTCAGCAGCATGCGCAGTGTGATGGTCAGATAACGCGGATCATCTGCGAGATCGCGGTAGTTGTCGTAGTCTGGCAAGGGCTTGGGCAGATATTGTTGTATCGGCAGGTCCAGATCAAGCACACCTTCTGCCGCCAGTTGCTCCACTAGTGTGGCGAACACGGCCTTGGTGAAGGATGCGCCGTACATGACGGTATCTGTGGTCAGTGGCAGTAATTTCTCTTTATCGCGGAAACCAAAGCTCTTGGTATAAACAATCTTGTTGTCATTGAGGATGGCGATATTCAGTCCGGTAACACAAGAGACGGCCATCATGTTGCTGAGCTTGTCTTCTATGGTTTGCGAAGAAATGCTGGAGCCATCAAGCCGTTTGATGATGACGGGTTGCGCCAGTGTAGTGATGCTGGCGGCAAGTAATACAGGGAGCATCATGAAGCTGGTTAATGCATTTTGCCGCATGATGCAGTTCTCCCTTTAGAAGATTTTTGCTACTGTCATGTTTTAAAACTTCCCTTAAAACATGAACGATTTCACCAGATTCAAATCCCCGATCTTGCGCAATGGGATGACAAAGCTTTCGCGTTTTTCTCTGGCAGTATTTTCATAGAATACCAGGGTCACACGGGTAGTGATGATGGGTTGCTTGCGCTGGCCTTCATCGAAGTTATAGCCACCTGCGCCATAGTTGCCCCAATAGTTGACGAACACATGGTAAGCGCCATGCTTGGGGGCGATCGTCGTGAACATCTCTGGCCCCGGGCCATCGACGCTATCTACATCGAGGCCACCGCCACCATTCAGTATCGGCGCTGCAAAGAAGGCGTGCTGGCCATCGGGCGTGATGATATGCAGATCAACTTCTGCCTCAGGCGCATCCCACGAGCAGATGATACGTAGCTGTGGCGACAGTTGCTGGGTATTGGCTTCGTAATATTGCACGCGTTGCAGGCTCTTGCCGTCTGGCCCCTTGATTTCTATATTGTTGGAACCGCTGCCAAAGGCATAGTGACGTTCAAAGCGGCCATCTGTGCCGTAATTGAGCACCATGGGGTTACCATTGACGATCAGGGTATGCTTGCGCTGTTTGCCCGCATCGCGGATATGGCCTTCGATGAGGGTGCGGTTTTTTTGCGTGCCACGGTCTATCGGTGGCAAGGGATAGGAGGCGCGTGTATCGCTGGATTTATCAGTCAGGCCGCCATAGTTCCAGCCGCCACGGGGGCTGTTGATGGTGGGCTGGTCTTCAGCTACACAATTGGCGGCAGCGACGAACAGGGCGCATGCCAGCAGGGCAGGTTTCATCATTGTTTGCATGATTATTACGGATAGGTAAAGGATTTAACCAGGGTCAGCTCACCCGGTTTGCGCATAGGCACCTGAAAGCTTTGCTGCTTCTCGGCCAGCGTGCCTTCCTGGCTGATGATGGCAACTCTGGCGATAGTCAATTTTTTGTCGTCGCCGCCACTGCCATAGTAATTGACATACACATGATAGGTACCTTTCGGCGGTGTGGTACTGGCGTAAATCTCAGGGCCATAACCGGTGGTGACATCAACATCGAGTGCGCCGCCATTGTCAACCACGCGATTGCCGTAGAACACATGCTGACCATCCGGCGAGACTACATGCAGGTCCAGGTCAGTGCCGTCACTGTCCCAGGACAAGACTACCCGCAGGCGTGGGTTGGGTCGGCTGGTATTGGTGTCATAAAACTGTACGCGTTTGACTTCAGTGCCATCGGGACTGCGCACTTCTACATTATTCGAGCCGGAACTGAAAGAATAAGGACGGGAGAACTCGCCACTTTCACCAATAGCCAGAGGCATAGCGGCACCGTTGACGATGAGCTTACCTGGTTTCTTCTTGTTGCTGGTGCTGATACGGCCTTTGATCAAGGCCATTTCACTTTGCCCTTCGGTATTGACCGAGGACGCAGGGTAGTGCACAGGCTGTTTAAAGCCAGAGGCTTCGCCACCGCTATTACGCCATCCGCCGCGCGGCAGTTCTATCGTGGCGTCTGCTGATGCACTTAATTGAAAGCCGGCAAGCAGGCTGGCTCCGATGCATATGATGAGTCGCTTTTGGTAAAACTTGATCATGTTGTTCCTTCTATGAGACGGCGTGCCAGTTTTTCTACATAGTCTTCATTGGCACCGTTCGGATGAAATCGTAAAGCGAGATGCAGATATTCATGGGCGAGGGTGATGCGCTCGTCCAGGCTGCGCCAGCCGCGGGCGTAGATACGCATGCGCTTCTGGTCAGAGTAGGGGTTGCCGCTTGCCAGCGAGCAGATTGCAGGCGGTGTGTCTGGATGCTCAAAACCGGGTTCACGACGCAATATGCTTTGCCATTTGTTGCGGGCATTGCTTAACCAGGTTTGCGCTGCGGCTAATGGCTTGCAGTCGGATTTGCCGTTGAAGCTGGCGATGCTGGCTTGCGGATAGCTGGTGGCCAGGATACGTTCAAAATTCCAGCCCTGGTTTGCCTGCTTTGTCGCTTCTTTCAATGACATGCGGTTGTTGCCTGCGCTGTCATTGTGATAGCGAATGTTGGCTCCTTGCAGTATCAGATCATCTGTGAACCAAGCTGCAGCCAGTGCAGCATCGGTGGGTGCATTGGCGCTGACTCGCTGACGGGTAGTGCTGTCGGCAATGCGCCAGCAGCCATGATCAAGAGCAGCGTTTTGTACCAGATAGCTGCGCGCCGCAATCGCGAGGCTGCGGGCGGCCTGAATATTGCTGGCGTTACCCTCGCGGTCTATGACACGGGCGACATAATCATTGATGCTAACGCGCCCAGTGATTTGTGGAGCTACGCCTGGGTTGCGTTGCAGCGTCAGGCTGCCATTGCTGTTGATGTCCAGGCTATTGCCGTTGGCGAATTGAAGCCTGTATTTGCCGGACAGCGTTCCCGCACGCGCAGGAGCGTTTGCAGATATGGACAATACTTCGCGCAATGGATAGCGCGCAAAAAAATCTACATCCACGCAATGTGCCTCATCACCGACATTGTCAATATTATTGATGCCCACCCAGCGTGGTGGAGGCAGGGTAGTTGCCAGTGTACTGGCCCAGGTAGTGAGGGTAGAGCGGCTGGAACCACGGGCACCAAACCAGAACGGCGTGCTATCTGCCAGCCAGCCTGCTGCGCCACCAAAGGCGCTGTTGTCAGGCAAATGCCAGGAATAGGTTTTGTAACGTATGCCTGTGCCCAGTTGCGTCCAGGCTTCACGGCCATAGCCCTGTACCGCTGTTTCCAGCAAGGCTGTGCGTGCGGCAGCGCGAGCTTGTGGCGAGAACTTGTTCAGGGTTTCCAGTAATTCTTTTACGCTGATCTGGGTGTCGGGCTGCAATTGCGCCGTGCGTTGCAGCCAGTTGGCGTCACTGCGGGTTTGCCAGTAGCTTTTCCAAGCCTTGTCATTGACACCCAGGCGCGCTGATGAGAAATAGGGTGCGCAGGAGCGTGCCAGGGCAGAGTCGCGTTCTACCTGTTCACCGGGTTCGCAGCAATACAGGTCTTCGTTTTTTTCCTGTTTTTCGCGTAGCTCTTTTTTTGCTGTGCAGGTGTAAGCGGCTTCCTGCACATGATTGTCTTGCAGGTAGGCGTAGACAAACAACTTCCACAAGCTACCTAGGGGTATCTTTTGAGCTGTGATTTTATTGTCTTGAGAATTCAATGTGCGCACTTCCACTTGGCCATCACGCAGCCAGGCTACCGTTGCTGTACCGGCTGCATCTGCGGCATGAGCAACTTGCGCAGATGCAGCCAGCGTGACTATGGTCGCGCTGGCAAGCATGATGGTGCTGATCGCTTTGTGGGCAGGATCAGCGGATTTCCATAAACGCACGTGGCTTGTCCTCAAAGGCTTTCTGGTCTGGCTGGTACATGCGGTAGTAGCGTGCTGGTGGAAGGGCGAACTTGCCGGTTTGCGCTGCGCGCACCAGATGACGTATCACGACCTGGCCATCCAGTGCATCTACCGGCACGGCATAGCCGCGTGGCGTTTGCTCGTAACGTGCACGTTCCATCGCTTCCATATCTTTGCCGCCTGGGTAACGCAGGCTGATACCCCAGGTGGAGCGGTCAGCCGAGGTACCTGGTGGCAGAGGTACTTCAACTATGCCAAAGTTCAGCTCAGGGCCGGATGTGCGGGTGAGTACCACTTCATCCAGATAGACTTCATCTGTCTTCAGTGCTGCACCATCGCCCAGCAATTCCAGCTTGAAGCCTGCTTTGCCAGCGACTGGCTGCACAGGCGCACCAGTTGTTGGATTGACGGCAGGTTTGCTGGCACTGTTTGGTGTTGGCAATGCTTCTGGTACCAGACGATAAATACGGCGTTCCACTTTTACTGGCAAGCTGGATTTTTCTGGTTCACGGCTGTCGAACTGGGCAATGGCAATCATGCCTGCGCTTGGGTTGGAAACCATTTTGATCACAGACGGGGTTGGCATCGCGGCTGTGCTATTCCAGCGATACACGCTTTGACCTGTGATGGTTTCACGTGGCAACCAGCCAGCTTCCAGCTCTACCTTGGCCATATTATTGCGCAACAGAGGATCATTGCTGCCAGACTTGCCACCGAGAGCGCGGTAAGTCCACAGCAGACTCAGGGCGCGGTCTATGGTCGGCGATTCTGACCTAACACGTTCGAGCACGGCAGCCGCATCACTGGCAGGGCGTTTGCCTGTCAGTATCAGCAAGGCTTCACCCAATGGCAGGTCAGCCTGGTGTACGCGGGCTGCTGCTTCCGGCAAGGTCGTGACGGTAATACCTGTCAGATTACCTTTGCTTTGCTGGACTACATAGGCCGCCAGCAAGGTGCTCATGGCATGTTGTACATCATCATCCTTGTTGGCAAAGATCATGCTGTTCATGCCTGAACGAGGGGTGATGACGACAGGTTTGGCAAACGCGCCTTTGGCACCGAGTTCTTCACTCAGGGCTTCTGCCATGGATTTTACCGGCAAGCCCATGTCCTGCATCCAGTACAGCATCAGGGCGCGTTGCCAATGTGATTGCTTGACGCCATCCTTGCGGTAGACATCATTCAGCTTATCAAAATGGCCTTCTGGCAGTGACAGTTTCAAGGCGCGGCTGGCATGCCAGTCAGCATAGTAGGCATAGGTGGTCAGCAGGGCATCACCATCTTTTTCTGGCACACTCCACCAGCCAAAAGTCGCGTTTGGCCCGGCCATTTGTGCGAGGCGGAAGCGGTAGCTATACAGCCTTTGCGTCAATTGTGCAGTCAGTCTTTCTTCACTAGGCAAAGTTGATTGCAAGGCCAGGCTGTAAGGGATGAGGCGGCTGGAAGTCTGCTCGACGCAACCATATGGATAGTCGATCAAATCATCCATCAAACGGCGGAACTGTGTGCTGGCACTGTCAGCAAATTGCAGTTGCAGGTTGCTCGCATCTGCCGGCAGTTTCAAGACTGTTTCCTTGCCAGTCACAGGCACACTGACCGAGCGCTGGCTCAGCCAATGCACAGGAATAACTTTCAAGGGCACATTCAGCGCATCAACAGTCTTGCCGCCTACCGCCAGTGACAGGTCTATCTTGTTGTCCAGGCCGTTGGCTTTCAAAGGCACGGAGATAAAATTCGCACCAGGTTTCAGTTTCAGGCTTTCTTGTTTATTGACACCGGAACCGGTGATGTTCAGGCTGGCACTGGCATCCTGGTTGCCCTGATTAAAGATGGCAACGCTGGCATTAGGAGTATCCTGCACCCGCATCCAGTTCGGACTGGTCCATTTCACATAAAAGTCTTTGTCTGAACGTACATAAGCGATGTTCTGACCTACATTGCCACCAGCTTCTGTTGCACGCACGGTAATGCGCCAGCGTGTCAGCGAATCGGGCATGGTGAAAGTCAAGCGGGCACGGCCAGCAGCATCCGTGGTGACGCTTGGTTGCCAAAGGGCGGTATCCTTGTCTTCACGGCGTGGTCTTTCCAATACCTTGATGGCGCGCTCATGGGTTTGCCCGTTGGTTGGCAAGGCCAGCTTGGACGGTGGCACGGCCAGGTCATACGCGATAAAACTCAGGCTGGCAGAAGTGCGCACATTATTACGACGCGGGTGATAGAAGAAGTCAGAAATGTCTGGTGCAATTTCAGGTTGCAGCACATAAATCATTTCATCAACAACACCTACAGTGAGTTGGCTGCCTGCGGCTGGCTTGCCATCGACCATGGCGGTCATGTCCAGTGTGACTTTATCACCAGGCGCATAGACGGCCTTGTCAGCTTTAACGGCGACATTGATGCGTGGCTGCTCAACTTTCAAACCCAGGTTCTGGAACACATAATCAGCGCCTTTGACATACACCACAGACAGCGTGATGTTGGGGCCATAAGTATCCTGCACAGGGAGTTCTACCTTCCATTGCATCGGCGACAGACGCTTGGCGCTGAGCCAGCCACTGGCATTGCTCATGAGAGCAGTTTTTTCTACCTTGTCTCGCTCCAGCGTGAACAGCGCCTGATCAACTTGCTGCGGGAAGGTGATCAGTGCACTGGCAGTTTCACCTGGCTTGTAGCTGGTCTTGTCAAACACCATTTCTATCGAACCCTGAGGTGCACTGACTCCCACACCACTGACGTAATGGGAAGTCGCACCGAGGATATTGCCTGCTGCATCACGTACAGACAGGGTATAGGTGCCAGGTTCAGCAAAAGCCAGTGTCAACTTGCTGGCGTTGGCGAGCTTGCCGTTTGATTTTTTCTGGTTTTCCAGCCTGACCCAATCCCATGTTGCCGGGGCACTGACTGTGCTGACAGTATTGCCTGGTACAGGCAGAGCAGTCAGCGCAAAATTCATGTTTTCGCCAACGGCAGAGAAGGCGCGGTCTGCCTTCAGGCTATAGGTGCCAGCGCTACGTTCCACCAGTATCTCCTTGGTAGAGCGTACGCGGTAAGCGGCGCCATCAGTTGCCAGCACCGACAAAATATAGCGGCTGGGTTCAGTTGCTGCAGGCAGTTTGAATTCAACAAAACCGCTGCTATCAGTCGTAAATGTCGTTGTGCTCATTTGTATCGGGAACTGGCCTGCATAACCAAGGTCGCCTTCAACAATAGTCAGGCGCTGGGCGCGTACTGTCAGGTCTGCCTTGGCATTGATGACAGGTTTGCCATCGGGATAAACCAGTTGCAGCTTGCCCTTGATTTCTTCATTGGTTTTGTAATCCTTTTTGCCGGGCATGACATTGATTTCAAAATGCGGCTTTTGGTATTCAGCGACGCGGAAGGCAGCGCCATAGCTATTGCCCTTGTAGCTGAAACGCAATTCATAGCCACCTGCGACGGCATTGTCTGGCAACTGGAATACCGTATCACCGCCAGACTGCGGTGTCATTTGCAGGGTCTGTGCCGCAACCGGGAAACCATTTGCATCAAATACCTGCAGCTTCAACTCACCTGCAGTAATGGCTGTGGATTCGCGGGCAGACACAAAAGTACGACCCAAAAATTTCACATAGACAGTTTCACCAGGGCGGTACAGAGGACGGTCAGTCACCGCATACAGCTTGGTGTTATAGATTTCACTGTCGTAGTAATAATTTTCTGCGACGAACACGCCGCCTTTGCTGTCTTCGCCATACACATAAGTCTTCTCGGGGGCATCACGTTCAAAATTGACGATGCCGCTGGCATCTGTTGCGCCTGTACTCAGGATACCTGCGCCATCTGTCCACACTGTTTTTGCATCTGCCACAGCCTGGCTGGTGCGGCGGTCAGCCACCCAGACTAGCATTTGTTTGCTCGATACCTTGGTCACTGCGATAGAGTCAGAGACAAACACCAGGGTCACGGCGCGATAACTGCCGACCATGGCTTCGACCAGATACAGGCCAGGCTCTCTTTTACCCAGGGGTATGAGCACATTGCCTTTGGGCGACATGATGAATTCACTGCTGCTGCCATCCAGCTTGACGCCTTTTGGTGGTTGTATGGGTTGGGCGACATGTACAGGGTAGCGGAAGCTATCAACCAGGGTATGCGCCTTCAGTGGCTGGTACAGCGGGTTCATCTGTTGTGGTGTTGCTGCTTTGACCAGCGGGTGCAGGCGTGTTTCTGGTGCCTGGGTGGTCACTGCTTTTCTGGCATCGGATGAAAACAGCTTGCGCCACATGCGTCGAGATGCATCCCACCAGCTATCCCAGGTACGTGCCAGCGCATCCGACACGCCTTTGCCCTTGTAGTTACCCTGGGCATCAATGCGGTGCAAATTCTTTTGTGCTTTTAAAAATTCCAGCGGGTCTTTGACCTTGTATACATAGACATCGACACCACCTAGCTCAGAAATCTGCCCCATGTCCTGGGCTTCCAGCCTCACCATGGCGGTATCGCCAGAACCATAGGCTGCATCACTGAGCAGGAAGAAAGACGAGCCGCCACCGCCATCTTGTGCCAGGGCAGGCATGAATAGCAGCATCGCGCACAGCGCAGTCAACAGAGTGAAATAACGGGATTGTTTGAATGTAGCTTTCATTGGGCGCTTTCAGGCGGACAAGAAATTGAGGCGATACACGCCAGCAAAATTGGGATTATCTTGGGTAGGGTGCCAGCGCGTGTCGCGCCAGGCTTGCAGGTCACGCAGCTTGACGGCGCGCAGACCATTGTCAGTTGGTGTGACCGTGCCAGTGTGATAGGCGATGTAAGAATTCATCCACACCATCAGATGTTGGGCGTCGCCCTGGTCATAGAACAGCAGATCACCGGGGGATGCCAGATTGCAGTCCTTGCCACGGAACTTGGCATTTTCCTGCACCATTTCTATGGCGCTGACATAGGCAGAGGTACTACCGTCAGCCAGCCGCCATTGATGGCGTACTGATTGCGTTCCTTGATCGAGAACTATTTCTGGCGGCAGGGCAGTACCAAGCATGCCATTTGCCCGCTTCCATTTTTCATCATGCTCACGTAAAGATTCAGCCACCGCAAAACGCACCAAGCCGACGCAGTCACGCTGTTGCCAGCGTGGTGTCGGGCCAGCAGTCAACTGGGCAGCGATAATGCGTGTCATCCAGGCGCGGCAACTGCGCGACTGGGCGGGTGTTAATGTTTGTGCAGCGGTTGATGCCGAGATGACAGGCGCGGTAGTTGTTCCAGCTTTGGCAGTATTTGCGGCAGGCAGTGGTACAGCCGGCGCCGTGAGCTTATTGGCCAGCGCCAGCCTGTGCCAGCCCAGCATGGTGCTGGTGGCGAGCATGCCAGTTAGTACATGCCGGCGTTTCAATTGGATTTCTCCTTGCTGATCCATTCAACTTTTTGCCAGGCTTTGCCACTGGCCTGTGCCTTGCTCAGTTCCAGACGGATGGGCGGGTAAGTTGCCAGGGCTTTGATGCGGGCAGGCAGATGGGTTTTTGCAGCTTCCAGGAAGCTGGCATCTTCAGGTTTTGCCAGGGCCGCGTAGATTTCACGTTGTGCCATTTCTGACAAGGGGCGCGGTGTGATCAGCCCCAGAGTGCTTTGTGCGCCAGATGTCTGGTCAGCCACGCTGGGGTTACTGCGGGCGATGGTATCCACCACTTTTTCTACCAGGCCACCATCAGGTGAGAACACCACAAAGTCGCCGCTGGCTGCCAGCGTAGCCATGCTCTTGGTATTGCGCCATAGTTTCTGATCAGGCTTGGCTTTGGTCGTGCCCTTGCCTGGTGCAGCCTGTTCACCACTGGCAATCGCCCAGGTCGCCATGCCTTGCAAGGTGGCGTCGCGGTTGGCAGTGTTCAGTGGCAGCTTGGTGATAAACACCGGAGAATACAAATTCGATTCGCGGTACCAGCAAGCCAGGCCTGGGCCAGACAATGGTGCCAATGCCTGCTCTGGCAATTTTGGTTTGGCATCAGCCTGTTTCAAGACAGTATTGACCATGCTCCAGTCAATTGGCACGGTGATACATGCGCTTGGATTGGCTGGTGCCGCCGTCCACAAGGCTGGGTCAAGTAATTGTGCCGATGAGGTCTTTTTGGAATCCAGCCAGACCGAGGTTGACCAGTTGCCGCCAAAATCAAAGCGCATGCCCTTGAAGCCTGATACAAAAGCGCCGTAACCCAGAGCCATCGTCGGGGCACCTATCGCCATCGTATGTTTTGCCGTGCCAGCAGCCTGGGCTGGTGCAGGGGCGATATTGTCGAGATCAAATTGCAGCGACAGCGCGCCATCATGTTCCAGCCAATTGGCTACCGCAGCGCGGGCTTCTGTCACGACGCCGTTTTTGTCATCAAACAAAAGGCCAGGGTCAGACAAGACCACGACGCGGTCGCCCTGGCTGATCAACAGCAGGGTACGGCGTGGATTGACTTCCAGTGCCATGATCTGGGCCTTGCCATTGCTGGTGCTGATCTCGCCAGCCAGTTTGAGCTGGCCATCTTTCATCGCTACCTTGGCGGCTTCCTGCAAGGCTTTATTGAACAAGCCCATGCGCATGACGACGGCATAGTGGCGCAAGGCACCTTTGCCATCGCGCCAGAAAGCCACTTCTGCCGGTTCATTGAAAATGCTCGCATACAGCTTGTCTTGCCAATCAAGCTCATGCTCGTAGGCAATACGTTTGACGGCACCATTCAAACCGAGGCGGTCTTCATTTTGTTCATAATAGAAGGCCAGGTCTTCAGTCAGCACATCTTTGGCTATAGGCACTTGCAGCAAGTCGCGCGGCAGTTTCGACAGACTGGTGGTGCGTATTAAGGCATCTGGTTGGGAAATATCCACCATGAGGCGGGTACCAACATAGTGGTAATCCTTCCAGTGCTTGCTCATCTGGTAGGCAACAGCAGCAGCGGCAACTGTAACAACAGTACCGGTGACGATCCAAATACGACGCATGAATTCTCCCTCTGGGGTATGGCTTTTTTATTGCACGGATACTATCCAAAGCAGGCCTGCAAGACAATCGTTTGCGGCTCTCTAATTGGTAATTTTCTGTAAGCGTGCAGGTAAAGACTGCAACTGGCAATTGTGCCATGCATAGCCCTGGGAATTTATATTGTTGCAATATATTTTTGCAGGCACGTGAGGAACGCGAGGCATGTTTCAGAGGGAGGAAAACCGAAGGCGGGGAAACAAAATAGCTGGAATGAATTTCATGATTGAATTTCACATGCGCGTATATCGCCCGGAGAGACAACCGGGCGACATACACTACTTTTTAGCTTGTAATTTAGCTTGTAATTTAGCTTGTAACTTAGCTTGTAACTCAGGCAGCCTTGCTTTCAGACTGAGTTTCACTGGCGATGCGCTCGTGTTCTGCTGCCCGGGCTGCATCAATGGCACCGACTTTGACAAACGCCGGACGGCTGCAGACGCGTTCAATGTAATTCATGACGACAGGAGATTCAGGCACGAGCTTGAACATGGTACCCCAGCGCAAAGCATTGCCCCAGAGTACATCTGCTGCCGTGAATTGCTCACCCAGTAAATATGGCCCTTTTTCCAGTTGCGCCTTGATGATACCCAGCATGGTGTCAAAATCACCGTAAGGGCACATCGAAGGCATTGCTGGCGGATGTTGCGCAAACTTGTCTACCAGTGCAGGCTCATAGCAGGCCGCATAGTAGGCCATCCAGCGCAGATAAGGACCGCGCAACTGGCTATCCAGTGCGGGTGTCAGGCCTGCCTGCGGGAACAGGTCTGCCAGATACAAGAATACTGCCACTTGCTCGGTAATGAGCTCGCCACGATGCTGTATCGCAGGCACTTTACCCATGGGGTTGATGGCCAGATAGGCGCTTTGCCTTTGCTCGCCAGCTTTCATGTTCAAGACATGCAGTTGATAAGGTGCACCTAATTCTTCCAGCATAATCAAAGCGCCTGTAGCACGTGTTTGTGGGGAGTAGAACAGGGTGATGTTGTCTGCATTGCTCATGATAAGACCTTTCTTTTTATCGCGGAGGCGGAATTGCCGGGCCGTTGATGTAAGAATATGCCTCCATACCTGACACCTTTTGTCAGGTTGAGTTAATATTTGCTACTATTTTAAGATTAGTACAAAAATAAGGCTTTGCCCACGTATGCGTGCCAGTCGTCTGATTAATATTCTTGCCATCCTGCAGGCGCGTGGTTTTGCCACTGCGCCAGAACTGGCTGATGAATGCGCAGTCAATCTGCGTACTATCTATCGAGATATCGACGCCATGAGTGAGGCGGGCATCCCCATCTATAGCGAACGTGGATCAGGTGGCGGTTATCGCTTGCTTGACGGCTACCGCACTCAGCTCAATGGCTTGTCCGCCAAAGAGGCCGAGGCTCTGTTCATGAGCGGGCTGGCAGGTGCCGCAACGGATATGGGGCTAGGCTCTGTCATGATGGCCGCGCAAAACAAGCTGCTGTCAGCCATGCCCGCCTCTTTACGCGAAGGTGCGCAGCAAATGCGTTCGCGCTTTCATCTCGATGCACCGGCCTGGTTTGGTCAGTCAGAACAACCTGCGCACTTGCCCAAAGTTGCTGATGCGGTGTGGGAGCAAAAGTGCTTACAGATACGTTACCAGAGCTGGAAAGGCATCAAAGAGCGCGTCGTCGAGCCTTTGGGCCTCGTCATGAAAAGCGGTTCCTGGTATCTGGTCGGGCAAGTGGATGACACACCACGCACCTACCGCATTTCACGCATGCTGGAATTATCTGTGCTTGAAGAACGCTTTGAAAGACCTGCGCCTTTCGATCTGGCAGCCTACTGGCGTAAATCTACCGAGCGTCTGGAGCAGGACATGCACAGGAATATGGCAACCGTGCGCCTGTCACCAAGAGGCGTGAAATTCAGGGAGCACTTTTTGTCCCCCTATGTCTTTTCTGAAATGCAGTTGGCCAATGAACTTGACGGGGACGGCTGGTGCAGGGCGACCATGCCAGTCGGTTCTTTAATGATGGCATGTGCAGAAATTCTGCGTTTTGGTGAAGATGCCGAGGTGCTGGAGCCACCAGAGCTGGTGAGTAAGGTGAGGGAGCACGTAGAAAAAATGGCGATGATTTACAGCAAGCCTGCAAGTAAGTAAGTTAGTAACTGAGCAAACTGATCAATTAAATAAGCCAGCGTAATTCCCTTGAAAATAAAAAAATCCCACAACCGTTGCCAGTTGTGGGCGAACACCTTTTGGAGAGGAATACCTTAACCCTGAAGAGCAAACTGTTCATGCTCGTTCAGATAAAACAAAAAATCAAATAACGGATTAATTATATATGTTTTATTTATAAAATATCGATAAAATGATTTTATTGTGGCTTTTATGGGATGCTCTGATTCAAAATTAATTGGAGGCAATATTAGAAAGCCAGATACAGCATGGGATACCTGGCTTAAGGACTGATGTCCAAACAAGCGAGTGTTGCATCTCAGTCTGGCTCAGGCCTGATGTAGATAAAAGTCCACCTGGTCGATAAACCAGCGTCCGGCCGGGCCGGGTGGCGCGGCTTGTGGATACACCGCCTGCATGGCCAGTTTTTTGCCACCCTGGGGTATGCTTTCTACATCCAGCACTTGCAAGATGCCTGCCGCAAGATCGTGTTCTACCATGTGCAGTGGCATACCACCCCAGCCCACACAATTGAGAATGAATGCATGTTTGGCCGACAGGTCTGCCAGCCGCCAGGTATGAGGCGACATGACACCGTAGTCCTGGCCTGCCATTAATTCTGACCTGTCGGTAATGACCAGTTGCGTATGCTTTGCCAATTCAGCTTTTGGGATGGTGCCGTTAATTGCCGCTAATGGATGGCTGTGCAAAGCCACCATCAACAGTGACACTTCGCCCAAGGTCTTGGTGCTCAAGCTTGGAAAATCGATGGGCAGGGCTGCCACTATGCCTATGCTACAGCGCTCATCCAGCACCGGCTGATAGGCAGCACCCAAACCCTCAACATACAGCCGCAAAGGAGTATGAGGAAATTGCCTGGCAAAATCCTTGGCTACAGCGGCTATCACTGCAGTAGGAAAAAACACATCCACTACCACCGATAACTCTGGCTCCAGCCCGGACGCCATGAGCTTGGCACGTGCCTTCAAGGTATCGACGCCTGCTACGATATTGCGAGCGTCGGCTAATAGCAAAACACCTTCAGGTGTGAGTTTTGGGTAGCGGCCAGAGCGGTCAAAGAGTAGCACACCTATCTGTTCTTCCAGACTATTGACCCAACCGCTGACGGCAGACTGCACCCGGTTCAGCTTCCTCGCTGCAGCGGAAAAACTGCCTTCATCTACGGCTGCGATGAAGGTGCGGAGTTGGTCCAGTGACACGCCGTCGAGCATGATTGATCCTCATATCTCTTTAATCCATCTCAAATAAAGATGGTATATATCTCAATATATCATCTTTTCAGATTCAAATATTGGCAGCATCATTCAGTTCACTTTCTCTATATTAAAGGTTCTGTCATGAAACTCTTGCATCTTGATTCCAGCATACTTGGCGCTTACTCCGTCAGCCGTCAATTGTCTGCCGAAATCGTGGCACGCGAAATTGCCCTGCATCCGGGTATTGAAGTCATTTACCATGACCTGGCTGCAGATGCAGCACTCCATTTGTCTGGTACTCACATAGCAGTGCGCCAGGGAGCAGCGCTGGAAGATACTTCCCTGAGTAAGGACATCGCCAAGGGCGACGCCTATGTGGAAGAGTTGATCACCGCAGATATTGTAGTGATAGGCGCGCCCATGTATAACTTTTCTATCCCTACTCAACTCAAGGCCTGGATAGACCGGGTTGCTATTGCTGGAAAGACTTTTCGCTATGGTGCGAATGGTCCTGAAGGCCTGTTATCCAAAAATAAAAAGCTCATCATTGCCGCCTCGCGTGGCAGTGTGTATTCGGCAGGCAGCCCCGCCGCCGCTTATGAACATCACGACAGTTATTTGATGGGGCTGATGTCATTTCTGGGCATAACTGACATCACCGTTATTCGCGCCGAGGGCTTGGCATTCAGCACGGAAGCCAAAGAGGCATCTATCAAGCAGGCCTTGAATGAGATCGCTGCACTGGCCGCCTGAACCCAAAAATCCACCTGATAAAAAAAATTTGATCAAGGAAATAAACATGACTTACTCTATTATTGGCGCAGGCAAAGTTGGCATCGCACTCGCTCGCCACTTTGCACACGCAGGTATCGAAGTGTCGATCGCTAATACCCGAGGCCCTGCCAGCCTGGCAGATCTGGTCAAAGAACTGGGATCTACAGTGAAGCCCGTGAGCTTGCAAGATGCACTTGCTGCTGACACGATCATCTTCGCCATACCATTCCGCGCACACAGCGAAGTCGCTGGCGCTTTAGCCAGCTGGAATGGAAAAATCGTTGTCGATGCCATGAATGCCTATGGCATTGCGCCGGAAGAATTGCAGGGCATGGCCTCAACAGAAGTGCTGGCGACAGCATTGCCTGGTGCACGCGTGGTCAAATCTTTTAACCAGTTACCTGCGGCTTTGCTGGCCGCTGACCCTGCATACGATCAAGGTCGCCGTGTTATGTTTGTTGCGGCTGATGATGCTGAAGCCAGTACCAGCATCGCCCATCTCGCTACCCAGTTTGGTTTTGCGCCGATACAACTGGGCAGGATAGATGAGGGTGGCCGCTTGCTGAAGTTGAATGGGCCACTCTTGCTTCAGAATTTAATTAAACTGAGCTAAAAATAGGCTCAGACGCTGGATGGAGTCGTGAAGATCAAAAGTCGGCACTAACACATTAATAATCTGCGCCTGGACCCTCAACTAATGTCGATTGTGCTTATCATTTTTCAAGGTCAGGGTTTTCAGGTAAGCGATCAGGTTTTTCCTGTCACCGTCTTTACTGACGCTGACATCCATTTGTTGTCCAGGGATATAGGCTTCAGGGTCTTGCAGCCAGCGGTCCAGGGTTTTTTCATTCCAAACTATCCTGGCATTACGCAAGGCTGGTGAATACTCAAAATCTGCAATGCTGCCAGCCTTGCGGCCAAATACGTTGGCGTGTCTTGGGCCGATATTGTTGGCTTCCACAGTATGGCAACCCAGGCAGCGTGATTCATAGATGATTTTGCCAGCCTGTATCTCATCTGCTTTTGTTGCCGTGGCATCAGAAGCTATCAGTGCGACGCCTAATGGCAGCAGGCATACGAGCAGTTTTCTAAAACTATTATCCAGCTCTGATTTTTTCTGCTGGACGGAAAAAATCCTGGCGTTGAAAAGAGCCGCCATCATTGATATGCCAGTTCAGTTGCAGTCAGCGCGGCACGGCATGTGTTGCAATAAATTGGACAGCGCCAGCCAGCCAGAATGGAAATATACAAATTTGTCATGATGTTCTCTTCGTCTTCAAATACGCAGCCCTGTTGCTGCTTGGGAATATACGCAGACGGGTGCAGACTGGATTCACAATTTTTAAAAATTGCCACAAGGAAATTAAAATGTTATTTACTTGCTATTTGAATTGGCGGAGCGAAAGTACGACAAGAGGGGCGTGGAAGGAGCTGGATTGAAGGTGATTGATGTTGATTGATCTTCATTGAGCCAGATTAATGTGAATCTGGCTCAATCAATTGCATCAGTTCGGTGAACGATCTTATTTTTTCGCTGCAAAAGCCAGCAAGTCGGCCATCGAACCTGCAAAGACGTCGGTATCTACACTACCGGTGACGCCAGCCACTCTACCAGCTTCAGAATTTTGCCAGAAGGTCCAACTGCTCCAGCCAGTGGGAATTGTTGGCTGTGTCGCACCATATTGCGCAATCCACAATGCATACCTGGAAAAGCTGTTGTTCATATTCTGGTTCCAGAACGATGGCCCGGTATAAATCATCGGCGTGCGGCCCAGTGCCTGCTCTACCGTGTTGAGCCAGATTTGCAGGTTAGCCGCCAGGGTCGCATTACCAAAACCACCTTTATTGATTTCAATATCGACTACCGGGGGCAAGTCGCCAATGGCAATACTGCCTACCGCCTTGATGAAATTATTCGCCTGCGTGACAGGGTCGTCAGTGCTCTCATAAAAATGATAAGCGCCGCGCAATATACCCGCTGTCTTGATGCCAGACCAATTGGTCTTGAACTGCGGGTCGGTATAGGTATTGCCATCCGTAGCCTTGGCAAAGGCAAAGCCGATACCCGCGTTTTTGACGGCATTCCAGTTGACTGTACCCTGATAGTGCGAAACATCAATGCCAGATACCTGAGTATTGATTGCCATTTCATGCCCCCATGGATTAGTTGTAGATCAAATTGCAAGTTCGTACGATATCAGCATTATGGCATCTTATGCAAAAGATAATATGTTTTTAGCCAGCGCACCTTGGCTTATCATCCGGGTTGCGTTCTTCTATCAGAAATAGAAATATCTGCAATACATCGCTGTGGGGAGAAACAAAAGTTCTGCCCGCAAATTTTGTGCAGAGTATTTTACTTTGGCAATTGCACTGGTAAAGTAGCAGCCTCCCTAACGAAGAAGTTATTCATGAATATTCATTTGTCCCTCATGCCCGTTCTCGCCCTTGTCGCTGGCATCTGCATCCTGATCAAACCCAAACTGGTGAGCCTTATCGTCGCCCTGTATCTGATCGCCGTTGGTGTGATAGGCATACTTGGCCTGGGCCGACTGGGATTTCATTTATAAACCCTGATGCTGCCCGGTCAGTTGCAAGAGCGGGTCATTAAATGCGCTGAAAGGAGGTGATCATGAATAGCTTGCCCACAGTATTTCCGCTTGAAGGTGGATGCGATTGCGGTCATATACGCTACCGCATGACTGCCGCACCACTAATTGTGCATTGCTGCCATTGCACCTGGTGCCAGCGTGAGAGCGGCGCCGCCTTTGCGCTCAATGCCATGATAGAGGCTGACCGTGTCATTCACACCGGTGCAGAACCTGAACTCGTGGAAACGCCATCAGCCAGCGGCAAAGGCCAGAAAATTGCGCGCTGTCCACATTGCCACATTGCGATCTGGAGCAATTATGCAGGCGCCGGCCCGCTATTGCGCTTTGTGCGTGTTGGTACGCTCGATCAGGCTGGGTCCTTACCACCGGATATACATATCTTTACCGCGACAAAACAAACCTGGCTCCATCTGTCAGGAGATATACCTGTAGTCGAGGAATACTACGACAGACAACAAATCTGGTCGCCCGACAGCCTAGCACGCCGCAGCGCCATCCTGCCTCAGATAGAGGCTTACCAGGTAGCGCAAAAACAAGCCGCCACTAAATAATAAAGCCCGCAATCGTAACCGCAACCACAGGCGCCTGGTATGAACGCCCTGACTACCCTGATTTATAAAATTGCTTAATGCGAAGTTTGGGAGGGAGCATGCCAATTACACTTTGTTATGCTGATTAGTGGCGATTTTTATCTGTATTGCAAGCAGATAGTTAGCAATTGTGTCCAGAAGATTTTCCCCTGAGCTATTTTTTCAATAATTTGCAAAGTAAATTATTGCTGCATGTCACTATTCAACTTTGTCAAGCGGTATGTTGCGACTTTGAAATGACTAGGCTGATGGAGATGCGCTTAGTCCCGGTTCGCTTATGCCATATGTTTAGATTTGCTATCAAACATCAAAAAGCAAGGGATTCCAGAATGAAAATCGCTAACCTTAAAATTGGCCTGCAGCTTGGTATAGGCTATGGCGCAGTATTATTATTGCTGGTCGGTGTGGCATTGCTGGGCATACGTGGCATGGTTGTCACGAATAATGCTTTGCATCATGTCGTCAGCGTGAATGTGCACAAGATCGACCTGCTGGAAGAAATGTCGAAATCGGTGCACATAGTGTCACGCGTCACCCGCACCATCGCCTTGCTGACTGATGAATCCCAGGCAGCCATCCAGCATAAAAAAATTGACGAGGCACGCCTCAAATACAATGCTGCTTTTGCAGAGCTTGAGAAATTGCCGCTTGACGAAACTGGCAAAGCCTTTGTCACCAGAATCAAGGAAGAACAGGCAGCGGGCAGGGCAGCCAATGACAAGTTTCTGGAAATGGTCAAAGCCAATAAGGAAGAAGGCGTTGCTTATCTGATGACCAAGGTTATTCCCGTAAATACCGTGTGGCAAGACACCTTGCAAGAATTCATCAACCTGCAGGACAGCAAGAACAAGCAGGATGAACAAATGGCGGCAGAATCATTCCAGTCGTCAATGCGCTGGATGATTGCCACGACCCTGCTGGCGATAGTGATAGGTGCCATCATTGCCTGGATAAGTGCCCGCGCGGTCACCGTACCTATGGCTGCGGCTGTCAGCCTGGCGCAGACGGTTGCCAGCGGTGACCTGACCAGCCAGATAGAAATCAAGTCAAACAATGAGACTGGGCAGTTATTGCGCGCCTTGAAAAACATGAATGACAACCTGCTTGATATTGTCAGGCAGGTGCGTAGTGGTACTGAAACCATCAACACCGCATCCAGCGAAATTGCGACGGGTAATATGCATTTATCGTCGCGCACGGAAGAGCAGGCCAGCTCACTGGAAGAAACTGCATCGTCGATGGAAGAATTGACCAACAACGTCAGGCACAATGCGGACAATGCACGACAAGCAAACAAGATGGCGATATCCGCCTCAGAAATCGCTGTCAAAAGCGGTGCCGTCGTGGCCGAGGTGGTGGCGACCATGGGCACCATCAACGCTTCATCCAAAAAGATTGTTGATATCATAGGCGTGATTGATGGCATCGCTTTTCAGACCAATATCCTGGCACTGAATGCAGCGGTGGAAGCTGCCCGGGCAGGTGAACAGGGCCGTGGTTTTGCCGTGGTTGCCAGCGAGGTGCGCACGCTGGCCCAGCGTTCGGCTGCGGCCGCCAAAGAAATCAAAATACTGATCAATGATTCCGTTGAGCAGGTAGCGACTGGTTCGCGTCTTGTCGATGAAGCTGGTATAACCATGGAAACAGTCGTCAGCAGCATAAGGAATGTCACCGACATCATGAGCGAAATAACTGCCGCAAGTAGTGACCAGACAACTGGCATAGACCAGATCAATATCGCCATTGGCCAGATTGATGAAACAACCCAGCAAAATGCGGCCCTCGTTGAACAGGCTGCTGCTGCAGCTGGCTCATTGCAGGATCAGGCAGCACATCTCGCCGCTCTCGTCGAAACTTTCAAGCTGGCATCAAATGATGGGGTGATGGTATTGCGTTCGTGAATACAGCCATGCAGCCATGCTGGCTGCATACCGGATAAATAAAAAGCCGCAGCGTTGGTAGGATGCCAGAAGTGCAATAAGGACAGTAAGAGCAATAAGGGATATTGAGCGCGGCTATTTGAAGTTACTTAATTCATCAATGTTTTTATAGTTTGAACTCCATCCGCAATCCTATACGTGCATAGTTGGTTTTTTGCGTGCCGGTTTGTACTGTGCTGCTGGTATTGAAATATTCCCTTACTGTCTGGGTATCAGGTGCCAGCAAATTGTCGAGGTTCAGCACCAGGCGGCATTGCGGGTTGACCGTCCAGATGGCATTCGCCGTCAATGTCGTGCGGTGCGACTCATAAGTACGCTGCGTCAGGTTATTGCGCAGCCAGTCGCCAGGCAGCCAGTTGGCATCGACATCAATTTTGACAGGCATGTCACTCATGGCATAAGTCAGGCCCAGTTTTGCACGCCAGGGCAACTGTCCTTCCAGTCGGTTATCTGGCCCCGGAACATCGCTGAGTACCGAGTGTGCCCAACCGAGGTTGCCGCGCACATCCAGTTTTGGGGAAGTTGGCCAGAGATCGCGTACAGCCACACGCCAGTCCAGATTAAAACCCTGCACGCTGGCGCTACCCAGGTTGGCAGGGCGCTGTACATAACGCGGCACATTGGCCCAGGGCACCGGCGCCAATACAATTTCCTTGCCGATTTTGCGCTCTATCTGGCGCGCATAAAATTCCAGGCTGATCTGGCTATCCCGGCTCAAGCCATGTTCATAAGCCAGATTCAGCGCCAATGCACGTTCCGGCTGTAAACCGGGATTACCGCTACTGTCCGCAGTATCAATGGTATTAGCGCCGCAGCCAGTCATATTGGTACAGGGAGCCAGCGAATTGACTGAGGGCTGCAGCATCAATTGATTGCTTTCTGGTGCCTTGAAGCTGCGCGCCAGCGATGCCCGCAACTGACGTCTTTGATCACTTTCCAGTTTTTTTGTCACATGTAAAGAGGGCGACCACACGCGAAAACGTGACTGGCTTGTGAGATTGTCTTCGGTCAGATCAAAGCGCTGTTCTTCAGTTGATAAGCCCGCATTCATGGCCAGGTTTTTATCTATACGCCAGTCATCCTGGATGAATGCCCGCCATTTATCTTCCCGTATGCTGGTTTTGTTTCCCAAGACAAGCAGGCTGGTGTCGATGGCACCATTGAGCAAATAACTGGTGCTGGTGTCATGCTGATCACGGCTGACTTGCAAGCCGGTTTTTAATCTGTGACCACCATTGAGGCGTTTTTGATGGTTGATGGCTAATAGCAAGTTCCAGTTATTGTCGCGCCATTCCTGACGTCGTAAGCCACTGCTTGCGGCATTATCCTGGTCATTCAGAAGGGTGTTGGAATTATATCGTATCTGGCCATCATTCCAGACAAGATTTGCATCGATGTTACCCAACTCCTCACTCTCGTACTGCCAGTTCAAGGGAAGCCGGTAGCTGCGCAGTGAGGCGGAAGAAATTTGGGTCAACTGCAACGATTGCCCAATTGCCCAACGACGTTGCTCTTCATTGAGTTTATTGGAATTGATTTGCCCGGTAGAGGGCTTGAAACTCAAACTGCCATTTTCAGTTTTATAGGCAATTTCTCCGCTCAAAGCTCCTGCCTCATTTTCATTCAGGTTGTGACGACTAGCAGTAAATTGAGGTAATAGCTGTGATCGAGCTATCAATATTTGCGTGTCTTGCGCATTGCCAGGAGACTGGTTTTTTTGTAGAAATACACTGGCCATCAGACTAATCGGGCTGTCCTGGCTAAACTGGTTCAGTAGCCAATTGGCAGAGCCACCATGCTCGCCACCCATGCTTTTGACTTCCAGATTAAGTTGTTGCTGGTTTTTGCGTACGTGTTTACGCAGGATGACATTGATAGTCCCCGCAATCCCAAACGGGCCGGTCTCGGCGGTGGTAGTTTTAATAATCTCTATCTGCTCCACTTCACTGAGATCAAGGTCCAGCGGGTTTTTACCTATGGCAGGTAACCATCGACGAGAATCTGAGTGTAACCGGGCAAGCCCAGCAAGCTCAAACGGCCATCTTTACCTATGGTGATGGCCGGCTCGCGTTTGAGCAATTCACTCACGTTTTGCAAGCCGCTATCGGTAATTTTTTGGCGACCTATGATGAGCTTGCCTGCTGCCAGTTCGCGGTTTGCCTCTATATCTGTTTGCGCGCCGTTGATCTCTACCTGTTGCACTTTTTGAGCTTCCACATTGGCAGGTGGAACAGCAGGAGTATTTTGTTGTGACCAGACTGCGCTGCTGGCGAGCAGCAAGCCGGACATTGCGGTGATGCGGATATACATACAATTTTTCAGAAGTCTAATCTTCGCAAGAGGGCATTACAATTAATGATCAATTACCGACAGTAAAACCTCGAGGTTTATTCTGGATTGCGCGAGCATATTTTTGTGCAGTCTTTTTCTGCCTTAATTCTGACGCGCTCCAGTTCATCTTCCTCTTTTTTGCGTAGCTCTTTTAGCTTTGCTGGCTCTTTTTCTTTTTCAATTTCTGCACGAATGATGTCGAGCCCTTTTCGATTGACTGCGAAATCAGGGGATACTTCATTACATACACGTTCGCACTCTGCACGGGGACGCGCTTTCCTGCCTTCGGGGCTAAACTGTGCCTGAGCTTCAATACAAGGCAATGCGCTTAGCATCAACGTCAGCAATAAAAATATTTTCATTCGGTCAGATATCTCTTTGCAAAGGGCAGTATCGTTAGGCTTAGTTTGTGCCAGGCAACCAGGCAATTATGAAGTTATCAAAAAAAAATGCTAATTGAGTCTTATGGCTTATTCTGGATTGTTGATGCAAATATTCTGGCAAACGTTTTCTATTTTTTCTTTTACCCGCTCCAGCTCTTTTTTCTCTTCTTGACGTAATTCACTTAACTTTTCAGGGTCTGATTCTTTTTTTATCGCGGCAAGGATTTTGTCGAGATTTGTTCTGAAATTCGGAAGCTCAATGGTTTTTGCATTACATCTATATTCACATTCAGCACGTGTACTCACCCTCTTGCCTTGATGGTTAAACTGCGCCTGAGCGTTCATGCCAGACAATGCGCTTAATATCAATGCCAGCAATAAAAATCTTTTCATTCGATTTAATCTCATTTTATTTTTGACAAACGACTTCATCGCAGGCTTCGCTCCTGCCATAGAAGAGTGTGATTATGAATTTATTCAAATACTAATTAGACCTCAGATTTAGTCAGGATTGCCCTCGCAAATATATGTGCAGGATTTTTCAACTTTGTCTTTGACACGTTCCAGTTCGTTTTCTTCTTTTTTGCGTAGATCTTTGAGTTTTGCAGGATCTTTTTCTTTTTCAATTTCCGCCCGGATTTTATCTAGACCTTTCCGGTTATGTGCGAAATCAATAGATCCTTCATTACATAAGCGCTCACACTCTGCGCGTGGGCGGGCCTTTCTTCCTTCTATATTAATCTGGGCCTGCGCCTCGATACAGGACGAAGCGCTTAGTATTATTATCATTAATAAAGATAGTTTCATTCCATCTGACCTTTGTGAGTAACAGCCTACCGTATTGCCTGTGCTGAGAAACATGCTGGCTTTGCATGCATTTCCATTGCAAAAAAACAAACTGCATATTAGTTGTGTAAGTTTCACAATGTCAATTGTTATAGCGATATTTTTTGCTGAACATGCTTCATGCAGATATCTTCGTCAGGCTCATAGTTATTGCCTGCATCTCACCTTAATTCTGCATCTGCTTCAAATGAGATAAAGCACTGACTTTGTCCTGATAAGTTCTTCTTATACTTGGGCTTAAATAGCAATGCCATTGTGGTCGATTGCGTATTTCGGTAAGATCAAGACGGATAAAATAAGTATTTTGCGAATTAAGCAAAGATAGGTCAGGCTTGGCCAGAAAGTAGCATCATCATGCTGGATGAAATCAAAACCTTTATCGCGGTTGCTACTGAAGGCAGTTTCAGTGCTGTTGCGCGCAGCCATGATCTGGCGGTCTCTTCCATTACCCGCAAGCTTGATGCGCTGGAGGCCGATCTGGGTGTCAGGCTGTTTGCCCGCAGTTCGCGTTCCATTACTTTGACTGATGCCGGTAATCAGTTCTTGCCGCGTGCCCGTACCATCGTTGCTGAAATGGAGGAGGCCAGGCATGTGCTGGCTGACCTGCATGCTGATCCGCGAGGTTTGTTGACCGTGACAGCGCCGGCAGCGTTTGGCCGCATGCACGTAGTGCCTGCACTGGCCAGTTTTCTTGAACGCTATCCTTTGATGCAGATAGATTTACATCTCAGTGATGATTTCGTTGATTTGCTCACGCGCAGGGTGGATGTAGCGATACGAATAGGTGTGCTGCCTGATAGTGACCTGGTTGCCACCCGGCTGGCACCGATTAACCGGCTGGCTTGTGCCAGCCCGGCTTATCTGGCTGCGCATGGGCGGCCAGCCTCTCCCGAGCAATTACTTCAACACAATTGCCTCAATATCGCATCGTCACCCTTGCCATATGGCTGGTGGAGTTTTGCGGGTGCCAGGAATGAGATGGCCTTGCCTGTCAAAGGCAATTTCAAAAGTGATGATACCGAAGCACTGCTCGCTGCCGCCGTGGCAGGTATGGGTATTGCGCATCTTGCCAGCTGGATGGTGTGCGATATGCTGCGCGCAGGCAGGCTGGAACTCTTGTTCCCCGACTTACCCATGCCAGCCAAAGCTGCCCAGACAGGCATACATGCAGTGCGCATGCCCGGGCGTTCTCATACAGCCAAGGCGCAGTTGTTTATCGCCCATCTGAAGGCGTGTTTTGGTGAGCAGCCGTATTGGGAAGATTTTTAAATAATACTTAGGATAGTGCCAGTCGCGACCATTCGGCGTATTGATCGTCAGGTTTGAATAACCGGGAGGTCGGTCGGGAAGAAGCCAGTACTCTTGCAGAACAGCCTGTGGTGGCATTGCTGCCCACACCAGGCTGTTACATCTCGTCAATCAGGCTGACGAGCTAGGCTAATGTTAGCCTATGCAGCCAGCGCAACGATAGCGTGGTGTGTAGAACAGGTTGCAAGAATCCTGGTTGCCATTCTGGCATTCTTCATACCAGGCTACACAAGTTTCACAGGGGATAAGGGCAGATGCGCTGCCTGCGAAACCGAAAGCGATACCAACGCCGACAAAAAATGTAAACAATGCTTTTTTCATTTTGCTCATTACTGACTCCTGGGGTTGTGTGAAAGTCAAATGTCGTTGTGTCGAGAGTAATCTCGACGCGTTGATGCTAGGTTAACAATGTCAATAGGTCAATATTTATTTATTGAATATACTTATTAAATATTTATATTGACAATATTTGCCTGGCCAGAATATTGTTCACAACTGCTGGTTGTGACTCAGGTCATAGAACTTGATTGCAGTTCATCAAGGTTGCAGTTCATCAAGGCCTGGCTTGCAATCGTTGTTTGGCTTATCAATGGAAGGTGGAAAAATGCTGAAACAGAGACTGAAATCAATCGCTTCATACGCTTTGATCCTTGTCGCTGGGCTGGCCGTAGGGCTGGCAGCGGCTAATGTCCCGCGCTGGCTGACGCCTGCTTATATTGAAGGGGATTACAAGGCGTATTTCCCTGATGCAAAGACCAAGGTCGTGCTGTATGCGACATCTACTTGCCCGTATTGCACCAAAACCCAGGAATACCTGAAGGCGAAAAATATCGCTTACGTCAAATTTGATATTAATGAATCAGAGCAGGCACGCAAGGAATTCAAGCAGTTGAAAGGAGAGATGGTACCGCTGATACTGGTGGGCAACCGCCAGATAGCCGGTTTCAAACCTGAAGTTCTGGATTCAGCATTACAGCAACTGCATTAGTGCAAGGCGCTGATTGTCTTGCAAGTGCAAGCCTGGCGTCAGCCGACGGGATTGCCATCGTCGGCTTTCTGCTTACTTTTTGCTGAATTAGACTGCTCAGATAAAATGACAGACATAATCGAGAGTATCAATAGTCTCGATTTCAAAACGTGAATTGGCCGGGACGTTGAATTGCTGGCCAGCTTCATAGGTATTCCATTCCGTTTCACCCTGCAAACGTATACGGCATTTGCCTGCATTTACTTCCATGATCTCGGCTGCAGCTGTATTGAATACCAGGCTGGATGGGAAGATCACGCCTATGGTTTTTTTGCTGCCATCGGCAAACAGAACGGTGTGGGAGACGCATTTGCCATCGAAGTAGAGATTGGCTTTTTTAACGACACTGACTTGATCAAATTGAGTGGACATGCGGTAAAACTCCAAAAAAAGACCCGCGCAAATGAATGGGCGGGTCGGGAATAGTTTAAAGATTCAGGTTTTATTGATTGCGTTACTGACCGCGTTTTGCGCGGGCATTGGCTGCAATACGCATGCGCAATGCATTCAGTTTGATAAAGCCGCCAGCGTCTGCCTGGTTGTAGGCGCCGCCATCTTCATCAAAAGTAGCGATGTTCATGTCGAACAACGAATCGGTTTTGGAATCACGCGATACCGTGATGACATTGCCCTTGTATAGCTTCAGGCGTACCCAGCCATTGACTGTGTGTTGGGTATGATCAATCAGGGTTTGCAGCGCGACGCGCTCTGGTGCCCACCAGTAGCCGTTATAAATCAGGCTGGCGTAACGTGGCATCAGGTCATCTTTCAGATGGGCGACTTCACGGTCCAGGGTGATGGATTCTATTGCACGGTGGGCGCGCAGCATGATGGTGCCGCCCGGCGTTTCATAACAGCCACGGGATTTCATACCAACATAACGGTTTTCCACCAGGTCCAGACGGCCTATGCCGTGCTTGCCACCGAGGCGGTTCAATTCTGTCAGCACCGTCGCTGGCGACATGCGTACGCCATTCAGGGCAACGATGTCACCGCGCTCAAATTCTACATCCAGGTATTCTGGCTGGTCTGGTGCCGCTTCTGGGCTGACAGTCCAGCGCCACATGGATTCTTCAGCCTCAGCACTTGGGTTTTCCAGGTGACGGCCTTCAAAACTGATATGCAACAGGTTGGCATCCATGGAGTAGGGCGCGCCACCGTTTTTATGTTTCTGGTCGATTTCTATGCCTGCATCTTCAGCATATTTCATCAGTTTTTCACGGGACAGCAAATCCCATTCACGCCATGGAGCAATGATCTTGATACCTGGCATCAACGCATAGGCACCGAGCTCGAAACGTACCTGGTCATTACCTTTGCCAGTCGCGCCATGGGAAATGGTGTCTGCACCAGTTTCTTTAGCGATTTCGATGAGGCGTTTGGCGATCAGTGGGCGGGCGATGGACGTACCCAGCAGGTATTCACCTTCATACACGGTATTGGCACGGAACATAGGGAAGACGAAGTCGCGCACGAATTCTTCACGCACATCATCGATAAAAATATTTTCAGGCTTGATACCAAACTTGATGGCTTTGGCGCGCGCTGGTTCCAGCTCTTCACCCTGGCCCAGATCGGCAGTGAAAGTGACGATTTCGCACTGATAATTATCTTGCAGCCATTTCAAAATGACAGAGGTATCCAGACCGCCAGAATAGGCGAGGACGACTTTTTTAGTATCGCTCATGATGTGCTTTCGAAAAAATTAAAACTTAAGGCTTAAGACCGAAAAGATCACCACAGAGACACAGAGACACAGAGGAAAAACTTGGAGAAAATCCAGGTCGATTCTTGGTCAGTATGAGTCTGCTTGCTCTTTAAATTAATTTGCAGCTATATAAATACTTAAAAAGAGAGAGGTCAGCAAAATTGTCCAACTCAAATCTCTTGTAGGTTGGGCTACACTTTATCAGCCCAACAAAATCACAGATACCAGTCTTGTACAATCTGGAGTTGGATAAAGGCCTTGTCCAAGTCGCAAATTCTTTGACCCATATTAGATGAGCCGTAACAAGATTTTCTCCGGTTTTTCATCTGTGCCTCTGTGTTGAGAGGTCTTTTCCAAAAAATTACCGTGGTCGTAACAAGATCAGCGAATCTCGCCCACCACCAAATATTCCAGCAAGGCTTTTTGCACGTGCAGGCGGTTTTCGGCTTCGTCCCAGACTACTGATTGCGGGCCGTCAATCACACCGGCAGACACTTCTTCACCACGGTGCGCGGGCAGGCAGTGCATGAACAGGGCATCGGGATGGGCGCGGGCCATTTTTGCTTCATCGACTATCCAGCCATCAAAGGCTTTCAGTCGCGCCTGGTTTTCATCTTCATAACCCATGCTGGTCCAGACATCGGTATTGACGAGATCGACACCGGCACAAGCTTCGGACGGGCTGTCAAATACCGTGTATTGCGACGGGTCTGCCGTCACCTGCGCCATATCGATGTCGTAGCCTTTTGGCGTAGAGATATGCAGGTGGAAGTTGAATACCTGGGCTGCCTGCAGCCAGGAGTACAGCATATTATTGGCATCACCTATCCAGGCCACCTTTTTGCCGGTGATGGAGCCACGGTGCTCAATATAGGTAAACACATCGGCCAGTACCTGGCAGGGGTGATGTTGATTCGTCAAACCATTGATGACAGGTACGCGCGAATTCGCCGCAAAGCGTTCTATCATTTCTTGCTCAAAAGTGCGGATCATGATGATGTCACACATGCGTGACATGACCTGGCCTGCATCTTCTACCGGCTCGCCGCGGCCCAACTGGCTGTCGCGGGTATTCAGGTAAATGGCTGCACCACCTAACTGATGCATGCCCGCTTCAAAGGACAGGCGGGTACGAGTCGAGTTTTTCTCGAACACCATGACCAGGGTTCTGTCCAACAAAGGGTGATAGGTCTGATAAGCCTTGAAGCGCTGTTTGATGATGCGGGCACGCTGCATCACGTATTCAAACTCGGACAGGCTGAAATCGGAAAACTGCAGGAAATGTTTGATAGCCATAAATAAAACGGGCAGCAAGTTAAGCTTGCCGCCGCTTGTCATAACTGCTTAATTATAAGGGATTAATCGAGGCTTCCCATATTAAATTCTGGGAGCAGGCAAATTTGACCCTTTTTACTTGGGTTTGCCCATAAAAGAAGATATTGCACTTCTTGTTACTGCCTTCTCCCAAAGCTTAGCATCAAATGATGGTTTTAGGCAGATAGAAGGAATGAGCATAGCAACAAGAGTGTTTTTGAGATGTTGCCGCAAGGAAAATTGCATTTGTGAACTTTCGTCAACTAGCTGGAATTTCATATTGGTTTGTTTAAACTAGATTTCATTGCTGTATTTGCATAAATATTTGGTGATTAGCGCCGCGGTTGCGCGAAATTCCGAGGGAATTGTAAGCAAATGCAATCAAGTGTTAATAAATGAAACATCTTGCAGATGAAGTTCGCCTGATAAATTCTTCCAGAAATGATGAAGGACTCAACAGCGAATATTTTTTAAATGATTTTGTAAAGAATACAAACTATGAGCGCTCTGTTAGCCGGACTGACCGTCCTGATCATTGGCGATAGCCATATGTCCACCCCGGATTACCTGATCACCACTTTGCACGATGACTTGATGAGCAAGGGTGCCGTAGTGTATTCCTTCGGTGCCTGCGGTGTTGCCGCTGGTGACTGGATGGTGAAAAGCCAGTCACCTTGCGGTGGTGCTACCCGTATCAAGGATGGTCCGGTAGAAGTGAAAACCGGGCAAGACGCGATGACCCGCCCCTTCAATGAACTGGTCAAAACCTACAAACCTAATCTGGTGGTTGTCGTCAATGGCGACACCATGGCATCTTATGCCGCGCCTGAATTGCCAAAGACATGGATCTGGCAACAGGTGTCTCGCCTGACCAAAGGCGTTAAAAACAATGCAGTAGGTTGCGTCTGGGTAGGCCCGGCCTGGGGTACTGAAGGCGGCAAGTTCAACAAGACTTTTGCCCGCGCCAAAGAAATGTCCGGTTATTTGTCCGAGATCGTCGCCCCTTGTACTTACATCGATTCCCTGACCATGTCCAAGCCGGGCGAATGGGCATCGTCTGATGGCCAGCATTTTGATCTGGCTGGTTACAAAGCCTGGGGTACTGCAATTGGCAATGCCATTTCTTCTCCTGCAGTTTTGCAAACCATCAAAAAATAAATAAAAAATCATTAAAAATAAATACGGACTCTGACCCACATGAAAAAGCTTATCTTTGCTTGCCTGACTTCAGCCTTGACTCTGGCAGCGCATGCTGACAATCCTTTGTATGAAACCGGGCCTGCTCAGGATTCATCCTTTGTCAGGTTTCTCAATGCAAGCGAAGATAAAGCGAATGTGGTCAATGGCGCAGCCAAAGTGGCTCTGGCTGCCCAGGGTGACGCCAGGGTTTCCCGTTTTTATCCCGTTAAGGCGGGTGCCAAGCTGGCAGCCAATGTGCAGGTCGGTAGCGCCAAGACTTCTGTCGAAGTCGTTGCCAAGCCAGGTGAATTTGTCACCATTGCCATCGTCAGCAATGGCACCGGCATAGCAACGGTGGTAGTCAAAGATACGCCGACAGATTTTAATGCCAGCAAAGCCTCGGTTGCCTTGCTCAATCTGGACAGCACTTGTAATGCCGCTGGTTTGAATGTGGCAGAAAAAAATACCGCCATACTGGAAGCAGTGAAACCAGCCAGCCTGCAGCGTCGCCTGGTCAATCCCATCAGCCTGAAAACTCAGGCGATCTGTGATGCCAAGGACGTGGGTAAAACCATAGACCTTGGGCAGTTGCAACCAGGTGAGCGTTATAGCGTGGTTGTCATGCCTGGCAAAAAAGCACGCCAGACTTTCTTTGTACGCGACAGTACGTCCTGATCTGATTACGGGTTCTGGCCATGGTATTTGCGTCCCTGGAGTTTCTGACTCTCTTTCTACCCCTGTTCTTTGCACTTTATCTCGTCACGCCCCAGCGTTTTCGTAATCACACTTTATTGGTCGGTAGCTGGCTGTTCTATGCCTGGTGGACACCAAAATTCCTGTTGCTGATTATCGCTTTGACGGTACTCGCCTGGGGTGCAGCAATACTGATAGACAAGAGCCAGAGCGAACAACGCAAAACCCGCTTGATGGTGATTGCCATCGTCCTCAACCTGTCGTCGCTGGTCTGGTACAAATACACCAATATGCTGGTGTATTCACTCAATACCATTTTGACTGGCCGTGACATGCCCACCATACCGTGGGAAAACCTGATGCTGCCGATAGGCTTGTCCTTCACGGTCTTGCATGCGATTTCTTATATCGTTGATGTGCGCCGCAAAACGGTGGATGCACAATACAGCATCATTTCTTTCAGCGCCTATATGGCGATGTTCCCGCATCTGATCGCCGGCCCGATTGTGCGCTACAAGGTTATCGACACCGAATTGCGTGAACGTGTTTTTTCGATAGACAAGTTTGCTGCCGGTGTGCGCCGCTTCATGGTCGGCTTTTCGATGAAGGTCCTGATTGCCGACACCTTGTCACCCATCGTGACCCTTGGCTTTGGCTTGCATAATCCCAGTTTGATCGATGCCTGGACTGCTTGTGCGGCCTACACCCTGCAACTGTATTTTGATTTTGCCGGCTACAGCGCCATGGCGATAGGCCTGGGCCTGATGCTGGGTTTCGATTTCCAGGAAAATTTCAATAATCCCTATCTGGCGGTATCGATACAGGATTTCTGGCGTCGCTGGCACATGACCTTGTCGTCATGGTTGCGTGATTATCTTTATATTAGCCTGGGTGGTAACCGTGGTGGTCCAACTCGTACCTACATCAATCTTTTGCTGACGATGGCCATAGGTGGTTTGTGGCATGGCGGCGAAAACTGGAATTACCTGATCTGGGGCATCATCCAGGGCACCGCCCTGTGCTGTGACCGCGCATTTACCCAGCGTGGTTTATCCATGCCCAATTATTTGTCGCGCACTCTGACCTTGCTGGTTGTCATGCTGGCATGGACAATTTTCCGTTCTGAGAGTTTTGCTACTGCCACTGATATCTGGGCAGGCCAGTTTGGTATGCACGGTGTTGCCATGGGTGACGCGATCGCCCAGGCGCTGCGTCCCAGTATCATCGTGACCTTTGTGCTTGGTCTGGTCTGTGTCATATATCCTGCCACCAAAATTGGCAAGCAGGGCGGCCTCGGTTTTGCGGGCTGGAGCATGACCTGGCCAGTGCTGACTTTTGCTTATGCTGTCGTGGTTCTAGCTGGGCAAAAAGCGATTCCCTTCCTGTATTTCCAGTTTTAGGAGATCATCATGAGTGAGTGTTTTAGTTTTGATCCCAAAAAAGCTGGCTGGACACGCTTTATCCCTGTTGCTGCCTTTGGCGTCATCATGCTTGGTGGTTTTGCCGTTACCCAGACATCCCTGCGCGATGTGCCAGAAGAAAAATGGGAGGGCATAGGTAAAATACACCGTCTGCTCGATGGCGAAGCAACGCGGCAGTTTTCAACCCAACTGAATGAGCACTTCCTGTTAAGCAAACCATTTGCAAAAATTGAACGTGGCGTCACTTGGACTATCGCCGGTGACACCGGCGCTTCTGTGCGCCGTGGCTGCGATGGCTGGTTGTTTTTGTCAGATGAGCTGACCCCTTATGCGCATGCAGCAGAGAATGCAGCAGCCAGGGCCAGGATCATTACCCAGACTGCCGCTGACCTGCAAATGCGCGGCATCAAACTGGTGGTTGCTGTCGTGCCCGACAAAACCCGCATAGAAGAAGATCATCTGTGCGGTTTGCATCGTCCCACAGCATTTGCCAACCGTTTGAATGACTGGGTCAGCACCCTCGCAAGTAACAAGGTCGAAGTGCTGAACTTTGCACCAGCTTTGTCAGCCATGACAGGCGAGCGTTACTACCGCAGTGATTCGCACTGGAATGAGCGCGGTGCCAACCTTGCAGCGACGACCCTGGCAGACCGCCTGCAATCTTTGAAGCTCGTCGATAAGCCAGCAAATGCGCCTGACCCCAAAGCCATACAAAGCAATACGACCGAACGTTCTGGCGACCTCATGCGCGTCTCCAATCTTGAAGGCTTGCCAGCATGGATGCGCCCAGCGACAGAAGTCACCCAGGTCAGCAAGGTCGCACCCGTAGCAGTCGCCAGTGATGATTTGTTTGGCGATGCAGGCTTGCCGACCGTGGCCCTGGTTGGCACATCCTTTAGCCGCGCAGCGAATTTTGTCCCTTTCCTGAGCCAGCATCTCGGCGCCCCGGTTGCCAACCTGGCCAAGGATGGCGGGGATTTTGACGGCGCAGCTTACGCGTACCTGAACAGTAAAGAATTCAAAACCCAACCACCTAAAGTCGTAGTCTGGGAAGTGCCGGAGCGCATGCTGCAAAAAACACTGACTGCATCAGAAAAAAAATGGCTGGAGACTTTTAAGACATAATCCTGATTTGCTTGGGATTTCTGCCATGCTACATTCACGTCAGCAGTTGAGCATGTTTGTACCTGTACAAGCCGCCATAGAGTTGGAACAAGTGCGGCGGGTAGTCGATCCTGTGCAGAGCAGTCTTATCCCGGCACATATAACTTTATGCCGCGAAGATGAACTGTGGGATTTACCCGCGATAAGGAGCCGGCTGCAAAACTTGCGCCAGCCTGCCATATCCCTGAGTTTCGCTGCTGCAGAAATATTCTACGAGCACGGCCTGATCATGCATTGCGTAGCAGGGGCGGATGCATTTCTTCATCTGCGTGAATTTGTGCTGGATTCAAAAGACATCAGGGCGCAGCATCCACACATGACTCTGGCCCACCCCAGAAACCCCAAGGCTCCCGGCAATTCTCTTGACGTTGCGGCTAACCTGCCGACACCCTTGCAGCTTGTTTTCCCCAGCATTTGTCTGATAGAACAAAGCGGCAATGATCCCTGGCGAGTTCTCGAAACTTATGAATTTAGTGTTGGTGCCTGAGCTACCTCGGGCGGCATTTTTTCGACATATGATATGCTGAACTTTCACTTGATGCCGTGGCGTTGAATTTTCACGGAAAAATTCCTTCAGTGCGCCAACATTGCTTATGAAAGCCGAAATACAAACAAATAAAATAGTTGTCTTGTCAGGTTCAGGCATCAGCGCCGAGAGCGGAATTCCCACTTTTCGTGATGCAAATGGCCTGTGGCATAACTATTCCTGGGAAGCCGTGGCCAGTCCCAGCGGCTGGCAAGCCCATCCCGAAGTCGTGCTGGAATTTTATAATGAACGCAGGTTGCAGGCAGCCGAGGCACAACCCAATGTCGCCCATCTTGCTCTTGCTGAACTTGAATCGGCCTATGAAGTTGTTGTGATCACCCAGAATGTAGATGATCTTCATCAGAGGGCCGGCTCTTCAAACGTCATTCATGTGCACGGACAATTGAATCATGCACGCGGCACTTCTGAAGCGCGCAGGCGTTACCGTATTGATGCTGCGCCCATACAATTGGGGCAACTCTGTGAAGATGGTACCCAACTTCGCCCTGATATAGTCTGGTTCGGTGAAGATGTTGAATATCTCGAAGAATCCAGAAGGCATATCGCAACCGCTGCCAAAGTTCTCGTGGTCGGCACCTCATTGACTGTTTTTCCCGCAGCTTCATTGGTCAGGGCCGCGAGGGGCAGGGCAGAGAAAATACTGGTTGCACTGGCAATGGACAAGCTGCCTTATGGCTTCAGGTTCATGCGTGGCAAGGCGAGCAGTATTGTTCCATTCTTATGTCAAGGTTGGTTGGCTGAACACCAAAATCGCAACCTCTATCCTGATTCAGATAAGCACGCTTCCTGATGAGAATGGGCTGTAATTAATACAGCCATTTCCTCACAAGCCCGGTGCCGTGGCGCTGGGCCAGCAGGTCAAGGCCTGCGTCTTCATTCTCATGTATTTCTGCCAGGCAGCGTATCATCAGTGCATCCAGATATTCTTCCACTGAAGTGAAGAAGGGATTAAGCATGCTGCCATCATCATGGTCAAAATAAAAGACTTCGCCGCTGTCACGGAGAAAGCAAAACATATTGCCGTTACCCAGGTAGTCACCAAAGACTACCATGTCTTCAAACAGCTCCAGCACTTGCTCATCTTCGTACTTGAGCATATCAACGATGCTTGGATACGCTTCCAGCAAAGGCTGGATAGGAGTATCGCCAACTGAGCTGACGCTGCATAATTTTTCTGCCAGTGACAGAGCGCCCAATTCAAGGTGGTAAGCTTTCAATGCAACTGGCAATTGACAGGATAAGCGCTGTTCCAGTTCAAGTACCTCTGTCTCGCTGACTGGGGCAAAAACTGCCTGGCTGACATGCCCTTCCCATAATGCAGCATAGGCGGTGATGACGGCGCGATACCAGACTGACCTGTCTTCAGGCGTCAGCAGTTCTGGCCAGCATAAATCAGGGCAGCCAGGTGGTGGCCACTGATCTGTTGAACCCATGTCTTGCATTCGAATGTCTCCTGTTTCTTGTCGCACTGCTCGTCAGCCTGGCTTAATTGCATACTTTCTTGTCAGACGGGCCCAGTACCTTTGCCTGCGTAAGCAATAATTGATAGATGGGATAGGGCCAGTGTTCAAAGAGTTTCAGTTTGCCACCTACCGGGCAACTGGAAGTGGCGTATATTTTGCTGGAGTCTGTCAGCATATATCCCATCTTGAATTTAATATTCTCAGGGAATGGATTTTCCACTTCGAGGAACATGTCCTTCTTTTTATCCATTTGTTCGAATTTCAAAACCAGAGTGCGCTCCGGGTGCGTGTTGGCAGCGACCGCTTGCTCCAGTTTGATTGCCCCGTTCTCGACACTCGCTTCTATAAACACGGTCTCACCAGGGTATACAGAAATCAATTTATTATTGATCAGTACGGGTAGCGGTGTTTCAATTGCACTTTCAAATATCTCTTGATTATTCAACTGAAGCCGGACGTTCGGTGTACGACAATAGATCTGCTTGCATGGATCCTTCTCGTCTGTTTTAGCGTCAGCAGTTTGTGCAAGGGAATAGCCCGCTTGCAAAAAAAGTAGTGATGCCAGGAGGCTCGCGCGTAGTAAATTCATGCGTTTCAGTATCCTACAGTCTGCTTAGATTCATGCACCAGTTGTTCAAACATGTCATGCCGCATGGTCGAGATTTCGCCATCCTTGACTGCCGCCAGAATTGCGCAGCCAGGTTCGGTGTGGTGGTGGCAATTATAGAATTTACACTTGCCCAGATGTGGCAAAAACTCTGGGAAGGCGCGTTCCAGCATGCCTTCACTGAGGTGGTGCAAACCAAATTCCTGAAAGCCTGGGGAGTCGATCACATAGGAGTTCTCATCCATGTGATACAGGCGGGTGAATGTGGTCGTGTGTTTGCCGGTGTCCAGCGCTGCCGAGATTTCGCGGGTCGCGATTTCTGCATCGGGGATCAGCAAATTGATCAGTGAAGATTTACCCATGCCAGACTGGCCGATCAGGATAGTGCTTTGCCCCTGCATCAGATTATGCATGAGCTGGCGCGTACCTTCGGGATCTGTTCTGACCGATACTTCATGTACCGGATAGCCGAGCTTGGCATACAGGCCAACGCGCTCTCTTGCCTTGGGCAGGGAGGCAGTGACATCGACCTTGTTCAGGATCAGGTGCGGTTTGATGCCCGACGATTCCGCCGCCACCAGGGCGCGTGATACCAGGTCATCGGTAAAGCTGGGTTCAGTCGCAACAACGATCAGCAATTGCGTCAGGTTGGCTGCCAGCATCTTGGATTTGTACTGGTCAGAGCGATACAGCAAAGTCTTGCGCGTGGTGATGGCTTCTATCACGCCCTGGTTTTTGGATGTCAGGGCGTATTCAACAATGTCGCCAACCGAGACATCGCTTTTCTTGCCACGGGTGACGCAATGGAGCTTGATTTGCACCCCGTCAATCTCTGCCTGTACCAGATAGTGGCGGCCATGGGCAGCAATGACTAAAGCTTGTGGACGCGCCATCAGGAAAAACTCTGCTGAAAAATCGCGTCTATCTTGGCAGCACAGATAAAGTCATTTTCTGAAATGCCACCTTTGCCATCATTTACAGTGTGCGTATCAAACTTGATGACGCAACGGTTATAAGTCACCACCAGTTCAGGGTGATGGTCTTCTGCATGGATCACGTAGGCAATCGCATTGATGAAGGACAGGGTTTCATAATAATTCTTGAACTGGAAAGTCCTGACGATGCGTGGGCCATCTTGTGTCCATTGTGGTGTGGCCGCAAAGTAGGCTGGCAGGCTGGCGTCATCGAGGCCGGTTTCTGTATGCTGGGATTTCTTCGCCAGCAGGTCTGTGAATTTGATCATGGTGTCTCCGTTATTGTGCTGCCAGCAGGTGGTTGATACGCACCGATGCTGAGGGATGTGAGTCATAAAACGCCGAATGCAGAGGATCAGGCGTCAGGGTAGAGGAATTGTCGTCATACATCTTGACCAGGGCAGTGACCAGGTCATTGGCATTCGTATGTTTGGCAGCAAAGGCATCGGCTTCAAATTCATGTTTGCGTGAAGTGATCGCGCTCAGCGGTGAAAACAGGAACGTAAACACCGGCAAGACCAGCATGAATAAAATAATCGCCATTGCATCATTTTGCGCCAGCAACATGGGATCAACTCCCAGGCCAGTGTAGAACCAGATTTGCTCTTTAAAAAAGCCCAGCATGGCCATGAAGACCAGCGACAAAGCAAACATGACGGCCATGCGCTTGATAATGTGCTTGAGCTTGAAGTGACCGAGTTCATGGGCCAGCACGGCTTCAATTTCATTTGGTGCCAGACGTTCCAGCAAGGTGTCATAAAACACGATGCGTTTGGCGCCACCAAAGCCGGAGAAGTAGGCATTGCCATGACCAGAGCGTTTTGAGCCATCCATAACAAAGATGCCTTTCAAGGCAAAGCTGACGCGTTTGCTCAGGTTTTCTATGCGTTCGCGTACCTCTTCATTGTCCAGCGGCCAGAATTTGTTGAACAGGGGCGCAATCACGATCGGGAAGATCAGCATGATCAACATCTGGAAACCGATGAAGAATGCCCAGGCGTACAGCCACCACAGGCTGCCAGCTTTTTCCATCAGGGTCAGTATCACCCAGATCAGGGGCAGGCCCAGTACAGCACCTATCAGGGTATTCTTGATCATGTCAGTGAAAAACAGGCTCAGTGTCATTTTGTTGAAACCAAATTGTTCTTCCAGCACGAATTGTGAGTAATAGGTAAAGGGGAATTCAATCACGCTGCTAATAATGGCAAATGCCACCAGCAGGCTGATCTGATACCACATGCCAGGGCCAGTGAGCTTGACCAGATGCACAGACAGCCATTGCAAGCCGCCAAACAGGGTAAAACCCATCAGCACGGCTGCATTCAATAGCAGCATGGCCATGCCCAGCTTGGTCTTGGCAATAGTGTAGTCCGCCGCCTTTTGGTGAGAGGCAAGACCTATCTTTTCTGCGAATTGCGCAGGCACAGCAGCACGGTTGCGCAGGATGTGGCGAATATGGCGGGAGCCCAGCCAGAACTGAATAATCAGTGCCAACAGCAGGAAGGAAACGAATAAAACCGAAAAAACGGATGAAATCATGGGAAAATGTGACATTCGATAAGTAATAGCCAAGGAAGAATTATGTCACAAGCGACCGACATTCAAACAAACACTGCAAATCCTGCCACGCCAGCACGTCCAAATGAAATGAACCTGATCTGGCTGGACATGGAAATGACAGGCCTGGACCCGGATACAGATCGTATCATTGAGGTGGCCGTGGTGGTAACGGATTCACAATTGAATGTACTGGCAGAAGGCCCCGTATTTGCAATTCATCAATCTGATGAAACCCTGGACAAGATGGATAACTGGAACAAGGGCACGCATGGTCGCTCTGGCCTGATCGACAAGGTCAAAGCCTCTACCGTGACGGAAGCCGACGCTGAAGCCGCCCTGATCGCCTTCTTGAAGCCCTATGTGCCTGCAGGTAAATCACCTATGTGTGGCAATACCATTTGCCAGGACCGCCGCTTCATGGCGCGTGGCATGCCCAAGCTGGAAGCTTTCTTTCACTACCGTAATCTTGATGTATCGACATTGAAAGAACTGTGCCGCCGCTGGAAGCCGGAACTGGCATCCGGCTTCAAAAAGCATCAAAAGCACACCGCACTGGCGGATATTCTGGAATCCATCGAAGAGCTCAAATACTATCGCGAGCATTTCATTAAAGAATAAGCTGTATTCACCAAATTTGTAACAAATAAGCAAAAAAGCCAGGCTAAGCCCTGGCTTTTGTCTTTTTGGTTTATTTTTTGTGCTTATTTGAGCGGTCTCAGAACAGCACCAGTCCCTCATAGGGATTGAGTTTCAAGCTATCTAACCGTGATTGCAAGTCACCGACATGCAATTCCAGCTTGTGGCCGTCAGGATCAAGCAGGTAAAGCGAATCACCTTCGCTTTTATTGATTTTCCATAGCGTCAATTCGCCTGCATCTGCCATTTGCTTAAAAATGGCAAAGGACGCAAGGTTCACGGAAAATGCAGTGTGGGTGTATTCAGGGGGAACACTGGTACGGCAATCCTGGTCAAGCGAAAGACAAATCCAGTCATTGCCAGCTTCCAGATAAGCACCGTTTTTCCAGCGGGCGACTGGTTTCAAGACCAGTGCATCGACATAAAAGCGAAAAGAGCGCTCAAGGTCAGTGACCGAGAGCGTAATATGATTCAAGCCCATGACAGCTGTCACGGGCTTGTTCAAATCAGACATGCTGATTGTTGAAAGTGCAGGGGACTATTAAACGCCCAGCAATTCCACTTCAAATATCAGGGTTGCATTGCCAGGGATGACACCACCAGCGCCGCGTGGGCCATATCCCAGGCTGGAAGGAATAGTCAGCAGGCGGGTGCCGCCCACTTTCATTCCTTGTACGCCTTCATCCCAGCCTTTGATCACATGACCAGCGCCTAATGGGAAAGAAAATGGCTGACCACGGTCTTTGCTGGAGTCAAACTTCTTGCCTGCGCTACCGTCAGGATTTTGCAACCAGCCTGTGTAGTGAACATCAACGTGGTTACCGGCTTCTGCTTCTGCGCCTTCGCCGATGACTTTATCTTCATACTGCAAACCGCTTACTGTTGTAATAGTGCTCATTATTTTTCCTTTATATCGCGTCTTGTTACGCTTGTTACGATTATTACGCTTTAAATTTGTTGCTGTTATTTAATGCCAGATTTGCCGCTTTCAAGCCTGTCGTTCAATTCGATCTGCTAAATAATAAAACAATATGCAGAGCGATAGTATTGACTTGCCATCATGTTGCCAGATATTGCTATCAGGTAATTTTTCTGGGAATTTTCAAAGAAGCCGATGATCAAGTACCGGAATCGTCATCACTGATCTTAAAAAAGCTGGCGCAATTGTAGAGCAAAAGAAAAGAATTTGGTCACTTGCATCTGGTTTCTTGCCCTGACAGCAATAGAGGCAAGCTTGATTTTGGACAAATTAGGTGAAAAATCTCAAAAACAATTGAAGGAAAGCTCTTTCCTTATTGTCATGCGCTGTAAAATGCCAGTTCGATTTATTTTTTTGCGGTCTTTTTCATGCGTAGTCGTATCTTGTTGTCGTCTTTGGCGTTTTCTTTGGTTTCCGCACTCTCTGCATTTTCTGCACAGGCCAATGTAGTCGTGGTGCTCAATTCGCGCGATGCCACTGTGAGCCTGCTTGACCAGGCCACTTATAAAGAAATCAGCACCTTTCCTGTAGGCAAGGAACCCCATCATTTGATGGCCACCCCAGACAACAAATCCCTGATCGTGGCAAATGCGGTTGGCAATGAGCTGGTTTTCCTAGACCCCAAGACTGGCCAGATACAGCGCCGCATGAAGGATATTGCCGACCCTTACCAGATTGGCTTTTCACCAGACCAGAAGTGGTTTATCTCTAACTCCCTGCGCCTTGACCGTGTTGATTTCTATAAGTTTGACGGCCAGGAGATGAAGTTGGTACAACGTGTACCACTGGCGAAATTGCCTAGCCATATGGCTTTTGATGCAGCCAGCACGACGGTTTTTATCACCCAGCAAGGCAGTGACCAGATTTCTGCGATTGATCTGGCAACTCAAAAAATCAAATGGACTATCCCGGTAGGCAAGCTGCCTGCAGGTATTTCCATGACGCCTGATGATAAATACTTGCTGGTGGGCATTATGGGCAGTAATTATATTGAAGTCATCGATTGGCGCACACAGAAGACCGTCAAGAAAATCAAGGCAGGTGAGGGTACGCATAACTTCCGTGCCCTGGGCGACAAGCGTCATACCTTTGTCTCCAACCGCACTTCCAACGAGATCAACATCCTTGACCAGCAGACCCTGGAAATTATCGGCACTATTCCCGTTCCAGGCGGCCCTGACTGTATGGAAGTCAGCGAAGATGGCAAAACCCTGTGGGCAACCCTGCGCTGGATCAAGAAAGTGGCTGTCATTGATATTGCCAGCCGTAAGGTCATCAAGCTGATTCCGGTTGGTCGTTCCCCGCATGGCGTCTTCTTTGCCAATCGTGCCGGCAATATGTAAATTGCAGTGGCCTGCACGTGTGGCCACTGTGGCCATTGCGCCCATTCTGGGCTTGGTTGCCATGCTGTGCTCGCCTGCGGTAATTGCAGCGACGGCAGCGGGCAATTGCAAGGGAAGCATCTACCTGACTTTTGATACCGGCAGCCAGTCGCAGGCAGAACTGATTGCTGCGACCCTGCGCCGTCATCAAATCAAGGCGACTTTTTTCCTGGCGAATGAAAAGACCGTGCGAGGCGACTATTCGCTGGACATGAGTTGGTCACCGTACTGGAAAAAATTGGCAGAAGAAGGCCATGCTTTTGGTACCCACACTTTCGATCATGTGTATGTCGCCGGCGATTTGCCCGATGGCCGTATCACCGTCAAGCCGCAGTTTGGTGCGCAAGCTGGCCAGACCCTGCAATGGACAGCAAAAGAATATTGCCAGGAGCTACGCCGTGTTGATCAGCGCTTCTTTGCCCTGACGGGTAAAAAGCTGGATCCTTTGTGGCGCGCGCCGGGTGGCAAGCTCACGCCCAATTTGTTGAAGGCCGGGCAGGCTTGTGGTTATATGCATGTGGGCTGGTCACCCGCCGGGTTTTCTGGCGATGAATTATCCAGCGAAAAATTCAGCAACCCCATGCTGCTCAGACGCGCTCTCGATAAGCTCAGGGATGGTGATATTTTTATGGCGCATCTTGGCATATGGTCACGCAAGCAGGCCTGGGCACCAGAAAACCTGGAGCCACTACTTAGCGGCCTTGAGCAAAAATCCTTTTGTTTTGCTACTCTACGCGAACACCCCGCTTATCAAAATTTACATCAGCAGAAAAAATAATGACTATTTCCGATCTGTTCACGAATCTGCAAGCCTGGATTTTTGAAACGATAGTACAGCCCGCCATGTTCAATCTGGGGCTGGGTGAATTTGTAGAAGACTCCTATGAAGGCGTCGAATGGTTCATGCTCGGCGTTTTGCAATTGATTGTGCTGTTCATCATCTTGCGCCCGCTGGAATCATGGATGCCAGTGCATGAGATCAAGAACCGCTATGCACGCTGGAATGATTTCATCTATACCGCCTTGCACAGGCTGGGGGCTTTTTCCATCCTCGTGTTTTTTGTGCTTGACCCTTTGCTGGATCAACTCACAGCCCTGCTGCACCTGCAAGGCGTGAACCCCTTCAACCTGGAAAACATCTGGCCAGATATGTTGCAATATCCGGTTCTGCTGTTTTTGGTGTACCTGGTGGTGCTGGATTTTTTTGATTACTGGTATCACCGTGCCGAGCACCAGTTCAACTGGTGGTGGGCACTACATAGCCTGCACCATAGCCAGCGCGACATGAATTTGTGGAGTGACAACCGTAATCACCTGCTCGATGATTTTATCCGCGATATTTACATGGGTTTGATTGCGATTGTCATTGGTGTGGAGCCAGGGCAATATGTCATGCTGGTCATGGCATCACAAATGCTGCAAAGCCTGCAACATGCAAACGTACGCATCCATTTTGGCCGCATCGGTGAATACCTGCTGGTGTCACCACGTTACCACCGTACCCATCATGCCATAGGCATAGGCCATGAGACCCATGGCAAGGGTACCCTTGGCGGGCATAACTTTGCGGTGTTGTTCCCCATCTGGGATGTATTGTTTGGTACCGCGCTGTTCGCCAAAGAATTTTCGCTGACTGGCATACGTGACCAGTTACCCGCACCGGAAGGCAGCGCACGCAACTATGGCGAGGGATTCTGGTCACAGCAATGGCTGGGTTTAAAGCGCATGTTTGGATTTGACAAGGAAAAACAATCATGAATATCGCATCCGTGATGCGGGCCTGGGGCAGGGCAGTAGCAGCGCAATTGCATTACCGTATGCTGCTGCTGACTTTTTTGCCTTTTATGGTCGCCCTCATTTTATGGGGCGCTGCCATGTGGTGGGGCTTGCAAGCAATGATGGATTTTATACAGGCCTGGTTGAGCGAACATGATGGTTTTGCAAGGGTAAGCAGTGTTCTCAACATAGTCGGCCTGATTGCTCTCAAGATGGTGGTCGTACCGCTGGTAGCCATGTGGGTACTTTTGCCATTGATGATATTTACCTCATTGATGTGCATAGCGGTGTTTGCCATGCCCGCCATCAGCAAACATGTGGGTATGCGTGATTACCCTGAGCTGGAACAAAAGAACGGCGGCACGTTCCTCGGTAGCATGGGACATTCCTTATCTTCTTTCCTCATTTTTGCGCTGATCTGGTTTGTGAGTTTGCCGCTGAACCTGATCCCCTTCGTTGGCCTGGTGCTGCAACCGCTTTTATGGGGCTGGCTGACTTACCGGGTCATGGTGTACGATGCACTGGCCCTGCATGCGGATGCAGATGAGCGTGCCAGCTTGATTCAGGAGCATCGCTGGTCTTTGCTGTCTATAGGCATCATTGCAGGCCTGTTTGGCGCAGCACCTGGTTTGTTGTGGCTTGGCGGGGTTGTCTCTACCCTGTTCTTGCCTGTGATCGCAGGCGTGGCGATCTGGGTTTATGTACTGGTGTTTGTCTTTACCGGACTGTGGTTCCAGCATTACTGCCTGGAAGCCTTGCAGCGTCACCGTAGCGTAGCGCCCCAGGCAGGGGCGCCAATTCCGCAAACACTGCCCAGCCTGTAATATAAAAATAAGGAGAAATCGTGGCAATCGGTCTGATTATCGTTGGCGATGAGATTTTATCTGGTAAACGCGAAGACAAGCACATGTCCAAAGTCATCGCCTTGCTGAAGGCGCGTGGCATGCAGCTTGACTGGGTTGAGTATATAGGCGACAACCGCGAGCGCATTACATCGACTCTGAAGCGCAGCTTTGCCAGTGGTGACGTGGTGTTTTCTACCGGGGGCATAGGTGCAACACCAGACGACCATACCCGTCAATGCGCAGCAGCGGCGCTGGATTTACCTGTCGTTCTGCATCCAGAAGCCAAACTGCTGATACAGGAACGCATCATGGATATCGCCAAAGAAAAAGGCGAAGTGGCCGACCTGACGACGCCTGACCATTTGCACAGGTTGAAGATGGGCGAGTTCCCGCTTGGGGCCGATATCATCCCCAATCCTTTCAACAAGATCGCCGGTTTTTCCATACGCAACCACTTCTTTGTTCCCGGCTTTCCGGTCATGGCCTGGCCCATGCTGGAATGGGTGCTCGATACGTATTTTTCTCATCTGTTCAATCAGCATGCACAGTTTGAACAATCAGTACTGGTATATGAAATGGCTGAATCCATCGTCACACCTCTGATGGAGCAACTGGAAGCCGATTTCCCGCTGATCAAAGTTTTCAGCCTGCCTACTGTTGGCAGTGAGACAGAACGCAGGCATATAGAACTGGGCGTCAAGGGCGATGAGCAACAAGTGCCTGTTGCCTATCAAAAAATGCTGGAAGGTTTGCAGCAACTGAAAGCAGAATACATCCCCACGCCTGCCAAGTCTGCTTGAACATGCAAAAGATCAAATTCACTCTCTTCAATCTGCGTGATCTGCTGGTTGCATTTGGCCCGATCACGCTGATGGTGGTGATAGTTTGTGGCGTTGGTTACTGGCTGGTAGATCCAGCACCACCGCGTGTAATTGATATTTCCAGTGGGCAGGAGAATGGTTCTTATGAGCGCTTTGCCAAACGCTATGCGCAAGAACTGCAAAAAAACCAGATCACTCTGCGCCAGCAAGTGTCGCAAGGATCAGAAGAAAACCTGAGCCGCATCAGTGACCCTGATTCTGAAATTGAAGTGGGCTTTGTGCGCAGTGGTTCGAGTGATGAAGCACAAGCGCATGAACGTGGCCTGATCTCACTGGGCAGCTTGTTTTATGAGCCTATCTGGGTATTTTACCGCAGCCCCAAAGAAGTCACCACGATTAGCCAGTTCAAGGGCAAGACTGTCAATGTTGGCCCTGATGGTAACGGCGTCGCCAAACTGTTCAGCCAGATTTTAAGTGTCAACGGCATGTCAGAAGAAGACGTCAGCATACAAAAACTGGCTGATACGCCGGGCACGGCTGCTTTGCTGGATGGCAAAGTTGATGTATTGATTTTCAGCTCTGCCAGTGATTCGCCGCTGGTGCAGATGTTATTGCTGACTCCCGGTATACGCCTGTTTGATTTCGTCCAGGCAGAGGCGTATACAAGGCGCTTCCCGTTCTTGTCACATGTCGTGCTGCCGCGCGGTATTGTCGATATAGGCAAGGATATTCCTGCCCGTGATTATCACTTGATTGCACCAACAGCGACCCTGGTCGCCCATGAAAGCCTGCATCCGGCACTGATGGGTTTGCTGCTGCAGGCAGCGCACAGGATACATAGCGGCGCAGACTGGTTCAGCCGCCAGGGCGAGTTCCCCTCCGATAAATATACTGAAATACCAGTAGCACATGAGGCCGAGAAATTCTATAAGAACGGCCCGCCTGTGTTGCAGCGTTACCTGAGCTTCTGGATTGCCAACTTCATCGAGCGCATGTGGGTCGTCATCGTCGCCCTTGGTGCCTTGTTCCTGCCACTGTCAAAGATCATCCCACCCTTATATGTCTGGCGCATACGCTCGCGCATTTACCGCTGGTATGGGCAATTGCGGCTGGTGGAACAGGCGATAGAAGAAGTCGCAGCAGAGGACAGGCATAGCGTTGCAGAGAAACAGTTGCGCCATCTCGATGAGATAGAAGAAAAAGTCAACCGTATCACCATACCCTTGTCCTATGCCGAGGAATTATATGGCTTGCGCAGCCATATCGCTTTTGTGCGCTCAAGAGTGCAGGCGATGCTGGCTGTATCCATGGGGCAGGCGGCGCAGTAATGGACCTGTACTTCCAGTAAGGATTTTTAAAGCAAATTTATGCTTGAGAAAAAAACTACCAGTGAAAGCAAATATACCGCCCCTCGCTTATACAGACTGTTCTTAAAGAGCCTGGCTGCAGTTTTATGTCTCATCTTTCTGGTGCTGTTGAGTGGTCCCTGGCTATTGTATGCATACGGTTTATCAAACATTACAGGCCGGCCCGAACATGCCAAAATCGCGGTGCTTAGCCCAGAAGACAAAGCGCTGATCTGGAAAGAATTGAAAGAGCAGGGAGCTATGCAAGTAGAGGTCTTAACGCCCTATGAAATATATTCTCTGTTGCTGGATAAGTCCGACCCTGCTGGCTTACGCTTGGCCTGGTATGTTGCCAGAAACTATAATTACGATCACCTGCAAGACCGCCGTATGGTGAATTGGCACATCTCCGGCGAGGCACTTACGGTGTGGCTGACGCGGCACTGGAGTGCTGATGAATTGCTGGCCAAGGCACTGGAAATTCGTCAAAGCAAGGCAAAACCATGATTTCATCATGCGTCGGTGAGGTAAGCCAACGCAAATTAACGCAAACTAAACGATTAGGACTTACGCAAAATTGTCCCAGCAAGGCTATCGCCAAGGAAACCTCCCTGGTAAGGGAGGTTTGTTCCGTCGGCAGACAATGTATTGCCTGAAACCCCGACTACACCGTAGCGACGAAGACAGTACTTTAGTACGCGGCTCCTAGGAGAGGCGCTGCAACGCAGCTGGGGCGGTTTTGCGTAAGTCCTAATGATGTGTTTGCAGTCTGTGCATGGTAATTGGCAGTTCATCGCATTTAATGAAGCTTAGGAGCAGAATAATTTAGTATTGCAGCTACATTTAGTTTTTTTCACGAGAAAAAATATGCTGCGATACGCGATGTTATTGATTTTTCTTGCCCCTTGTCTGGCGACTGCAGCAGATGAGGAGCATTGGCTATTGCAAGTCGACAGATGGGGTAACCGTTCTTATCAGACCTTGAGCCTGACAGTAAATGGCGGCAGCATCAGCGGCAAGCTTGATGGTGATCAGCTTCTTGGTACGCGCACCGCCAAAGGCATAGAGTTCACGGTAACGGATGCTGACAAGGCAAAGTATTCCTATGTCGGTACAGTCAGCAAAGATGCCATGCAGGGCACGGCTGATTTTCCTGATACCAATAATCCGCAGGCAAGAGCCGCGCACACATTCAGTGCACGCAGGATACCTGCTCGCCCTGCCGGAGCGGCACGAAAATACGATTTCCAGCCCACAGATTATTCCAATGAATTCGACCCGCACCGTCTGCCAGTGATGACGATCTGGCCGGGCGATACAGTGCACACCAAGACCGTAGACTCTGGCGGCGTCGATGAAAATGGCGTTACCAAAGCCTTGTATGGCAATCCACAGACTGGCCCGTTTTTTGTCGGCACTGCAGAGCCGGGCGATACGCTGGTCATCCATCTTAAACGCTTGCGCCTGAACCGTGATTATGCCGACAGCCTTGACAGTATCGTCGGCAGGGCAATGGGTACTGCACTCGCAGCCAAAGCCACAAATCTTGGCAAGCCCATACGCTGGAAGCTGGATAGGGAACGTGGTTTGGCCAGCCCGGAAAAACCGACAGAAGGTTTGCGTAATTTGAGTTTGCCAGTGCGCCCCATGCTTGGAGGGCTGGCGGTTGCGCCGGGCAATGGTTCGCCACCTGTATCTACAGGTGATACTGGCCGCTTTGGGGGCAATATGGATTTTAACGAGGTCGTTGAAGGTAATACCGTTTATCTGACTGTGCAGCAACCTGGTGCCTTGTTGTATCTGGGTGACGCCCATGCCTTGCAGGGTGATGGCGAGACTTCGCAATATGCATTGGAAACATCCATGGACGTGGAATTTACTGTGGATGTCATTAAAGGAAAATCTGTCAATACACCAAGGGTAGAGTCACCAACGCAGATCATGGTACTGGGGCAGGCGGGTTCGCTGGATGATGCCCTGCGGGCAGCAACCGGCGGTATGGTGCAGTGGCTGCAACAGGATTACGGGCTCAGCCTGTCGGAGTGCGCGCAGATTTTGGGTAGTGCAATTCATTTCAGTATTCCCAATCTGGCGGGGCGCAGCGTCGGTGTGGCAGCAAAACTCGACAAGACTGTGCTGGCAAACCTGCGCCGTCAATAAGGACAATAACCAGGGTAATGGCTTGCCTCATTGACGATCTGCATGGCCGGAGCCGGGTTATGACTGATGTGCGGCCAGCATGTCACGCAGGCCAGGGTCTGCAATAGCGAACACATCAAAGATACCTAAAGCCTTCAAGGCGGGCAGGGCTTCGATTACGGCTGTTTTTGCCTCAGCGCGTTCGTTTGGTGAGCTGTCTGGCTGCAAATAGGTCTTTGCATTGACCACGAAGGCAGCAACCGTTCCTTTCCTGATAGTCAGGCCATTGATGGTGGTGGTGTTGATGTGATCTGGGAGTATGTCTTCGGCTTTCATCGTGTTTCCTTGTGGGTGAATGGAGACTGAAGTTTGCGCTCCATGCCCAAAAGTCGCTTGCGATATAATGCCAACATGTGTCGAACTGAGGCCAAGCCCTTACCCCTGATCAACCCTGAGCACGCCAATGCGGATGGCGGGGCGATTGCTTACGCTGTCACCAGCAAGGCGCATGCGAGGATGACGCCAGAACATAGCCATGCCCGCGGCCAATTGCTGGCGGCAACGACAGGCGTGCTGGTGATCGAAGCAGAACAGCAGCATCTGGTTGTGCCTCAGGGCTATGCCATCTGGCTGCCACCGTTTATTCTCCATGCCTTGCGTACTAGCCATCTGTTCAATGGCTGGAGTGCCTATCTTGCACCTTCTGAAGTGCTGCCTGGCAAGACCCAGGTGTTTCCGGTATCCGGTTTATTGCGTGAATCAGTTTTGCGTGCGGCGAGCTGGGGTTTCAGCGATCAGTTGAATCCAGCTCAAGAGCGTGTGCTTGCCGTCATCGTCGATGAAGTATCCAGCCTGCCACCTCAGGATTTTGTACTCGCCATGCCCACCGATCGCCGTCTCGTCAAAATTGCCAGCGCACTATTGGAAAATCCTGGCGACTCGCGCCCCATGCAAGAGTGGGCGACCTGGGCAGGCATTGCACCACGCAGCATGACCCGCCATTTCGCAGACGAAACGGGCATGAGTTTTTCTGACTGGCGGCAACGTGCCAGACTCATGCGGGCGCTGGAATTGCTGGCTGGCAGTACAGCAGTGACCAGCATCGCACTTGAATTGGGTTACGATAGTCTGAGTGCCTTTATCGCCATGTTCAAGCGGCACTTTGGTGTACCACCGAGCCAGTTTTTGGCAGACGATCAATGAGTTCTCTACCATTAACATCACAGGACAAGATATGCTGATCAAACATGAATTTGAAGTCAGGGCCAGTGCCAAGTATCTGTTTGACCTGACCCAGGATTACACGCTCAGGCAAGAATGGGATACCTTGACTACCAAGTCCTATTTGCTGAATGCAAAACAGGCTGCGGTAGGTGCGCAGGCACGCTGCATAGACGGCAATGGCCTGGCGATGGATATTGAATATGTGTCGTACAAGCCAAATGAAGTGGCCGCCGTCAAGATGGTCAGCGGCCCCTATATTTTTGACCAGTTCGCTGGCGGCTGGCACTTCAAGGCCTTGTCTGATGGGCTGACCCGTGTGCGCTTCTCGTATAACATCACGGCCAAACCACGCTGGCTGTCATGGTTGTTGACGCCTATCTTGTGTCTGAAATTCAAACGCGAGACAGAAAAGCGTATCGTCGCACTGACAGCCTATGCAGAGCGGCAATTTGCAGTCTTGCCGCCCGCGCATCCTGTTGCTTCATAATGCATTCATGAAGGCCTTGCGTATCTGGCGGCCGCATTTGACGGATTCTACGTAAGCCCCGGCTGCCTTATCGTGGCGCGACAGAATGCCATAGTATTTCCTGTCAGGGCTGACCCATGGGTAGAAACCCCATTTGCCCGGGCTGGAATACGCATCGACACTGCCATTGCCTTTTTCTGATTCTACCCAATGATTGTAAGAGTAAGTCCAGGGTTCATTCATCAATAATATAGGTGAGAACACCACCTTGCCAGGGCAGGCAGAAGGCAGGGCGCAGACTGCCTCGTCACCGAGGTAGCTGCCTATCACCAGTTCCTGCTTCATGATTTTTTTGAGAAATAGTGCATAGTCGGTGGCTGTACCCATCATGCCGCCTGCCATCAGCGGGTCAAGCGCTGCCATGTTGAAACCCTTGCTCAGGCCTACGGTGTTCTGGTATTCCGTATCCAGCTGGTTTGCCGTGAAATTGCCCAGGCCCAGATCTACAACCGCCAGCTTTTGGTCATGTCCGCTGTCATAGTCAAATCTGTTCTCGGTTAGTGGGTTGGGTTTGTCAGTGTTAGTGCCCATACCGGCTTTATAGCAATCAGATACATTCTGAGTGCCAGCACAGGCATCTTCATTGAAGCCGGTATAACCGGACATGAAGCGCAAACCATCCTTCAGGGTATTGTTGCTGCGTACCTGGTTGATGCCTTTCTTTTCCAGCACATAGGCACCAAATATCCATTTCGAGGCAGAGGCAATATTGAAGTAGCTGTTTGATTTGACGCTGCCAGCGCCTTGCGAAGCAGAGACTATGGGAGCATTGTCGGTGGCATTGCCGATTTCCCAGTAAAAATCGCCCAGCTTGTCGGTGGTACACATGGGGTCTGTGCTTGCGGTATTCTTGGCCGCTGCGATGGCAGCGGTAAGACGGATGGTGGAATTGGTAGCACTGGCCGAAACGGGTGGTACAGCGTCACTTGTAGTGCCAGGACTGGCAGGGTTGCCACCGCCACAGGCACTCAGCAAGCTGGCTGCAGCCGCAATGGTGGCAAGGCTCAGCACGGAAGCAGGATAGTTCATGTTATCTCCAGTAAGGAACAGATAATGGACAGACCCGCTTGTCAGATCGAGAGGTGCAGGCCCGCTGTCAGAAACTGTAAACATGAATCCTGTAATTTTGATGGAAGAGTTTCTCGTTCACCGCAATATGGCAAAATGAAGGAGTAAACTTTGTTACCACATGTTTCAAACTCCATGAATCTTGCCACTACCGTCCTGCTTGTAGAAGATGACCCCATGATTGCCCGCACCTTGAGCATGGGCTTGCGCTATGAGGGTTTTGAACTCAGCCATGCAGGCAGCATCGCTATTGCCATGCAGTTACTGGAGCAGCAGGCCTTCGAGCTGATATTGCTGGATGTGGGCCTGCCTGATGGTGATGGCATCAGCCTGTGCAGTGCATTGCGCGCATTGCACCCGGCAACGCCGATATTGATGTTGTCTGCCAGGACCGATGAAAGCGCCGTGGTCGCCAGCATGGAAGGCGGTGCCGACGATTACATACGCAAGCCCTGTGGGCTGCGGGAACTTAGTGCCCGTATGCGCCGTCTATTGGTCAGGGTACAGCCAGCCAGGGAGCCAAGGGCGGTCATCAGTTTTGGTGATATTGAGATGGATGTACAGCGCCGCAATGTCAGTGCCAGAGGAGTACCGCTACAATTGGGTAAGAAAGAATATGATGTGCTGATGTTGCTGGTACGTGCCAATGGTGATGCTATCACCCGTGAGCAAATACTGAGCCAGTTTGAGGACAGTAATATCATTTACGACCGTACCATCGATTCCCACCTTAGCCATTTGCGCCGTAAATTAAAGGATGCCGGTGCGACTGAGCGTATCGTCGCCATTTATGGCATAGGTTATAAACTGGAGCATGCATGAGTCGTTCATTATGGTTGCGGTTTTTTGCGATCAGCGTATTTTTTGCATTGCTGCTGAGTCTGTTCTATCTGTGGATGATCAGGGAAGTAACTACGCGCCCCGGGGACGAAGTACAGCGCAGCATGTATCTGTTTATCGCCCGCATTGTGGAAGGGCATGATTACGCAGAGGGGCTGCGTCTTGTACAGACTTACCGCAGCGAGTCACCGGCGATCCCGCTGGAAATGTGGATAGTGAATGCAGACAATCAGATACTCGCGAGCAGCCCGGCAGATGCCATTCCACCAGCCGCGCTTTTGCAGCGTACCAAACCAGGAGTAATCCATGAGGTAGTAGCACGCGGGCGATTTTTTTCAGGGACGGCAGCTTCTGCCATTGTGCGCCTGCAGTCAGACCGGCCCAGTTATTTACTGATACATAATCCGGGCACACCTGCACGTGGCGCATTTTTTACCATGGCGACCTTGTTCGTGGTGACACTTGTTACTGCAATTTTGCTGGGCTTGTTATTGCTGACGCTATATCTGCGCATGCGGTCGGCAGAAGCGCGAAAAGTGATTCAAGACATGGAGGCCGGTAACCTGAGCGCACGTTTTACCTCTGGCAGGCTGGATGCGATAGGTGGTCTGATGCAGCATTTCAATGCCATGGCCAATGAAATACAGCGCTTGGTCTTGCAGTTGCAAGCCATAGAAAAAACCAGACGCGAACTTTTGCAAGAGCTGGGTCATGATTTGCGCACGCCATTGACCAGTTTGCGTACCGCGATTGATACCCTGTCTGTGCATGGTGACGCGATGGAACAGCAGGAACGTGAAGAGTTTTTCACTGTCGTCAGTAATGAACTGGATTATTTCACCAAGCTCATCGATGACTTGTTCTTTATCGCCAATATTGATGAGCCACGTTACCGTAACCAGGCCAGCAGTGTCGATTTATGCGACTTGCTGAAAGCCGAAACAGGCCATGCCGCACACATGCAACAGCAGGCAGATCAGTCCATAGAGTTTGTGCTGGAGATAGACGCAGACTGTGAACAAGGTAGCCAGCAGGGCGGGTTTATTACCGGTGATACTTACCTGATATCCAGGCTCTTGCGCAATGTTTTTGAGAATGCTGCCAGATATGCGCAAAGCAGGGTTCGCATACGCCTGTATGCTATTGATACAATGCTGGCATTGAGTATTGAAGACGACGGCCCCGGTTTGTCTGCCGATGCCATGTTCCGCTTTGGTCAGAGGCGCGACACCCGCCTCCTGTTCCAAGGTTTGCCAAGCAGGCAGGCGGGAATATCGCTGGGCCTGGGATCAGTCATCATCAAGTCTATAGTCGAATTGCATGGCGGCCATTACGAGATAGCTAATGGCGAAGCCCGCAGCGAGTACCCCGGTGCACGCCTGAACCTGACTTTTCCCAGGCGATATTCCTGATCAGCGAATTAAGCCTGAGCCCGGTACTGTTCTCAGTACTGGTGGCTCATGGACTGTTCTTTGCTTTTGGGGCGTGACTTCGCGAGCGCGGGTTTTAATTGCGAATCCGTTATGCGGAAGGTTTCCCTTTTATCGCCCATCAGAGCGCGTAATTCCTTGATCGTGAGGCCACTGATTTCATGCATGCTGATCATCAGCGACGCACCTATAGGCAAACGCAAGTGACGGATTTTGCTGATCACCGGTGGTGCCACATCCAGCATTTTTGCCAGTGCTGCATCATTTTTCAGATGCAGGCGCCTGATGAGCGTATCAAACAGGTGATTTGGGTTGTACTTGACCTTGTCGGACTGCAGATTGAGCAGGCTTATCATTATTTCTCCTTGACGTTTCTTAAGAAAATGAAACGATGTCAAGTAGCTTAATAAAGATATAAAGTTTTGTATGTGCGATAACTCACATAGCGCTGGCCTGCTGCTTGCAAGCGGCTTCAGCGCGGGTCTTTTTTGAGGGCCTGCGCCAATAGTTGCAATGCCTGTCTTAGCTTTTCGTCTGGCATGGCAAGCAGGTTATCGCCTATATACCACTCGAACATACATTGCCCTGGCAAGGCAGTGTGCACGGCATTATTGAACAGCCATATCCCGTGTTCTTGCGCAATGCGGTTGCGGATGGCGATGGCAGTATCCCGGTCAGTTGGCAGATACAGGTGCAGCATATTGCATTGTGGTGCGGTGGGATTGGTGTTGAATTCAGGATAAGCGCGCAATTCGTCAAACAACCAAAGGGTGCGGGCGTAGCAGGCGGGTAGGGCAGCCAGCCTTTGATCAAACTGCATCGCAGCAGCGACGACATAGGGGCTGCGGCGGAATACACTGCCACCTTGCCTGTGCATCCAGACACGTGCTCTGGCAATGAAATCGGCACTGCCCAGCAGCATGGCACCACCCAGGCCAGCTATACCTTTGTAGAACGAGACATAGACCGTATCAAAACCTGCGCTTACTTCTGCCAGGCTGCGGCCATAACCGGCGGCAGCTTCCCACAGGCGCGCTCCATCCATATGCAGGTGTATATCCTGCTGGCGGCAATGGGCCTTGATGGCGTTCAACTCTTCCCAGTCCGGTAATTGACCGCCTATTTCGCGCATGGGTAATTCATATTGTGCCGCAGCGATTTTCTCGGGCTGGGCCTGCAAGTCCTTCAGTGTCCAGGGTCGATATGGGTTGCCGAGCTGCACGGCCTTGAAATGATCAAGCAACTGATAATTGCTTTTTTCATGAACCAGGATATGCGAACTCGCATGCAAGGCGACCAGCGGGCTGCCTCTTTCTTCGCATGCCAGACGCAAGGCAGTAACCTGGGTCAGCGTGCCGGTGATGCAGAACAGACCTGCTTCCATGCCGAGTAAAGCTGCGATCTTGCTTTCGAAAGATTGCACCAGTTCACCCTCACCATAGGTGTCATGTTGCACCTGATGCTGCTCTGACCAGGCTGCCATGCGTGCAAAGGTTTCTGCAGGCGTGATGGCACGATGGCCAGGCAAAGTGGTATGACAATTCTGGCGCAGTGCGCTTATTTCAGCATCGGTCACAAGGTTCTCCTGCAATTTGTTCAATCAAGCATCAGTATGCCATGTCAGTACCGCCACTTGTACGCTAAAATCGTGGGATATATTTACTTCAACTGGTGTAACGCATGTCATCACATACAGACCATACCACCGCCTTCATCACACCCTATGAAGCCGGTAACCAGAACCAGACTACGACCTGGCAAGCCTGCATACAGTTTTACCAGAACCTGGCAGCGCAATTTCCAAACATCCTGCAGTTCAGCCAGATCGGTGTTTCTGATAACGGCAAGCCCATTCACGCCGGTATTGTGACTGCTGATGGCGTATTTGAGCGCGAGCGCATCAAACAGGAACAACGGACGGTATTTTTCAATAATAATGGCATACACCCGGGTGAGCCTGAGGGTATCGATGCCTGTATGGCGCTGGTACGCGATTTTTGTATCCAGCCTGAACGCCTCGCAGCACTGGGTAAAACGGTATTCCTGTTCATCCCCGTATATAACGTCGATGGCAGTCTGAACCGTCAGGATACTTCACGTGTCAATCAGGATGGGCCAGAGCAGTTTGGTTTTCGTGGCAATAGTCTGCATCTTGACCTGAACCGTGACTTCATCAAGTGTGATAGCGAAAATGCCCAGGTCTTCAACCGCTTTTTCAGCGAATGGAGCCCGGACGTCATGGTTGATACGCACACCTCAAATGGCGCTGACTACCATTACACCATGACCCTGATACAAACCCAGGCAGACAAACTGAGCTATGGTCTCGGCCCCTACTTGCGCAACACCATGTTGCCTGCCATTTATACAGAGATGCAGGAGCGTGGCTGGCCGACTTGTCCCTATGTGAATCCCGTCAAGGAAAGCCCTGATCATGGCATAGAAGATTTCCTGGAAACGCCACGTTTTTCTACCGGCTACGCAGCCCTGCATCACACCATCGGTTTCATGCCTGAAACCCATATGCTGAAACCTTTTGCCGACCGCTATGACTCCATGCGCGCCCTGGTGGAAACTGTGCTGGCATTCACAATCGCCCATGGCGCAGAGATACAGGCATTACGTGCGCAAGCACGCGAGGCTGCCAGCCAGCAACAGCAGGCAGCAGTACATTGGGTAGCTGACCACAGTCAGCCTTCCAGCTTCATGTTCAAGGGTTACCAGGCGGTGTATAGCCCCAGCGTGCTGGGTAATTACACGCGCCTGTCGTATGACCGTAGCCAGCCATGGGAAAAAGCTATCGCTTATTACGATCACTTTGTCGCTGATATCACAGTCAAGCAAGCCAGGGCTTACCTGATACCGCAAGCCTGGCGCGCAGTCATAGAGCGCCTGCAATGGAATGGCGTGCAGATGCAGAGGCTGGAAGCCGATACCAGCTTGCAGGCCGAGGTTTATCACATACAGTCAGTGCAATCACGCCCGCATGCTTATGAGGGGCATATGTTTCATGACGATGTACAGTTGTTGCCGACCAGCGCAAACGTGATTGCCAATGCAGGTGATTACCTGGTCCAGCTGGATCAGCCAGCTGCACGCTATATAGTCGAAACCCTGGAACCGCAGGCACATGACAGTTTCTTCCGCTGGGGCTTCTTTAACAGCGTACTGGAAAAGAAAGAAGCTTATTCAGATTATGTCTTTGAAGACACCGCCACCGACATTCTCAACACCGAGCCAGAAATTAAGGCCGCCTTTGAGCAATGGAAGCAGGAAAACCCAGGTTTACTGGGCGACCAGCAAGCGGTTCTCGACTTTATTTTTAGCCGCTGTGCAAGATTCAAGGAACCAGAATGGCGCCGCTACCCTGTGTTGCGCATAATGCATTGATTTTTTGAAATTTGTTACAAGTTTTTACAGAAACATAATAGAATCTTCCGTGGTATTACCTCGTGTTTTATACAACGGAAGTCTATTGAAAGGTTAAAAATCATGTCTAAATTGCTTGAATATTTGAATACACTGGATAAAGATGCGGATGCCCTTGATGCTCACAAAAGCGGAGCAAAGTCAGCTATGACAAATTTTGGATTGACCGCTGAAGAGCAAGATGCAGTATTGTCTGGCGACAAAAGTACTGTAGCTGGATTGTTGGGAATCTCTGCGGATGATGTTCCTGCAATTGATACTACAGAAACCGCGTACTAAAATTTTTTCCGGCTCAAGTGATGATTCCATTTAGGATCCTGACATTTTTAATTGTATTGTTACTTGTAGCCGGAAACCCTGTTGCCCACGCACAAACAAGCAGTGAAAAAAACATTGACGATTTGCTTTCAGCTGCCGCACAGGATATCCGTACCGCACCCGAAAGAGCTGTTGATACTTTGGGTAAATTGCAATTGCTTGAGTCAGGTTTCAATGATGTTCAACGCAGCCGCTTTTATTTGCTCAGTGCGTCCGCATTGGGGTTCAAAGGACGACATAAAGAACGAGTAGAATTAGTTGAGTCATATATTGAAAAAGCAATAGATCCTGATTTTCAGGCTAGATTGTTATATCAATTGACCTCCGGATATACCAGCATGGGGGAGTACGAAAAAGCTTTGCTTGCGATGAACAAGAGCATAGTTTTACTACCAAAACTGATAAATCAAAATGCAAAAGTGGATGTGCTGCAATCGGCGATAACCTTGCTGAATTCCTTGCGTGCATATGACGAAGCTTTAAGTTATACCGATAGAATGCTTTCTTTTGATTTAAAAATCAAAGAGAGCGGATCAAAATGTGTCGGCCTTGCAAACCTTGTTGAGATTAATCTAATGCGGGGTGAAAGACAACGTGCACGATCAATTTTGCCTGAAGCTTTACAGGTCTGTGAAGAGCATGACAGGAAATTTATAGCTCTTATTCTGCGTTCCCTGGCAAGCGTGGATTTGATTGATTCCGGCAATTATCTGCAAGGCAAAGGTGCTGGCTTACCTTTGCTGGCCGAGTTCGCAAAGACTAATCAAAGTTCTGACTACCTCACTCAACTTGAAGACGCGTTGTCTCGTGCGTATATGAATTCTGGCAACCTGGAACTTGCCGAACGTTATGGTCTGCAAGCTTACCAGCATGCAAAAGCTGGAAATGCTGTTTATCTCATGGAAAAGACTGCCGAAACGATGGCGACTATTAAGCGGGCGCAAGGTCTGTATTTAGCAGCACTAGAGTATTACGAAGCGGCCTTAGTATTGAAAAATCGTGTTCTAGACGATCAACTTCATAAGAATCTTGCTTATCAACGTGTTAAGTTCGATACTCAAGATAAAGCCAATCAAATGAGTCTGCTCGAACAGAAGAATAAGATACTGGCGGTTGAGCGTGAATTGGAAAAAAAGAATAATCAAAATCTCCTGCTCTTGGTTGCCTTAGTAATAATTTTCCTGGTTGTGCTGAGTCTTTGGTTACTCAAGGCTTTGCAGCAGAAAAATCAATTCCGCCAGTTCTCACAAACAGATGGTTTGACCCAGGCAGCCAATCGCATGCATTTCATCAGCTTCGCTAATGAAGCATTTAAATTGCGCACTGGTAGCGTCAGCATCATCCTGTTTGACATGGACCTGTTTAAAAATATTAATGACACTTATGGTCATGCTACGGGTGACTGGGTATTAAAAAACGTCAGTGAAACCGTCAAGACACATTTGCGCAAGGTTGATTTATTTGGGCGGTTAGGTGGCGAAGAATTTGGTATTTGCATGCCAGATTCAAGCCAGGCCTCTGCGCTGCAATTGGCAGAGCGCTGCCGTATGGCAATCACAATGATAGATACAGAACCTAGCGGCCATAAATTCTCATTGTCGGCCAGTTTTGGCGTGGCTACAGTAGATGGAAATGGGCTCAAGAATTTTGATGAAACCCTGGAGGCGGCTGACAAGGCACTGTATATCTCCAAAGCCGAAGGTAGAAACTGCGTTAGTGTCTTCAGGCAAACACCATAGATTTTTTGATGATAATTTGCTAAAAATAGTTTTGCTTTAGTTAATGCTTGAGCTTAGAATCATTCTTGGTATTACCCCTGAAAGTTTTGCCAACCAAGGAGAAAAGTATGTCTAAGTTGTTAGATTATCTGAATGCTCTTGACACTAACGCTGTGCTTATTCAGGCACATAAAAACAATCCACTTCAAGCTGCGCGTGATTTTGGTTTGTCACATGAAGAACAATTAGCCGTGACTGGATGCGACAAGCAGAAGGTCGCTGCATTCCTGGATATTCCTTTCAAAGATTTTGACGCCATTGATATAACAGAGGGCTATTTCCGCTCTTGGGAGTATGAAAAGACAAAGGCGCCGAGAGAAGTTGAAGAGATTTTTGCTTAGCCTATGAGTTGCCGGACTCGTCCTTTTCTGTAAAACAGAACATGAGTTCTGCTGAAAGGTTGCGGTATTTTTATAGAAATAATTACTTTAGTAAAAATTTCCATCGCTGTCTTTTCTAGATAGGGCCGTGCTGAGTCTTCTTGCATGACCCTATTACCCTTGAGTTTTTCAATTTTCCCTAATTTTCAATTCTAAAAATCTATGACAATTCAAAAACAAGGATCACTCGTCTGTGTGGGTACTGGCATGCGCATGGCGGGGCAATTGACACCAATTGCGCAAAGCTATATCGAATCTTTTGACGTTGTCGTTGCGGCGGTGCCGAATATTTTTACGCATAAATGGTTGCAAGGTGTAGCTAAAGAATATATCTGCCTGAATTCCTATTATGAAGACATGAAAATTGACGGGAAAAATAGACGGGATACATATAGGCGCATGGCAGACACCATATTGTCTGAAATGCGCTCAGGCAAACGAGTATGCGCTGCCTTTTATGGTCACCCCGGAATTTTCGCCTGTATTTCTCACATGGCAATTGCAGACGCGAGAGCTGAGGGATATCAAGCACACATGGAGCCCGGTATTTCAGCTCTCGATTGCCTGGTTGCAGACCTGGGTATAGACCCGGGTACCTATGGCATGCAATCGATGGAATCAACGCAATTCATGATTTACCACCGCACTATCGACACAACGGCGCTGCTGATACTGTGGCAGCCAGGTATTGCAGGTGAGCTGGCATTGAAAAAACTTGAAACCAATGAAGAGTATTTGCAGATATTGGTTAACAAGCTTGCACGTAGCTATTCATTGGATCATGAAGTGATTTTATATGAAGCTGCCACTGATCCTTTGGAAAAAACACGTATAGACAAGATTCGTCTTGGAGACTTACCACGAATGAAACTCAAGCAAATCACTACTCTGGTGATCCCCCCAGCCAAGACACTGGAAAGAGACCAGTCAATTATCGATGAGCTCAATGCAATCGCTGCACAGAGAGGGCAGGTCCAGCAAGCAGCTTGAGAGCCAGGATAGCTCAGGTTTTGCCTGTGCTCTGGCGCGAACGCCCTTTAAACAGAAGGCGCGTATAAATTCTATTGTTGGCATACCAGTGACAAAATCCTTTAAAAGTAGCTAAATGCTAATTTGATCAATATATTGATCTGAGCCCGCAGGTTACAAATATCTGCTTTCAATTTGATTTACACTTAATTAGAATCATTTGCGTGCGACAAAATGGTTTGTCAACAAGTTGGAGGATACTGATGAAAAAAATGATCAAAAATACATTGATGGGTCTGGCTTTGGCCGGTGGTTTGTCGGTAGCTTGCGCTGAAGGCGTAGATACCTCTGTTGATGGCATTTTCAATGCGCTGACAACGACAAGTAATTTACAGGCTACGGTTGATAATCTGGTCGCCAGCGGTGCTAATCCACAATCCATCGTTTCTGTTGCTGCCGCAGCTGGTATTCCTCTGGATACAGTCAAGGATTTGCAGGTATGCGTGAACTCTGCTGCACCTGATGCAACAGTACTCAGTGCTTCTTGCATGAGACAGCGTAGCCTGGTAACTGCCTATGCAGCCGGCGTGAATGATCCTATGAAATACCTGCCTGCAACTGCTGCTGGCAAACGTCAAAGCAAAGAAGTCAAAACGAACTAATCAATTAGTTCAGGATGGCAAAAAAGCAGACATGTTGAACATGTCTGCTTTTTTTTATTTTAGGCCCCATGCGATTTGCTGCTCTGACCGTAGCGAGCGAGGGGAGTGTTTTCAGCTCTTGTTCCTCAATGGCTCCAGCAATTCTTTAAGGTTATTGTGATCGATCTCATGCATCAATTCCAGTAACCGGCCTATCTCACCCTTGGGGAAACCTTCGCGCGCAAACCAGCCCAGGTAATTGCCGGGCAGGTCAGCGATGACAGTATCCTTGTACTTGCCATAGGGCATCTTGAAACTCAGCAGTCTTTGCAGATCGTCCGCTTGCATGAGTTAGTCCTCGGATTTCTTGCCAGACTCAATGGGCGGCGGCGTGCTGGTAGCAGGCTGGCTTGCGCTCGTGGCCGCTGGGGTCGCAGGCGTTACAACAACAGTCTTCTTTTCTTCTTCGGTATCCTGGATATAGGGAACCGCATCCAGGTAACGATCAACGAGTTCAAAGAACTGCTCATAAAACTGGCCAGTAGGAATGGTTTCGCTGGCGACCTTGACCAGGGCATCGTCAGTTGAGCCAAATGGCAGTGACACTGAACCCAGGGCGCTGACGCCTATGCTCGCTGAAGTATTACTCTTTTTCAGGGAATAACGGTCACGAACGGCATTCGCAAAAACGGTCGTGCTATTGCTGCCTTTGCTGTTGGCCACGCAGACGACATTAAATTCAATTTCTGCGTGGATGTCTGCTTCTGGCTGGTATTTCCTGCGGCCTTTGAGTACAGAAGGCTTCCATTCACTGATGACGTAACCCTGGCTGAGCAAGGCACGGCGCGCTGCCTCACAGGCGCTTTTTTCGGTGCCGGGAAAGGCGCGGGTAAACACGCCGGTTGCACCAAATTCTTCGTGCTGCAGCCCCGCATGTTTGGAGCTGGTGGTGCAGGCGCTTAACAAGGCAAGAGCGAGGGTGAGGGGTACTAATAATTTGCGATGAATCATCTTTATTTCAATTAATTGCTAGTTGAGGCGGGTATCTGAGGATACAGGCGCTTAAGCCAGCGCTTCCTTGGCAGCTTCTTCTGGTGTTAATCCATCAAAAAACAGATCGGTGAACCACTCTATCTGCTCCTCTATATGATCCTGGGCCTGGCTCACGGTGGCACCGCCAGCGACCAGGAAGCCTTCTACTTCCGTGCACCAGGCAATCAGCGCCTCGGTTTCCGGGTCCAGTTCATTCTTTTTTGCCATGATGTTTCTTTCTTGCTTATATCAATGTAAGCCGTATTTTAACTTGTCAGCACATGCAAGGTGTTACCGCTGCATTAAATACAAAATTACAAGTGCCAGATTATCAAGATATAACGCGCTGAGGAGGGATTTGGGTGACAGATATCGTGGAAAATTTTAAGGCGAAGAATTCGCCATTTATGAAGGACCACGAACTCTTTTTTTGAACGCATCGAGCAGTTTTAATGCAAGATCAATAATAGATTGTAGTTTGATCGCTATAAATCTGACATAAAGCAATCATGAATTAATGAGTTACAGTTGGCACCAGTGTCAGCATCGGTTACGTTATTGGCTATCCTGATCGAAAACCTGATCAAGAACGTCCTGTGTTTCGATGTTGGGCTTGCGGAGCTGGGACGACTAGCTTGCAGTAATCTGCCACCGGAAGCGCTCGACAGGATAGATTAGGACGGCAAGACTGATCTGCGAGGAAGCGGTTGGCCTCTGTGCCCATTGAGCATTGAGCCACGGTCTTCTTGAAGGCCAGACCCGAAGTCGCAGGGCAAAAATAGAACATGCCAAAAGGCATGACTGCCCCCGCAAAAGTATTGCTCTGGTTTGATTTACCTTTCAGTGGATTGACTTCTTCTGCAAGATCAGTCCCCGCCTTTGCGTGATGTTGTCGCACACAACGTAGCGCAATTGAAGCAAAAAATTGTTGGGGGCGACGCACGGTTTTTTCAAAAATTCTATAGCGCTGTTGCCTTAGTCCGACCACGCGCAGATATTAAACAGCTTGCACACTACTGCCCCGTACTATCAATTTCACTGCAAGTGTTGTCTCCAGGTTTTCTTGTTGTGCATTGCGTAGAAGCATGGCTATTCCTTCTGCGCCTAGTTCTTCTTTATCCACGGCGATGCTACTTAAAGCTGGATGAGCGTTCACAGCAGCAAGGATATCGTCAAAACCAACAATAGCAATATCGTCAGGAACCTTTACCCCCTTATCAAGAAATGCAGCCATAGCGGTCAAGGCAGTATGGTCGTTGTAGCAAAATAGAGCATCTGGTGGCTCAGACATGGAAAGCAAATCTGTGACTGCTTGCCTCACCAATTTTTCTTCTTCTGCCTGATGTGGAATCGCAATTTCATATTCTGGATTGGTCAGTATTTTTGCGTCAAACAAGGCCTTACGAAAACCGTGAATACGTTCTTGAATACTGTAGTGTGCATGAGGACCTGTCAGCATGGCTATCCGTTTGCGGCCCGTTTTTATCAAGTGCTGTGTGGCCAGATAGGCACCCAGGCGATGATTTGGGTTAATCGAGGTGTAACCGGGCAGGTGCATATCGATCAGCACCATGGGTTTTCCTGAAGTGCGTATCGATTGCAATAATTCTGTTTCAAAATATCCTGCACACACAATCGCGTCTGGCTTATGCACCCTGATTTGATCCATCACTGGCTCCGCTGGACCAACTGCGATAAATGACAAAGTAATTCCAGCTCGCCTGCAGGCTGCTTCTGCTCCATGCAAAACGATAGAATAAAATGGACTGCTCGACAAATTATTGTGCTGCCTGTGTAAAAGGAAAGCGATGCGACGTATGCGCCCAGGCCTTAATCTTGACAGGTCGTAACCCATTTCTTGCGCTGCATTAAAGACCAATACGCGCGTGGCTTCTGTCAATCCAGTCTGATTTTTGAGTGCACGAGAAATCGTCCCCACTGAAAAACCAGTAGCTACAGCCAGGTCACGTATGGTTATGCACATGCTATTAGAGAGAAAAATAGAGTCATCATAATTTGCTAAACAAATTTAAGTAGTTGTAATAAAAATTGTCTTTCGCGAACGTCGAAATAGTGAGGTTGTTGCCGTCGACGCAGCTTTGACCGCAAACTACAGAAACTCATCTTTCTAAGTTGTTCCAAGTTTTTGAACAAAACGCATGCCCGTCGCCAGCAGACCTTCACGATAATAGAATCGTTGGGCCATAGGTTTTTGCAGACTGGTATCTAGTACGATAAAGGTACAATCGAGCCGTTTAGCTTCGTCGCGAACCTTGTTGAGCAGATCTGCACCCAGTCCTGAATTCCGCAGCGATACGGCGACAACTAAGTCATCCACATATAGGTGTCGCCCGTAAAGCATGTTCTCTGATTCACGAAATCCGATCAGTCCGGCCAATTTTTCGTCCTGCCAAAGGCCTGATAATCGATATCCTTGTTGTGATTGACGATCTATTTGTTGCGTGAATGAGTCCAGATCTCCTAACTGTGGCCGGAGCTGTCGCATCAGTTCAAATCCTGCCTCAATATCAGCTTGGCTCTGCAACAGTTTGAACTCTCTACGCTTCATAAGCAGCTTCTCATCGACGAAAGGATGTTAGTGTACTATCCTCGGGCCTGACGCTATAGAGCCAAAAACTGGAAAAACGACTAGGACATGTTATTGGAAAATATTCTTATTAATAAGGAAGAAACGCCCCCTTTATATCGACAGATTTACTTACGTTTCAGTAAATCCATCTCTGATGGTCGCTTGAAACCGGGTGATCGCGTACCTTCTGTCCGGGCGTTGGCTTCTGAGCTAAATCTGGCGCGAGGAACAATCGAAACTGCCTACCAGTTGTTGATCAATGACGGATATCTGATCGGGCGTGGAGCTGCCGGAACAATTGTGTCGCCGTTTATTAAGCCCGCCCCACAAAACTCGGCAACACCACTTAGTTCATTGGCTCAAAATTCTCTTGTTCACTCAGGGGAAGCGCCATTGCCATTTCAAATGGGACTGCCAGCGCTAGATGCTTTTCCTCGCAAGCTATGGAACCGAATTGCCTCAAACGAATTGCGGCACTCCTTTCTGGACAGTTCAATTTGTCCGGATGCAAGGGGCCATTTGTCGTTACGAACGGCGGTTGCGGGGTATCTCGGCGTTTCCCGAGGTATATCTTGCACTCCAGGCCAGGTTTTCATCGTTGCGGGTTACCGGGCATGCCTTGATTTAATTTGCCGTAGTTTGTTGCAAACGGGTGATAGTTGCTGGGTGGAAGATCCCGGATATTTTGCAAGCAATAACTTTTTTAGTGAGGCCGGGGCAAAATTGATACCAGTACCTGTGGATGGTGATGGAATGGTAGTTGAAGCAGGTATTGAGCTAATGCCGGATGCACGCTTTGCAGTTGTTACACCGACACATCAGAGCCCACTATGCGTTGCATTGTCGATGCCTCGCCGCCGGGCTTTGTTGGATTGGGCGAGTGATCAGGAAAGCTGGATTGTAGAAGATGACTACGACAGTGAGTATAGATATAACGGTCGGCCATTACCCGCACTAAAAAGCTTGGATGTGCAGAACCGGGTTTTGTATTGTGGAACGTTCAGCAAGGTGCTGTTGCCTGGTTTGAGACTTGCATATTTAGTGGTGCCAGAAAAACTTGTTCCTCGTTTCACCGAAATGATCGACAAAATGCACAGCCATTGCCCTCATTTATGGCAGGTAACGACTGCCAGATTTATTGAGGAGGGGCATTTTGGGCGCCATCTTAAAAAAATGAGGGATCTCTACTCGAAGCGACGGCAACTACTGAGCGACGCATTGCTCGCAAAACTTGCTGACCGCCTGTCTATTGATCATCAGGTAGGAGGTATGCATCTGCTTGCGCGCTTGGACAAGGGCATGGACGATTGTGTCATTTCAGAAAATGCACAACGTGCTGGACTGAGTGTTCAGCCGCTGTCCAGATCGTATATTTCAGCAACCGCAGAGAGTGGCTTGCTGTTGAGCTTCACGAACGTGATCGACAGAGAGCAAGCAGCGGAATTGGCTGAGCGCCTTGCTCAAGCATTCGTCAGTCAGTGAAACGCCGCCCGTATTACGCAGTTACGCAGCGCTTTATTGATAGATGGATTGGCTTGCTTGCGAAATTTGCAAGTACAACAGACTCAAATCAATTTCTCTGAGCCCTCTGTGCCTTCTGTGCCTCTGTGTCGGCAGATTTTTTGAGCCGCCTTGAATTTAAAAGCTACCCGCAAACTGATAACGCTTACCCGGATGCCACATCGTCACGCAGGTGGCGATCATGTCGCGCGATCGGGTAGTTCTGTGCAAGACCAGGCAGGCTTCTTTGGCTGAGATATGCAACATCTCGGCGATCTGTTTAGGTGGCAGCACTGCTTCTATGCTGTAATCAACCCCTTGCAAAGGCGCGACTGCGACCAGGTATTCGTTTGGGGTCATGATGCTGAAGTCTTGTTGCAGGTATTCTGGCGTGACGCTGGAGTTGACCCAGCGGTCTTCAACCTGTATCGCCACATCGTTCTCAAAATGGACAATGACGGAATGGAATAAACTATGACCCGCCTTGACCTGGAATTTTGCTGCCAGTTGCTCGCTCGCGGTTTCTGCTTTTAACTCATGCAGTTCGCTGCGATGAGTATGGCCGCGTGAGCGGATTTCTTCTGCGATGCTTTTGATTGCCACCAGCGTTGCCTGGTATTTTTGTTGTGCCACATAAGTGCCTGAGCCCTGTATGCGCGTCAGGATTTGCTCGCTGGTAAGTTCGCGCACGGCGCGGTTGACTGTCATGCGCGAGACACCAAACTGGCTGGCCAGTGCAGTTTCGGCGGGGATGGCATCACCTTCTTTCCATTTGCCTGACTGGATTTCCTGGAGCAGGGTATCTTTGATGACTTGAAACGCTGGGGTATCTGGCTTGCTGGGTTTCACAGTATGGCTGACATGGGAGTGATAGGTATTTGCATTTTCTCATAGCACTGCTGTGATAGCGAATATATTGGCATGTACTGTTACTAAGTGTCACTTAGTGTCCCCTAGTCTCACTTCTTGCGCGGTGATGCAGAAAATTTACCGGCAATATCCAGTTCACGAAAACGCATGAGGATGAAATCGACAAACAGCCTGGTCTTGGCTGGCATCAGCTTGCTGCTGGAGTAGTAGAGCGAAATAGGGCCAATATCCGCATACCAGTTGGGTAACAGGCGTAGCAATGTGCCGCTTTCCAGATAAGGCAATGCATGCAGCCTGGGCACCATGGCGACACCCAGATCCAGCAAGGCAGCACGGCACATGGCTTCCGGGTCATCCATGATGATGCGCGTCTTCAATTCCATGTGTGCTTCTTCACCCGCAGCATTGCGCAGCGTCCACGAGCGCAGCCTGCCACTTTGTGATGAGCGGCGCATGATGCCATCCAGGTGAGCCAGGTCTGCGGGTTTTGTTGGCATATTGTGAGCCGCGATATAGGCTGGCGAAGCAACCGGTATGACATGAGCACGCCCGATTTCACGCGCAATAACACCCGGCACCAGTTCTATGCCACCGCCGATGGCAACATCAAAACCTTCAGCGATGATATCTACGCTGCGGTTATCAAAATGCAGATCGGGTATGACATCAGGGTAAGTGTTAATAAAATCATTTACCGCAGGCAAAACATAATCTCGCCCAAAGGCCAGCGCCAGGCTGATCTTTAATACGCCAGCGGGTTTGCCTGCGACGTTTTCTACATTCGCCAGTGCAGCCTGTATGCTGTCCAGCCCACCCTTGATCTGCGCCAGGAATACTTCTCCCGCCTCCGTCAACATCAGGCTGCGCGTGCTGCGCTGGAACAAGCGTATGCCCAGCCGGGATTCCAGCTTGGCGACATTTTTACTGACAGCCGCTGGGGTCAGGCCCAGGTTACGTGCTGCCTGGGAAAAACTGCCTGCCTCAGCACTACGGACGAAAGATTCTATGCTTGCCAGTGTTTCCATGATTCCCTCTGGGTTAAGTCTTTGATCTTGATTATTAGCTTCATTCTACTTTCAACCTTTGGTTGAAAGTGATGTTATCGATTATGGACTACTTGTAATCATTTAAAAAGCACAAAATAGCCACATCCAATCACGGATTAAAGAAATTAAACCGAATCAAACTTAAGCAAGTCAACTACACAGGAGAACGACATGACACAAGCATTCAGTACACAAGCACTTAGCACACAAGCAAACACATCCAAAGCAAACCTGGCTGGTAAAACGGCCCTGGTGACCGGCGGTTCACGCGGTATAGGTGCTGCCATTGCACGCAAACTGGCAACAGATGGCGCAGCAGTTGCGATCACTTACTCCAGCAGCGCACAGCAGGCAGAACAACTGGTTGCAGATATACGCTCAACGGGCGGCAGGGCACTGGCTATCCGTGCTGATGCGCAAGATGCAGATGCAGTTAAACAGGCGGTGGCAAAAACAGTCGCAGAATTTGGTGGTCTCGATATCCTGGTCAACAATGCGGGTGCACTGGTCGCCGGTGGCATTGCAGATATCAGCATGGAAGATTATCAACGCCTGATTGCTGTCAATGTGACAGGCGTGTTTGTCGCCTCGCAAGAAGCGCAACGTCATATGAAAGAGGGCGGCCGCATCATCAACATCGGCAGCGTTAACAGTGATTATGTGCCTGTACCTGGCTTGTCGCTGTATGCACTGACCAAAGGTGCGGTGGCCTCTTTCACACGCGGCCTGGCACGCGACCTGGGCGCACGTGGCATCACCGTTAATAATGTACAGCCAGGCCCGGTTGATACAGAAATGAATCCGGCCAACGGTGCTTTTGCTGACACCATGCGCAGCTACATGGCGACAGGTAAATACGGTACAGGCACACAAATTGCCAGCCTGGTTGCCTACCTGGCGAGTGAAGATGCGGCATTCATTACCGGTGCCAATCTCAAGGCAGACGGTGGCTTTGATGCCTGATATGCTTGATGTGGGCAGATAAAAAAATGTATGAATCAAAGAGCCGGATTGCCTGCAGGTTGGTGCAGCGCAGCCCGGCTTTTTTTGCGTGACAATAATGGCCGAATCCGGCGTGATATATCCTGTCGCATTGCGTAAGATTTCGATGTTTTCTACCTGACTAACATTTGGAGTTTTCATGACAGTCACAAGCTTTAGTACATTCAAAGAATTGCACGAGGGCAGTACACCCTTGTTGTTACCCAATGCCTGGGATGCTGCCAGTGCAGTCCTGTTTGAGCATGATGGTGCAAGCGCAATTGCCACCTCCAGTGCCTCGCTGGCCTGGGCGCTGGGTTATGCAGATGGTGGCACCTTGCCCCGTGAAGAATTGCTGGCAGCCGTACGACGCATCATGCGTGTCATCAAAGTGCCTTTGTCCGTGGATATCGAAGATGGCTATAGCGACGATGCCGACGCCGTTGCCAGCCTGGTAGCCGACTTGCAGCAGTATGGCGCGGCTGGTATCAATCTTGAAGATGGCGGTGGTACACCTGAATTGCTGGTCGCAAAAATCAAGGCCATACGTAGCAAGCTGGCAGGTACCGGATTTTTCATCAACGCCATGACAGATGTTTATTTACGTGGACTGGCGAACGGTGATGCTGCCATACAAATGGCGATTAACCGTGCGCAAGCCTATCAGGCTGCCGGAGCCAGTGCTGCGTTTTTGCCAGGGCTATGCGACGCTGAAACCATTTCTACAATTGCCCAGGCACTTGATATTCCAGTCAACATCATGGCTGTGCCCGACATGCCAGACATCAGCCAATTGTTTGCCGCCGGCTGCCGTCGTTTTTCGCTAGGGCCTGTGCCTTTCCAGCTTGCTTATCACCACGGCAGGGAAGGCGTGCACCAGTTTTTGCATCAGCGGCAGACAGCTGCCTTATTCAAACATGAGCTAAGCTATCCATCTATGAATGCGGCCTTGAATATAGATGGCTGAAATGTATTGGAAATCCTTGGAAAAACAGATCATCCATGCGGGATGATCTGAAAAATATTCATGAATTTAACTGGGTTTAATTCAGGGCGTGAGTGCCAATGCCCACGCTTCCCAGTCCTTTACCGGTTCACCACCAAGCTGTCTGTAAAACTGTTTTGCATTGCTATTGTCTGGCAGCACATCCCATTTTAATCTGCCGCAACCATGCTGCCTGGCATCGGCTATGACTGTTTCCATCAATGCCTTGCCTATGCCAAGCTGGCGCGCCGTTGCGCTGACATACAATTCTTTGAGTCGCCAGTCCGGGTGCAGGTCATAGGTGAAAGCGACTTCGACCAGGACTGCATAGCCCAGCAAGGCACCTGTTGGTGCTGCCGCCACATAAGCCCTGAATTGTGGCCTTTCTGTATCCAGGCCACGTTCCAGCAAATCTTCAACGGTGACGCTAAATTCAGCGAGGTAGCCTTCAAAGGCTGCCAGCTCACGCATCAGTTGTAACAAGTCTGTTGCGTCGCTGGCCAGAGCAGGTCGTACGCTGAATTCAGTTGCTCCTGTGCTCATGCCAGTTCAGTGGCTTCTGTTGTCAGGCTAAAACCCTCATCCAGCCAGCCTGTGATGCCGCCTATCATGATTTTGACAGGGCGGCCAAGCTGCGCCAGCCTGATTGCCGCTTTGGTTGCACCATTGCAATGAGGGCCTGCGCAATAAGTCACAAATAGAGTATCTGCCGGATAGCTGGCCAGTTTTGAGGCAATGATTTTCCCCCTGAGCAGATTGATTGCGCCAGGTACATGGCCTTTGGCATAAGACTCGGGGCTGCGCACGTCCAGCAAGACAAAATCGGCCTTGCCTTCAGACATTGCATGGTGAGTATCCCAGCAATCTGTCTCAAAACGCAGGCTGTCTGCAAAATAGGCGATGGCTTCCTGGCTGCTGGCTGCGGCGACTTCAGTGACGACGGACATGGTTTTTGCCTTTCATGAGTGGGTTGACTATGTAGCTATTCTCGACCTTTTTTGCATGGGTAAGTAGTGGCGTTAACGGCATGATCCGGTAATATCTCGCCAAAGTGGCGGATGACTAAAATTTTTGCACTATCCTTTTATTATTCGCTTGCAAAAGTTGTATATACAACTTAAACTTTCTCTCAATGATTCAGCTTTGTCCGGTTTTGCGCATGTTTGCTGGCTTGACCGGATTCTTAAATTTGGGCGGTATATCTGCGATTTTGCCGCTATCCTGTATTCACTGACTGATGGAGAGAGACTATGAACAACGATCCACGCTGGGATGCCAGCCGCGAAATCCACGCACCACGCGGCGCAGAAAAAACCTGCAAGACCTGGGTAGCCGAAGCGGCCTACCGCATGATCCAGAATAATCTCGACCCCGCGGTCGCAGAAAACCCCAAGCATCTGGTCGTCTATGGCGGCATAGGCCGCGCAGCCCGTAATTGGGAATGTTATGACCAGATACTGGCATCGCTCAAAGAACTCAATGAAGATGAAACCCTGCTGATCCAATCCGGCAAACCAGTGGGCGTATTCAAGACGCACGAAGACGCACCGCGCGTGCTGATTGCCAATTCCAACCTGGTTCCCAAATGGGCCAACTGGGAACATTTCAATGAACTCGACCGCAAGGGCCTGTTCATGTATGGCCAGATGACTGCAGGCAGCTGGATTTATATAGGCACGCAAGGCATCGTCCAGGGCACGTATGAAACCTTTGCTGAGGCAGGCCGCCAGCATTTCAATGGTGACTGGGGTGGCCGCTGGATATTGACAGCAGGCCTCGGTGGCATGGGTGGCGCACAACCACTGGCCGCCAGCTTTGCCGGTGCGGTATCGCTGAATATTGAATGCCAGCAATCCAGCATAGACTTCCGTCTGCGCACTCGCTATGTCGATAAGCAAGCCAAAGATCTTGACGATGCTCTGGCTTTGATCAAACATCATTGCGACCGTAAAGAAGCAGTATCCATCGCCTTGCTCGGCAATGCTGCAGAAATATTGCCTGAGTTGGTCAAGCGCGCAAAAGCGGGTGGCATGAAACCTGATCTGGTAACGGATCAAACCTCTGCTCATGACCTCATCAATGGTTACCTGCCTATAGGCTGGACAGTCGCTGAGTGGAAGGCTGCGCAACAAGACGTTGCCCAGCATGCCAAACTGACCGCCGATGCATCACAAGCCTGCGCTGTGCATGTACAAGCGATGCTGGATTTCCACGCCATGGGCATACCGACGGTTGATTATGGCAATAATATCCGTCAGGTGGCCTTTGACACTGGTGTCAAGAATGCCTTTGACTTCCCTGGCTTTGTACCTGCATATATCCGCCCACTGTTTTGCGATGGCAAAGGCCCGTTCCGCTGGGTAGCTCTGTCGGGTGACCCGGAAGATATCCGCAAGACCGATGCCAAGATCAAGGAACTGTTCCCTGACAATAAAGGCGTACACAAATGGCTGGAGATGGCCGGTGAGCGCATTGCCTTCCAGGGTTTGCCTGCACGTATTTGCTGGCTGGGCCTGGGTGAACGTCATATCGCTGGTCTGGCCTTCAATGAAATGGTCAAAAATGGCGAATTGAAAGCACCGATCGTCATTGGCCGTGACCATCTGGACACAGGCTCAGTCGCCAGCCCCAATCGTGAAACCGAAGGCATGCGCGATGGTACAGATGCAGTCTCCGACTGGCCTTTGCTGAATGCTTTGCTCAATACCGCTGGCGGTGCCAGTTGGGTATCGCTGCATCATGGCGGTGGCGTGGGTATGGGTTACTCTCAACATTCTGGCATGGTCATCGTTGCTGATGGTACCGAAGCTGCGGCGAAACGCCTGGCGCGTGTACTGGTCAATGACTGCGGTTCTGGCGTCATGCGTCATGCGGATGCGGGCTATGAGCAGGCGGTTGCTTGTGCTGAGCGTGAGGGTTTGAATTTGCCTATGATTAAGGGTACTGCCAAGTAAGCTGATTTTATTTATCGCGAGAATGGTAATTTGCTTTTATATTCCCTCCCCTTCAAGGGGAGGGCCAGGGTGGGATGGGTTTCGGTTGATCGATTACGAATCCAAATTGCTGAAGAAACCCATCCCCATCCCAACCTTCCCCTTGAAGGGGAAGGAGTAGATTGCCCTCCGAATTTGACCATGCAAATTATTTAAAGTATTCAGGAAAAAAACATGAGTAATCATTTTGAAATTCAACCCGGCCAGTTCACGCTGAGCGACTTGCGCTCTATCTGGATCAAGGCGCAGCCTTTGAAGCTGGCAGTATCTGCCTATGCAGCAATCAATGCATCTTCCGCTACCATCGATAAAATCGTCGCCAAGGGCGATGCTGCTTATGGCATCAATACCGGTTTTGGCAAACTGGCCAAGACGCGTATCCCTGATGACCAGCTGGAACTCTTGCAGCGCAATCTCATCCTGTCGCATTCCGTTGGCTCAGGCGAATTTATTTCTGACGAGATCGTGCGCCTGATCCTGGCGATGAAGATCGCCAGTCTGGCGCGTGGCGTGTCCGGCATCCGTGCTTCTGTGATTGACAGCATGATCGCCATGTATAACGCAGGCATCATGCCGACTATCCCGGTCAAGGGTTCGGTGGGTGCATCCGGTGATCTGGCTCCTTTGTCGCATATGACCCTGGCTATGCTGGGTGAGGGCGATGCACGGGTGAATGGCAAGCTGGTGCCAGCAAAAGAGGCACTGGCTGCTGCCGGGATCAAGCCTGTCGTTCTGGCTGCGAAGGAAGGCCTGGCACTGATTAACGGTACGCAAGTATCCACTGCGCTGGCCTTGAATGGCCTGTTCCTGGCAGAGCGTTTGCTGGAAGCTGGCACTATTACCGGTTCCTTGTCAGTCGATGCTGCCAAGGGCAGTGATGCACCGTTTGATGCGCGCATCCATAGCAGCCGCGGTCAGCCTGGTCAGATTGCGACAGCTCAGATATATCGCAGCCTGCTGGAAGGCAGTGAAATCCGCCAGTCCCACCTCGTCAATGATGAACGCGTGCAAGATCCATATTGCCTGCGCTGCCAGCCGCAAGTCATGGGTGCCTGCCTCGACATTATCAATAATGCGGCACGCACTTTGCTGATAGAAGCGAACGCGGTGACGGATAATCCACTGGTGTTCGTGGAAACAGGTGAAGTTATCTCTGGTGGTAACTTCCATGCAGAGCCTGTGGCTTTTGCGGCCGATACCCTGGCTCTGGCGATAGCAGAAATTGGTTCTATCTCTGAACGCCGCATCGCCTTGCTGATCGATTCATCGATCTCTGGCCTGCCACCTTTCCTGGTGCCTTCATCTGGTTTGAATTCTGGCTTCATGATCGCCCATGTGACCGCAGCGGCGCTGGCTTCTGAAAACAAATCACACGCCCATCCATCCAGCGTGGACAGTATCCCGACTTCTGCGAATCAGGAAGACCATGTCAGTATGGCGACCTACGGCGCGCGTCGTTTGCATGAAATGGCCCACAATACAGCGACCATCGTTGGCATAGAATTGCTGGCGGCGGCACAAGGTGTGGATTTCCATGCGCCTTTGCAAACTTCGGCCATGCTGAAGCAAGTCCATACGCTTTTGCGTGAAAAAGTGGCTTTCTATGATAAAGACAGGTTCTTTGCTCCTGACATAGAAGCAGCAAAAGCGCTGGTGGTTGAAGGCCATTTGAGCGCGCAATGCCAGCAGCTGTATCAAAATCTGTATTTGGCCTGATTCTGCTTGAACCTGAGCAGTTTGCATTAGGCAGCTTGTATTAAGCAGTTTGTATTAAGATAGTGGCTCTCTCATCTGGGAGGGCCATTTTTGTATTTTGTTGAAAGCTTTTGATTACCATGCGTAAGTGGACAAGACTCGATTATCAAACCATGCCATGGAAAAATGGCGGCGGTAGCACGACTGAGCTGGCGATATTTCCTACAGATGCCAGCCTTGATCATTTCGTCTGGCGTCTGAGTACGGCAGAAGTCAGCAGCAATGGCCCGTTTTCGCATTTCGCCCAGATAGACAGGACGCTGGCGATTTTGTCTGGGGAAGGCCTGATACTGCATAGCGATAGCGAACAGGTTCATGGCCAGAGTGTTTTCCTCAAGCAGGACAGCCTGCCGCATCAGTTCAAAGGTGAAACACCCATCAATGCCGAACTCTTGCATGGCACCGTGCTGGACCTGAATATGATGACGCGGCGCGATGTCTGTACCCATCACATGCAAAGGCTGGAAGCAGGCAAGCATTTCATCGAAGCGAATGATGCCCAGCAGCTTTTGTTGTTTTGCGCCAAAGGCAATGCCAGTCTGGCTACAGGTGAGACTTTGCAAGACTATGATTGCTGCCTGTTTGAAGAAGAGCATGAGCATCAGGGCATACTCCTGAACCTGCACGCTGACGAGGGTGCTGTACTGTATCTGATACGCATACAATTTTTAAGCATGGGTGACAGCTGATGACTACTACAGCTTTATCCTGGGATAGCCTGTGGATCAATGTCCATCTCGCATGCATGACAGATGGCTATGGCGAAATCAGGGACGCAGCCATCGCCGTCAAAAACGGCAAGATTGATTGGCTAGGCAAGCAAAGTGAATTGCCTGCCGGGTATGTCGCCGTCAAAACCCATGATGGCAAGGGTTGCTGGCTGACGCCTGGCCTCATCGATTGCCACACCCATCTGGTGTATGCCGGCAACCGCAGCAATGAATTTGAAGCGCGCCTGAATGGCGTCGCCTATGAAGAAATCGCCAGACAGGGCGGCGGTATCACCGCCACCGTGCATGCTACCCGTGCAGCGTCTGAGGATGAATTGCTGGTAGCAACGCTGCCGCGCTTGCATGCCATGCTGGCCGAAGGCGTGACGACGCTGGAAATCAAGTCTGGCTATGGCCTGGACCTGGAAACCGAGGCCCGCATACTGCGCGTGGCCAGACGCATAGGGCGTGAATTCCCGGTACGTGTCAAAACTACGTTTTTAGGCGCGCATGCCTTGCCACCCGAATATGCAGGCAGAGCCGACGATTACATCAAACTGGTTTGCGAGCAGATGTTGCCAGCTCTGGTGGCTGAAGGTCTGGTTGATGCCGTTGATGTATTCTGTGAAAAAATAGGGTTCACGCCAGCGCAAACCGAACTGGTGTTCAAGGCGGCGCAAGCGCATGGCTTGCCAGTCAAGCTGCATGCTGAACAATTATCGGATCAGGGCGGTGCAGCATTGACGGCACAATATAAAGGCTTGTCTGCCGATCATCTGGAATATTTGTCGGATGAAGGCATAGCAGCGATGGCCGCCAGCGGCACGGTAGCTGTGTTGTTACCAGGGGCGTTTTATTTTTTGCGCGAAACCAAATACCCGCCATTGGCTGCCATGCGTGCTGCTGGCGTGCCGATTGCGCTGGCAACGGACTGCAATCCTGGTACTTCACCCATGACTTCGCTGTTGCTGACCATGAATATGGCTTGCACCCTGTTCCGCATGACTCCGCTGGAAGCACTACAAGGCATTACTTGCCATGCAGCGCAAGCCCTGGGTTTGAGTGAAGAAACTGGCAGTCTGGCAATAGGCAAGGCGGCTGATTTTGCGCTGTGGGACATCGCCAGACCGGCGGACCTGGCCTATCACATCGCGGGCAACCCCTCGCAAGCCAAAGTGTTTGCAGGTAAGTTGCTAGCCTGATGATGTCTGAATTTCTTTGCTGATTGACATTTTTTAACCCCGCTCAGACGGGGTTTTCTTTTGATCGCTGTCGTTGAAGACTATAATCTTATACAGCCATACACAAACGCACCAGACTCTACTATGACGACAATAAAACAAAAAATCACCAATGCAAACCAACGCCGGCACCTGGGGCGCTGGGCGGCAGGACTGGTTGGCCTGGTCTTATTGCTGGCTGCCCTGAGCTGGGCTTTTCTGCCGGGTATCGTCAAACGTATCGCTGCCGAACAAGTGCAACAGCAGATAGGCCGCAAGCTGGACATGACGGATATCCGCTTTTCCCCCTTCAAACTGGCGTTGACGATAGAAGGTTTGACCCTGTATGAGGCTGACCAGCGCACAGCGGCAGTCAAGGTTAAGGAGCTGGTGCTGAATCTGTCGGTGGCATCGCTGTTTCGCCAGGCCCTGATCGTTGACGAGGTCAAACTCACGGAGCCTTATGTGCATATTATCCGTACTCCGGGAGAGGGCTATGGCCGCTACAACTACAGCGATATCCTGGAAAAAATTGCCGCCATGCCCAAGAGCGAATCAACTACACGTTTTTCGCTGGCGAATCTGCAGCTTGCCGGTGGCCGTATAGAGATAGACGACAAGGTCGTTAATGAGCAATTCAAGATAGAAGCACTGCAAATCGGCGTACCCTTTGTGTCCAACTTCCCTAATCAGGTAGAAAGTTTTGTAGAACCCCTGTTGTCGGTCAGGGTCAATGGTTCAAATTTTGTACTCAAGGGCAGGGCCAGGCCATTCACAAATAGCTTGGATACTTCACTGGCGATTGATTTGGATAAGCTGGACCTGACACAATATCTGCCCTATGTACCCGTGGCTTTACCTGTGCAAATCCAGAACGCAAAACTCTCTACCAAACTGGATTTGATTTTCAGCCGCAAAAATGCCCATGCCGAATTGCTGCTGGCGGGTGACGTCAATCTGGATGATTTGCATGTCAACGATAAGTCAGATGCACCCTTGCTAAAGCTGGGCAGCCTGCACGCGCAAATCAAGCAAGTGAATGTCATGACAGCTGCAGCCAGCATCAGCAAGTTGGAACTGACATCACCAGAAATCTGGCTGGATATCAATCAGCAGGGACAATTGAACTGGGCCAGCCTGGCTGCCCCGGCTAACCCAGCCAAAGATGGCAAAGCAAATAACAAGAATACGGCAGTGTCAACAGTAGCCAGCGCCTCTGCCTCTGCATCGTCTTCAGCAGCGAGCATGGCAAAACCTGTCACAGTCTTGCAGCAACTGGCTGAACTGCAATTGTCAAAAGGGATAGTGCATTTCCGTGACGCCAAGCACGCCAACCCCGCACAGACCGTCAATCTCAAAGATATCAGCTTTAGCGCGCATGGACTGTCATCTTCAGCCGATGCCAAAGCTGCGCCTTTCAAGCTTGCATTAAGTGGTGAAAATGACGAGAGCCTGAAACTGGAAGGCGAGATGCAAGCCCTGGCTGGCACGCTCAAAGCGCAACTGGCGTTAAGCTCCTGGTCACTGGCTACTTACCAGCCTTTGCTGAGCAATTATCTGCTCGCAAGTGTCAGCGGGAAGTTTGATGTCAATGCACAGTTGCAAGTGCAAAAAGGCCTGGTGCAAGTCGATGATCTGGGGATGAAGCTCAGTCAGTTCGCCATCAAGCCCAAGTCTGCTGATGATGGTATTTTTAACCTGAAAGCATTGACGCTTGATAAGCTGACCCTGAACATGGAGAGCAGGCAAGTCAATATAGGCAGTATATTGTTTGATGGTTTGGTGACCGATGTATTGCGCGATGAACAGGCGGTATTGAATTTTAAAAAATGGTTGAAATCTGGTGCTGGCACAAATCAGGCCGCACCTGAGGTAGCTAGCAGCAATGCGGCAAGCACCGCATCTGCTCCTGCATGGAAAGTTAATTTGGCCAGCCTGGATTTCAAGGATAGTGCTGTCAGCTTCAACGATAAATCCATGTCGCCAGAAGTAAAAATCAGGCTTGACGGTTTTAACCTGCATGCAGAAAAACTCAGCAGCGATATGTCACAGGCAGTGAAAATGACTCTGCAGACCAATATAGGTAAAAAGTCCAAACTGATTCTTGATGCAACAGCATCCAGCCAGTTAAAAAATATCAGCATGAATTTGGATGGACAGGGTTTGCCTGTGTCAGCATTGTTCCCCTATGTATCACCGTATGTGAATGCCGCCCTGACACGTGGCAGGGCAGATATCAAGGGTAAGCTGAACCTGACTAATGTCCTCGATAGCAGCAGGCAGATCAATTATGAAGGCATGCTGGCATTGAATGATTTTCACCTGCTGGAAAATGGTGCGGAAGAAGATTTCCTTGAATGGAAAAACATCTCCATGGATGGCATCAGCGCTCAGATTGGTGGCGACAAACAATTAGTCAACCTGAAGAAGCTTGCTCTCAACGACTTTTATGCGCGTGCCATTTTGTCTGCCAAGGGCAAGCTGAATATACAAACCATACTCAGCACCAAGAAAGCAGATGCCGAAGAAGCTGAAGCAACTGCTCAGGCAACTCAGGCAGATGATGCTGCCAAAGCTGTTACCAGCAAAACTGCGACATCGACTATCGTTACCGTACCCTTGCCAGCTAAGGTAGAAAAAGCCAATCCGCTTGCGATACGTATAGCACAGACCACGCTCAAGGGCGGTAATATCAATTTCACCGACAATTTCGTCAAACCGAATTACACCGCTAATCTGACGGGTGTTGCCGGTACCATAGGTGCGATAGCTTCAGACAATCCTCAACCCGCAAGCATAGAACTGACAGGCAAGGTCGATGATGATGCACCACTGCTCATATCAGGTGCTTTGAATCCTTTGTCCAATCCGATTTTCATGGATGTGAAGGCTAGTGCAAATGGCTTGGAACTGACACGGCTGACGCCTTATGCGGCCAAGTATGCAGGTTATGTCATAGAAAAAGGCAAGCTGTCGATGCAGGTGTCTTACCGCATAGAGAACCAGCAATTACAGGCAGAAAATGATGTGCGTCTTGATCAGCTGACTTTTGGTGAAAAAGTGGATAGCCCGACCGCGACCAAATTGCCCGTCATGCTGGCCGTGGCCTTGTTACGCGATAATCAGGGCAGGATAAATATTAATTTACCGATTACCGGTTCTCTGTCTGATCCGCAATTTTCAGTCGGTGGCATTATCTTCAAAGTTTTCATGAACGTGATTACCAAGGCCGTGACTTCGCCATTCGCCTTGCTGGGTTCCATGTTTGGTGGCGGTGAAGAACTTGCTTATACCGAGTTCTTGCCAGGTCAAACCAGCCTGACGCCCGAGGCAACAGCCAAGCTTGATAATCTGGCCAAGGCACTTAAAAGCCGCAGTGCCTTGAAGCTGGACATCATAGGCCGGGTAGAACCTGCGACTGATAGCGATGGCATACGCCAGATATTGCTGCTGCAAAAAATGCGCGAATTGAAATGGAAAGACGTGCATCAAAAAGACCGCACGATCAAGAAAGAAGAAATCGTCATCACAGATACTGAAAAAGCCAAGTATGTAGAAGAAGTCTATCAGGCAGAAAAATTCACCAAGCCACGCAATGCGATTGGCCTTGCCAAGACCTTGCCAACGGCAGAAGCCGAGAAAATGATACTCGCCAATACCCAGGTCACGCCGGATGCCTTGCGCAGCCTGGCGCAAAAACGTGCAGATAATGTACGTGATTATCTGGAAGATGTTTCTGGCATTGAACGCGAAAGATTATTCCTGATTGCCCCGAGGCTCAATGCCGATGGCATCAAAGACAAGGGCAGTCCGAGCCGGGTGGATTTTTCGCTGAAATAACTGAAAATAGCTTAAACCAGATTACAGCAGCGCAAATTGATTACCTGCTGTAATGATGTGGCGCGTTGATGTTGTTGCAGTAGTTGCAGCAGAGACTGGTATATGACTCTGCTGCAGTCTGTTACTGCGCTGCGCGCTTCGCTGTTCGCGTATATATACCACCCTTTTTCCAGACTGGCATAGCAGTATCGTTAGCCACTGCATAACCCAGATTCAAGGTAAATTGCGCCTGTTGTAGCATGCCGCTTAAATCCCATGTCTGGTTATAGCGATCACGCGGGGTATGGTAGTCTTTTTTAAACGCTTTCATTTGCGCAGCCTCTTGTTCGGCATCATGATCGAAGGCAAATGATCCATCACCAGAAAACACGGCAGAACCGACATTAAATGCTGGAACACCGGCCCGCACGAAATTGAAATGATCTGCGCGAAAGAAGGCACCTCCTAAATCGGCAACGGGTGGTGCAATACGTAAGCCCATTTTTTTTGCAACGGACGTGGCGCTGTTAAACAGGCTGCTGTGCTCACTGCCTGCTACGCCCATGTCCTGGGTTTTGCCGACAAAATTCATGCTGTCCAGATTGAGATCAGCCGCAGTGTTTGCTAGTGGCCACAATGGATGTTGTACGTAAAATGCGCTGCCTAGCAGGCCCTGTTCTTCTGCTGCAGGCCACAAGAAAATCTGTGTTCGTTTAGTTGGATGTGTCACCGCAGCTTGTGCCATGGCCAGCAATGCCGCCGCACCGGAGGCATTATCTACGGCACCATTCCAGATTTGCGCAGGTTTACCGGGTTCCTGCACTATGCCCAGATGGTCCCAGTGCGCGGAATACAATAAGGCCTGCTGTTTCAGTTTTGCATCCTTGCCGGGTACCATGCCAATGATATTTTGCTGCTCCACTTTACGCACGCTGCTGCGCAATGTGACATGTACCCTTGCATCGATTGCGACCGGCTTGAATTCACGGGTTTCAGCTTGTGCACGCAGGGCATCCAGGTCTTGTCCAGCCGCAGCGAACAGGGCTTTTGCAGTATCTTCCTGCAGCCAGCCTTCCAGTGCATTACCCTTATTGTCATCGCTGCCAAGGCTGAAGCGCTCGTGGCTAAAAGATGTTTGTGGCACGTTCCAGGCGTAACTTGCTGATGGCGTAGTATGTATCAATAGGACACCCGCAGCACCTTGCCGTGCCGCTTCTTCAAACTTGTAGGTCCAGCGGCCATGATAGGTGAGTGCCTTTCCTGCAAAACGATTTGGCTCCGCCACTGTTGGCTGGGGATCATTGACCATCATGATCAGCAGCTTGCCTTTCAGATCGACGCCTTTGAAATCATCCCAGCGCTCTTCTGGTGCGCGTACACCGTAGCCGACAAATACCAGCGGAGCATCAAAATCATTGCTGGCTTTGCCGTTGGAAGCACCATACACAATCTCAGCTCCCAGGGCTGGCGACAGGGTAGCTTTGTTTGTTTCAAAACGGAGTTGGCTACTACTGAGGGTTTGGCTGCCAACCAGTGTTACCGTTTGTCTATAGCCGTTTGCGCCCGGTAAGGGCACTAACCCCATTGCTGCCGCCTGGGCTTCCAGATAGCGCACGGCGAGATCGCCACCGCGTTGTCCGGTGCCACGTCCTTCCAGTAAGTCGTCAGATAAAAATGCCAGATGCGCTCGTAAAGGAGCTTCTTGTACTTGTTGTGCCTGGACGGGATGATGGGACAACGCAAAATGTAAAGCGATGCTGGATATGGCGATAGACGCAAGGCGCATCAGTACTCCTGTGAATTCTATAAATTGATTTGATTTGGCTTGATTTGCGCCAGATCATATTACAAAGCAGGTGCTTTTTCTTTGCTTTAGATATTAATGATCTATGAAAACAGAAAAACAGCCATGTTCTCCAATTACTTGTCTTGAGGCAATGATAATCTTGATTGCTTGATGCACAAGTGAGCAATTATTTCAAAAAATACATTTTCTTTGGAAGTAAAGGGCAGATTTAAGTCCTGACTTGTTGTCGATGGCTCTAAGTATGATGATTATTCTGATAATGAACAGGATTTATTGTTGTTTTGCGAGTAATCTTGATTTATCCTGAAGCCATCTGTTTTATCTATCGCAATAAGGAGTAGTAATGACTTCTGCAACGCTCGCCAGCATTTTGTATGTTGAAGACGATGCTGATATACAAACCGTGGCTCAAATTGCTTTGGAAGTTGTCGGTGGTTTCAGTTTGAAAACCTGTAGTTCAGGGGCGCAAGCCATTGCCGAAGTCAATGCTGGCTTTGTTCCTGATTTGCTGCTGCTGGACGTCATGATGCCGAATATGGATGGTCCGACCACCCTGGCAGAGCTACGTAAATTACCAGGCACTGCTTCTACGCCGGTTATCTTCATGACTGCCAAGGTGCAGTCATCCGAAATGGATTTTTATAAGTCGCTGGGCGCTATAGGCGTCATTGCAAAACCTTTTGATCCTATGGAACTGTCTATCCAGGTGCGAGGTTTATGGCAGGAGAAGGCTTAAATGTCTGACAAAAATGATAGCCTGCAAGAAAAATTGCTTGCTCTCGAGGCAATTTTTTTCCAAAAATTGCCATCAAAGTTTGAAGAGATAACCAGTACCCTTCAAAAGGTCGTTGAATCCCCAACTGACAAAGAGTCCATGGTTGTCCTGCACCGCCATCTGCATACCATGGCAGGTTCTGCCGGTACATTTGGTTTTGCTGACATAGGCACCCAGGCCAGGGTATTTGAATCTACCTTAAAGCCGCATCTTGAAGGAAAAGCCTGGGACCCGACAGAGCTGAAAGCTTATTCGGAAGAAGTTAACCGCTATTTTGAATATGCCCTGAAGCATGACAGCAAGCCAGTCAATGGTGTGGCAGAGAGCGTGCAGGAAGAAGAACGTGAGCTCAGCGACCCCCACCTGATCTACCTGGTGGATGAGGATGAAGCGCAAAATCAGGAGATTACCACGCAGCTTGAGCATTTCGGCTATGAAGTGGTGCGCATCAATCACCTGGCTGCACTGGCAAAGGCGGTGGCTACCCGCAGGCCGCATGTCATTGTCATAGAACTGAGTTTCCCGGAAGGTAAGGTCGCTGGTGCTGAAGAAATATCGCGCATCAAGCAGATAGAGCGTTTCCGCATCCCCACCGTGTTTGTGTCCCGTTCCAGCAGCTTTGATTCGCGTTTATTGGCCGTGCGCGCCAGTGGTGACGGTTATTTCACCAAGCCTGTCGATGTTGTTGCACTGACTGAACGTATAGAATCCCTGCTGCAACTTGATGAAAACAAGGGTTATCGCGTGCTCATCATTGATGATGATGCCGTAACTTCCAAGTTCTACGGCGCGATCCTGCGTGATGCCGGCATGAATGTTTATCTGCTCAATGACCCTACGCAGATATTGACGGTGATGACAGATTTTCGTCCTGAATTGCTGCTCATGGATATTTATATGCCAGTCTGCAGTGGTGTCGAACTCTCGCGCCTGATCCGGCAAGATAATTCTTATGTCGATGTGCCCATCGTATTCCTGTCCAGTGAAGCAGACCTTAGCAAGCAGCTTGATGCTGTCAGGGCAGGGGCGGATGATTTCATTACCAAGCCGGTAGCGCCTGAATACCTGAAATCTTCGATTGCTTCCAGGGCTGAGCGTTACCGCTCCTTGCGCGCACTGATCATGCGCGACGGCTTGACAGGCTTGTTCAATCATACGGCGATCAAGGAACAACTGGCATCCGAGATTTCCCAAGCGGGCCGTACCGGTTCGCCACTGGCCCTGGCGATGATAGACCTGGATAATTTTAAAACGATCAATGACACTTACGGACATCCCGCTGGTGACCAGGTCTTGCGTACCCTGGCAAGGTTGTTACGCCAGCGCTTGCGCCGCAGTGATATCGTTGGCCGTTATGGTGGCGAAGAGTTTGCCGTGATTTTCCCGGACACCAATGCCACCACGGCGCGCCGCGTTCTTGATCAGGTCAGGCTGGCCTTCACCAAGATACAGCAACATTGCGAGGGTGGACATTTCTCGGTCAGTTTTTCTGGAGGAGTAGCGGATCTTGAGGCTACACTGGATGCTGATGAATTATTTGATATAGCCGATGCTGCCATGTATGTGTCGAAGCAGGAAGGGCGCAACCGCATCAGTCTGGCCTGAACTTAGCTACTGAGCAGGAAGTAAAACAGGAAATAAGACAGGAAACAAAACAGGCTGCCATGGAGACCCAACTCCGTGGCAGCCTGTTTAGTTTATGGCACAGTTTTGTACCTGCTTTGTTTCTTATGCTTACATATTGAAAAAGCAAGAGCACACAAAGTTCGGTGTACACTGGAGTATCTTTACTGTTGTTCAGGTTGCTTAGTGTTTTCAAAATTACTTCTCGGCAATTCGACTTTGGCTGCCATGTTGATGCTCTACCTGCTGCTGGCGTTTGCGAGTGTTGGTGTAGGCAGGCATAGTTTGCCCGAAAGCCAGTTGCGCAAACAGGTGAATGCCTGGTGGTTTATCTTCCCCGTGGTCAGTCTGAGCCTGTTTTTATATCCATTGGGGCCACTGCTGATGGCCTTGCTTATCGTCTTGCTGGCAGTGCGTGAATTGTCCCTGCACTACACCGGCCCTCGCTGGCGCTTCCTGTTGTCATGCTTTGTTCTGCTATTTTTGCAGGTGGGTTTGCAATATGTGGATAGCTTTGATGCTGGACTGATTTTGCCTGTCTTATTGTGTCTGCAAGCGCTGCAGTTTTTTATCTGGCGACAACGCAATCATTTACTTCTCATGCTGTTTTTGCTGCTCTGCTACGGCCTGAGTTTCATGCTGGATTTATTGACGCTGCCATTTTCAAATGAAGTCAGGCTGGCCTGGTTTTTTTATCTGTTTGTAGTAACTGCACTCAATGATATTGCGCAGTTCGTCAGTGGCAAAATTTTTGGCAAACAAACCATCGCCCCCACCATCAGCCCGAATAAAACTGTACAGGGTTTGATCGGCGGTGTCGTGATTTCCATGTTGGTATCTCTTGGCCTTGGCATGTACTTGCATCTTGCCAGCCCCGGTTATTTACTGCTGATGGGTATCTTGCTGTCGCTCGGCGGCTTTGCCGGTGACCTTATTTTTTCAGCAGCCAAGCGCTATCTGAAGATCAAGGATTTTTCTGAACTGATACCCGGACATGGCGGCATACTGGACAGGGTGGATAGCCTGGTCCTGACAGCACCTTTGCTGTATCTGGGATTGTTGTTTTGAAGTAAAGAATTTAATAAGGACTATGCATGACAACAGAATTGCAAACAAAATGGCTGTGCAGTGAATCTGGCTTTGATAGCCATGACAGTACCCGTTTGTTTTATCGCATCTGGCAACCGCTGGCGATTCCTGCAGGCCAGCCACAAAAAGCCCTGATATTTTTACACCGCGGCCATGAGCATTCTGGCCGCATAGGCCCGCTGGTAGAACAATTCGGTTTTACCGGGGACTGGGCGTTTGCCTGGGATGCACGTGGCCATGGCAATTCACCGGGTGAACGCGGTGATGCACCCGATTTTCAAACCATGGTGCGCGACTTTGACAGCTTCATCAATCATATCCATCAGACCTACGGTATCGCCAAAGAAGACATGCTCATTGTGGCAAACAGCGTGGGTGCCGTGATTGCCGCAACCTGGCTGCATGACTATGCGCCGCGCGTGCGTGGTGTGGTCATGGCTGCTGCTGCATTTGATATCAATCTGTATGTGCCATTGGCTAAGCCAGCGCTGCGCTTTGCCACCTGCTTCAAGCCTGACTTGTTTGTCACCAGCTATATACGCTCGTCCATGCTCACGCATTCTGCCGAGCAGGCCAAAGCCTATGATGCCGACCCGCTGATTACCAAGAATATTTCTGCCCGTGTTTTGCTGGACCTGGCTGATACTGCCAAGCGCGTGGTCGAGGATGCCCAGGCGATAGATGCGCCTGTGCTAATGCTGGTGGCTGACAAGGATTACGTCGTCAAACAGGCACCTCAAAAGCAATTTTTTGAAACTATCTCATCTACACTGAAACGCTATGTGCTTATAGAAAATTGCCATCACGCGATTTTTTATGAGAGCGAAAACCAGATGCAGCAAGCCATACAGGCCGCTAAGGATTTCATCAATGAATGTTATGCCAAAGAGCTGTTGCCCTTGCCGCATTACTTCAAGGCAGATACCTTAAGCCAGAGTGCGCGCCAATACCAGGCATTGCAACAAGGCAAATTAGGTGGGGCGCTGGAAAACGCTTTTTACGGCATGCAAAAATTCATGCTCGGTCACTTGGGCAGGCTCAGCAATGGCATGACGATAGGTTTGCAACACGGTTTTGATTCTGGCGCATCCCTCGATTATGTTTATCGCAACCAGGCAGGTGGTCGTTTGCTGATAGGTGGCATGATAGACCGTGGTTATCTGGATGCGATAGGTTGGCGCGGTATACGCCAGCGCAAGGCGCAGATGCAGCAGACTTTGTCTGACCTGATACAGCAATACCCGGCAGACCAGCCTGTGCGCATACTTGATATTGCTGCCGGTGGTGGCCGCTATGTGCTGGAAACCATCAAGCGCTTCCAGAACCGCAATATAGAAATCAGCCTGCGTGACTTTGACCAGGCCAATCTGGATCAGGCCAAATTGCTGGCAGAGCGTTTGCAGTTAAAAAACAAAATCAGCTATCAATGCCGCGATGCCTTTGCCGCAACCAGTTATCCGGCAGAAGAAGATGTCTATGACATCGTCATCGTCTCTGGTTTGTATGAGCTGTTCAGTGACAATGTGCTGGTACTGGCATCACTGCGCGGCATACAGCAGCAATTGAAAATTGGCGGGCATCTGGTTTACACCGGCCAGCCATGGCATCCGCAGTTATTGATGATCGCCAAGACCCTGAATAGCCATCGCGGCCAGTCATGGCAAATGCGTCCACGTCCACAGGCAGAGATGGACGCCCTGGTCGCCAGCATAGGTTGCAAAAAAATTGCGACTCAGCTTGGTATAGCGGGGATATTTACGGTGTCGGTGGCGCAGCGTGATGCGGCAGTGCCCGTTTTATCCGATTGAACAAAGTCCAGAGCAAGAGCAGCAGGACGATGATCAACACGGCATTCAGCCAGACTGCTGGAAGCTGAAACGCTACCAGCAGGGCCAGCAAACCAAAGGCAAAAGCACGGTCGCTTTTGCCCATGGGGCCGTCAAAGCGGCGTTTTGAACCTGCTAGCAAGGCGGCAACGCCTGCAAACTCTGTCAACAGTGCCAGCATGGCTACCGCAATCAGCAAAGGTACTTGTATCCCCGTTACCAGGGCAAAAGGCAAGGCCAGGGCGGCATCTGAAACCTGATCGCCAAGCTCATTGAGAATCGCTCCAAAGGCAGTTTTTTGCTGGGTGAAGTTGGCCAGCATGCCATCTATCGCATTCAGCGCCATGCGCACGAACATAAAGACTGGCAGCCCCAGCCACAAGCTTTTATTCTGCGGATAACAAGCCAGTGCAATGCCATAGGCGATGGACAAAACCATCGCCAGCAGAGTTACCTGATTTGGCGTGATATGTCGTTTCGCCAGGCTAGCCAGCAAAGGTTGCAGCAATTGCTGGAAGCGCGGCTTCAGTTGGTAAATAGAAAAACTCATGGTCTGCTGTTTGTTCCTTGTGACATATACAGTTTGGCCAGCAATATACATCGGCTATAACCCATGGCGCAATGCAGGTAAACCGTTTTGCCCGATTCAATTTCCTGGCGCATGTATTGCAAGATTTCATCGCTTACCTGTTTGCCCGGCTTGCGAAGATCGAGCAGAGGAAAATGTCTATAAGCGTGCTTGCGCAAGGCAGGCGTTTCGCTGAGTTCATTTGCCAGGTCGATGATGCTGCAATCTGGTGGCAGTTGTTTTGCCTCCCGGCTGCTGAGGCGGCGCCCTACCCAGAGTCGATCTGTCAATTTGATGATGACGGGTTTGCGCCTCTCACGCCAGACAACGGCCAGCCAGGTAAGCTGGTAACCGAGTAAATAAGGTGCATACATGGCCCATATCCACCACGGATATTGCCCCTGTTTTTTATGCAGAAAGTGAACATCGTTACGATAATAAGCCAGACTGACCAGGGCGAGACCGCATGCTATGTACAAAGCCAGCCAGCTATGGGCAAAGATGAAGCCTGTGATAAAAAATATGCTGGCAAATATCAGGTAATAAAACGCTACATGCGGTTCTGCTCTTTTCGGTTTGATAAAGACGAGGCAAAACAATCCCAGTAAAATGCCGCCCAGCACATCCAGCAAATGGTGTTGATAAGTGAATACCGTCGAGGCAGCTGTGAGAAGTAACCATATAGCCAGCGCCATGCGCAGCGGTCTTGCGCGGACATGCTCGCGCAAGGCGCTCCAGAATAACAGGCAGTAAGCAACATGCAGCGAAGGTAATTGATTATATGGTTTATCCATTAGCGCCAGATAATCATATAGATATGCACACCATGCAGAGGAGATGACAGGTCTGGGCCAGCTGAATTGCAGAGGGTAGAGCACGAAGATGAAGGCCGCAATGACGGTTGCCAGTAACAGGCGCTGGCTGAGCAGGCGTAATTGATCCTGGCTACGCACTACAAAGAATGTCAGACAAAAAAACAGGCCTGAACTGAGGTAGGGCAGTATCATCCATTGCAAAAACGGGATGTTAGCCTCAAATGTCAGGGCAGCGTGTCTTACCACTCCTTGCCGCTGCGCCAGTATATTCGCGGTCAGATAGCACAAGCCAAATGCCAGGGAATTCAGCAACCAGTGACGCAAGCGGTGTTGCACAGTTGCAGGAGTGGATGGCATTTGATATATGTTTAGCCTTAACAGTGTGATATTTTAGCAGGATGAATCAAGTTAAAAAATATAAACGCTGCATGGTATTGGCAGGTGGTGGGTTTCGTTTTGGTATTTACCTGGGAATGTACGCAGCCGCCTGCGAGGCTGGTCGTGCGCCAGACATACTGCTGGCCAGTTGCGGCGGTGCGATTGCGGCAAGCATCATTGCCGGGTTTCCTGACGATGCGCAACGCAAGGCATGGCTGAGCTCTGAAGAAATGTACCATTACTGGAGCGGTTTGAAATCTTCTCCCAGGGCAGGCATAGTCCGCGCCCTGGCCTTGGCCGCCAAACGTGGTTTTGGGCGTGACTCTGCCAGCACCATACCTGACCTGTTCAACGAATACCTGTTTGAAATCCCGGCGGAATTGCCCTTGCCACGATTGGCGGCAAGCGAGCAGTCAGTAGCGACTGCCATCATAGGTGGCAAATTGCTGTTTGATGAAAACGAAGTCGGCCTTGCCCGTGGCCAGCGCAAATTATTTGCCGAAACCGTGTTTTGTGATCCAAGAGCAGCAGCGCTGCTGGATGGAATGGCATCACCACTGGCAGACTCGCGTTGGGGTGAGCATGCCATTTCAGAGCAGTTATTGTGCGATGTGCAAACGCCAACCAGTCTGGCAGCACGTATTTCTATCACTGACATGTTTTACTTCCGATGCCATACCCACACTGATGGCAATTATTTTGGTGGTGTGCTGGACTTGTTCCCCATAGAGATTGCAAAACGCCTGGCCGATGAAGTCATGATGGAATTCAAGCAAAGCTTTGACCAGGCTTTTTCCATCCCTGCCTGGCGTACAGTACTGGGTCTCGATGGCAATGCCCGCTTGCGCTATGCAAATGGTCAGGCAGTTGATGTGCGTATCGATACCTCCGATGTAGCGACGGTCTTGGCCAAAGAGTCAGTACAAAAGAAGCTGGACTGGCGCAATAACCGCATACGCCTGAGCATGCCAGAAACCCATGCCACCTATGCTGCCTATATGGAAGCCCAATGGCAATATGGTTATGCACGCGGCATGGAAGCTTTCACCCGCCAGACGGCTTATGACGAAGCTGCCATGATACGCAGCAGCGATAAATACAGCCGGGGCATGGCCTGAGCATGAAGAGCATTATGGTCATAGGCGGCACCAGTGGCATAGGCCTGTCCCTGGCACGCCACTATCTGCAGCGCGGTGACCGGGTCGCCATCTGTGGTCGAGACTTGCAGCGCCTGCCAACTAACGTGCATGGTCTGCCTGGTGTAGTCAGCTACCAGTTCGATATTGCTGACCGTGCTGCTTTGTCGCAAGCCATCGATGACTTTGCTGGGCAGGGCCTGGACATGCTCATCGTTACTGCCGGTATTTATTACAATACCCGCAGCCATTTGCTGGATGAGGCTGCCACCCTGCATATGCTGCGCACCAATGTCAGTGGCCTGAGTCATGCATTTGAACTGGCAGCGGAAAAAATGCTGCTGCAAAAGTCGGGACAACTGGTTGCCATCTCATCGGTTGCGGGTTTGCTGCATGATTATCCCGGCGCGTCCGTCTATAGCGCGACCAAGCGCAGTGTCTTGAGTTTGTGTGATACCTACCGCATTGCACTCAAACCTTTTGCTATTGCCGTGACAGCGATAGTGCCTGGCTATATTGATACCGAAAAACTTCGGGCCTTGAATGAGGGCGATGCCAGTCATAAGCCTTTTATCATGTCTGAGCAGAAGGCAGTGGCCTTGATTGTAGAGGCTATTGCCGCACGGTGTGACAGGCTGGTGTTTCCGTGGCAGATGAAGTGGCTGATTGCGGCATTGAATTTGTTGCCTAGGTGGGTGTTGAAAATGAGGAAATAGGATTGTGTTACGCTGAATTTTTGCGTTTCAAATTACGGCAATCATACAGACCTCATTCCAGCATGATTTTGGCTGGAATCCAGCGACGCTTGTATAACAACAAGTGAAATGCCTTTGATATTCAATTTGAGCAGCTTGCAATGAAAAATCGTCCATGACACTTAGGTCATGGACGATTTTCAATATCACAATCAGTAAACAATACTGATCAAACGCAAACAGCTATTACTCTTTTGCCGTAATTTTTTGCAAGCCACTAGCCTTAATCTTGGCTTCCAGTGTCTTGCCTTTACGCGCACGCTTGCCGATATGGATACCCAGACCGCTTGCGCTGAGATTGACTTCCTGGGGTTTGCCACCACGGCCTATACCAAGCACGCGTACACCGCGTTGACTGATAGCCTGAGCTGACACAAGGCTTTCCTTGTCTTCCAATTCCATCAAGATCACGCCACGGCCACCGCTGGAGAGTTGCTTGATTTCTGCCAGACCAAAGACCAGCAAGCGGCCTTTTTCTGACAAACAGGCAATTGCGCTGGCGTCCTCAGTGACTACGGCTGGCGGCAGTGGCTGGTCTGCTTCTTCCAGTGTCATGAAAGCTTTACCGGCTTTCATGCGGCCTACCATGTCGCCGACTTTTGCGGTAAAGCCATAACCAGCGGTTGATGACAGCAACAGGCTGATGTCGGCACTGCCAGCAAAGTAATGCAAAATCTTGCTACCTACTGCCAGGTCGATCAAGGTGGTGATAGGCACGCCATCGCCACGGGCGCCGGGTAAGGCAGAGACGGCGACGGAATATACGCGGCCATTTGAACCAAATACCAGCAATTGATCTACCGTGCGGCATTCAAACGTGCCGTACAAGCTGTCACCTGCCTTGAAGGTGAATTGGCCATTATCATGACCATGGCCGGTACGTGCACGTACCCAGCCTTTTTCGGATATGACAACGGTCACTGGTTCATCGATGACTTTTTGTTCTATCGACGCTTTGGCGGCTTCTTCAATGACAGTGCGGCGGGCATCGCCAAATTGTTTGGCATCGGCCTCAATTTCCTTGATGAGCATGCGCTTCATTGAAGACGGATTTTCCAGCAAATCGTGCAGACCCGCTTTTTCTTTACGCAATTCATCCAGTTGCTGTTGGATCTTGATAGATTCCAGACGTGCCAACTGACGCAAGCGGATTTCGAGAATATCTTCCGCCTGGATATCTGACAGCTTGAAGGCAGCAATCAGTGCAGGCTTGGGATCGTCAGATTCACGAATGATGCGTATGACTTCATCAATATTCAGCAAGACCGCTTCACGACCTTCCAGGATATGAATGCGGTCATCGACCTTTTTAAGGCGGAACTGGGTACGGCGTGTGACGGTGGTAAAGCGGAAGGCTATCCATTCACTAAGGATGTCAAGCAAGCCTTTCTGGCGCGGGCGGCCATCGCCGCCTATCATCACCAGATTGATCGATGCCGAGGTTTCCAGCGAAGTGTGGGCGAGCAGCATTTGCATGAACTCGGCCTGATCCTGATTCTTGGATTTTGGTTCCAGTACCAGACGTACAGGCGCATCCTTGCCTGATTCGTCACGTACCGTATCCAGTACCGACAGGATGACCTGTTTCAATGCGGCTTGTTCAGGCGACAGCGTCTTCTTACCCAGCTTGATTTTTGGATTGGTTAGCTCGTCAATCTCTTCCAGTATTTTTTGTGACGAGGTACCTGGTGGTAATTCAGTGACTACGGCTTGCCATTGGCCCCGTGCCATTTCTTCTATCTTCCAGCGTGCACGTACCTTCATGCTGCCGCGGCCAGTCGCATACATATCGGCAATGGTAGAAGCTGGCGTAATGATTTGCCCGCCACCCGGGAAGTCCGGGCCGGGGATGTATTCCATCAACTCGGCATGTTTCATGGCCGGGTTGCGTATCAGGGCTACTGCGGCTTTGGCAACTTCAGTCAGGTTATGGGAAGGAATTTCTGTCGCGAGACCCACTGCAATACCGGATGCACCATTCAGCAAGACGAAGGGCAGGCGGCTGGGCAGCAATTTTGGTTCTTCGGTAGTGCCGTCATAATTAGGCTGGAAATCAACCGTACCCTGATCGATTTCATCCATGAGCAATTTGGAGATTGGTGTCAAGCGCGCTTCTGTATATCGCATCGCCGCCGCACCGTCGCCGTCGCGGGAGCCGAAGTTACCCTGGCCATCAATCAATGGGTAGCGCAGAGAGAAATCCTGCGCCATACGCACCAGCGCGTCATAGACAGACTGGTCACCATGTGGATGCAGCTTACCCAGTACATCACCAACCACAGCAGCAGATTTACGCGGCTTGGCGGCAGAGTTCAGGCCCAGCTCATTCATCGCATACAGGATGCGGCGTTGCACTGGTTTTTGACCGTCGCAAACATCAGGCAGGGCGCGGCCTTTGACGACCGAGATGGCGTAGTCAAGATAGGCGCGTTCTGCAAAGGTCGCCAGGGTCAGGGTTTCACCATCGCCTGGTGGCGGTGGGGTTTGATCAAATAAATTCGCTTGTTCGCTCATGGTTCTATTCGTATTTTTTGTATTCTTTTATGGTTTGCGAGATCAGGTATCTTAGATGTCGGCTTCAACTGCATTACCATGCTCTTCTATCCAGGCACGGCGGGCGGCGGCTTCGCCTTTGCCCATCAGCATATTAAAACGGCCTTCAGAAAAGACCTGATCAAACTCACCCAGAGAAACTGGCAGCAGGCGGCGCGTATCCGGGTTCATCGTGGTTTCCCATAATTGGTTGGCATTCATTTCACCCAGGCCCTTGAAGCGGGAAATCGCCCAGGCGCCATCCTTGACACCGTCCTTGCGCAATTTGTCTTCGATAGCGATAAGTTCGCCTTGATCCAGTGCATAGATTTTCTGTGCCGGTTTCTTGCCACGTGCAGGTGCATCAACGCGGAACAGTGGCGGGCGAGCTACGCAGATATGGCCGCGTGCAATCAGTTGCGGGAAGTGACGGAAGAACAGTGTCAGCAACAAGACCTGGATGTGCGAACCATCAACGTCAGCATCAGAGAGTATGCAAATTTTGCCGTAGCGCAGATTGGTAAAATCAACAATCTCATTCATGCTATGTGGATCAACGCCTATTGCGACGGCAATATCATGAATCTCGTTATTGGCAAACAGGCGGTCGCGCTCAGATTCCCATGAGTTCAAGACCTTGCCGCGCAGTGGCAAGATCGCCTGGAATTCCTTGTCGCGGCCCATCTTGGCAGAGCCACCTGCAGAATCACCCTCGACCAGGAAGATTTCATTGCGGGCAATATCATTCGATTCACAGTCGGTCAGCTTGCCAGGCAAGACGGCCACGCCTGAAGATTTTTTCTTTTCCACTTTCTGGGCAGAGCGCAGGCGCGATTGCGCTTGCTTGATGACCAGTTCAGCGAGCTTCTTGCCATATTCCACGTGGGAGTTCAGCCACAGTTCCAGTGGTGGCTTGGTGAAAGACGACACCAGACGCACGGCATCGCGGGAATTCAGCCTTTCCTTGATCTGGCCCTGGAATTGCGGGTCCAGTACCTTGGCAGACAAAACGAAGGATACGCGGGCAAATACGTCTTCTGGCAAGAGCTTGACGCCTTTAGGCAGCAAGGAATGCATCTCGGCAAAGCTCTTCACCGCACCAAACAGGCCTTCACGCAAACCGGATTCATGCGTACCACCAGCGGGGGTAGGGATGAGGTTGACATAGGATTCACGGACGACATTGCCTTCTTCTGTCCACGCCACTACCCAGGAGGCGCCTTCACCCTCGGCAAAGCCGTCGCTGTCTGAATTGGCAAATTGCTCGCCTTCAAACAGGGGGATCAATGGTTCACCATGCGAAGACTGTGCCAGTGCCTCAGTCAGATAGCCACGCAAGCCCTGGTCATATTGCCAGGTCTGGCTCTCGCCGGTTTTGGCATTGAGCAGCGTGACTTTAACGCCCGGCAGCAAGACTGCTTTGGAGCGCAACAGGCGTTGCAATTCGCCTTGCGGGATGTTGGCGCTGTCAAAATACTTGGCATCTGGCCAGATAGTGACGCGCGTACCGCTTTTTTTGTCTCCGCGCGCCAGTGGCTGGCTGCGTAATGGTTCTATCACATCGCCATTGGCAAAAGTCAGGTTATGCAGGCCTGCTTCGCGCCAGACTGTGATTTCCAGACGCTTGGACAGCGCATTGGTGACTGAGACACCGACGCCATGCAAACCGCCGGAGAAGGCATAGGCTCCACCAGAGCCTTTATCAAACTTGCCACCTGCATGCAAACGGGTGAAGACGATTTCCACAGTAGGCACGCCTTCTTCTGGGTGCAAACCAACTGGAATACCGCGGCCATCATCTTCTACACTGATACTGGTATCAGCATTGATGGTAACGAGGATGTTCTTGCAATGCCCGCCCAGGGCTTCATCCGAGGCATTGTCGATGACTTCCTGGATGATATGCAGCGGGTTTTCGGTGCGGGTATACATCCCCGGTCTTTGTTTGACCGGCTCCAGGCCTTTGAGTACTCGGATGGATGATTCGCTATAGTCTGACGGAGAAGTATTTTTTTTAGTGGCCATGCGAATGAAAATCTGTTGTTTTGGTTAATTTTTTGATGATGTTTTGCAATTTTTTTGTGAGGCTGGCAGAATTAAGCTGTATTCTTGCAGCGTTTTTGCAGCTATTGTAGCTGCAATGATCGAAGCTGCAATGTGTAAGATGGAAAAACGATGCCAACAAAAACTCCAACGATCGCGATCCGACTGTTTGGATTTTCTCCAAAAGAGGAAGAAACCTTCTCAACCGTTCTTGCTGTTCTCCGCGAGAAGGGCTATCGCTATCTGGTATTAAAAGCCGGTAGTTTACAAGATCCTGACATTCATATTGTCAACGCAGAGGATTTAAAAGCACTGGCGACCCTGTCCGACCTCAATCTGGGCGGAGCGCAGCCAGTATTGCTTATTGGTAAGACTGAAGTCAATTTACATTATCAGTCCATGCCGCGTCCTATACGCTGGCGTAAATTGTTTGACGTCCTCGATGAACTGATAGACCGCCGTCAGCTCTTGCTGACCACCCTGAGCGCCTTTGGTGAGGTGGCTGTGCCTGAGCGCCGCCGCCGCGAACGTCTTGACCTTGATCTGACCGACCCCAGCGAATACCAAAAGATGCGCAGGCCCAGTGTGCCCAAGGGCGGCATCATGATCGTCGATAAGGACATGCGCTTTCGCGAGTATGTCGCCATGATCATGGATAAATATGGCATCACCGTGACACTGGCAACAGATGAACGTAGTGCCCTGATGCTGGATAAGAACAATCGCCATGCCATGACGATGATTAATTCTTCCACGCCAGACATTGACCCTTATCGCCTGTGTGCTGAGCTGAAAAAGCAAAATACAGACCGTAGGACAACGGTGATCTTTTTGGTTGATAAGAGTTTTAATTATAAAGTTGCAAATGCGCAACAGGCAGGGTGTGAAGGCTTTTTGACCAAGCCTTTGTCGAGGAAGCAGGTGTTGTCGACAATACAAAAGTTTTTGCAGTTGCGGTAACAAATAAAATAGTCACCCAGCACTCGCTTGTCCCTGGTAAAAGCCCCTACCTATAATGTAACAATTGTCTAAAACAAGCTTTGGCAACACAGTCTGCCAAAGCTTGTTCTTGATTGATTGTTATTTGCTCAACAGCCTCATTCCCCGCTCCAGACCCTCTATCGTTACCGGAAACATACGGTTACTCATAATCTGCTTGATGACGGATATAGACTGCCGGTATTGCCACAAGCCTTCAGGTTCAGGATTGAGCCAGATGTATTTTGGGAAGGCAGACGTAAACCGTTGCAGCCAGGTCGCGCCAGCTTCTTCATTGTTGTATTCAACAGAGCCGCCAGCTTGCAGGATTTCATACGGGCTCATGGTCGCATCACCGACGAAGATGACCTTGGTATCGGGCGTGTATTTGCGCAAGACATCCCAGGTTGGAAATTTTTCTGCATGGCGGCGGCGGTTGTTTTTCCACAGATAGTCATAGACGCAATTGTGGAAATAAAAGAACTCCATATTCTTGAATTCTGTCTTGGCGGCAGAGAATAATTCTTCAGTTTGAGCGATGTGGTCGTCCATGGTGCCGCCTACATCCAGCAACATGAGCACTTTGATATTGTTCTTGCGCTCAGGCTGCATCTTGATGTCGAGGTAACCGGCATTGTTGGCGGTGGCCTTGATTGTCGCATCCAATGCCAATTCTTCTTCTGCACCTTGGCGGGCGAATTTGCGCAGGCGGCGCAGGGCGACCTTGATATTGCGGGTGCCGAGTTCGCGTTCAGCGTCATAATCGCGGAAGGCGCGGGCTTCCCACACCTTGACGGCGCTACGGCCACCGCCTTTGCCACCTATGCGTATGCCTTCCGGGTTGGTGCCGCCATTGCCGAAAGGCGATGTGCCGCCCGTGCCTATCCATTTGCTGCCACCTTCGTGGCGTTCTTTTTGTTCTTTGAGCAATTCCTGCAACCTGTCCATCAGCTTGTCGTAGCCAAATTTCTCGATGGCGGCTTTTTGCTCGTCCGTCAAATCACGCTCCATGCGCTTCATGAGCCAGTCCAGCGGGATGTCGGGGCGCTTTTCAAATATCGTGTCTATGCCCTTGAAGTACAGGCCAAAGGCTTTGTCGAACTTGTCGTAATGCGCTTCATCCTTGACCATGATGGTGCGCGCCAGGAAGTAAAAGTCGTCGAGTGACATGCTGATCAAGCCTTTTTCCATGGCCTCCAGCAGCATCAGGAATTCCTTGATGGATACCGGGATCTTGGCGTCTTTCAGGGTAAAGAAAAAATCGATCAGCACTGGTCAGTCTCCCTACTATTTATTCATATTTGGATTGCATATATTGCAAATTCTTTTTCACGCCCGCCCATTCAGAATGCAGGATACTGTATACCACCGTATCACGGATGCGGCCATCAGGCAAAATCATGTGATTGCGCAAGACGGCATCACGCTTCGCACCCAGGCGTTCTATCGCTGCCTGTGAGCGGCGGTTAAACCAGTCAGTACGAAACTCGACAGCTATACAGCCAAACTCTTCAAAGGCATGACCCAGCAACAGCAATTTGCACTCGGTATTTACCGGGCTGCGCTGTACCCGCTGCGCATACCAGGTGTAGCCTATTTCCAGACGTTTGTTATTGATGTCCATATTACAGTATCTGGTGGCGCCGACTATCTGGCCAGTCGCATTTTCGCGGACGACAAAAGGAACGGCTTTTTGCTGCTGTTGCATGTCCAGGGCGATATTGAGCCAGTTCTGGGTATTATCGGGGGAGGGGACTGAGGTAAAAAACAGCTTCCATAATTCACCATCTGCGGCGGCGACCTGGATATCAGCCAGGTGATGCTGTTCCAGCGGCTCCAGAGTGGCGTGTTTTCCTTTTAAAGTAATAGCGTTGCAGTGCATGTTCATCCTTGTGATGGTGGATTGTGGATTGTGGATTGTGGTGTCGGCAGAGAAATGGCATTGGTAGTAAAATCTGGATAGTGCCTAGTTTTGCATCCCCACACCCAGGCGCATAGGTACAGTCGTGCAGATTTTGAGCATGACAGTTGCGTAAATTTCGCTGAAACAGCAGAAATATGCCTGTCTGTTGCAAGAATCGACAGGAAAGCTTGCTATCAAAAATAAATCCGGTTATACTGCAAAGCTGTATAGAATTTTTGCGGCGTGGCATTTAAATCAAATGTTTTGACCTCGTCGCTTTGACCACGTTTAGGAAATCTCATGGCAAATACCGCACAAGCACGCAAACGTGCTCGTCAAGCAGTTAAACTGAATGCACACAACTCCAGCCAGCGCTCTACGCTGCGTACAGCGATCAAAGCTGTTCGTAAAGCAATCGAAGCTGGTGATAAAGCTGCTGCTGCAACAATTTTCCAAAGCTCCGTATCGGTTATCGACCGTATCGCTGACAAGAAAATCATTCACAAAAACAAGGCAGCTCGCCATAAGAGCCGTCTGGCATCTGCTTTGAAAGCACTGGCTTAATTTAAGCCTGCTTCTAAAGCTGTAAGTCAGTGCTAATGTGCTGACTTGACTGCCTGAAGTGAAAAAAGCCGCAATTTATTGCGGCTTTTGCTTTTTGTCGCTTCTTTATCGTTTTTTCGTTTCTATGATTTGCATTTGTAGCTTGATGCATGTTTGATGCGTGTTGGAGCTCTTTAAGCACGCCCTTAAAACTGCCGGTCAATAATTTCGAACGCAAAAAAAGGCAGGTGATAAGCCTGCCTTGCTTCTGTACTGAAAAGCGACAGAATTACATGGATGCAGAAGCGGATGCAGATGCTGCTTTAGCTTTCTTGGCTTTCTTCGCTTTTTTTGCTGGTTTGGAAGCTTCAGTAGAAGCAGCAGCGGATGCTGAAGGAGCAGGTGCCTGGGCGAAAGCAGCAGAAGCAAACAGACCTACGACCAGAGCGGCGATCAATTTTTTCATTTTGGTGTCCTTCATAAAGTATTGGTTAAGAGTGATTCAATTGAATCAAGGCAAATAACGCTACCGATGAATCGGGCGTTGACAGGAATTCTAATTAATTTATAACGTTTATGGATTTTTTTCTGAATTTCTGTGCAAACATTATTTAAATTTTAACTTCTTGCCATTCGCCGGGTAGTAAGGGGTGGGTTTCCAGTGAATATCCACCTATGCTGATACGCACCAGGCGCAAAGTTGGCAAGCCAACTGCTGCTGTCATGCGCCTGACCTGACGATTTTTTCCTTCTGATAAAGTCAGGCTTAGCCAACTGGTAGGAATGTTCACCCGTTCACGCACCGGCGGGTTGCGTGGCCATAGCCATTCTGGCGGGTATATATGTTTGACGACGCAGGGCTGGGTCACAAAGTCACCAAGGTCCAAAGGCTGACGCAGTTTTTCCAGTGCTTCGCGCTTCGGTGTGCCTTCGACTTGCACCAGATAAGTTTTTGGCTGTTTGTGATCGGGGTGGCTGATACGGTTTTGTAGCTGGCCGTCATCAGTCAGTAATATCAATCCCTCACTATCTGCGTCAAGCCGGCCAGCGGGATAGATGTGCGGTATCTTGACATAGTCAGCCAGGGTAGGGCGGCTGGGGTGTGCCGAAAACTGGCACATCACATTAAATGGTTTGTTGAGTAAAATCAGTTTCATGGCAATATGGTAACCGTAAAATGCACTTGCATGATTGAACAGTGGTGCATAGTCTGCCATATGAAAAACGAGTGTATGCGAAGATAATTTCCCTTATGCCAATTACTTTGTGTCTGTCCAGGTGAGATTGTCCCAGAGCTTGTCATTTTGTATTTTCAAACTGGGTAATACGTGAAAACCGAAGTCGCCGTGACGCCAGCAAAGCTGACAAACTGATGGCATACGGTAAAATAGTAGTGCATAATACGAAAAGATGGTCTTGTGTCTTATAGAAGAGTGATTACTCTACAAAATATACGCACGCAAGGCAGATGATGAGAAAAGCGTGACCCGCTTGATCGCCCAACTACGGAGAAAACGATGTATCAACATATTCAAGTACCTGCTGAAGGTAAACAAATTACCGTCAATGCTGATTTTTCATTGAATGTACCTGACAATCCTATCATTCCATTCATCGAAGGTGATGGTACTGGCGTTGATATCAGCCCGGTCATGATCAAGGTCGTTGATGCGGCCGTAGCAAAAGCCTATGGCGGCAAACGCAAAATCAGCTGGATGGAAATCTATGCTGGCGAAAAATCCACTAAAGTATATGGCCCTGATGTCTGGTTGCCAGAAGAAACGCTGAAAGTCTTGAAAGACTACGTAGTTTCCATCAAAGGCCCATTGACTACGCCAGTTGGCGGCGGCATCCGTTCCCTGAACGTGGCCCTGCGTCAAGAGCTGGACCTGTATGTCTGCCTGCGCCCAGTACGTTATTTCAAAGGCGTGCCATCCCCAGTGCGTGAGCCAGAAAAAACAGACATGGTCATCTTCCGCGAAAACTCTGAAGATATCTATGCTGGTATCGAATTCGCTGAAGGCTCTGACCAGGTTAAAAAACTGATCAAGTTCCTGACAGAAGAAATGGGCGTCAAAAAAATCCGTTTCCCAGAAACTTCCGGTATCGGCGTCAAGCCAGTATCCCGTGAAGGTACGGAACGTCTGGTACGCAAAGCGATCCAGTACGCCATCGACAATGACAAGCCATCTGTGACTATCGTCCACAAAGGCAACATCATGAAGTACACCGAAGGTGGCTTCCGTGACTGGGCATATGCTCTGGCGCAAAAAGAATTCGGTGCTGAGCTGATCGACGGCGGCCCATGGTGCAAATTCAAGAATCCTAAGACAGGTAAAGAAATCACTGTTAAAGATTCCATCGCTGATGCGTTCCTGCAGCAAATCCTGTTGCGTCCGGCAGAATACAGCGTTATTGCTACACTGAACCTGAACGGCGACTATATCTCTGACGCGTTGGCAGCTCAGGTTGGTGGTATCGGTATTGCTCCAGGTGCAAACTTGTCTGACTCTATCGCGATGTTTGAAGCAACTCACGGTACAGCACCTAAGTATGCCGGTAAAGATTATGTGAACCCAGGTTCCCTGATCCTGTCCGCAGAAATGATGTTGCGTCACATGGGCTGGCTGGAGGCGGCTGATCTGTTGATCAGCGCAACAGAAAAAGCCATCACAGCCAAGAAAGTCACTTATGACTTCGCCCGCTTGATGGAAGGCGCGACACAAGTGTCTTGCTCCGGTTTCGGCGATGTCATGATAGAAAACATGTAAATCTGAGTCCGCTGTTTGTTTGTTTGGCAGGAGTAAATCCGGCCAGACAGTCAAGACGCAGTCAAAGCCCCCTGTTTTGCGACAGGGGGCTTTTTTGTCGCTTATCTGCACCATGAGCGTGAGATTTAATGAAGTTTTCTTCTACCGGTTTTTAGACAAAAAAACATGTCATTCTGATAGAATCAAGTTGAAAAACAAATCTCGAAGTTGATTTTCAAGGCGGGTATAGTTTGTTGGATCAAGGCTTCGGGATCCGTATGTGACCACTCCGGTCTGTGTTCCTGTGGCTTGTGACAGCAAAATGCTATTCACTTATCTTGATCATGGATTTCAAGTAAGTGCCCATTCCTTGCATACTTATGACGCCATTGATGACACCAGCCCTGCTCAAACTGACCAGGCTGAATAAAATATCCTCTATATCCTTCAAGAGTACTGCTTCTGTACTATGCATCTGTTTTTGCCTCTGTTTGCTGGTTCTGGGCAGTCATGCCTCTGCGGCGCAAACCGAAGTGCAGACCGAAGTGCAGACTAGTGGCAGGCCACAGGAATCCCAGCGCTTCGAACGAAACCTGACTCGCGCTGAACCAGTGCCCTCATGGGTGGAATTGGATAATGGAAGCCAGGTGGCAAATGCCAGTAATGCAGCGCCACTGGTGATCCGCCTGTCTGATGTCCAGACCTATGTAGATAAGCAGGCGAGCACTTATGTGCATCGCATGATGCAGGCAAATGAAGCCTCCATGCTTACGCAGGTGGGCCGGATTGAGATTCCATTTCATCCTGAATATCAAAAAGTGGGCTTGCACAGTATCCGGGTCATACGGGGTAGCCAGGTATTTGACAAAACGACCACTGCTGATATCCGTTATCTGCAGATGGAAAGTGAACTTGATTCCGGTATTTTTACGGGTTCAGTCACAGCATCGATTGTGATTGACGATATCCGCGTGGGTGATATTGTCGATATAGCGTATTCAACGACGGGGCAGAATCCGGTTTTTGACGGTCATTTCTTCTCGACCCTGGTATGGGATAACGGCTACCCGATTTTACGCAAGCGCATACGCCTGAACACGCCTGCCAGCAGGCCTGTCAAGTACCGCATTCTTGGCCAGGGCAGCGGCAATATCCAAACCAAAGAAGAACAGCTTGCGGGCCGCAAGATCATTACATTTACTGCAGATCAGATCAAGGCCATCGAGTTTGAACCCTATGTGCCCCAAGACATATTCCAGTTCAGGGTCATACAGTTTTCAGAGTTTTCACAATGGCAGCAAGTTAATCAGTGGGCACAAAATCTGTTTGATGTGAACACCAATAGTGCTGAGCTTGATAAAGTCGTCGCGGGGTTGCGTGGGGCAGGGAACTCAGACCAGACTGTGCAACAAGCGCTGGCGTATGTACAGAATGAGATACGCTATCTGTCGATTTCCATAGGCGAGAATTCTCACAAGCCTTTCCCGCCAGATGTGGTGCTGGCTCGCCGTTATGGTGATTGCAAGGATAAGTCTTTGTTGTTATCGACGATTTTGCGCAAACTGGGAATAGAGGCATCCCCGGTTCTGATTTCTGCATCCAATCCGGCAATGCCAGGAAAAATGCTGCCTTCACCTTTGGCATTTGATCATGCAATTGTCAGGGTAAAAGTGAATGGCAAAGTCTATTACCTCGACCCGACCAGGGCAGCCCAGTACGGGCCACTTGCCAATATGGGGCAGGTACATGGCGGTGCTGAAGTGCTAGTGATTAACAAGGATACTTTTGAACTTGGCACGATTTCCAAAAATGAAGAGGGCACAGCGACCGTCAATGGGCGTCTGGAAAAAATACGTCTGGATAAAATGGATGGTATGGCTGAGTTTCAAGTCACGCATCAATATTCAGGCGTAGAAGCAGAACAGATACGTTCCTATGTGGCAAGGCAAACTAGGGACCAATTAAAAAATGCCTATATCGCCTCAGTGTTAAGGCGGTACCCTGATGCCGAGCTCAAGTCTGGCCCCACTGTATCTGACAACCGCCAGGCCAATACAGTCAATATTGAATTGAAATTCCAGATACCTGGCTTGCTGGTCAAAAATGCTTCGGGATGGCAGCTGCGTTATCAGGCATCGAATATGCGTGAACGGTTTTATGTTCCCGAAAACCCCAAGCGCAAGCAAGCCCTGGTCGTGCCGACACATCCGCCGCTGATACGCTATGAACTGGAAGCCAGATTGCCAGAAGAGGTCAATGCGAACTATACGCCGTCGATTACAAATATCGATGACACGGCATTCAAGGCAAGTGAAACTTTGACTTTCAAACAGAATATATTCAAGGCCAGCGTAGAACTGCGCAGCCTGACAGACAGGGTAGCGCCGCAGGACGTGGTTGATTTCATGGCGAATACCCGCAAAGTCGGTGTCATGCTGGAAGGTAGTATACAGATACGCAAGACAGACTTGCGCGATGCGGCTGTCCGTAAGGTACCTGATGTGGCTAATGTGCCTAACGTTCCGGATGTGCCTGATCTGCCCATGAAGCAGAGAATCAAAGAGCAACTGGAAGAAGACATCCGCAACAAATCCAGTCTGATCAATGAAGCGCGCGCCAGCGGTAATAGTTCTGCACTGGCTCTTTGCGAACGCGGTTTGGCGTATGCACGTGTGGCGCGCAAGTCTGATGCATTGGCGGATTTGCAAATGGCCAAAAAAGATGGCCTGGATACTCAGGAATATGTGCGCTGCCGTGCAAGCACCTACTTTGCACTAGGTGACTTCAAGAATAGCGAGGCTGACAGCGCACGATTATTGTCCATTGGGGCCGCTGACAGCAGGCTCTACATGTTGCGTGGCATGTCCCTGTATGCCCTGGGCAAATGGAAGGATGCCACAGACAGTTTTGCTTTAGCGATAGAAAAAAGCAGTGGCAGCCAGTCCAAACTGCGCGCCAGCATCATGCGCCAGCTTGCACTCAGGCGGCAGAATCTGTCAGTGATAGCGGCGAGCGTTAGCGATGGCGGTGACGATTGGCTCAATGACATGTTGTCTGCCACGCAGCCCGGTGGTAAGTCTGAAGACCAGGTATTGCATCAGGTGCATAAACGTACCGGTGATGAGCTGGATATGGCGCTGGCTGAAGCATACTTCTATATCGCGCAACTGAATATGATTAACGGTAACAAGATCAAGGCCCTGGTTTACATGCAAAGGTCTTTTGAAAAAAGCATGCTCAATGCAGATTACAGGCCATTGGCTGAGTTTGAAGCAGAGCGATTGAAGAAAAATAAATAAAACTATTAATGAGGGAGTAATGATGTTGGTGTGTAGATTATTGTTAGTGCTGTTTTTGTCGTCCCTGGTGTCGTTTGCTGGTGCAGCAGGGATACCGATCAAGGATCCGGCTGCAATTGAGGACGTGCAGCAAATTGTCAGTATCTTTGGTATAGATCAGGGGATACAGAACTCCATTCGTCGTGACCTGGAAAATAACAACAGGACAAAACCTGAAATGTATTTTGATCAGGAAATCTATATGCGCCCATTTACTGTGGATGCAATCAATTTGCATATATCGACGGTACTTGCAAAGCACATTTCATCGGATTATGCACAAAAGCTGTTAAAGGAATTGCCCAAGCCTACCGCTAAAATTTCTACCCGCCTCTGGCGCACCGAGATGAACCAGGGTCTTGATGCGGCGCGCAGCGAGTTCAATAAGCTCGCGCCCGCTGACCGCAAGGCTGTCAATGATTTTCGTTCAACGCCAACTTTCCTGAGCATGCTCAATGCCCTGAATAACAGCAAGGAAGAACGCAATGAAGAAATGGCAAACTGGTCGGGCAAGGAAATGCAGAGCCGCGTGCGGCAAGCACGCCAGGTTATTGCCGAGTTGATGGAAATCAGCATCAAGCTCGAAAAAGAAGAGATAGATGAAAACGTCAAATTATCTGAACGTATTCCTCTTACTGGCCAGCGCTCTCTGGATCAGGAAGTGCGTCTGACATTTGAATACTTGCGTGCCAATATCAAGCAGAATTTGCGTTTCTCTGAAGAGCTCAAGGCATTGGACCTTGGGGGCTTGTTAAAGCCCGCCAACCTGACTTCGCGTCAAGGTATAGAAAATAGTAATCTGTCTATCCTGGCGGCAGAGACCATGTTTGATAATAATTCCAAGCGTTACGACAGTTTGCGTGCAAGCTATACCGATGCGCTGGAAAGAATCAACATGTCTCCGCAACAGCGCCAGGAAGTCATTGCTAACAATAAAAAGAATATGGAAGAAATTCTCGACTCGAGATTAAAGCGAAATGAACATTTGCGCGCTTTTCTGGAACTGAAGAAACAGGTATTGGCGCTCTGTGAAAGCAGTTTCGGAAAAATAAAAATCGATGGTGACACCCTGCTTTTCGATAATGATCAGGACGTTAATAAATATAACAGCCTGGTCAGGCAGATCAATATAGAAAGACAAGCCTTGCTTGATCTTGAGAAGCAGGACCTGGACGAACGTACCCGCACTCTGGCGACGTTTAAAAAGAAATAAAAAATAGCCCGGCCCGTGATTTATCCAGGCCGGGCATTTTTTTTCACCGTTCCGTTCCAGTCAGATTTTTTTCTGCTCTTTTCCGCCCTTATGATTTGCATGTGCGGCTTGAATTCTATTCAGAGCCAGTCGGTCTTCAGACGATCACATTGCTCAAGGCATAGCGTATAAGGTCGGCCTGGCCTTCGATGTTGAGCTTGCGTTTGATATTGAGCCTGTGGGTTTCCACCGTCCTGACGCTGAGCCCCAGTTCGCGGGCAATATGTTTATTCGATTTGCCGGTTGCTATGCATTTAAGGATGGATTGCTCTCTCTGAGTCAAAAGCTGGCCGGCATCGCTGCTGGCAGTTTGCCGGTTCAGGCCTGAGCTGAAATAGGTGCCCCCGGCGATGACGGTGTCGATTGCTTCTATGATTTCTACCGCAGGAGCATCCTTGAGCACGTAGGCGCGGGCACCAGCCTGTATGGACTGATTCACATATTCAGTTTTTTCATGCATTGACAACATGATCACCGCGATGTGCGGGTACTCGGTCTTGAAGCGCGCAGTCAGGCTGATGCCATTGCCAGTGCCCAGGTTAATATCCATCAGTATCAAATCTACAGGGGTGCTGGCAGCGATGGCCAGCGCCTCTTCTGCCGTACCTGCCTCACCAGCTATCCTGATGCTGGCGATGGTCTCCAGCCTTGCTCTTAAGCCGTCCCTGACCAGCGGGTGATCATCGACCAGTAATAAATGCACTTGTCGTACAGGCTGGACCGGTATCTGCTCGGTCATTGGTTGTCTCCATTTGGTATGCAGGCGGTCACGGTAGTGCCGCCGGTATCGGATTGTAATTGCAAACTGCCATTAATCGCAGCCAGACGTTCACGCATATTGCTCAGCCCTATGCCACGGTGTGGATGGTTGGCTACGCCCTTGATATCAAATCCACGCCCATCATCGCTGATGATGAGATTGATATTTTCAGCGTCGCTGAGCAGGTGCACATTGACATGGCTGACTTGCTGGGCATGTTTATGTATATTCGTCAGGGCTTCCTGTGCGACCCGGAACAGGACGGTGTTGCCGATTTCATCAAGTGCATGGAAATCACCAGAAGCATGAAAGCTGACCGGTAAGCCACTGGCGTGCTCAAACTCATCGCTAAGATGCTCAAAGGCGGCCACCAGGCCCAGATCATCGAGCAGGGCGGGGCGGAGATTGTGCGAGATGCGCCTGACCTCGCTGAGCGCTTCATTGAGCTGGTCGGTGGCACGGGCAAATGACAGCTTGGCGGCTTCCGGCCCCGCACTGGCTTGATGCAGTTTGACCTGGCCTGACTCAATTTGCAGCTTGACGGAAACCAGTAGCTGGCTCAAACCGTCATGCAGGTCGCGGGACAGACGGGCACGCTCATCTTCCTGCGAGCTGACCACGCTTTGCGCGAGCACCTTGAGCTTGGCTTCGGCAAGCCGCGATTCGGTGATATTCAGGGCCAGGCCGGACAGGGCAATCAGCAAGGCACTGATAATCGCGATGCCGGCAATCCATGACATGGTGCTTTGTATGTTTTTTGCCACTTGTACATCAATTTTATTGAGGGCGGTATCGACGTCGTCGAGATAGATGCCCGTACCCATCATCCAGCCCCATTTTTCCAGGTGCACTACATAACCGAGTTTGGGCATGACCTTTTGCATGGATGGTTTTTCCCACATATAACGAATGGCACCACCACCCGCCTTGGCCTTGTTGAGCAGGTTTTGTATGGTCAGGCTGCCCTGGGGGTCGGTCATATTCCACAAATCCTGGCCTACCAGGTCAGGGCGGCGGGGATGCATGAGGTTTTTGCCATCCATGTCATAGATGTAAAAATAACCATCATCACCAAAATCCAGGGCAGCCAGTATTTTCTTGGCTTCTTCCTGCGTGGCAGGGCCTTGCTGCTTGCTGTTGTAAAGGTGGGCAATCGCTGCAGTACCCAGAGTGACATAATGCTTGAGTTCGGCTTCCTTGCTGGCAATGTAGGCTTGTTCTATTGTGCTTCTTTGCTGTTTTGCCAAAAAAGTCGCTTGATAAAATACCGCCATGGCGATGCCGGCAAAAGCCAGCAGCAGCGGGACAACAGCCAGCAAGATGATTTTATGCCTAAGCTTCATGGGGGAAATCTGGGCCTGCGTTTAATAAAAGCATTTGGAAAAGGTATCTACTTTAGCCTTGAACTCCATTAAAGCAAAATTTAATCAGTAGAGGAGGGGCGACAGAGGATAAGAGAATTGGCAATGGACGAAAAAAAGCCCCGGATTGCGGGGCTTTTTAAAAAACCAAAATCTGAGAAAGATCTAAGATTAAGGGTTTTGGATGTTAGAAGCTTGCTTGCCTTTAGGGCCTTGCGTGACTTCGAACGAAACTTTTTGACCTTCTTTCAGGGTCTTGAAGCCGTTCATCTGGATTGCGGAAAAGTGGGCGAACAAATCCTCACCACCGTCATCCGGAGTGATAAAGCCGAAACCTTTGGAATCATTGAACCACTTGACGGTACCTGTTGCCATAATGCATCTTTCAAATAAAAACTAATCACACGAGCCGTAAAAGCAAGAAACCTAGCACTACGCTACCTCCCCCTTGACCTGCTCACTTCATATTGACGATTTACTACTTTATTTGTCAATAAATATCATTCTTGGCGGAAAAAAAGCTAAAGTCAAGAAACTTCTGGTTACATATCAAGTAGTTTTGCAGTACTGTTGTATTTTTACTTAATGACAAGAAAATACCGTGACATTTGATGTGAAGAAATAGTTTTACCATTGAAACTTGATCTAAAGGAATTGATCACCATCTGCGAGGAAAGCAGAAAGCGCGTAACATTGACCAAGGAGAAAATTAAGCCGTTTTTATTCGCTTATTATTTGTCTCTGAAATGAATCAACGTACTAGAATATACGTATGGGAAACAAGCAAGAAAACGGTACGATACTGGAACGTCAGGCACAGAAGTTAAAACCGCCTTCCATGTATCAGGTAACTTTACTCAACGACGACTACACTCCTATGGAGTTTGTGGTGGCGATCGTTCAGGAATATTTTAATAAGGATCGTGAGACTGCCATGCAGATCATGCTCAAGGTGCACAGGGATGGCAAAGGGATATGTGGTGTCTATTCCAAGGATATTGCGCTGACCAAAGTGGAACTCGTTTTAACGCACGCCCGTAAGGCAGGACACCCCCTGCAATGTGTGATGGAGGAAGTATGATTGCGCAAGAACTGGAAGTTAGTTTGCATATGGCCTTTGTCGAGGCCAGGCAGGCTCGTTATGAATTCATCACGGTAGAGCACCTGCTGCTCGCCTTGCTGGATAACCCTTCTGCTGCGGAGGTGCTAAGAGCCTGCGCAGTGAATATCGAGGATTTGCGCAAAACCCTGGGTAATTTCATTACTGATAATACCCCCACCGTACCTGGCACCAATGAGGTTGATACCCAGCCTACGCTTGGTTTCCAGCGCGTGATACAGCGCGCCATCATGCATGTGCAGTCAGCATCGAATGGCAAGAAAGAGGTGACTGGTGCGAATGTACTGGTTGCCATCTTCGGTGAGAAAGATTCGCATGCTGTGTATTATTTACATCAGCAGGGTGTGACACGTCTCGACGTCGTCAACTTCATTTCGCATGGCGTGCGTAAAGACAGCCATAACGAAGTGCCTAAATCCCCTGAAGGCAGCGAAGAAAACCAGGCTGAAGCACAAGCCAAGGAAAACCCGCTCGACCAGTTCACGCAGAACCTGAACAAGGCTGCCGCTGAAGGCAAGATAGATCCACTGATCGGCCGCGACAATGAAGTTGAGCGCGTGATCCAGATCCTGTGCCGTCGCCGCAAAAACAATCCTTTGCTGGTGGGTGAAGCCGGTGTTGGTAAAACAGCTATTGCCGAAGGCCTGGCATGGCGTATCACCCAGAGTGATGTACCTGATATTTTGCAAAACGCCGTTGTCTATTCTCTGGACATGGGCGCTTTGCTGGCCGGTACCAAATACCGTGGCGACTTCGAGTTACGCCTCAAGGGCGTGCTCAAGCAGTTGAAAGACACGCCCAACGGCATTCTGTTCATTGATGAAATTCATACCATCATTGGTGCTGGCTCAGCATCGGGCGGTACGCTGGATGCGTCCAACCTCTTGAAACCAGCCTTGTCCAGTGGACAACTGAAATGCATAGGTGCGACCACTTACACAGAATACCGTGGCGTCTTTGAAAAAGACCATGCTCTGGCGCGCCGCTTCCAGAAGATCGATGTCAATGAACCAACGGTAGAGCAAACTGTGCAAATTTTGCGCGGCTTGAAATCCAAGTTTGAAGAACATCACAACGTCAAGTATTCTGCTTCCGCGCTGACGACTGCGGCAGAATTGTCTGCACGTTTTATCAATGACCGTCATTTGCCCGACAAGGCGATTGATGTCATTGACGAGGCTGGTGCTGCGCAGCGTATTTTGCCCAAGTCCAAGCAAAAGAAAACCATAGGCAAGGCAGATATCGAAGACATCATTTCGAAAATTGCCCGTATTCCGCCACAAACGGTTAATCAGGATGACCGCAGCAAGCTGCAAACCATAGAACGCGACCTGAAAAATGTCGTGTTTGGCCAGGAGCCTGCAATTGAAGCACTGGCTTCATCGATCAAGATGGCACGTGCTGGTCTCGGCAAGACAGATAAGCCTATTGGTTCTTTCCTGTTTTCCGGTCCTACCGGTGTTGGTAAAACCGAGGTTGCCAAGCAATTGGCCTTTACCCTGGGTATAGAGCTGATCCGCTTTGACATGTCTGAATATATGGAGCGTCATGCCGTCAGCCGTCTGATCGGTGCGCCTCCGGGTTATGTGGGCTTTGATCAGGGTGGTTTGATGACTGAGGCCATCACCAAAAAACCACATGCCGTATTGTTGCTGGATGAAATTGAAAAAGCTCATCCTGATGTTTTCAACATCTTGTTGCAGGTGATGGACCATGGCACGTTAACAGATAACAACGGTCGCAAGGCAGATTTCCGCAATGTCATTATTATCATGACGACAAATGCGGGCGCTGAAAGTTTGCAAAAACGTTCTATCGGTTTCAACGACAGCAAAGAAGCTGGCGATGAAATGGCTGATATCAAACGCATGTTTACGCCTGAGTTCCGTAACCGTCTGGATGCCATTATCAGCTTCCGCGCACTCGACGAAGAGATCATCTTGCGTGTGGTCGATAAGTTCCTCATGCAGCTCGAAGAACAATTGCATGAGAAAAAAGTTGAAGCCACATTTACCGAAAACCTGCGCAAGTTCCTCGGCAAAAAAGGCTTTGATCCTTTGATGGGTGCCCGCCCTATGGCACGATTGATACAGGATATGATACGTAAAGCCTTGGCGGATGAGCTCTTATTCGGTAAGCTGGTGACAGGCGGACGTGTGATTGTCGATCTTGATGATAAAGACCAGGTCAAACTGGAATTTTCTGAAGGCGATGCCACCCCCCCTGAGGCATCTCAAGAGGTGGTAGAAGTAGAATAATTCCACCCTTGTCTGCCCCGGCTACGGCCGGGGTTTTTCATTAATTTTGTATATTTTTGCGTGATGGAGACAAGTATGGCAGGCCTGACACTTCCCACATATGTACTTGAATATACAACCAAGACCATAGACGCAGTTCTGTCCCAGGCCGCCCTGGAAGGAAATGAAGTTGAAGTTGATGTCTATGAGCGTAGCGATGTCAGCAAGAAGCATGTCGCACTTGGCAAGCGCCTGAAAGGCGACAGTGATATGTTCCGCGTATCAGTAGGTTCTCATGATGACGACTGGAATTACACTATCCTGCGTGAATCTGCAGGACGCAGCCGCAAACTGAAAAAGTAGTTGTACAAATAAAAAGCCCGGATCAGATAGCGTTGAACCGGGCTTTTGCTTTTTCAGCCTGCGCTGGTTTCTATGATGGGTGAACTGGTGATGGTTTTATGCACCGGGCACTTTGCTGCAATAGCGACCAGTCTTGTCCTTTGTTCTTCTGTTAAATCTGCACCATGCAGGATGACTTGTTTCTTGAAAATATCCTGCACACCTTCCTTGTGATGCGTCAATTTGACTTCAACCTTGTCCAAAGGCCATTGATGCTGGTTCGCATACCAGCGCACGGTCATGGCTGTGCACTCACCCAGCGCTGCAGTCAATAAGTCGAATGGGGCAGGGCCCAGATTGCCGCCGCCAGCATCCAGTGGCTCGTCACCTTTGATCTGGTGGTCAGAGACATTGATATCTACGGCAAAAGCGGTTTCGCCGGTTTCTGTGACATGGGCGAAGATGGTTTTATCTGACATGTTGCTTCCTATTCTGGTAATGGAATAAATTCATTGTCGCCTGGCACTTTGGCAAAACGTCCGGCCTTCCAGTCGGCTTTTGCCTGCTCTATGCGTGCTTCTGAAGTGGAGACAAAATTCCAGAAAATATAACGCTGCTCAGGCAATGTTGCTCCACCCAGCAATACCAGATGGGCATCGCTGGTGGCTGTAATTATCACGTCGGCACCTTCCACAAATACGGGCATGGTGCGTTCTTCAACGGCTTCATCATTGATGCTGACCTGGCCGGAGATCAGATACAAAGCACGTTCCGCATATTCTGCCGGTACTTGCAACTGTGTACCCGCAGGCATTTTTGCCTCTACATAAAACAGCGGGCTGAAAATTTTAACGGGAGCGGTGTGCCCATAGGCAGAACCGGCAATCAGTTTCAGTGCCACCTGGCCAATATCAAACACCGGCAAACTCTCTGATGCATGATGATGAAAAGAGGGCTCAACCTCTTCAAATTCCTTGGGCAAGGCCACCCAGCTTTGCAGGCCATGTACTGTGCGCGTCTGCGCACGTTGCGCATCGCTATTGCGTTCTGAATGGGTAATGCCGCGTCCAGCAGTCATCCAGTTGACTGCACCAGCCAGTATCTCTTGTTCTGAGCCCAGACTGTCGCGATGGTACATGCTGCCTTCAAACAGATAGGTGACTGTTGCCAGACCTATGTGGGGATGGGGACGTACATCCATGCCTTGTCCTGCCTCAAATTGGGCCGGGCCCATGTGGTCAAGAAAAATGAAGGGGCCAACCAGGTGTCGTTTGGCAAAAGGCAAAATGCGCCCTACAGTAAAACCGCCAAGGTCTTTCGTGCGTGCGGAGATGGTCAGGCTGATGACGCTCATGATGGATTTCCAATAAAGATTTGCGGGGATGCTCAAGTAGCACGGAGCGCTGGCTTCAATTACTCAGTTTGAATAAACATCGCTTGATAATGATGTCGCTTATGTCATTTAATCAGCATTCTAATCCAGATTGATCATTGCAGCTCTGCCCAAGTACGGCAGGTTTTATCGCCTAGACACTTGATCATCTTGCTTTACAATGTAACAAGCAGATTTGCACTTAATTTGATTCTTAATTTCGATAAGGACATCGTCATGAAATTACTCGCCTTCGCCGCCAGCAGCAGCAAAAAATCCATCAACAAGCAACTGGTCACTTATGCTGCCAAGCAGGTCGCAGGCGCTGAGGTTGAATTGCTGGATTTGAATGACTATGAATTGCCTTTGTTTAGCGTAGATAAAGAAGCCGAACTGGGCAAGCCCGCTCTGGCACTGGCATTTCTGGACAAGATCGCTGCCAGCGACGCCATCCTGATTTCTTTTGCTGAACATAATGGCTCCTACAGCGCTGCCTATAAAAACCTGTTTGACTGGTGCTCTCGTGCCAATGGCAAGGTATTCCAGGGCAAGCCCATGGTCATGCTATCGACTTCGCCAGGCGCACGTGGTGGTGCCAGTGTACTGGCTGCCGCTACAGGATCTGCGCCATTTTTTGGTGGGCAACTGAAGGCAAGTTTGTCTGTGCCGACTTTTCATGAGAATTTTGATGTGGAGAAGCAGGAATTGAAGAATGAGGAATTGAAAGCTAAATTGGTGACGGCGCTGGCTAGCCTGACCTGAATTGCGGTAACTGCTACGCTATTTGCTTGAGGTGCATATCAGTTGAACGACTGTAGTTTTGGCTTCGTCGCTCCAGCGCAGGCTGGAGCCTAGTGTCTTTAATTGTATGCCGTGTAGTTTGAGTCAAACCATACTTGTGGACAGCAGCGGGCAAGGACTCGGTTTGATATTTGCGGAGCGTCAATTTATTGACGATAAATGTATGCTATGAACGTCGCTAGGCTCCAGCTTGCGCTGGAGCGACGATGCTAAGATAGCAGTAACTTTTTGAAGTGACGCTCCCAGCCGCCAGCAAAAAATACTTAATGCTTGCCGGTGCTCCCAAACCCACCTTCACCACGCTCACTCTGCCCAAATTCATCGACGATATTAAAGCCGACTTGCAACACAGGTACGATGATCAGTTGCGCCAGTCTTTCCATAGGTTGCAGGGTGAATTCTGACTGGCCACGGTTCCAGGTCGATACCATCAATTGACCCTGATAGTCGGAATCAATCAGACCAACCAGGTTGCCCAGCACGATACCGTTTTTATGGCCCATGCCGCTGCGTGGCAAGATCATGGCGGCGTAGCCCGGGTCAGAGATATGAATGGCCAGACCGGTAGGGATCAACACTGTCTGGCCGGGTTGTATGGTAATCGCTTCATCTATGCAGGCGCGCAGGTCGAGGCCAGCGCTGCCAGGTGTACCGTAGGCTGGCAGCATGTCTTTCATGCGGCTGTCGAGAATTTTCAGGTCTATGTTTTTCATGGTATTGAGAAAAAATAATGCTCAAAGAGCGGGCGCTCTTTGAGCAGGTAGGGAAGATTTAAATGAGGCTGGAACGCAAGGCGATTTCTGCCACCAGTTGTTGGGCCAGTGCTTGTTTGTCGGCGCGCGGCAAAGTAGTGTGGCCGTGCACATCAAACAGCACCAGCTCGTTCTCATCCTTGCCAAAGGTGTGATGGCCGATATTGCCAACCAGCAGGGGCACGTCTTTCTTCTGGCGTTTGGCAGCACCATATTGCAAAAGGTTTTCTGATTCTGCGGCAAAGCCTACGCAATAAGGTGCATTTGGCATGGCGGCGACGCTGGCCAATATGTCAGGGTTTTGCGCAAATTGCAGTTGTGGCACATCGCCTTCACTGGTTTTTTTCAGTTTCTGCGTGCTTGCATTGGCAACGCGCCAGTCGGCGACGGCGGCAACGGCAACAAACACATCCTGCTTGTGCTGCCGGAGTTGAGCCACTACCGCATCAAACATTTGCTGCGCAGTTTGTACATCGACACGGCGCACCCCATGTGGCGCATCCAGCGCGGTTGGGCCAGACACCAGCGTCACGATGGCACCAGCTTCCCAGGCGGCCTGCGCAATCGCATAACCCATCTTGCCAGATGACAGATTGGTAATGCCGCGTACCGGGTCTATTGGCTCAAATGTAGGGCCAGCGGTGATCAATACATGTTTTCCAGCCAGCGTCTTGGCCTGGAAGGAGGCGATGATTTCTGTCAGTAATTGCTCGGGTTCCAGCATGCGGCCCATGCCGGTTTCGCCGCATGCCTGATCGCCAGCAGCCGGGCCCAGCAGATGTATGCCATCTGCCCTGATCTGTTGCACATTGCGCTGGGTGGCCGGGTTTTGCCACATCTCTACATTCATGGCTGGGGCTATGAGTAATGGTAGATTGGCAGGGCGGGCAACGCACAGAGTGGAAAGTAAATCATTGCAGGCACCATGTGCCAGCTTGAAGATAAAGTCCGTGCTGCAAGGCGCGATGACGATGGCATCAGCGTCCCGCGTCAGGTCTATGTGCGGCATATTATTATTGACGCGCGCATCCCACTGGTCGGTATAGACCGTATTGCCAGACAGGGCTTGCATGGTCACTGGCGTGATGAAATGGGTGGCAGATTCTGTCATCACCACCTGTACATCGGCCCCAGCCTTGCCAAGTGCGCGCGTCAATTCTGCAATTTTGTAACAGGCGACGCCGCCAGTCAGGCCCAGAACAATCTTTTTACCAGCCAGTCGCAGACTCATGGTGTTATTCCTTATTTTTTGACGCGGCGTAATTCATCTATTATGAATAATGCCGCACCTACGCAAATCGCGCTGTCAGCGATGTTAAATGCCGGGAAATGATAAGTTGTGTAATGGAAATCCAGGAAATCTATGACATGACCATACACCACCCTGTCGATGACATTGCCTAGGGCGCCACCCTTGATCAGCGTCAGTGCAGTGCAAAACAGTTTTTGTCCTGCATGGCGTTTCAACAGGTAAATAATGTAAGCGGCTGCGATCAAACCGATAGCCGTAAAGAAGTACCGCTGCCAGCCTGGTTCATTGGCAAGGAAGCTGAAGGCTGCCCCGTTGTTGTAAACCAGCGTCAGATTGAAAAACGAAGTAATACTCAAAGTCTCGCCAAAGGCAAAGGCCTTGCTGATCGTGATTTTTGTGACCTGATCCAGTAAGATAATGATGGCGGCCAGACCCAGCCAGGGTATCAGGCTGGAACCAGATGACTTGGTGCCTGAAGAATTATTTGATGCAGCAGGACGTTTTTTGGTCGCCATGGATATTGAACTCTTGTGAAGTCTTGATTAATGCAGGCAGGAGCAGGTTACACCTGCTCCACACTCGCAACTACATTACAACTACATTTTTACTATGCAAAGCGACGTGCTTCACCAGCGCCAAACAGATTACTGACACAGCGGCCACACAGGCCAGCGTGCTCAGCATTGCTACCCACGTCTGCACGATAATGCCAGCAACGCTCGCACTTTTCGTATTTGGATGGAGTAACGACCACGGCTTCTTCCGCTTCGCTGGCAACCTGCTCCACACCTGCTGCGGAGGTGATCAGGGTGAATTTCAAGTCATCGGCAAAGCTGTTCAATACATCAAACTTGCTGCCGCTGGCCTTGATTGTCACTTCTGCCTGCAGGGATGAACCTATGCCACCAGCAACACGTACTTCTTCGAGTTGTTTGGTCACATCAGTGCGCACTGCACGCAGGGCGGCGTACTTGGTCAGCAGGGCTTCAGCATCAGCGATCTCCGGCAAGCTGTAATAAGTTTGCGTGAAGATGGTTTCATCGCTGTCTTTGTAGGCATCGGCAGCGGCAAAGAATTGCCATGCTTCTTCTGCGGTGAAAGACAGCATTGGTGCCATCAGGCGCAGCAGTGATTGCGTGATATGCCAGATCGCCGTTTGTGCAGAACGGCGCGCATGCGAAGTCGTACCGCTGGTGTACAGGCGGTCTTTCAGGATGTCGAGATAGAAACCACCCAGATCTTCCGAGCAGAATGATTGCAATTTGCTGACCACAGGGTGGAATTCAAATGCCTCAAAATGTGCCAGGATATCTTTTTGCAACGCTGCCGTATTGGCGATGGCATAGCGATCTATCTCCAGCAATTCATTGATCGCAACAGCATCTTTTGCCGCATCAAAATCAGAAGTGTTGGCCAGCAAAAAGCGCAGGGTATTACGGATGCGGCGATAGGCTTCTGTCACACGTTTCAGGATTTCATCAGAGATAGACAATTCACCTGAATAATCAGAAGACGCTACCCACAGCCGCAAGATGTCAGCACCCAGGGTGCTGGAGATTTCTTGCGGCTCCATGCCGTTTTTCAAGGACTTGGACATTTTCCGGCCTTGGCCATCGACGACAAAACCATGTGTCAGCAAGGCTTTGTAAGGCGCACGACCATCCAGCATGGATGCTGTCAGCAGTGAAGAATGGAACCAGCCGCGATGCTGGTCAGAACCTTCCAGATACAGGTCTGCCGGGAAGGCTGACTGCGCTTTATGTGAGCCGCGCAAGACAGTCTGATGTGTCACGCCAGAATCAAACCACACATCCAAGGTGTCACGGTTCTTGACATACATGGCAGCTTCATCACCGAGCAAATCAGCAACTTCGATTTTTTGCCAGGCTTCGATGCCTTCTTTTTCTATGCGCAGGGCGATTTGTTCCAGCAGCTCAGGTGTGCGTGGATGCAATTGGCCAGTTTCCTTATGCAGGAAGAAGGCCATAGGCACACCCCATTGACGCTGACGTGACAAGGTCCAGTCAGGACGGTTGGCGATCATGCCATGCAAACGTGCCTTGCCCCATGCCGGGAAAAAGGCTGTGTCATCGATGGCTTTCAATGCTGTCTGACGCAAACTGTCGCCACCGGCTTTGGGCGTATTGTCCATGCTGGCAAACCACTGTGAAGTGGCGCGATAGATGATAGGCGTCTTATGACGCCAGCAATGCATATAGCTATGCTCAAACATCTTGAACGAGAACAGCGTACCTGCTTCACGCAGCTTGTCGCAGATAGGCTTGGATGCTTCCCAGATTGTCATGCCGGCAAAGAAAGGCAGGCTGGACGCGAATTTGCCATCACCCATGACAGGGGCGATGATGTCATCATCCTTCATGCCATGCGCCTTGCATGACTGGAAATCTTCGATACCGTAGGCAGGGGCAGAGTGGACAACGCCAGTACCGGTTTCTGTACTCACGTATTCACCCAGATAGACTGGAGAAAAACGGTCATAGCCCGCATCCAGTGCTGACAGTGGATGTTTGAATTTGATTTCAGACAAATCCGCACCCAGGCAAGTTGCGATGACTTCACCTGTCAAACCGTAGTTAGTCAGGCTGGCTTCAACCAGGTCTTTTGCCAATATCAGCAGGATGTCTTCACCTTCACGCTGGGTCTTGACCAGAGCGTAAGTGATTTCCGGATGCATGTTCAGCGCCTGGTTGGACGGGATAGTCCATGGCGTTGTCGTCCAGATGACGCAATAGCCTTTGTCCAGCGGCAGTTTGTCGAGCTTAAAGGCGGCAGCCAGCTTGTCATGTTCCGCAAACGGGAAACCGACATCGATGGACGGGTCGCGTTTGTTTTCATATTCAACCTCGGCTTCCGCCAGGGCAGAACCGCAATCAAAACACCAGTTGACTGGTTTCAGGCCACGATAGACATAGCCTTTTTCCAGCAATTTGCCGAGTGCGCGCAGTTCATCCGCTTCATTGCCAAAGGCCATGGTTTTGTAGGGGTTATCCCATTCGCCCAAAACACCAAGGCGGATGAAGCCGGCTTTTTGTTTTTCTATCTGTTCATTCGCATATACACGTGCTTTGGCATGTACTTCGGCCACTGGCAGGTTCTTGCCAAACAGTTTTTCAACCTGGATTTCGATAGGCATGCCATGGCAATCCCAGCCTGGCACGTACGGTGCATCAAAGCCAGCCATGGTGCGGGCTTTGACTATCATGTCTTTCAATATCTTGTTGACCGCGTGACCGAGATGGATATCACCATTGGCATACGGTGGTCCGTCGTGCAGGATGAATTTTGGGCGACCGGCAGATGCCTTGCGCACGCGTTCATAGATTTTTTTGTCTTGCCATTCCTTGACCCACTTGGGTTCACGCTTGGCCAGATCGCCGCGCATAGGGAAGGTGGTTTCGGTCATATTGACCGGGTATTTACTGGCAGTTTTTGCCGCTTTGTTTTCAGACATAATGAGTTTTCTATTTTTAAAATCGGGATGAAGTCACAAGCAATCACAACAAACAAAGTGTGAGCTTCAAATTCGGTCAGTGGCAGAGCGGGCAGGGCGGTGGCTGTCGGCAAAATAGGCACGAGCCTGTTCAGCGTCTTTGTTGATGGCCGCAGTCAGGGTAGGCAGGTCTATGTATTTTTCTTCGTCACGCAGTTTTTTCAAAAATTCTATCTGCACGACTTTGCCATAAGCATGGCCGCTGTAATCGAATACATGGGTTTCCAGCAGCACGCGGCCACTGTCATCGACAGTAGGGCGCACACCCAGGCTGGCAACGGCGGGCAAAGGCTGTTCGGCCAGGCCGTGAACCTGCACGATAAAGATGCCATGCAGGGCAGGGCGGTGATGGGCAATACGCAGGTTCAGCGTAGGAAAACCTATGGTGCGCCCCAGCTTTTGGCCGTGCACCACATGGCCTGAAATACGGTAAGGGTGACCCAGCAGGGCTTCTGCCTCATCAAAATCACCATTCGCCAGCGCAAGGCGTACTGCAGACGAGGATATGCGCACACCCTTGTTTTGCACTGAGGGCAGCGTCTCTACGGTAAAACCGTGGCGCAAGCCTGCTTCGGTCAGGGTGGCGACATCGCCAGCGCGTTTGGCACCAAAGCGAAAATCTTCACCGACCATGACCCATTTGACATGCAGGCCATCGACCAGCACTTTTTCTATGAAGTCTTGCGGTGACAATGCGGCAAAGTGGGCATTGAAATGTTCAACGATGACGCGATCTACGCCAGCAGCCTGCAGCGAAGCCATGTTGTCGCGCAAATTGGCGATACGGGTAGGTGCTTTCGACAGGTCGCCCTGCATCTGCGCGAAGAATGCACGCGGATGTGGTTCAAATGTCATGACGGCAGCTTCTATGCCCAGACGTGTGGCGGCATCCCGCAAACGGGCAAGCAAAGTCTGGTGGCCCAGATGTACGCCGTCAAAATTGCCTATCGCCAGCGCACAGGGTGCACGGGAGGCTGCATTTGGAAGTCCGCGAAATACCTTCATTGTTTCCAGAAAACTGCTGCAAAGCCGTAGATTATAAATGCTTTCGTCTGGCTATAGACCTGATCTGAGGTGGAAATGCAAATTTCACAAGGGATTAATTTGTGAAATCCTCCCATTTCTCAGCATTTGGCACCTGAATCAATGATGATGTGACCACAAAACATCATTGGAGCTCAGGTAAGACTGCACAGCTTCCTTATTGCCAGTTGCATGTTTCATGATCTCGCCGCAGTTGCAAATGCCTTGATAGGGTTGAATGTGGGAGCAGGCAGAGACTTTTTGCAGGAAAACCTGGACGGATTTGCTGCAATTTTTGCATTTAAAGGTCAGGATGCGGGCGGGTTTGTTGATCATGATGCTAATTTTCTAAACGATTAATCAATTCTGGTGGTCAGTACCTTGGCAGCTACTGACCACAACTACAAATGCTATTTTAATTTCAAACGCCACAATGAAGTAACTTCTTTGACGCGGGCTGCGTGCAAGGGATCGTTTTCATCGGTTGATTTTGGATGGCGCGGTTTGATATCCATCTTGCCCGCTACCGTCAAACCACCAGCATCTATCCAGCCTTGCAACTCTGCAGCAGTACGCAGGCCCAGGTGTTCAGCAAAATCAGACATGACCAGCCAGGCTTCACCCTGTGGTTCCAGGTGCTCTGCCACGCCAGCCAGAAAGCCGCGCAACATGCGGCTGTCGGGATCATAGACGGCATATTCTATCGGTGAATTAGGGCGTGCCGGCAACCATGGTGGGTTACAGACTATCAGGGGCGCGCGACCAGGCGGAAACAGGTCTGCCTGCACCAATTCAATCTGGGCGGACAAACCCAGTCTGTCTATGTTTTCACGGGCACAGGCTAGGGCTCGCTGGTCCTGATCGGTAGCGACTATCTTCTTGACGCCACGCTTGGCCAGCAAGGCAGACAGTACGCCCGTACCCACACCAATATCAAACGCCAGTGTCGTCGATGGCAGCGGGGCTTTTGCCAGCAAATCTATGTATTCACCACGTACTGGAGAAAACACGCCATAGTAAGGGTGGATTTTTGCACCCAGCGCAGCTATCTCTACACCATTCTTGCGCCATTCATGCGCACCTATCAGACCCAGCAATTCACGCAGGGAAGCCACAAAGGCCGTGCTGGGTTCACCATAGACTTCGCGGCAGGCTAGTGTTACATCCGGCGCTCGGCGCAGGGTGATGCGGTAGTCGGCTTCAAAGGGTATCAAGACCATCGCCAGCACGCGCGCTCTTTGCGATTGTGCCTGGCGGTGCAGGTTGAATGCTTCTTTCGCAGATTCAGGCACCTTGGCCTTTTTGCTGGCCCTGGCTGGTTTTTTATCTATGCGGCGTGCCAGTGCCTGCAATAGCTGCTTGGCATTGTGGTAATCACCACGCCATAGCAAGGCTGTACCTTCACACGCCAGCTTGTAGGCGGTTTCGACATTCATGCGATCATCGGCAATCTGCACACGCTTGGGCGCTGCTGCACCACTCTCGGAATGCCAGCGGCATGAGCGGGCTTCGTCGTTTTCTGTCCAGTGCAATTGCAGAGCGGGATCGGGGGTGTTCATATTTTTCTTTTTGTTGATTTTGTTGATGCTGCAGGTTTGCCAGTGTCTGGCCAAGGCTGGAGTGTAACAAAGAATGCAGACTGGATGAGGGCTCTGTGAGGGTGTGCATGGTTTTGCAAGCGAATTTCCCTAATTGGGACAAAGTAAAAATACAGCTGCCAGGCACAATCTTATGTTAACCTCATGCTTCTTAATATATTAAGCCTGCTATTAGCCTACTAGGAACTCACTATGCCCATCCAATTTCGTCCTGTTGTTCTTGCGACTTTGTTGTCGTCATTGATTATTGCTGCTCCTCTCAGCCTGGCTGCTACTCCCTCGACCGCATTGGAAAGCAAGAAGGCAGACCTGGGTTTTGCACAGATCAAGACAGCCTTTCTCAGCGCATTGTGGCAACAAGACCCGGACATGGCGATGGCAGCAGGCCGTTACCAGGATGCCAATAAGCTGGTATTGCCAGATCAGGCTACCCGCGATGCCTATGTTGCATTCACCGATAACTGGCTGGCGCAGTTGAACAAGGTCGGGGCAGATGCCTTGTCCGCCAAAGAACAGACTGACCTGGCGCTGATACGCAATTACCTGAATGGCACACGATGGTATTTGACACAGTTCCGCGAATTTGAATGGAACCCTACCCAGCATAATATTGCCGGCAGTTTTGATGCCATTCTCAATACGGACTTCGCGCCGAAAGCAAAGCGGGTACTGATGGCGATACAGCGCCTGCAAGCTGTGCCTGCCTATTATGCAGCAGCTAAAGCCAGCATCAAAAACCCTACGCCTGAGCACACCCATCTGGCGATCAAGCAAAGTGCTGGCGCGATTTCGGTATTGGCTGATCTGGAGAAAGCAGCATCGCAGGAAAAACTCTCAACAAAAGACAAGCAGGCGTTGGAAGAGGGCTTGAAAAATGCCCGGGCTGCCGTCAATGACTATGTGCAATTTCTGGAAAATCTGGAAAAGAAACTTGATCCTGCAACGGCCCGTTCTTTCCGCATAGGCAAGGAGCTATATGAAGGCAAATTCACTGCGGATATCCAGTCTTCATTAAGCGCCGAACAAACTTATCAGCGCGCACTGACCGCCAGGGACGAAGCGCACAATAATATGGAAAAACTGGCTGACCAGCTCTGGGATAAAACCATGGGTGCGCAAGCCAAGCCTGCAGATCGCGTCAAGAAGATTGCCATGGTCATCGACAAACTGTCTGAAAATCATGTGGTCGCAAAAGACTTGTATTCTGAAATTCGAAAACAATTGCCGCAGCTGGAAAAATGGATACGCGAACATGATCTCGTCAGCCTGGACCTGAAAAAGCCACTGGTCGTACGTGAGACACCAGAATATCAACGCGGCGTCAGTCTGGCCTCCATCGAAGCACCGGGCATCTTCAGACCCAATGATAAAACCTATTACAACGTTACTCCTTTTGATGGACAACCCGCCGACCAAGTTGAAAGCACGCTGAGGGAATACAATCACTGGGTCTTGCAGATACTGAACATCCACGAAGCAATTCCTGGCCATTACACGCAACTGCAACATGCAAATAAATCACCGTCAATAATCAAGACCCTGTTTGGCAATGGCGCAATGATAGAAGGCTGGGCCGTGTATAGCGAACGCATGATGCTGGAGTCAGGCTATGGTGGCAACACGCCCGAGATGTGGCTTATGTATTACAAATGGAACTTGCGTGCAGTCTGCAATACCATCCTCGATTATCAGGTGCACGTACTCGGCATGACTGAGGCAGAAGCCAAAGACTTCTTGATGAACCAGGCTTTTCAGACCAAGGCAGAGGCTGACGGGAAATGGCTGCGTGTGCAATATACATCCGTGCAGCTCACGAGCTATTTCAGTGGTTATAGCGAGATACTTGAATTCCGCGAACAGCTCAAGAAAGAGCAAGGCGATAAATTCAAACTCAAGCAATTCCATGAGCAATTCCTGAGCTATGGCAGTGCACCTGTGGGGATGATCAAGAAGCTGATGTTGAAGGATGCGGGAAAGTAAAGATTTCTTAAATGATTTCTGAATTGTTGCTAGTATTGTTGTTCTTCAAAATTATCAAGTAAAGTCGCCCGCCATGATCAGATTAAAATCACTCAATTTTATGTTAGCTCTTATGGTGATGTGCCCCGGTTACGCATTCAGTCTGGAATCGGCTATCAAGGATAAAGAGCAACTGCTTATCGGCACATGGCAAAAAGGTTTGACCACCGAAATTGCTGCATTAAGCGCAGATAAACTGGCTCTTTACAAATCGTCGAGCCCTTTAGGAGAAGTGGTTCAATACAAGGCGGACCATAGTTTTGTCATGTATCCACCTTGTGGGAAAAAGGCGGAAGATTTGCGTAAACTTGGGCTGAGTTTTATTGAGGGTACCTGGCAGATCAATGACGCTGGTGATTTGGTGAGTGAAGTCAGCAATAAAGGCAAAGTCTTTACGCAAGTATCGAAAATTGATTGGATAAATGAACAGCTTGTGTTGACCATAGGCAAACCTGGCACGGGCGACAGGATGGGGAAATATTCTGGCAAGTTGCCTCCGCAATGCTCTTAGTATTGTGCAAATCAAGCTGACATGATTCTCAACAGTAAATAGCAATGCGCCCTGATATTTATAAAGTCAGCCAGATCGGCAAAGGTTTTATCGCCGTCATGGCCAAGCCTGTTGCGGGCGAATGGATAGAAGATGAATTTCGTGGCATTGCGTAATTCGGCATCAGCAGGATGGTCTCTCTGCTGGAAACCCATGAAATACGTGATCTGGGTTTGCTGACCGCGCCAGATTTATGCGCTGCAAATCAAATTAACTTCATGCATTACCCCATCAAGGACAAAGGCTTGCCATCGTCTTTTTCTGTCACGCAGAGACTGGTGGTGCAATTGCATGATGACATTCTCCATGGAAATAATATCGTCATTCATTGCCGCGCCGGGATAGGGCGGATTGGCCTGCTTGTCGCAGCAGCATTGATAAGACGCGGGCTTGCTGCTAATGCTGCGCTGGCAATGATCAGCAAGGCAGGCGCTGTTACCGTTCCCGATACCGAAGAACAAATCGATTTGGCTGAACAGGTATCAGGCCGCATTGCGCGCATGAAATAGCAAAATTCTGCTTTTCGCAGATTTTGTTATTCATCTTTTCCGATAAATATTTCACTGAGGAAATTTAAATTTCCCTCGGGAAAAATATTCACTCGCCTGTTTTGGTGCGCCACCAAAAATTGTGGTGCAAAAGTCATAGAAATGCACAAAACAGATAAGCAAGAGTGGTTTTTTCACAAATTTGTTAAAAAAAGTCAAACCTCGGTAACAAAACTGACATAAGCGGATGTTAATCTAGTAATCGTTTGCGCAAACGATTGCTTAATATAACTGTCGTTAAATCTCGTTTCTGGAAAGCTGCAGACAGCATGGTGGTAAGAAAAATAGTAGAGCTGTACAAGAATGGCTGCTTACGGATATCTGAACAAAGGCTGAAGAAAAAGAAGCGAGAGAGATGTGTTCCTCATGGGATACGCGCTGGCAAAGTATGACTCTGCTTTGATACTTTCATCTGGATGAGGATATGTGTGAGACGGCCACATAGATCAATACTAATGAACAATCATTCAGGGGGAATATTTTTATGCAAGGTCTACAAAAAGCCGGCAAGCTAAAAGTGCTGGCACTGCAACTTGGTCTTATCTTCACAGTTAGTTTTACAGGTATCGGCGCAGCCTACGCGTCCATCCCGGATCATCACGAGTTTGACGCAAGTCTGCATGTGCCATATCGCTCAGATGCACAAGCCGGTGCCGAATCCCGTTACTTTACGATGGAATTCGAATATCCCTACGTGACCAAAGAACAGACCATCACCTGGCGTCTGGAGTTGCTGGGCAGCGATGGCAAGGTCGTTGACCGCTGGTATGGCACAGAAAAACTGTTCAAGAAAACTGTCGCCGCACAAATGTTCTGGAGTGGCCGTGGTCCAACTGGCGCAGCCTTGAAAGATGGCATCTATCAAGTCAGGCTTACCGCCAAGGCGACGGATACATCTGCCCTGCAGGCGGCTCCCGCTGGCGATGTTGCCAGCACGGTAGAGCGCGCATTGGCTGTCCACGACACAGAAATCATTACACAAAGCTGGCCGCTGCAAGTCGGTAAGCTGGCTACACCAAAAATGCCAAGCTTTGCTGCCTTGCCGACCAAGGCCAGCAAGGCACTTGCCACTGCATCCACAGCCAAATCTGTCGCAGGCATGGCACCGCCGCCAGCAGCGGCTACAGGTTCATTGCCTTACACTATCTACTACGGCAACCTGCACAGCCAGACCAATCACAGTGATGGTGGTGGTGAACTGACTTCATGTACAGGTGCGCAAAACCCGCAATCTGCCGCTTATGGTCCAACCGACGCATATCAATATGCATTGAACAAGGGGCTGGACTTTTTGATGACGTCTGAGCATAACCATATGTATGATGGTTCTGACAGCACGAATACTTCGGCCAACCCGGTAACAGCAAAGAACTTGTATCAGTCAGGTCTGACAGCGGCGAGCAGTTTTAATTCTGGCCATGCTGGCTTCCTGGCGATTTACGGTTTGGAATGGGGCGTCATCAACAATGGCGGCCACATGAATATTTTCAACTCCAATGAATTATTGGGTTGGGAATACAATAGCAGCAATCAGTTGATCGCAGACACACTGACTGCCAAGAATGATTATGCTGGCTTGTATACCCTGATGCGTCAGCGTGGTTGGATAGGGCAGTTCAATCATCCATCGAGCAGTGGTCAGTTCATCGTCAATGGTACTGCACTTGGCTACACCGCCGACGGTGACCAGGCTATGGTTGCCTGCGAAGTCTTGAATACTTCAGCTTTTTCGACCAACACCACAGAGACAGAAACCAGCCGTAGTAGTTATGAAGGTGCCTGTAACAAAGCACTGGAAGCCGGTTTCCACGTTGCATTTACGACAGACCAGGATAATCACTGCGCCAACTGGGGTGCGTCTTATACCAACCGCACCGGGATCTTGCTGGCAAACGGCGCTGCTTTGAATAATGCAAATTTCGTCGATGCCATGAAGGCACGCCGCATTTTTGCCACCATGGACAAAACTTCGCAAATTATCCTGACTGCGAATGGCCATATCATGGGTGAGCGCTTCACCAATAGTGGCCCGTTGACCCTGGTCAGCAATTTTGCCAGCACCAGTGGCCGTACTGTTTCTACCGTGGTGATCTATGAAGGCGTACCAGGCCGTAATGGCACAGTCACGCAATTGTCCAGCACTGCAACGACAACGATTACTCCTGCAGTGGGCGAGCATTTTTACTATGCAAAGATCACCCAGGATGACGGTAAAATCCTGTGGTCTGCACCGATTTGGGTTACCCAGTCGAATAGTACAGACAGCACGCCACCGACAGTCAGCGCAGGCGAATCCGGTACTAGCGGCAACATCACCTTGTCTGCCAATGCGACAGATAATGTTGGTGTCAGCAAAGTGGAATTCTATGTCGATGGTGCACTCAAAGGTACTGCCACCAGCACGCCGTACAGCATGACGCTGAACTCCACGACCTTGACCAATGCCAGCCACAGCCTGGTCGCCAAGGCCTACGATGCGGCCAATAATGTTGGCACTTCATCGGCAGTCAGCTTCACTATCAATAACCCAGTCAGTGATACGACTGCACCTACAGTGTCGGCCAGTGAAAGCGGCACCAGTGGTAACATTAGCCTGTCAGCGACAGCGACAGATAATGTGGGCGTGACCAAAGTGGAGTTTTATGTCGATGGTGCACTGAAAGCGACCAGCACGACGTCACCATATTCAACGACATTGAATTCAACTACTTTGTCGAACGGTACGCATAGCCTGGTTGCCAAAGCCTATGATGCTGCCAATAATATTGGTACTTCTTCTACCGTGAGTTTTACTGTCAATAACAGTACCTCTACACAGTTGATTACCAACGGCGGCTTCGAGAGTGGTGCCACTTCATGGACGGCTAGTTCAGGCGTCATCAGTACCGGTGGCTCTGAAGCATCGCGTACAGGCAGCTACAAAGCCTGGCTCAATGGCTATGGCAGTGCCCACACTGATACTCTGTATCAGCAAGTGACTATCCCTGCCGCAGCAACATCTGCCAGCCTGAGTTTCTGGCTGAAAGTGAGTTCCGACGAAACCACGACTACCCAGGCTTACGATACCCTCAAGCTGCAAATTCAAAACAGCAGTGGCACAGTATTGGCAACGCTGGCGACTTACTCTAACCTGAACAAGGGGACGACCTATGTCAACAAAACCTTTGACCTGAGCAGCTATAAAGGTCAGACCATACGCGTGTATTTTGTGGGCGTTGAAGGTAGTGTGACAGCGACATCTTTCCTGATCGATGATATATCGCTGATTTCGCAATAAACTCTTTTCATACGCTTGAGTAGTAAAAACGGGAAAAACCCGCCAGGTCTGGCGGGTTTTTTTATTCGTGCGATTCGCGGTAAGATATGCCATCTAACCAAGCCATCCACCCAACGAATGCCGGAGACAAAAATGAAGATCAGGTTCTATCACGCACCAGATGCGAATTGCTGCGAACGCCTGTTGTGGATACTTGACTATAAAAAAGTTACATACGAGCGCATTGATGTAGGCTTGGGTGATGTTGGTGAGCAGGTCAGATTGCTGAGCCCCTTTGCCCGCGTACCGCTGATGGAAGTCGATGGCATTGCTCTCAGTGAATCCATGGCCATGGCGGAATTCATTGAAGAGATTGCGCCCAATCCACCACTGCAATATACCGAGGTCTTCGCGCGCGCACAGGTGCGGGAGATTTGCGAGGCAGTCAATTCTTCCATACACCCTCAGCAAAATAGCAGTACCGTCCGCTATTATCATCCCGACTGGAGCAAGGAGCAGATGCGGCCGGTGCGTGCCAAGTGGCTGTTTATTAATTTGGAAAAATTGCAAAATCGTTTATGGCTACAAAGTCAATTTGCAATTGGCAAGCAATTTACGATGGCAGATATTTTTGTCAGTATCATTTATCGCAAAGCCTTGGACCTGGGGCGACTTGCGACTGAATTGCCACGTTACGAACAACACTGGACTTTCCTGATGTCAGATGCTGAGATACGCAATGCTTGTCCGATTGCCTGCCAGGGCGTGGCTTAAATATGGCATTGCCATTGACAGAAAATCAAATCAAGATTTAAGGTTGAGATCAAACTTTGATTTTGGGTTTGTTTAGCATATAAAAAAAATACCTGAATAATGAAATCATTAGAACGCGCACTGACGTCACTGGAAGGTTTATCCATCGGCGATGCTTTTGGACAGTGTTTTTTTCAGACAGAAAATCAGTTGCTGCTTGCTGAGGGGCCGCAACTACCTGATGCCCCCTGGTACTTTACTGATGACACAGAGATGACTTTGTCCATCGTACATGTACTGCGCAGTCATGGGGAAATTGATCAGGACATCCTCGCAAAAAGCTTTGCGAAACACTATAGCTATGACCGTGCTTATGGCCCTTCCATGCACAGAGTGCTGGCACGCATTGATGCTGGCGAAGCATGGCAGGAGGTGGTTGCCAGCGCTTTTGAAGGGCAGGGGTCTTATGGCAATGGCGCTGCCATGCGTGCAGCACCATTGGGTGCATATTTCGCCGATGACCTGGGTTTGTTAATGAGGCAGGCAAGTTTGTCTGCCGAAGTGACACATGCGCATCCAGAGGGAATAGCAGGAGCCGTTGCAGTTGCATTAGCTGCCGCGCAGGCTTGCCTTTACAGCGATGCGGGAGTAAGACCCAAACATGCAGAATTTTTAGGAAAAATTATCGACTTGTTACCGCAAAGTGAAGTGCGTTCCAAACTGGTTCGCGCGCAATCCATAGCGACAGCAGGGTCTATGGATTTTCTGGTTTCTGTTCTGGGTAATGGTAATCATATGTCGGCACAAGATACAGTACCGCTGGCCTTGTGGTGTTGCGGACAGGCACTGGAAGATTTTGAAAAAACCATGTGGCTGACTGTCAGTGCAGGTGGGGATCGCGATACTTTATGTGCGATTGCAGGAGGTGTTGTTGCCTCCTTCGTTGGCGACAAAGGTATTCCTGAAAGCTGGAGAGCGAGACGCGAAGCTCTGCCAGGCTGGTATCTTGAATCCAGGGATGCAAATTGACAAAGAAAAGCTTTTGGGATGACCCGTATCAAACCAGTTTGCAAACGCAAGTCAGCAAAGTGGAGGGCAGTGACATTTACCTCGCATCGACCATTTTCTTTGCCTTCTCTGGTGGGCAAGAAAGTGATCATGGCAGCATTGCCGGGCAAGCAGTTGTTGCGGCACGCAAGGAAGGGCTGGAGTTGGTATATACCCTGGCAGAAGGCCACGGTTTACAGGCCGGGCAGGATGTCGAAGTTTGCATTGATTGGGATAGACGTTATCGCCTCATGCGCCTGCATTTTGCGGCTGAGCTAGTGCTGGAATTGTTTTACAAGTCGCTGCCTGGCGTGGGCAAGGTCGGTGCCCATATTGCGCAAGACAAGGCACGCATAGATTTTATCTGGCCTGAAAGCATCGCACCCTTGCTGCCTGCTTATACGCAAGAAGCGCAAGCCATCATTGATGCTGATCTTAACATTACATGTGCTTTTGAAGATGAAGCGTCAGGAAGACGCTATTGGGAAATTGCAGGATTTTCCCGAGTACCTTGCGGCGGTACTCACGTCAAACACACTGGCGAACTGGGGCAAATCAGATTGAAGCGTAACAATATCGGGCGAGGTAAGGAGAGGGTAGAGATTTACCTTTTGCCATAAAAAAACAGCGACTGAAATATCGGTCGCTGTTTTCTTTACGCTATAAATAAGCAGCTGAGACTACTTGCCAAACAAGGATGAAAACTGTTGTAGCACCGCAGCCGGGTTGATATTGCCAGCTTCGGGCACCTGGCCATGTGGTGTCAGGTGATCGATAATGCCTGGCAAAAATTCAGCGAGGTGGCTTGCGGCACCTTCATGTGAAATGCCTGCAGCATCAGCTAGTTGCTGCAACTGCCCACCACTCAGGGCTTGCTGGATTTGCGCGGCAGAGATGGGCATGTTTTGTCCTGTGCCTATCCATGATTGCACGATGTCAGCCAGGCCTGCCTGGTGGAACGCGCTGATCAGGGCTTGCAAACCACCAACGCCACCAGCTTGTTTGTCACCCAGCATGGCAACCACTGCCTGCATCAGGCCTGCCTTGCCATCATTGTCCTGGTTCATGCCGCCAAGCATGCCTAATGCGCTATCGAGTAATCCCATGATGTTCCTCTTTGAATTGGTAAAGTGTAGCAAGTGTAAATCTGAGTATCGACGGGAATTGTGAACTCTGTATGAAATTTGACAATGTTTTACGGCGATGGAAATTTTCTCTTTTAGTTGACTTGGGGCAGTTACATTCCGCCCCATGCTGCATTTAATATCGCAATCGCTGCCAGCCCTGCAGTCTCGGTGCGTAATATGCGTGGCCCCATGGACAGTGCCAGTACGCCGTGTTTAATGGTGAGGTTTTCTTCTTCATCGGAATAACCGCCCTCAGGCCCAACCATCAAGCTGACTGCTTGTGCAGGATGATGGCGTGACCAGTCTGCCAATGATTGTTCTGCGCGCGGCGTCAGCAATATTCGCTGATGCATATCTTGCTGGCTCAGCCACTGGTTGAAATTCATCAATGGTGCCAGGTGAGCAAGGCGGTTGCGGCCACATTGTTCAGCCGCGGCTACGATGATGCCTTGCCAGTGCGCCTGCTTTTTCTCGGCGCGTTCTGCTGACAGTTTGACGACACAGCGTTGCGCCGCCAGTGGCTGGATTGCACTGACGCCCAGTTCCATGGCTTTTTCTATGATCCAGTCCATCTTTGATGCTTCTGGCAGGGCCTGCACCAGATTCAGCGAATAGGGCAGTTCACATTCTTCTGGCAAAAATACTTTGACTTCTGCGGTCACGTTTTTCTTGGCGACCTGGGTTAGGGTGGCGACATAGCTGCCACCTTCGCCATTAAAAATATGAATGTTATCGCCCACATTCTGGCGCAACACAAAAACATGGTGCGCGACTTCATCAGGGAGGTCGATGGTGATCCCTATGCTTAAAGGGAGAGGGCAGTAAAAACGTGGCATTCAATTCTCTGTATTCAAAAGCAAAATCATTAATTTTTAATAGGTCATGCAGGCAGCATTCAGCATACCCAGGCCCAGACTCAGGGCACCAAGAAAAACGCCAGAGGCAATTTTATTACCTGGTATGTCAGAGACTATGCCGGGTATCAACAAGCGGGCAATACCAAAGGCCAGTAATTGTATGAGTAGCGCTATCACACCCCAGAAGCACATATCAATCAGACTGACACTATTGGCAATGGCCGATGCCAGGGCAGTGCAATAACCCAGCACTGCGCCAGACAGGCTGGCTGCTGCAGCAATATTACCTTCGCGTATCAAGGCGATCTCGCGGTAAGGCGTGATACGTATATACACCACGACAAATATCGCCAGCAAGACGAAAGCGGCAGCAATATGGCTGAAGAAGGCGAGTAGGCCGTGTGCCAGTAATTGTTCACTCATGGGTTATCCTATTCTACAAAATAATGGGGAATGAAACGGCTGGTGTTTTTTGTGATCAGGGTTTCATCTTCACGTATACCTATGCCGGCTGGTTCATCACCCACTATCCAGGCGCCAATAGACGTGTATGCCGGCGTGATGCCATCATCAAATTTTGGCTGTGGCGCGTATGCCTGGTAGATATAGCCTTCATCACCATAATCACCACCAGTATGCATGACTTCGCCATTGGCATAGATGGAAATGTTTTCTCCCTCTCGTGAGTACAGAGGTTTTTTCACATGGTTGCCGCTGATACGCCATACATCGAAGTATGCGGGCAAGAGATTTGGGTGATTCGGAAACAGTTCCCACAATATCGGCAATATCGCCTTGTTCGACAAGATCATTTTCCAGGCTGGTTCTATGATGCGCATGGGGCGCTTGAGCAAGTGATTGGAAAAATCTTCGCGGCACAGCCATTCCCATGGGTAGAGCTTGAACAGGTTATCGATACGGCTGTCGAGATCATCGACGAACACGCCTTCGTCTTCATCCCAGCCCAGGGATTCTATCGCGCATTGTTTGGTGGCAAAGCCCGCCTGTATCGCTGTGTCGCGCAGGTAAGAGAGATTGCCTTCGTCTTCTTCATTGCCACCGGCACAGGCAAAGTGAAGCAGACCTTTGCCAGGGAATTTTTTCCACTGTTCTATGAGTTTTTCATGCAGGGAATTGAACTGGTCAGCATCAGGAAATACATCCTGCAACCAATACCATTGAGCGACACTGGATTCGACCAGTCCGGTGGGTGTGTCGGCATTGTATTCCAGCATCTTGGGTGCGCCTGTGCCATCCCAGCTCAGGTCAAAGCGGCCATACAAAGAAAATTCTTTTGCGCGCCAGTTGTCTTCGACTTGCGACCAGAATGCCTGGGGAATGGCAAATTTTTCTTGCATGCCGTGTTTGACGACATGGTCCACCGCTTGCAATGACATCTGGTGCAAGTCCAGGCTGGCTTGTTCCAGTGTGTCTACCTGGTCGGCAGTAAAACGATAGGCATAACGTTCATCCCAATACAGGCCATCAATGGAGTGGTAAGTAAAGCCCAGGGATTCAAATTGCTGCTGCCAGCCCGTGCGTGGCGTTAATGAAGTCCTTATCATTAACCACCCCCGCTGTGGCCGTGTGCAGTGCCGCCAAAACCACCGCGGCTGACACTGCTGCGACTGGTGGATACACTGCGGCTGACGGCATGGTCACTACTGGAATTGTGTACGCCAAAGTTTCTTTGCACCGTGTCGCGATAACCAGGCGAATAATATGGCCCGAAAAAACTGTGGGAGTAACCGCTGTAGTGGCTGCCACTGGTGCCTGTATAGCTGCTACCAGTCGATGAGGCTGGTATGCTGGCAGCATTGAGGTCAGTACTGGAGGCGACGGTTTCGCAGGCCGTGCCAGTACCCCAGTCTTTCTGGCAGTCTTCCAGGTTTTTATACTGATCGCGTATGGATGTCAGTTCCTGGCTGCCGCCACTGCCATTATTGTCGGCACTATCGCTGCTGACGCTGCACGCAGTCAGGGCAGCACTGGTCACTAGCATTAGCGGCAGAGTGCGGCTGACTCTGCGTTTGCCATGTTGTTTGCTTATTCCGGCACTCACGGTTTCTCCTGTTTTCCTGTCTAGGAATTAGGGCATCAGGTCTTTCACATAATTGGGTAAGGCAAATAATGCCTGATGCACATCGCCATTGTAATACTTTAGCAATGGCAAACCACGGTGTTTGATCTGAAGATTTACCGTTGACGGGCTTATCGATAATGGGTTGCCATGCTTGCTGGCAATAGCCATTCCCCATAAAGCCCCATACAAGGGAATGAATACTGTATAGGGATGTAGTTGCGGAAATATATTACTGAGTTTCTTCAAGGTATCAGCAAAGCGTTGCGGATGATAATAGGGACTGCCCAGATGCAGTACCAGCATGCCTTGCTCAGTCAGCCTTTGCGCACAAGCCTGGAAAAATTCTTCTGTCATGCAGGTGGCTGCCAGTGAGTTACCATTCGGGCTGACCGGGTCGGTCAGATCCAGCAGTATCAGGTCAAATTGCTCTGCACTGTTGTGGATATAGGCAAAGCCATCTTCATAACGGTGTTGTATTTTTGGATCATCCAGTGCGCCGCGATGAATACTAGCCAGGTGCTGACGTGCCATCTTGACGACTTCTATGTCAATTTCACACAGGGTGATGCTGTTGATGGTGGGGTGCTTGAGTAATTCTTCGCAGGAACCACCGTCACCACCACCGATGATGAGGGCAGTGTGTGGCTCCGGATGGGTCATCGCCGCAGGGTGCACCAGGCATTCATGATAAAAGAATTCATCTTTTTCTGAAGTCATCATGGCACCGTCTATGCGCATGACTTTCCCAAAATCTGTAGTGTCGACAATGTCAATCTCCTGCATGGCGCTACGCTGGCGTGCCAATACCTGATTGATACGGGTGGCGGCAAAGCTATCTTCTGTCAGGGCTTCAAAGGCCATGGCCGGACCATGTTCACCGCGTTGCAATTCCTGGCGCGAGACTGTGCGTGGCTGGAAAACAGCAATCAGGGCATCAACGATTTGCCTGGCCTTGCTGCCATTGTCATGATTGAAGTTGCAGACATACACATCCAACGTCACCGCATTGCGTTCTGGCCAGGTGTGGATGGCGACATGTGACTCTGCCAGCAACAAGGCACCGGTGACACCAGCCGGGCTGCCATCTTCATGCGTGAAGGGGTGAAATTTTTCCCCGACGATAGTCAGGCCCGCAGCGACGGTGATGTTGCTGAGGCAAAGACGCAGGCTTTGTGGGCTGACGAAATATTCTGGCGCTGCTTCACAGTCAAAGCAGTCGGCGGTCAGGTGTAAGCCTTCCATAAGTCTTTCTTTAATTCAATGGTTCAAAAATGCCCTGCAAATCTTCTGCAGTCAGTTGCACGCTGGCGATTTCACCCTGGTCAAGGATGGCACGGGCCAGGTCAGATTTTTTAGCCTGCATTTCCTGTATCTTTTCTTCCAGCGTGCCCTTGGCAATCAGGCGATAGACAAATACTGGCTTGTCTTGGCCTATGCGCCAGGCGCGATCAGTGGCCTGGTTTTCTGCTGCCGGGTTCCACCAAGGGTCATAGTGGATGACAGTGTCGGCAGCGGTCAGGTTCAAGCCTACGCCGCCAGCTTTCAGACTAATGAGAAATAGAGGGATATCACCTTCCTGGAAGCGGCGTACCACTTCACCCCGGTGCTCGGTGTCGCCTGTCAGTATGGCGAAGCGCAATTGTTTTTCAGTCAGCGCTTCGGCGATCAGGGCCAGCATGCTGGTGAATTGTGAAAACACCAGGATCTTGCGGCCTTCAGCAAGCAAGTCATCGATCATGCTTAGTAATTCTTCCAGCTTGGCTGACGGTGGCATCTTATCCTTACCACCTTTAGTAGATTTGGTAACGGTGGTGGCCTTGGCACCGGTAATTTTGACCAAGCGTGGGTCGCAGCATACCTGACGCAGTTTCAGCAGCGCATCTAGAATAACGATCTGGCTGCGTGCCACACCTTTCTTGGCGATTTCTTCGCGGACTTTTTCATCCATGGCCAGGCGCACGGTTTCATACAGGTCGCGTTGTGCGCCGCTGAGTTCTATGTGGCGCAAGACTTCGGTCTTGGCTGGCAATTCTGTCGCTACTTTGTCCTTGGTACGGCGCAATAAGAAGGGCTTGATGCGGCGCGTCAGCAAGGCATGGCGCTGGCTGTCACCGAGCTTTTCTATGGGGTGCTGGAAGTCCTTGGTAAATGACTTGATATCACCCAGCAGGCCAGGCATGAGGAAGTTAAATTGCGACCACAGTTCGCCCAGATGATTTTGCAGTGGCGTGCCAGTCAGACACAAGCGATGGTTGGCCTGCAACAGGCTGGCAGTCTGGCTAGCCTTGGCCTGGGCATTCTTGATGTACTGTGCCTCATCGAGTATCAGCAAATGGTAGCGGTGCTGACGCAGGGCTTCTTCATCGCGTGGCAACAGGGCGTAGGTGGTCAGTACCAGATCGACTTGCGGGATTTGTTCAAACAATTTACTACGGTCTTTGCCTTGCAAGACCAGCACGCGCAGATCAGGCGTGAAGCGTTGCGCTTCGCTGGCCCAGTTATCCATGAGGCTGGTGGGGGCAACCACCAGCGCTGGCTGGGTCAAGCGGCCAGCTTCTTTTTCCATGAGGATATGGGTCAGGGTTTGTATGGTCTTGCCCAAGCCCATGTCATCAGCGAGGATACCGGCAAGCTGGTACTCGCGCAAAAACTGCATCCATGCCACGCCTTCTTTTTGGTAATCACGCAGGCTGGCCTGCAAACCAGCAGGGGGTGTGATGCTGCTGATGCCACCAAATTCTGCCAGTCGCTTGCCAAAGCTTTGCTGGCGTTCGCCACCTATCCAGCGCAAGTGGGTAGTGGCTGACAGTTCTGCCAGGCGTGCCGCATCCAGCATGGGCAGGCGCAGTTTGTCGCCTTGATGCTCATTGAAATACAATTCACCCAGTATCAGCAAGATAGGTTTGATGCGCGCATAGGGCAAGGCGACCCGGGTATTGTCCGGCAGGGCCAGCAAGACTTGTTCATCATCGGCACGCTGGTTGACTTGTTGCAGGCTAAAGTCTTGCGGCGCCTGGCGTATCAGGCTGACCAGCAGCGGTAACAGTGAAATCTTGGCCTGGTTGACGACGATGCCCAGTTCCAGTTCGAACCAGACGGATTGCTGGTTATCTTCATCAACCTCGGCATACCAGTCTTCCACTTCTTGCAGGTCGTAGCGGTAGTCATTTTGCTGACGGATGTCCCAGCCCTGGCTGATCAGCTCAGGCAAGTCTTTTGTTGCAAAATTCAGCCAGGCATTTTGGTCGGTCAGGCAAAGTAAAAGTTCCTTTTCATGGCCTGCTACCGGCTGAGATTGAAAGCCTAAATCCTGCAGGGTTTGCATGGCACTCTGTTCAGCAGGCAAATCCCTGAGTATTTTTTCCAGGCCATGCTGGCCACGGCGCAGCAAATGATCTCCGGTCTGGTCTGACTCGGCTACCGCGTCTTCATAGGCGAATTTGAGAATGGCAAAGTCAGTGCATGTGCTGGATGTCGTCAAACTATTCAGTTCCAGCACCGGGCGCATACGTATATCTGCACGCAGTTGTGCGTCCAGTTCTGCCGGTAAGGGGATCAGGTTTTGCAAGCCCATGTCCAGCAGACGGTTGGCCATTGCCTGCCTGGTGTCTGCCCGTCCCACAGCTAGTAACGGCGCTTCCTGCACCAGATTGATCAGGGCAGGAAGAGGGAACTTGCTGGTCGCTGCTAAATGCAGCTCGCCACAGCTATCATGCCCTATCAGCCAGGGTGGTTCGGTGGGCAGGATATATGGCGGGGCAGGTGCATCCTCTTCGTTGCTATCCAGTTGCCAGCGCAGGCGCAGGTAGTCATTTTCTTCTTGCCAGACCAGGTGTGCCTGTTGCAAAGGGTGGTAAGCCAGCCTGGATAAATGATTTTGCTTATTTTCGGTATTGAGCCAATACAGTTTGCCAGCCTTGGCAACACGCTCCAGCAAGACCGCACCCATCCTGCCCTTGGGAGAATAATGCGAGTAATAAAACGAATTCATGGTGCACATATTGAAGAGCGCCAGCAATTCGTAATCTGTTTCCTGCAAGAAGTTGGCTGACTTCATCATGTCGCGCACCGCCAACGACAGCTTGGTATATTTCAAGTCGCCTTTGGCATTTTGCTTGGCCTTGCCCGGTATCAGGCGCACTTCTTTGCTGCCAGATACGGTGGACAGGCTAAAAATCAGCATGCCATCTTCCAGCTCGTCTTTGGCAAATTCTGTGTCGGTCGCTGGAGTTGGGGATTCATGCGTGGCAAATTCCAGCTCACGCAGCCATTTCTGTTCATTGAAACCCAGCGCAGCATCATTGCCGTCGGCATGGCCGGGCAGGGCATGGGCTTTGTTGTGATGATCGAGGATATTCAGCAAAACTGCCGCCACATGTTTGCAATTGTATTCAACCGGGCAACTGCAAGAACCATTCACTGCTTCCAGTTTGCCGTTTTCAAATACCAGCTCTATCTCTTGAGCATAAATATTGCGGCCACTGCCCTGGACTTCACTCTCGACAAAGTCATTGTCGAAACTCCAACCCCTGACCTTGTTTTCTGTTGCATAGTTGATACCGCGTATGAACACCTCATGAGGAAATTGCCGGGCAAGATCGTCGAGGGAGAAGTGACGTTTTTTTGATGACATGCGTAAGCTTTATATGTAAACCCAGTGATTTTACAGTTTAAAAGCGCCTGATTGCGCTTCTGAAGCGTCGCAATTGTAGTATGGACCCCATGCTCTGGTAAAATATCGGGTTTTCGCGGGGATAGTTTCATGTTCCCAGCTCGCAACACTGACCAGTTTTCTCAAGACTACTTTCTGACACCATGATTTCATCTCTTCAGCCAGCAACACTTACCAAGATGGCCAATGCAATTCGTGCCTTGTCCATGGATGCCGTACAAAAAGCCAATTCTGGCCACCCAGGCGCGCCTATGGGCATGGCAGATATCGCTGTTGCTTTGTGGAAAGGCTTTTATCGTCACAATCCTGCCAATCCTAAATGGATCAACCGCGACCGCTTTGTGTTGTCAAATGGCCACGGCTCAATGTTGCATTATTCGCTGTTGCACCTGACAGGCTATGACCTGCCTATCGAAGAGATCAAGAATTTCCGTCAACTGCATTCCAAAACTGCCGGTCACCCTGAAGTGCACGTGACACCAGGTGTGGAAACCACCACTGGCCCACTCGGTCAGGGTATTACCAATGCCGTTGGTATGGCACTTGCTGAAAAGCTGCTGGCAGCCGAATTCAATCAGGGCGACTTGAAAGTCGTTGATCATTACACCTATGCTTTCATGGGCGATGGCTGCCTGATGGAAGGCATTTCGCATGAAGCCTGTTCACTGGCGGGTACGCTGCAACTGAATAAATTGATCGCTTTCTGGGATGACAATGGCATCTCCATTGACGGTCATGTCGAAGGCTGGTTCACTGACAACACGCCAAAACGCTTTGAAGCCTATGGCTGGAATGTGATCCCGGCAATTGATGGCCACAATGCTGAAGCCGTGGCCAATGCTATTGCTGCTGCCAAAACATCTGATAAGCCTACCCTGATCTGCTGCAAAACCGTCATCGGCAAAGGTTCACCGAATATGGAAGGCACACACAATGTGCACGGTGCCGCTTTGGGTGACAAGGAAATTGCAGCAGTACGTGCGCACATAGGCTGGGAATATCCACCATTTGAAGTACCGGCTGATGTCTATGAAGCCTGGGATGCCAAAGCAGGTGGTGCCAAAGCCGAAGCCGAATGGAATGCACAATTTGCAGCCTACACAGCCCAGTTCCCGCAAAAAGCGGCTGAACTGACACGCCGCATGAATGGCGACTTGCCAGCCAACTTCGATGAGGTGGTGGCGAATGCGATTGCATCCTGCGTAGAGAAAAAAGAAAACATCGCTACCCGCAAGGCCAGCCAGAATGCGATCCAGGCATTTGCCCCATCGCTGCCAGAGTTCCTCGGCGGTTCTGCCGATTTGACAGGTTCCAACCTGACCAACTGGAAAGAAAGCATCGCGGTACGTGGCAACCAGGCTGGTAACCATATCAATTATGGCGTGCGTGAATTTGGTATGAGCGCGATGATGAATGGTATCGCCCTGCATGGCGGTTATATCCCGTTTGGCGCAACCTTCCTGACTTTCTCTGATTACAGCCGCAATGCCATACGCATGGCTGCGCTGATGAAAATCCGTACTCTGTTTGTATTCACCCATGACTCTATCGGCCTGGGTGAAGATGGTCCTACCCATCAATCAGTAGAACACGTATCGAGCATGCGCCTGATTCCTAACCTGGATAACTGGCGTCCATGCGACACGGTGGAATCTGCTGCTGCCTGGGCGCATGCTGTCAAACGCAATGATGGTCCATCGACCCTGATTTTCTCGCGCCAGAACCTGCCGTATCAAGAGCGCACTTCTCAGCAAATCGCTGATATCCAGCGCGGTGGCTATGTCTTGCAAGACGTGGCTGATGCCAAGGCGGTATTGATCGCTACTGGTTCTGAAATTGAACTGGCTGTCAAATCTGCTGCAGAACTGGCACAGCAAGGTATTGCCGTGCGCGTAGTATCCATGCCTTGTACTGACGTATTTGATCGTCAGGATGCCGCCTATAAAGCAGCAGTATTGGGCAAGGGCTTGCCACGTATTGCCATCGAAGCCGGTGTTACCGACTTCTGGTATAAGTACGTAGGTTTGGAAGGTGCAGTGGTTGGTATCGATACGTTTGGTGAATCAGCACCGGCTGGCGTCCTGTTCAAATACTTTGGCTTCACTGTTGACAATGTCGTTGCCAAAGTAAAAGCGACACTGGCGTAAATAAGCAGGAAGACGGAATTGACAGACATTACTGTGAGCAGCATCAAAGAGGTCAGCTTGCGTCGTGCTACTGTAGACGACGCAGAGGCGATTGCTGCTGTGCGTGTGGAAAGCTGGCAAGCTACTTACCGTGGCATGATCCCGGATAATTATCTGGATGAAATGCGCGTAGAAGATAGCATGCTGCAATGGCGCCAAATCCTGCAAGCCATGTCGCAGGCAGAAGACCGCATTTGCGTGTATGTGGCTGAGAGTGAAGGTCATATCATCGGCTTCGCATCCGGTATGATGCTGCCTGAACCCAAGTTGGGCATGCAGGCCGAGCTGACCGCTGTATATCTGCGACCAGCCTGGCAGCGTTCTGGCATAGGTCGCCGCATGCTGCACAAAGTAGCTCGTACCTTGCAGGCGCAAGGTGCAGAGAGTTTGCTGGTATGGGTCATCTCCGGCAATGATATTGCCCGCAATTTTTATGAAGAGCTGGGTGGTGCGCTGTTGATAGAAAAGGCATTTAGCTGGGATGGCATGGATTTGATGGAAGTGGGTTACGGCTGGCGCGATTTGTCGGTGCTGATGGCATTGGTGAATGCCATGCGTACTCCTTCGTCCTTGCATTAGACGTATTTTTAAAGACCAAAAAACTCACCACAGAGACACTGAGACACAGAGAAGGGCAGGAGAGAGCAAGATATTAATGGTCGAGGGCTTGGATTTCCATTTGCTTTTCTCATGTTTTTCTCTGTGTCTCTGTGCCTCTGTGTTGAGAGGTCTTAGGTTTTTTAATTTGTATTTTTAGTCCCTTGGAGATAAAACCATGACGATTCGCGTCGCAATCAACGGCTATGGCCGTATCGGCCGCAACATCCTTCGCGCTCATTACGAAGGTGGCAAGTTCAAGAACGAGATCCAGATCGTTGCGATCAATGACCTCGGCAATGCAGAATCCAATGCCCACCTGACCCGTTATGACACAGCCCACGGCAAGTTCCCAGGCACAGTCACGGTTGAAGGCGACACCATGATCGTCAATGGTGACAAGATCAAGGTATTTGCAGAACGCAATCCAGCCAATATCCCTTGGGGTGAATTGAATGTCGATGTCGTGCTGGAATGCACAGGCTTCTTCACGACAAAAGAAAAAGCTTCAGCTCATTTGGCTGGCGGCGCGAAAAAAGTCATCATCTCTGCCCCAGGTGGTAAAGACGTTGATGCAACCATCGTCTACGGCGTCAATCACAATGTATTGAAATCCACTGACACAGTGATTTCCAATGCATCCTGCACAACCAATTGCCTGGCGCCTCTGGCTAAACCACTGAATGATGCCATCGGTATCGTCAACGGTTTGATGACGACTATCCATGCCTACACCAATGACCAGGTATTGACCGACGTCATGCATGAAGACCTGCGTCGCGCCCGTTCTGCCACCATGAGCATGATCCCGACCAAAACTGGTGCAGCTGCTGCCGTTGGCCTGGTATTGCCAGAATTGAATGGCAAACTGGACGGCTACGCCATGCGCGTGCCAACCATCAATGTATCCGTGGTCGATCTGACTTTCGTTGCTGCTCGTGATACGACAGTGGCAGAAATCAACCAGGTATTGAAAGACGCATCCGAAGGTGCCCTGAAAGGTATCCTGGATTACAACACTGCTCCTCTGGTTTCTGTGGATTTCAACCACAATCCAGCTTCCAGTACTTATGATGAAACACTGACAAAAGTTTCTGGCCGTCTGGTTAAAGTATCGAGCTGGTATGACAATGAGTGGGGCTTCTCCAACCGTATGCTGGACACCACTGTTGCACTGATGCACGCAAAATAATCTGCTTAATCTGTTGTTCAGATAGTTTTTGCAACATGCTTAAAAATACCCCGAACTTTCGGGGTATTTTTTTGTCTATTGAAGGTAAGCTTGGTTCATTGAAAGATATTTTTGTTTTGGGAGATTGCTGTGAAGCTCAAGAAACTGTTAGCTGACAATAAAGGTTTTATCGTACTCATGCTGGGCATGGTTTTTGTGCGCAGTGCACTGGCAGATTATTATCTCGTGCCGACCAGTTCCATGTATCCGACACTGCTGGAAGGCGATCGCGTCATCTGTGACCGTCTGGCCTACGACGTCAAATTGCCGTTTACTGATGTCGTTCTGAAGCATGTATCTGATCCTCAGCGTGGCGACGTGGTGACCTTTACCTCGCCAGCAGATGGTGTGCGCCTGATCAAGCGCCTGGTTGCCGTGCCTGGTGACGTGGTCGAAATGCGCGAAGAAAAGCTGTTCATTAATGGTGTTGCCGCCAGCTATGAAGCGCTGGAACCACGCAGTGACGACCATCTGACACCAAAACGTGAATACAAGGGCCAGCAACTGGTTTACAAAGAACGCCTGGGCAGCCTGCAACATGACATGATCGTCATGCCAGAACGCGAAGCGCTGCGTTCTTTTGGTCCAGTCAAAGTGCCGGAAGGCGAATACATGATGCTGGGTGATAACCGCGACAATAGCCAGGATTCCCGCTACATAGGCCTGGTCAAGCGTGAGCTGATCACCGGACAAGTCAAGCGCCTGATGTACTCACTGAATGGGGATCAGTATTATTCGCCACGTTTCGATCGCTTTGGGGCGAAAATCTAGTAAAGCATTGTTTGAATCAAAAAGCGAGAAAGCCAGTACCAGCAGGTGCTGGCTTTTTTTATGAGTCAAGCATGTTGTTTGAAATATGGTTAATATGTAAATTTTTGTTTGCGCAATTCTGCAGCGCTTTAGCTTATAGGGATTTACATGTCGCTAAAAGAATTTACCTGCTATCTGTTTTTTGCGTCAGTGCTTGTTGCTGGTGCTGGCACCGCAAATGCACAAGAGCCGCGCAGCAATTACTTCAACGACCCCTTCCTCAAGGTGACTCATGCCATCAGCGATTGTGCAGTGCCTGAAGGCCCTTTGCTGACTGCGGTACAGGCCAGGTCCGAGGCGCATTCCAGAATAGAGCGTGGCACCAGTTGTTATCACTCAGGGCAGTGTCGCCTGCCAAATTCCTATCTGTATGACCAGGAAATCATTCCCCGTGTAAAACGCGCCATAGAAGCAGATGGGCGTTTTGCCGAAACCAGTATCTGGATAGAGGGACAGCGGCGCTTTGTCACTTTGAAGGGTTGCGTACAAACATCTGGTCAGGCAAAAGAGCTGGAAAAGCTGGTGCGGCGTCTGGATGATGTGGAAGGTGTTGTTAATTTGCTTAACTACAAATAAGTTAAAGCACTATGCTGTAGATGAACTAATTGCAAAGAAAGGCAAATTTATTGCACTGCACAGTGACTATTACTGGACTGTAAAGCGCAAGTCATGAATGATTGGTTCTGCAAAGCAATAATCACCAGGCCCCGGCTATATGGCCGACCACACCAAGGAGGAAGTCATGAAATTAATGAGCAAACTATTTTTGTTGGCAGTAATGGGTTTCTTTATGTCATCGTCAGCGATGGCAAGGGAAGAGCGCGGCACGACTGCCCAAGCTCAGGCCATGGTTAAAAAAGGAATCGCCCACATCAAGAAAAATGGCAAGGAAAAAGCCTTTGCCGATTTTAACGATGCATCCAACAAGGATTTTCATGACCGTGATCTGTACTTGTTTGTGTATGACATGAATGGCATGAGTTTGTCGCATGGCGCAAATCCAAAAATGATAGGCAAGAATTTGATCGACTTGAAAGTCGAAGGTAAGCCCATCATCAAGGACATGATTACCGTGCTTAAAACCAAGAACGATGGCTGGATAGATTATCAATGGCCAAACCCTGTGACCAAGGCTTTGGAAACCAAATCTAGTTATTTTGAAAAAATTGATGACTACTTTGTTGGTGCAGGTGCTTATAAATAAGCCTTGCCAACATTAGTACCCAAGAAGAAATGCCCTTGTTTCAAGGGCATTTTTTTTGCGGCAAGCGCATGCATTGCGCATGTTTAAGTTTTTATATTCCAAATCTGCTTGCCCGAAATCATTCTTGCATCGATCTCGCATCCATCTCGCACTCGTCTCGCACCCATCCATCAAGAGCGCGCCAGGGCAGTACAAATCCCGTAACACACTTTAACTATTGACCCTGGGTTTGTATCGGATTCACGACAAGTGTGCTTATTTTGTGGCGTAGAATAATTTATCCCCCTTGTTATCCGCTTCGCTGTTTGTGCTGTTGTGTCAAGTCAATTTTCCTGATATTTCACTTGAAATCTTACTTATTGAAGAGGTGAAGTCATGCCAGACAAGACCGTTATTGCCAAGCCGTTTTCGGGCGACTACAGGATAGATGTACTGATTGATGATATCAATTACCGCTGGAACGCGGGCAAGGCTTTGGGTACGCCGGTAGAAATCAGTTACAGCTTCATCAAGGCACCAGCTTCTTATGCTTCTGACTCAGATAAAAACGGGTTCAAAGCGTTTACGGCAGAGCAAATGGCTGCAGCCAGGGCGATCTTTGCAGAAATTTCCCAGGTATTGAATGTGACATTCAAGGAAGTGGCTGACACCGATATTCAGTCCGGCATCCGGTTGGCAAACAATATCCAGGAAAAAAGCGCAGGTTACGCCAAACTACCTGTACCAACGGCAGACGGTACTGCATTTTCTGCGGGTAGTGGCGATTTGTTCATGGCAACCACGTATATGAGTGTGAGCTATGAAAAGGGGAGCGAGGCCTACAAGATACTGATACATGAGATAGGACACGCGCTGGGGCTTAATCATCCCGGCAACTACAATGCAGGCGAACCCCCAAGTGCAGAGGCAGGCAATTATCTGGCGACTTCAGAGGACAGCAGCTGGATTTCTGTCATGTCTTATAACGCCATTGCGCAAAACCAGCAGGGCGAATTTTTTGCCACTTACGACATGCTGGCTTTGAAGTATTTGTATGGCAGCAAGGCCTATCACACGGGTGACGACATCTATGCCTATAGCGATGTCGATGGCCGTACACTCAAAATCATCAACGATACCGGCGGTGTTGATACCATAGACGTATCCAAGGTCAGCGCTGGTGTCACTATCAACCTGACGCCGGGTTCTTTGAATTCTGTAGGCCGCATTGCCAATGGCGACGCAGCCATCAATAATTTGTCCATCGCCTTTGATGCAACGATAGAAAACATCATAGGCACAGCCTTTAATGACAAGCTGACAGGCAATGCTGCAAGTAATCTGTTCCGGGGTGGTGGCGGTGATGACGTGATTGATGGCGGCGCGGGTATGGACACTGCTCAATATTCAGGCCTGAGGTCGGCTTTTACAGTCACGGGTAGCGGTAGCGGTTTCAGTGTAGCCAAGCCCAATTCACAGGGCATGGACACACTCAGCAATGTGGAGCGACTCAAATTTGCAGACCTGTCTGTCTCGCTGGACATCGACGGCATCGCGGGACAGGCATACCGCATCTACCAGGCCGCATTTGGCCGCACACCTGATCTGGCGGGCCTTGGTTACTGGATCAAGGATATGGACAAGGGCTCCAGCCTGACAACGGTGGCAGCAGGATTCATGCAGTCAAAAGAATTCCAGACCCTGTACGGTGCCAATCCTTCGGTTGATACTTTCCTGACGACCTTGTACAAGAATATTTTAGGGCGCATCCCTGATCAGGCTGGCTATGACTATTGGAAAAATGAATTAACGACCAATAAGATCAGTTTTGCCGGGACCCTGGCCAGCTTTACCGAAGGGCAGGAAAACAAGGTCAAGGTCATCGGCGTCATTCAGAATGGGATCGACTATATCGAATATCTTGGCTAAGGCAAAACGCATGCAGAGCCAGCTGGCTGTATAGACTTGATATGCCAGGCTGGCTCACCTGCCTGCTACATAGCCCAGTGTCAGTGAAATCTGTCTCGCTGTTTCGGTAAGATTGCTTAGCCACTCTTCCTGCAGGCGGTCTGCAGGTGCAGAGATAGACAGCCCAGCAATCATTTTGCCGCTGTCGTCATGGATGCCTGCCGCCATGCAGCGCACGCCGAGTTCCAGTTCTTCATTGTCCCTGGCATAGCCGTTTTCACGCACAGCCGACAATTCTTTTTCCAGTTTGGCCAGATCAGTAATCGAATTTTTATTATGACCAGCGAGGCCGGTGCGGGTCGCATAAGCGCGTATGGCCTTCGGTTCATCCAGGGACAGGAAGAGTTTGCCTGTTGAAGTCAGATGCAGCGGGGCACGGCCACCGATAGCCCGCACCACCTGCATGCCTGAGCGCTCGGAGAAAGCCCGGTCTATATAGACAATTTCATCACCCTGGCGCACAGACAGGTTGATGGTCTGGTTGGTCTGGCGGTGCAGGGCACGCATGAATTCCAGTGCAGCCTCACGTACATTCAGACGGCTCTTGACGATATTGCCCAATTCCAGCAGGCGCATCCCCAGGCGATAAGAACCAGTATCCGCTCTGTCTACAAAACGGGTAAGCACCATATCATTGAGAATGCGGTGGGCAGTGGATGGGTGCAAGCCTGTGACGATAGCCAGTTCCTTGAGGCTGACCGGGTCCTGGTAACGCGACAGGGCGTCCAGCAAGGACACCATGCGTTCTATGACCTGTATGGACGTTTTATCAGAGGCGGGCGTGTCGTTTTTCATATTATGGTTGGTGCGCTGCAATATATAAGTTATACCACAATGTGAAATGCACGTCACGGCTTCGTCGTCAAAATACAAAATATGCAGCAAGATGGTGTGTAAGGCACGCTTCGGGTAGACAAAAAATTGATTTGCAATAAGTAAATCTGCTTGTTACAGACTTAGAGTCCTGTAAAATTCGCCACCTAAGTGGAGGCTAGCTGCCTGGTCTTCATCTGCAATACCATTCAAGTGTGGGTTTAAGGAATAAAAATGTCTGAAAAAGAACAAGCTGTCAGTGAATTCAAAAGCAAAAGTGGCCTGCGCCGTATATTTTCGGCCATCCTGTACTCCATCGATGGCTTGCGCTCTGCCTGGAAAAACGAACATGCCTTCCGTCAGGAGCTGGTGATGGTCGTTAGCGGCGCTGTCATCGCCCTGTTTTTGCCAGTGTCTGCTTTTGAAAAGTTGATGATGATAGCCGTGCTGGTGTTGATACTGGTGGTCGAGCTCATCAATTCAGCGATTGAAGCCGTGGTAGATCGCGTCTCGCTGGAACGCCATACCTTGTCCAAGAACGCCAAGGACTTTGGCAGTGCCGCTGTCTTGCTGACAGTGTTGATAGCGCTGGCAACTTGGGTAGTCATTTTGCTTGACCGTTTTTATTATTGATTATGTCGCAACTGTCAATGCTATTACTGCTATTGATTGCGATCAGGGTAGTGCTGGATTTGTTTTATTTTTTGAATAAAAAAGCTGTTGCATACTTGCATCTCGCGTACTTTTTCCTATATCTGATCGCCGCCGCATTCATGTTGTTGATTGATGGCTTGAACATGTGGGTGATTTTGTCTCTGGCAATTTCTGCTTTTAGCTTGATGCAGTTTGTATGGATGCGAAATAAGAAAATCGATGGAATAGCTAGCCATTAATAAATGATCGTTTAGCACGGTTATTGGAAAAGTGCGTCATTACTTCGAATGCTGTATATGAATAAAAAAATATCTGCGACAAACCATCCTGCACTGGAAGCACAGCTCGCTGCTGCCATCAACAACAAGACCAAGCCTCTGGGCAGTCTTGGCCGTCTTGAGCATCTGGCGGCGCAAATAGGTTTGATACAGCAAAGCACACAGCCGGAATTGCGTGAGCCTGCCATCATCGTGTTTGCTGGTGACCATGGCGTTGTGGCTGAGGGTATTTCTGCTTTTCCTCAGGACGTGACCTGGCAGATGGTTGAGAATTTCCTGGCGAATGGTGCAGCGATCAATGTCTTTGCAAGGCAGAATGGCATCGCTCTGCATGTGGTGGATGCCGGCGTCAATCATGAATTTGGCCCGCGTGAAAAACTCTTAAGCATGAAAGTGGCCGATGGCACACGCAATTTTGCCAAAGAACCGGCAATGACTGCTATTCAATGCCAGGCTGCCATGCAAAATGGTGCTGAGCTAGTCGCTGGCTTGTCCGGCAATGTACTGGGGTTTGGCGAGATGGGTATAGGCAACACCACGGCTGCGGCTGCACTCATGCACAAGCTGACGGGTGTTCCTGTTGCGGATTGCGTAGGTGCAGGCACAGGTTTGTCTGCAGAAGGCATACGCCATAAACAGGCTGTCATTGAAGCTGCGGTGGCCTTGCATGTAAATGTAGAAGAACCTGCAGATGTGCTGGCTACCTTTGGCGGTTTTGAAATTGCGACCATGGTCGGTGCCATGTTGGCGGCGGCAGAGCGCCGCATGGTCTTGCTGATAGATGGCTTCATCGTGACCAGCGCCTTGCTGGTGGCAGCCAGGATGCAGCCAGCAATACTCGATTACTGTGTGTTTTCACATCAGTCTGACGAGAGTGGTCATGCCCGCATGTTGCAGGCCTTGCAGGTCAAACCTGTGCTGCAGCTTGACCTGCGTCTGGGGGAGGGCACTGGGGCCGCGCTGGTTTATCCTATGCTACTGGCTGCGGTCAATTTTCTGAACCAGATGGCGACTTTTGCGTCTGCGCAGGTGAGTGAAAAAAGCAGCGATTGAAATAATTTTTCTCATAGCAGGAGCTGGTTTGCATCAACTACGTTTATTCTTCATCGCCCTGCAGTTCTTTACCCGCATCCCTATACCAGCGTGGGTAGGGTTTGAGCCCGACTGGTTGCGCCAGTCTTCACGCTATTTCCCGGCAACAGGCTGGATCGTGGGGGCAGTGTGTGCAAGTGTCTATGCAACCGCTGCGCAATTGTGGTCACATGCGGTGGCAGCGGTGTTATCTACTATTGCCGGCATCTTGCTGACTGGCGCTTTTCATGAAGATGGTTTTGCTGATGTTTGCGATGGCTTTGGCGGTGGCATGACGCCAGAGCGCGTCTTGGAAATCATGAAGGATTCGCGCGTCGGTGCCTATGGTGCCATAGGTATTTTACTGATGCTGGCCCTGAAGCTGACTTTGCTCATCAGTTTGCCTGCCTCGACAGTAGTACCTGCCTTGCTGCTCGCACACCCCCTCTCGCGGCTGGCTTCATGCAGCCTGATCTGGCTCATGCAATATGCGCGGCATGAAGGCAAGGCCAAACCGCTGGCACAGGAGATGAGTAATGGCGAATTTTTCGTCGCCTGCCTGACGGTGCTTTTGCCGGGCGCAGCGCTGCTGTACTTCTTTCCCTTCCCATTGTATTCGTTGCTGTTGGCCCTTTGCCTGGTGTTATTGCTGACCTGGCGTATGGCGCGTATGTTCCAGCGCAGGATAGGCGGCTTTACCGGTGATTGTCTGGGTGCTACCCAGCAAGTGGCCGAAGTGGCTATCTACCTGGGTTTGCTGGCTTTTCAGGCGGCCTGATATGCGCCTGCATATTCTCCGGCACACCAAACCGCGAATAGCGGAAGGTTTGTGCTATGGACAGACAGATGTTGATGTCTTTGATGCCGACTGTGTTTCACTAGTGCAGAAATTGTCCAGCCAGTTGCAAACAGTTTTGCCAGTATTTTCCAGCCCCTTGCAGCGTTGTGCCAGGCTGGCCAGTTTGTTGAACACAGAACCTGTATTTGATGAACGCTTGCAAGAACTCAATTTCGGTGCATGGGAAATGCAAGCCTGGGATGCGATTCCAAGAACCGACATAGATGCCTGGGCTGCAGCTCCAGCCAGCTACAAGCCCGGTGGCGTTGAATCCGCCATAGACCTGGCACAACGCGTAATAAACTGGCTGAATGATATGCGTGCACTGAATATACCTGAAGCCATTGTTGTTACCCACGCCGGTGTCATACGCATGTTGCTGGTCTGGCGGGCAGGTATGGGGGCAGGGGAACTGGCAGGGCTGGTCTGTGCACAAAACCGCAGTCTTGCCTTTGGTGAATATCAGGAAATACTGGTATTTCATACTTAATGCAGATAGTATTTACGCAAGACTGACAAGTATCCATGTTCCCCATGGTCATCGCATGATAGAACTCAGGAGATCCCCACGCATTACCGTGACCTGGCGTGCAGGTGTTAAATTGCCTGACGGCAAACTGGTTCTTGCCAAGCTGGTCAATATCTCGGCCGAGGGTGTGCTCCTGCATACGACTGAAAACCTGATACCGCAACGCAGTTACCCCATGTTGATAGAAATCCCCGGCATTTTTCAGGAGTCCCAGATTTACAAGGTCAGTTGCAAAGGCACAATCAGGCATGCCATCCTCAGTGGCGAGGTCTATCACGTGGGCATACAACTCTCAGAAATGTCTGAATTGCATACTGAACTGGTGACTGCGTGGATATCCAAGACAGCCCATCTGAGTTGAATTCTGGCCCGACTTGGAGCAAATCTGCTTTGTTTTCAATAAGTTAATAAACTGAGCTGCGTCAGTTTTTAAACCTTCCAAACTTGCGGCTACCCCCATCTGTCTATAGAATGGCGGGGTTTTGGTGCTCGCGGATATATTCATGTCTGCGGTTAAACGGGAAACACTAAGCTCTTGCAAAAGTGTGCTGCCCCCGCAACGGTGTACAAGTTGCTGCGAATTCAGAAGACTTATGTCGTTCACACGCAGCCAGCCATTTTCCAATACCACTGTGCTATGTGCATGGGAAGGTCAGATGGTGATACTTGTCAGCCCGGATACCGGCCAGAATAAGTGAAGCAATACGGACGGGGAACTTTCGTTAAACAGAAACGCATCAATTGCCTTGTTGAGGCATGGTGAAATCCTGACAGTGCAGGCTGCCTGCGTGGCCCTGTTGCTGACGTTAAATTGTCCTTATTGCTTTGTTCAAAGTAGCCTGCGGGGACGTCGGCCACTTGCTCCATTTTTTTCTGAATTATCATGACATCTGCATTCAAACCGCTCGCCCTCGGCCTGGCTATTGCCGCTGCATTCCCATCCACTATCGCTTTTGCGCAAACTGATGTTGCTGGCGCAACTGCTAATGTGGTCATTACCGCTGGCCGTCAGACACAAGCCGCCAAAGATGTACTGGCTGATAACGTCGTCATCACTGCAGAAGACATCGCCAAATCCGGCGCTGCTTCCGTTGTCGATCTTTTGCAACAGCAACGTGGCATAGAAATCGCCCGCAATGGTGGCCCTGGCACGACAGCTTCCGTCTTCATGCGCGGTGGTAACAATGCGCAAAACGTAGTATTGATTGATGGCGTACGCATCGGTTCCTCCACTACTGGTGGCGCTACTTGGTCTTCGATTCCATTGTCACAGATCGACCGTATTGAAGTCGTGTATGGCCCGTTGTCGAGCCTGTATGGTGCTGATGCCATGGGTGGTGTTATTCAGATATTCACTAAAAAGGGTACTGGTGTTATCAGTCCTACCGTATCGGCTGGCTTGGGTAGCTACGGCACGCGTAAATTGCAGGCTGGCATTACTGGTTCTGTTGCCAGTAACCTTAGCCTCAGCCTGAATGCTGCGCATGAAGAGAGTGATGGTTTTTCTGCCAGCAAACCGGGCGCAGGTACATTTACCTATAATCCTGATAAAGACGGTTACAAGATGGACAGCTTCAATGGCCGTCTGGTATGGGAAATCAGCAAGGGTTATGAATTAGGCGCGAGTGTTTTGCACAGCCGTAGTAACGCGCAGTTTGACGCTGGCATTGGCTATGATGATCGCAGTATCTCCACGCTTGAAACAATTGCTGTCTTTGGCCGTGGTAAGTTTACCGATTACTGGTCTGCATCCCTGCAATATGCCAAATCTGCCGATAAGGGATATACCGACGCGTCTTACGGCAAGAGCCAGATCGATACACGTCAGGATAGCCTGAGCTTCCAGAATGACATCCGCATTGGTAAAGATGTATTGCAACTGATCGCTGAAACACGTGAAGAAAATGTTGATTCTGTTTCTGGAGGCATTCCCGTGGCAGGCATCAATGGCACGAAACGTACAACGAATTCTTTTGCTGCCTCTTATGTGTTCAAACAAGATGCACACCTTGCCAGTGCCAGCATACGCAATGACCGTAGCTCACAATACGGTTCCAATACTACAGGTAGCGTAGCGTATGGCTATCGCTTAAGCGATGCCTTGCGTGTCAATGCCAGTTACGGTACAAGCTTCCGCGCACCAACTTACAATGAGTTGTATTACAAGGGTTATGGCGTAGCCACTAACAAGCCAGAAAAAGCAAAGAATGCAGAAATTGGCGTGTATTTTGAACAAGGTAGTACACAGTTTAGCGCTGTCTATTATCAAAACAAGGCTACAGACCTGCTGGTGTATGTTGGTGGTAACGATGCTCAAAATAAACCGTATTGCCCAAGTGGGCCTGAATATGCTTATGGCTGCGCAAGAAATGTTAATAAAGCAACTTTGTCTGGCTTGACAATCGGCGGCACGACCCGTTTTGCTGACCTGACACTGCGCGCTTCTATCGACATCCAGGACCCGAAAGACGACACGGCAAACAAACGCCTGGCACGTCGTGCCAAACAGCACGGTACCTTGGCAGCTGAATATTCTTTTGCAAACGCAAAAGTTGGTGTGGAAACCATTTACTCTGGTGATCGTTATGACGATGCAGCTAATACTAAAGTGCTGGGCTCTTATAACCTGCTGAACCTGTACGCAACCTATGAAGTCGCAAAAAATACGACTGTACTGGCACGCTGGAATAATGCCCTGAACAAGGACTATGAACTGGCAAGAAATTATGCAACAGCCGGTTCCAATGTATTTGTTGGCGTGAACTACGGCTTTAAATAAGTCTGGCATTGATGTGATGCGATGTGATGCGGTGTGGCGGATATGGCTGCATCGCCCATCACATCAGCAAGCTGATAAGCTGATGTGCAGGTCTGTTTTTTTAAAGACGCTGCACATCAAAACCTGTTTTACCTTTGGACCAGACCAATGATGGCGTCTTTTTTTTCTGCACGACAGCGCAAGCAATCCTCCAGGATGGCGGTCGCTCAACGTGCTGGTCTGGTTCTCCCTATTTTATTCACTGCCGCTGTAGGCAGCATATTGATTGCCTGCGTCTGCGGTTCGGTATCCCTGAGTTTTGCTGAGTTATGGCAAGCCTTGCTGGAATTGCTGCGCGGCCCGCCAACGACTTTGCCCGGCAGTCTGCTGGATTTACGCCTGGGCCGTGCGCTGACCGGTTTTGTGACCGGTGCCACGCTGGCACTGGCTGGCGTCATGATGCAGGCGCTATTGCGCAATCCGCTGGCTGACCCGTATGTCCTCGGCATATCCGGTGGCGCATCTGTTGGTGCGCTGGCGACTATCTTGTTTTTCGGTGCATTCTGGCTCGTGGATGTGGCTGCCTTTGCCGGTGCGATTACCGTTGCGCTGTTGCTGTTTGGCCTGGCTTACCGCGACTTGCGCGGTGCGGGTAGTACCGATGGCAGCGCACCTATCCTGTTGCTGACTGGTGTCATCGTCGCCACTGGTTGTGGTGCCATCATCACTCTCATGCTGTCGATCGCGCCAGACAGCCGCTTGCGCGGCATGGTGTTCTGGATGATAGGTGATCTGTCGAATACCCAGTCACGTTATCTGCCCTGGTTGATACTTGGTGCCATATTAATGTTTGTCATGCGCAATGCGCGTTCGATTAATGTCGCAGCCATGTATGCCGACAATGCCAGCACCTTGGGTGTCAATATTGGTCGTTTGCGGCAACTGCTGTTTTTAAGTTCCGCCTTGTTGACCGCGAGTGCAGTCAGCAATGCAGGCAGCATAGGTTTTGTTGGCCTCATCATGCCGCATATCTGCCGCTTCGCCTGGGGCCCTGATCATCGTTTGCTGATACCCGCTGCGACGCTGGCTGGCGGCTGTTTCCTGGTGTTGGCAGATACAGTGGCCCGTACCGTGGTCGCGCCACAGCAGTTGCCAGTAGGCGTCATTACTGCCCTGGTAGGTGTGCCGATGTTCCTGCTGCAATTGCATCAGTTGCGGAGGCGTTGATGGATATCCGCAACCTGAATTTATCGGTAGGCAAGCGCGTGCTGGTACGTGAACTCAACTGGCAAATACAGCCAGGTGAGTGCTGGTGCATCATAGGTCGCAATGGTGCCGGCAAAAGCACCTTGCTGCGCACTTTGGCTGGCTTGCGTCCCATAGAAAGTGGCCAGGTCTATTTGCGTGATAAACCTCTGCAAGACTGGGCATTGACGGCGCTGGCCCGTGAGCGTTCATTTTTACCGCAGGGCAGGGTAGATGCCTTCGGCTATTCTGCGCTGGATACAGTACTCAGTGCCCGTCATCCTTACCAGAATTCGCATTACTGGGAAAATAATGACGACATGGATCTTGCTATGGCTTCCCTGCGTGAAATGGATGTCGCTGACATGGCAGAGCGCGACGTGCGCAGCCTGTCTGGCGGCGAAAGACAGCGCGTAGCGATTGCCGCCTTGCTGGCCCAGGATGCGAAGTGGATGTTGCTGGATGAGCCAGCCAATGCACTTGATCTCGGGCACCAGGTCAGCGTCATGCAACTGTTTGCCAGCTTGTGCAGCAAAGCAGATGCGCTGCAAAACAAGGCTGTCGTCATGGTCAGTCATGATCTCAATATGGCCTATCGCATTGCCACTCATGCGCTGTTGCTGATGGGTGATGGTAGCTGGCAAGCCGGGCCAGCAGATGACATATTCAGTGCCTCCCAGCTCAGTATCTGTCTGGGGCACCCAATAGAGCGCTTCACCCATGGCGGGCAAACCATATTCCTGCCGCAAAACTAAAAATAACGCGAAACCACACCATGACAAGTGCATTGCCTCCCAAGCCAGATACCGAGACCGATAACATCAACACCCGTCATGAACGTCGCATGCAGCGCAAGAAGGCGATGATGGATGAAAAGATAGAAAAGGCCCAGCGCAAGACCGGTGTCTTGCTGGTACATACCGGCAATGGCAAGGGTAAAAGTTCCAGCGCCTTTGGCATGGTCATGCGTGCCATGGGGCACGGCATGAAGGTAGGCGTGGTGCAGTTCATCAAGGGTGCGATGTCAACTGGGGAAGAAATTTTCTTGCGCCGCTTTCCAGATGAAGTCGAATTCCATGCCATGGGCGAAGGCTATACCTGGGTCACCCAAAACCGTGAACGCGATATGGAAAAAGCCGCTGCAGCATGGGAGCAGGCAAAGCGCTTTTTGGCTGACCCGACGATAGGCCTGGTGGTGCTGGATGAACTCAATATCGCCCTCAAATACCATTACCTGGATTTGCAGATGGTCATCGATGATCTCGATGGCAGGCCAGAAATGCAGCACGTCGCCGTCACCGGTCGCGGTGCCTTGCCAGAGATTATCGAGATTGCTGATACAGTCACAGAAATGAATGTCATCAAGCACGCTTTCAAAGAAGGCATCGTGGCACAGGCGGGCGTGGAATGGTAATGCCCAGCGCCAAGGTTGTATTGATCTCGGCTATCGCATCTGGCCAGGGCAAGACCACTACTACCGCAGCACTGGCACGCAAGCTGGTGAAGCTGGGCAAGAAAGTGCGTGTATTTAAAACCGGGCCAGATTTTATCGACCCCATGATGCTGGAACGCGCTTGCGGTTCAGCCGTGCATTCACTGGATTTGTGGATGGTAGGGCGGGCTGATTCTGAAGGCATGCTGGCACGCGCTGCGCTGGATGCGGACGTTATCCTCATCGAAGGCGTCATGGGTCTGTATGACGGCAATCCCTCATCGGCTGATCTGGCGCGTGCCTTTGGCGTGCCTGTTGTGGCGGTACTCGATGCCTCTGCCATGGCACAGACTGTCGGTGCGCTGGCCATGGGTTTGCGTGATTTTGGGCCTGTGCATCTGGCAGGTGTCATTGCCAACCGCATCGCCTCAGAAGGCCATGCCAAGATGGTAGCGGCTGCCATGCGCGATATATCCTTGCTGGGGAGCCTGCGCAGGCAGGATGAAGCCTTGCCAGAACGCCATCTGGGCCTGGTCTTGCCACAAGAAGTGGATCGCATTGAAGCCATACTTGATGCCATGGCCGACAGCCTGGAACTGGACACGCAAGCCTGGGATGCCTTACCGGATACCAGTTTTGAATTGCAGGACCACCGATCATTGCATATCTCTCAGCATGTGTCTGAATCAGCCGCCAACCTGGCAGGCAAAACTATCGCCATTGCACGTGACGCTGCATTTGCCTTTATCTATCCAGCCAATATTGAATGCCTGATCGGACTGGGTGCCGAGCTGGTTTTCTTTTCACCTCTGGCTGATGAAGCGATACCTGCGCTAGCGGATGCCTTGTACCTGCCCGGTGGCTATCCTGAATTGCATGCAGAGACACTGACACAGACCAGCAATTGGCTGACATCCTTGCACGCTGCTCATGCGCAAGGCATGCCTATATTGGCAGAATGCGGCGGCATGATGGCGATTACTGAAGGCCTGGTGGATCAACAAGAACAAAGCTGGCCCATGGCGGGCATCTTGCCAGGCAAAGTCATCATGCAAAAACGGCTGGCAGCGCTGGGTGCACAAGCCCTGGCTACAGCGCAGGGCGAATTGCGCGGGCATACCTTTCATTACTCGCGTTTTGAAACTACATTGCCTGCCAATATCCATACCATCAAGCATTCCACACAGCAGCAGGGCGAAGCTATTTACAAGCTTGGCAATGTGCGTGCTTCTTATTTTCATGCCTACTTTGCTTCCAATCCAGCGGCAACGGCAGCATTGTTCTTAAGAGAAGTCATATGAAATCCGCACACAGTACCAGCCTGATTTTTGGTGGTGCGCGTTCGGGCAAGAGTGCCTTTGCTGAACAACTGACAAGCAAGCTCAGTGACGGCAAACAAGAAGTACTATACCTTGCTACTGCCAGGGCAGGCGATGCTGAAATGCAGGAGCGTATTGCCCATCACCGTGCACGCCGCCCTGCAGATTGGGGCACGCTTGAACAGAGTCTGGAACTGGGTGCAACCATCATTGCGCATAGTCGCACAGATAACATCATCCTCGTCGATTGCCTGACAGTCTGGCTGTCGAATCTGCTGTTTTCAGAATCAACAAATTTTCCCGAGATAGGTCACATCACGCCACCGTCACAATTTGCCGTGCAACGTCAGGCTTTGCTGGATGCACTGGTGCAAGCACCGGGGCAGATTATCCTGGTATCGAATGAAGTCGGTATGGGTATCGTCCCCATGGGGGCAGTGTCACGCTGGTTTGTCGATGAAGCTGGGCGCTTGAATCAGGCAGTGGCAGCCATAGCAGACAATGTGGTTTGGGTTGCCGCTGGCTTACCACTGTATTTGAAAGGCCAGCCATGCTGATGCTGGATGGCGTGGTCATGGTGCTATGCCTGCTGCTGGGTATTTTGCTTGACCTGGCGTTGGGTGAAGTGCGCAAATTTCATCCGCTGGTGGGCTTTGGTAATCTGGCAAATGCGATAGAGCGACTATTGAATAGACCAATAGCAAGTCGATGGACTGGTGCTATGGCATGGTTCCTGGCAGTTTTGCCACTAGTAGCGTTAAGCGTACTGGTACTGCTGTTGGCCCAATATTTCAACTATTGGCTGGCGGCTATATTGCACATCGTATTACTTTATTTTTGTCTGGGTTTGCGCAGCCTGCATGAACATAATGCCGCCATCGCTACTGCTTTACAGGACGGTGATTTGCCAGAAGCGAGAAAACGCACTTCGTATATCGTCAGCCGCGATACAGAGGATGCAGATGAAGCTTACCTGGCCAAGGCCAGTGTCGAATCCGTACTCGAAAATGGCTGCGATGCTGTGTTTGCCACCTTGTTCTGGTTCATCTTGTTGGGTGGCCCCGGTGCTGTCTTGTACCGCCTCGTAAATACTCTAGATGCCATGTGGGGTTATCGCTCCACGCGCTTTTTGCGCTTTGGCTGTGTAGCGGCACGTATTGACGATGTCATGAACTGGATACCCGCGCGCCTGACTGCATGCACCTATGCCACATTGGGCAAAACCAGTCTGGCCTGGCAATGCTGGCAGCGTCAGGCACCTGGCTGGCCTAGCCCTAATGCAGGGCCGGTAATGGCCGCTGGTGCTGGCGCGCTTGGTTTGGCGCTGGGTGGCGCGGCTAGCTACGATGGCGTGGCTGAAGTGCGCCCACCGCTGGGTGAAGGCGAGACAGCAAAGGCGGTAGATATTCTGCGTGCCCTGCGTCTGGTAGAAACTGGTGCAGCCTTGTGGTGTGGCATAGCCTTGCTGGCCGCCTTATTTTTGAGTGGAGTCATCCATGCTTGAACATGGTGGCAACCTGCGCGATGCCGTGCGCCATTTTGGCCGTTCACTGGAAGACTGGCTGGACTTATCGACAGGCATCAATCCGCATTTTTATCCGGCACCACAACTGGCAGCAAATGCCTGGCATCGTTTGCCTGAGTATTCTGATGCACTGGTGCAAGCGGCACAGGCTTATTACCGCGCGCCACAGATGCTCGCCGTGGCGGGATCACAGGCGGTGATACAGGCGGTGCCACGCTTGCGTCCGGCGGCGCGGGTCGTTGTGTCTGCCCCCAGCTACGCTGAACATGCTTACCAATGGCGGCAAGCCGCTCATGCGGTGACAGAGTGCAGATATGCAGAACTGGATGCAGCCGTCGAGCAGGCGGATGTTGTGGTGCTGTGTAATCCCAATAATCCTACAGGTGAATTTATCCCGGCGGACCAGCTTTTGCGCTGGGCTGCACAACTGGCAGAGCGTGGTGGCTGGCTGGTGGTTGATGAAGCTTTTGCTGATACTGTGCCCGATATCAGTGTTGCTCCTCACGCAGACCAGCCCGGCCTGATCGTCTTGCGCTCGGTAGGCAAATTCTTTGGCCTGGCAGGAATACGTCTGGGTTTTGTCGCTGCTGAAAAAAATCTGTTACAACAATTAGCGAATTATCTTGGACCCTGGAGTGTCAGCGGGCCAGCCCAGCAAATCGCCATCGCTGCTTTGAATGACCGGCAGTGGCAGACGCAGACCGCGCAACGCTTGCAGCAAGAAGGTGAGCGACTGCGTCAACTTTTGAAAGCGCATGATATACGCTCATCAGGCACTGATTTGTTCCAGTGGTGCTGTCATCAAAACCTGAATAATAAATCGGAACAGTTGTGGCAGTTCATGGCAGAACGCGGCATCTGGCTGCGCTGGTTTGCGCAGGGGCCACACAGACCGCACGGTTTGCGTTTTGGCTTGCCGGGAAGTGAGGCGGGGTGGTTGCGTTTGGAGCTTGGCCTGGATGAATGGTGTGAGTTAAATCTTTCAAACCACTCACCACAGAGACGCCGAGACACAGAGTAAGCACAGAGAAAATTCAGAGATGTATTTCGGTTTTATATTTTGAATATAGGAAGTTTATGTCCAGGTTATTAAACGTAATGATGGCTGTTGGGTTTGCTGTATTGACTGCACATGCGCACGCAGCTATTACTGTGACGGATGACCTGGGTAATCAGGTCACGTTGGCGAAGCCTGCGCAGCGGATTATCAGTTTGTCGCCGCATGTGACGGAGATGATTTATGTCGCAGGTGCGGGGGACAGGATCATAGGCACGGTCAAGTACAGTGATTACCCGGCTGCGGCAAAAAATATTCCGCGTGTTGGTGACAATCGCCAACTGGATATTGAACGCATACTGGCGATGAAGCCGGATTTACTCATTGTATGGATGCATGGCGCTTATGAGCGACAATTGGAAATGTTGCACAATTCCGGCATTCCCTATTTTTTCAGTGAACCGCATAAGCTTGATAATGTGGCAGAAACTTTGCTCAAATTTGGCAGTCTGTTTGGTACGGAAAAGCAGGCGCAGGTCGCTGCGGCAGAGTTCAGGCAGCAGGTGCAACAGCTAAACAGTCAGTACCAGAATAAAAGCAAGGTCAAGGTTTTCTATCAGGTCTGGGGCAAGCCACTCTATACACTGAATGACAGCCACATCGTCAGCGACGCTATTCGTACCTGCGGCGGTGAAAATATCTTTGGCAAATTAGCCACCACTGCACCCGTGGTCGGCACAGAAGCAGTCTTGCAGGAAAATCCTGAAGTCATCATCACTGGTGACAGCAAAACCCAGGCAGTGAGTGGTGTCGAGCAATGGAAAACTTTCCCTACCTTGCTGGCGACAAAAAACAATAATCTGATCTCCATAGAAGGAGACCTTGTCAACCGTTCTGGTCCGCGCATTATTGAAGGTGCCAAGCTGATTTGCCAGGCACTGGAGCAAGCCAGACAGAAACGCGATAAAACCGTGGCACAACCACAAGGGAAGAAATGAATTCAGTCAGCATGTATCAACGCATTGCCTGCCTGTCCACCGAAGCTGTGGAAGTCTTGTACGCCCTGGGGGCTGAAGACTATGTGGTTGGCATCTCTGGCTACACCACCAGACCAGCTCGCGCCCGTGATGAGAAACCCAAGGTCAGTGGTTTCTCGTCTGCACAGATAGATCGCATCCTGGCTGTGAAGCCTGACCTGGTGATTGCCTATTCAAATATGCAGTCCGAGATTTCACGTGAACTCATCAGTGCAGGCATAGAAGTACACGCCTTCAATCAGCGCGATGTTGCCGGTATTTTGCATATGATCATGGTGTTGGCAAACTTGGTCGGCAAGCAGGAGCAGGGCGCAACATTGATTGCAGAATTGCAGTCACAGATCGATACTGTCAAACAGCAAAGCGCAGGCTGGACACGCAGGCCAAAAATCTATTTTGAAGAATGGAATGACCCACTGATGTCCTGCATAGGCTGGGTGTCAGAACTCATCCACATCGCTGGTGGCGAAGATGCTTTTGCTGACCTGGCGCAACACCATAGTGCCAAAGAACGGATTATTGCCGACCCGGCAGAAATCATACGGCGCGCACCAGATATCATCATCGGTTCCTGGTGTGGCAAAAAGTTCCGGCCTGACAGCGTGATTGGTCGCGACGGCTGGGATCACATTCCTGCAGTAAGAAATGGCAGGGTGCTGGAGATAAAATCGGCAGATATACTTTCACCCGGCCCATCTGCGATACAGCACGGGCTGCTGCAATTGCATATATTGATTGCTGAATGGCAGTCCGCACAAAACTATTGAACAAGAATTGTATTCCATGAAAATATCCACGCTGATGGTGCAAGGCACGACTTCTGACGCTGGCAAAAGCACGGTGGTTGCGGCCCTGTGCCGTTTGTTGCATCGCCAGGGCGTGCGTGTCGTTCCCATGAAGCCACAAAACATGGCGCTCAACAGCGCCGTGACCATTGACGGTGGTGAGATAGGCCGCGCCCAGGCCTTGCAGGCGCTGGCTGCAGGTTTGCCTGCGCATACTGACATGAACCCGGTCTTGCTGAAGCCATCTTCCGATACTGGTGCGCAAGTCATTATCCATGGCAAGGTCAGGGCAGACATGGATGCGCGTGATTACCACCAATACAAAACCATCGCCATGGGCGCGGTGCTGGAATCCTATGCCCGCCTGCAACAGCAATATGAGACTATTATTGTTGAAGGTGCAGGTAGCCCGGCAGAAGTGAATCTGCGTGACCGCGATATTGCGAACATGGGTTTTGCCGAGGCCGTAGATTGCCCCGTCATCCTGGTGGCAGATATAGACCGTGGCGGCGTGTTTGCCCATTTTGTCGGCACTCTGGATTGCCTGTCTGAGTCAGAGCAAAAGCGCATCATCGGCTTTGTCATCAACCGTTTTCGCGGTGATATCCGTCTGCTGGAACCTGGTCTTGAATGGCTGGAAAAAAAGACCGGCAAACCTGTACTGGCTGTCCTGCCTTACCTGCATGGCTTGCAACTGGATGCTGAAGATGCGATACAGTCCAGCCAGGGCAATGCGGGCAAGTTCCGCATCATAGTCCCCGCCATACCGCGCATATCCAATCATACAGATTTTGATGCACTGCGTGCTCATCCCGATGTTGACCTGCAATTCATAGGTCCGGACAGGGCGATACCACCTGCCGACCTGATCATCCTGCCGGGTAGTAAAAACACCCGCGCTGACCTCGCTTTCTTGCAGGCACAGGGCTGGCAGACTGTGCTGGAAAAGCATTTGCGCTATGGCGGTAAAGTCATCGGCATTTGCGGTGGCTATCAAATGTTGGGTCAAATTATCAGCGACCCACATGGTGTCGAAGGGCAGGCCGGTGATTCTGATGGACTGGGCCTGCTGGACATCACCACCGAACTGACGCAGGAAAAACGTCTGCAACAAGTGACAGGAGTTTGCGCATTCAACACCAGCACTGCACAAGTCAGCGGCTACGAAATTCATATGGGCATCACCTATGCCAGCAATGACACGCAGCCTGTTTTTACCATCAATGGCGAAGACGAAGGCGCGCGCTCACCAGACGACCTGATACTCGGCACCTACCTGCACGGCCTGTTCGACCACCCAGAAGCTTGTGCTGCCTTGTTGGCCTGGGCGGGACTGGAAAGCGAGCACACAGTCGATCTGGCGGTCTTGCGCGAGCACAGCCTCAATAGGGTGGCAGATGTGTGCCAACCTTTATTGGAAAAATTGCAGCTTTTAGATTGAGAATGCTTTTGGAAAATTAATATGAAATGTACGTCAAAATTACAGATCATTTGTATACTCGCCGCTTGCTCAACAGCCAATGCAATCAGCCTCGAAGAAACTCAAAGTTTTGTAGTGAAAAGGAACGTCTCATATTCAGTTCCCATGAACTTTGATATGGCCGTCAAAGAGTCCTTGGTTTCAATTCAAGTGACAGCGCTGAAACAATTTCGTCTCGGCGGGAAAAATTGGAAATGGGAAAACCCCAAATTTAAAGACTCGTATAAGCAGGCAACGAAAGATGTTGCTGAAATATTACGAGATAACTGGAATCGTTGCACTTTGCCAGTGCTTGTTGAAAATTCAAATTCAGGTGAATCACTGGCGAATGCTTATAAATACGCTATGCCCAAAAATCTTACTGAAGAAGAGTTTGAAGAACTGAAGGCATTTTATAAATCTCCAGTTGGAAAAAAATACCTTGCATATATTTCTTTTGCAAAAAGAGTTTATATGGATGCTGACGTTGCCAGGCAAAAGAGGGAGCTCGAATTTCCTGGATATTTCGATTCCCAAGTAAGCGTAAAATCTAAATCTGAAGAAATACAATTTTTGGTGGCGGTGTATAAAGCCTTACGCATAACAGTTGATTCAGAAAGATTCGCACAAGAAATGGCGTTCAATTTGTCTTTTTTACCGAAAGTTTACGCCGAATTAGTCAAATTTTTGAGTCAAGAAGAAAGAGAAAAAATTAACCATTTTTTAAAGACTAGCGCCGGACTCAAAGAGGCAGATTTGATTGATGATTGGGCCGGAAAATTTGGGATGAATCTGTATATGGCGGAAAAAAAATGTAACGACGAAAAGAAATTGTCTGAGTTGATGAAAAAATGGGAACCATAATGAAATACGGCTCCTTATTTTTTCATTAAGCTAAGCGCCCTAACACTATCTTTTATTATCTTTATGCGAAATAGGCAATAGTTGCAAAATCCCAAAAGCGATTTCAAACACGGTAAAGGCCAGTATGATCTGGCTCGCTCCATGAGCAACCGCATATAACTGCCATATGCTGAACAGGACGCGTCCGGCAGCATCATAGCGGCCATATTCCATGCGCGTGTCACGCAGGCGCAAAATGGCCCAGATGGTGACGATAGACCCCAGCAAGTTTGCCATCAATACATGGGCTGCAGCAAAAGCGGGGAATTCTCCTGCAATACCCAGGCCGCTATTGAGTTGTGACAGGCTCTGGTGAACAAGTGCAAAACTCCACGGCGTAGCAAAGCCTATGGTGACGATCAGGTCATACCAGGCACTGGCGCGCACGATGCGCAGATAGGTTTTCAAGTGCATATAGTTTCTCCAAAATTAAGATAAGCGATGTTGAACCCTGGTGTTTACTCCATGGTCAAGCTTTTATTTGCAATTGATGAAGTTTGATGTAGGTCAATAAAATAGCAAAAATCCTTGATTTTAGTTTCCTTGGAAACTAAAATGCTGAAATTAAACATATTCAGGATTTGGTAATGGGTGAAAAAAAGGTCAGCACGTCACGTGATTCACCTGTTCAGGGTGCCGTCAGTGCGCTGGAGTCACATGCTGGTTTTTGGCTGCGCTTTGTCTCCAATCATGTATCAGCCAGATTTGAGGCCAGTTTAGCGGCGGAAGATATTTCGCTCTCTGAATGGGTTGCATTACGCAGCCTGTTTGATACGGGGGCATCTGATCCCGCTGCATTGATGCGTGAATTGGGAATGACCAAGGGTGCTGTATCCAAGATCATTACCCGCCTGGAGTACAAGGGACTGCTGTTACGCGAAATATCTGCAATCGACAAAAGAGCGACACAAATTTTATTGACCATGGCGGGGAAAAATCTCGTACCAGGACTGGCTGCGTTGGCAGACGACAACGACGCACTGTTCTTTGGGCATTTGTCAGACAAGCAGCGTTCTGAATTGATCGCGTTGATGAAGCACATCGTTGACATGCATGATTTGAGGGCTGTACCTGTCAAATAAAGCAGTTGAATTAGTGAAAATCAAGGATAGTAAACCAAGGATTGAAAATGGAAAATTCAGTACTACAGACGATAGAAGCAGTTGCCCATGACTCTTATGCAGGCAAGCTGACTTTTGGGCATGTAGTTGGCAGCTTGATGGCGGTGGGAGCAGAGTCATATTTTGCAGATTACCGCACTGGCAATACCAGCTACTACATGGCAGATGGCAGCGTGCACGTGGTAGGCCTAGGCAAGAAAGATCACATTATTCCCATGGCGTTTGATGCAAGTGCCCTGGTTGAGGCTATCCGTGGTGCACAACGTGATGAGGTGCGCTATCCCGAATTCATACGGCTATCGATGACGGCTGGTTGTGTGGGGTATATAGTCTGGATGGCGGGGCGGCATGTCAGCTATTTTGGCCATGCGGGTGAGGTGCATGTCGAGCATTTTCCCAAGGCAAATTAAACTTGAATTTGCTGCACCACATGAAACTTGAAACTTGAAACTTGAGTTTGATTTCAAAAACCCGGGCTTCAGGTTCCTCTTCAGGATTACATTTAATAGGAGAAAACTTATTCCGCCGCTTTTTCTGGCTTCCAGTCTTTGGCCAAGGTTTGCGCTTCAGCGACTTCTTCCTTACTCATTTTTGCTGCTACAAATTTCCTGAAGACTTCGCTGTCATCATAGTCGCCTGCCAGGATCAACCACTTATAGGCTTCAACCAGATTAACTTCTGTGCCGCGGCCTTTCAGGTAAATCAAACCTAGCTGATACTTTGCGCTGGCATTGTTTTGATTGGCGGCCAAGCGGAATAATTCTTTGGCTTTAGCATAGTCGCGTGCCACACCTGTACCTGTCACATACAATATGCCCAGACTATATTGGGCATCTGCATAACCTTGGTCAGCAGCTTTTCTGAACCATGATGCAGCAACACCGTGATTCGACAGCATGCCTTTGCCTTTGGCGTACATCCTGCCTATATTCACTTGTGCCCTGACATTGCCCTTGCTGGCCGATTGCTCGAACCAGTTGAGTGCCTGTTTATAGTCTTGATCTACGCCTTCGCCATTCAAGAACATCAGCCCGAGGTTGAATTGCGCATCTGCATTACCCTTTGCTGCGGCAGCCTTGAATGAGTCAAGTGCAGAAGCAAAGTCGCCTTGTTCGTAATAGCTGACGCCATCCGTGAAATCATCAGCCCGTGCATTGCCAGTTGCCAGCATGCAGGCCAATATAAAGATGACGGGATTAAATTTGCGCATGATGCGTCCTTGATGGAGGGCAGGTGGTTAGCTGCAGTATTAGCACCTTCATTTTAGCAAGCAAATGCTGGATTTGCATCCAGCAGTCTCTGACAGCTCTTGCACAATGAAAGAACTTATTTCTTTCCAGACAAGCCAGCCTCCAGTGCTTCAACAAACTGATGCACATGATAAGCATCGACCAATCCATGATGCACAAAAATTGCGATCGGCAACATCAGGCGTTGATGTTGCTTGAAAAATTTGCCAACGGATATCTTGGGCACGCTGTCCTTGCGGTCATATTGCCGTGCATGTGTCAGGCCAGTGAAGCTGATCCAGGGTATGGCAGAGAAGTGGATCACATCTTCACGTGCGCACTCATCGTTGAAGCAAAGGCCGCTACTGTTCTTGATTTTATCCATGGCGATGTTGGCGCCGGCAGCGAAAGCGGCAAAATCCTTTTCATAATAAATGGGGCAAAAGCCGAAAGTATGGTCGGAACGTTGCACGGTCGCATTTGCGTGTATCACCTCGTAATCGAACACTTTGCCGTCTTCTATGCGGTAGCGCATGGCATCGGTGCGCATCATGGCACTTAATATCTGATGCAGATAAAACAGGAAGAAGGATTTTTGTTCTTCCTTGCAATACTGGTAAGCCCAGGTGCAATCCACATTCAGGTTCAGGCCATGGAAGGGTTCATCCATTTGGGAAAAGAAGGCGTAATGTTCGCGTCGGTTCCAGTTTGCTATGTCTAACTGCTTTTTCATATCCAGGTCATTCAAAATAAAAAAGGGCAGAAAATTCTGCCCCCTCATCATAACCTGTCAGATGGTGTTGATTCAACGCATTGCGGCAATCATCTTTTCGAGTTTGACAGTATCGGCACAGAAGGCACGTATGCCTTCTGACAATTTTTCTGTCGCCATTGCATCTTCATTGAGATCAAGACGGAAAGTCTTTTCATCCATGCTGACTTTTTCCAGGTCAGACGAAGCTGCCAGCTCCTTGCTCAGTTTTTGCGTGACATTGCTAGTGCTGTCGCTGAGTTTTTGCAAAAGATCAGGGCTGATGGTCAGCAGGTCGCAACCTGCCAGCTCCAGGATTTGTGAAGTATTGCGGAAGCTGGCACCCATGACTTCTGTGTTGTAGCCAAATTTGCGATAGTAGGTATAGATTTTCTTGACGGACAAGACACCTGGATCATCTGCACCAAAAATTTCCTGACCTGTCTTGTTTTTATACCAGTCATAGATGCGGCCTACGAAAGGCGAGATCAATTGCGCGCCTGCTTCAGCACAGGCAATCGCTTGTGCCAGGCAGAATAGCAGGGTCATATTGCAGCGTATGCCTTCTTTTTCCAATACTTCGGCAGCGCGTATGCCTTCCCAGGTAGAGGCAATTTTGATCAGGATGCGGTCACGCGGTATGCCTGCGGCTTCATACATGGCGATCAGTTGGCGGCCTTTGGCAATGGTGCCAGCCGTGTCAAAAGACAGGCGGGCGTCGGTTTCAGTAGACACGCGGCCAGGGATGACTTTTAAAATTTCCAGGCCAAAAGCGATCAGCAAGTGATCGATGGTTTCATCGATGGACTTGCCTGCTGTGTCCTTGACGGCTTTTTCCAGCAAAGGCAGGTATTCCGGTTTTTGCACGGCTTTCAGGATCAGGGATGGATTAGTCGTCGCGTCGCGCGGTGCATAAGCCTGGATAGCCTGGAAATCGCCAGTGTCAGCGACTACAGTGGTGAATTGCTTGAGTTGTTCTAATTGGTTCATGGTATTTGCAAAAGTAGGGGCAAAAGTAGGGGCAAAATCAAAAAATCAGGGCAGTACCGCTATTGAGGGCTCACCTGCAACAATATCACCAATCACAGCAGCTTCCAAGAAACCACCCTGACGGAAAATTCTTAAAACATCTTCAACAACTGCCGGATCGCAGGCAACCAGTAATCCTCCCGATGTTTGCGGATCAGTCAGCAAGGCTTGCCGGGCGGGACTGATATGTGCGTCGAACTGCACAGATGAGCCGTAGGCTGCCCAGTTACGGGCAGAGGCACCGGTGATATAGCCATTTGTGGCCAGTTCTTCCACATTCGCCAGCAAAGGTATTGCTGACATATCCAGCCGGGCTGCCAGTTTCGATCCACGGCAGACTTCCAGCAAATGGCCAAGCAGGCCAAAGCCGGTGACATCGGTCATGGCATGCACGCCGTCAAGCGCAGACAGGGCCTGACCGGGTTTGTTCAGTTTGGTTGTATTGGCGATCATGGTGGCATAACCCGCCTCGTCCAGTGCCTGCTTTTTCAGTGCGGCAGACAATATGCCTACGCCCAGCGGCTTGCTGAGTATGAGTTTGTCGCCTGCCCTGGCATCGGCATTGCGTTTGACCCTGGATGGGTGAATCAGGCCCATGACGACCAGGCCATAGATGGGCTCTACAGAGTCGATGGTGTGACCACCGGCAATAGGTATGCCAGCCTCGGCGCAGATGGTTTCACCGCCCTGGATAATCTTGCTTATGACGTCCAGTGGTAGCTGATTGATGGGCATGCCGACCAGTGCCAGCGCCATGATGGGGGTGCCGCCCATGGCATAGATATCCGAAATGGCATTGGTAGCAGCGATGCGGCCAAAATCAAAAGGGTCATCGACGATGGGCATGAAAAAATCGGTGGTCGCGATCAGTGCCTGCTCATCATTGAGTTTATAGACGGCGGCATCGTCTGCAGTTTCTATCCCCACCATAAGGGCAGGCGGTACCGGAAAGCCTGAGGATTTTTTTAGTATTTCAGCAAGTACGCCGGGCGCAATCTTGCAGCCGCAGCCGCCACCATGCGAGAAAGAGGTCAGTCGGACGGGGGCGTCAGTTTCTTTACTCATGAGGCATTTTTACTTTTTATACAGGTCAGATTTGCTGATTATACGCCGAGCCAGTTAGTGGACTGTAACAATGAAAATCGGAGCGCTTGCCATGTGTGCGACGATCATGGCTGCGTTGCAAATGCTCGCGATAGCCCCACTATCGCTGTGCTTTGCGTCTTGCCCTGATGCGCCGGGCACATGTCCTTCGCTCTCGATTTCACTGTTACAGTCCACTAGTATAAAAAAAGCGACCACCAAAGTGATCGCTTTTTCATGATATTGCTTATGCAGCAATGTCTATGTTGTTTCTGTTTGCATGGAAACAAACTTCTCTGGAGTCGCTGTGTAAGTGTAGCGAGCGGTGTCAGTTTGAGTCGAGAAGCGCAACCGTACTAAAGTACGGTGAGCATCACAGGCTCAAAATGGCGCCGCGCAGTAGCTTACACAGTGATTCCAATTAATAGTCGCCAAATGTACGACGTGCGCCGCTATCGTTAGAGCGATTGCCTTTGTAGCCGCCGCCTTCTTTACGTGGGCCAGCGCTGGTGCCAGTCGATGCGCCAGCTGGTTTGCTGAAGCTGCGTTGACCTGGCTTGTTGTTGCCATAACCACCGCCACCACCTGCGCCAGCACCTGTTTTACGAGCATCGCCTGGTTTCCAGCCGTTAGGCTTGCGGGCTGCAGAGCGTGCTGGTGCAGCAGATTTCTTAGGTTCAAAACCTTCGATGACATCGACAGGTATCAGTTGCTTGGTGAAACGCTCGATACGTTTGACGTGCATGCCTTCAGCATGGTTCACCAGGGAAATCGCCAGACCTTTACGACCAGCGCGGCCAGTACGGCCAATGCGGTGGACATAATCTTCAGGGAATTTAGGCAGATCGTAGTTGAATACGTGCGTAATGGCAGGAACGTCAATACCGCGGGCAGCAACGTCAGTTGCGACCAGTACACGTACCTGGCCACGGCGCAATGCGTCCAGTGTGCGGTTACGTGCACCCTGGTGCATGTCGCCATGCAGGGCAGCTGCAGCGAAACCAGCGATGTTCAGGCGGTCAGCGATGGTGTCTGCATCACGTTTGGTGGCTGTAAATACAACAGCCTGATCGACAGTAGTGTCGCGCAGCAGGTGATCCAGCATGCGGTTTTTGTGGGATAGGTCGTCCACAAAGTGAACGCGTTGCTGGATGTTTTCATGCTTGCTGGCAGAGCCGGCGATCTGGATGACCAAAGGCTCAGTCGTGATGCGTTTTGCCATGTTACCGACTACGCCATCCAGTGTTGCAGAGAACAACATGGTTTGACGTGTAGGAGGTGTGGCAGCAACGATTTTTTCGATATCGTCGATGAAGCCCATGTCCAGCATGCGGTCAGCTTCGTCCAGAACCAGCATTTGCAGTTCAGAGAAATCGATCTTGCCAGATTCCATATGGTCGATCAGACGGCCAGGTGTTGCCACCAGAATTTCTGGATTGCGGGACAACAATTGCATCTGTTTAGGATAAGGCATGCCACCCAGAATGGACACAGCCTTGATACGGCGTGAATAAGCGCTGTATTTGTCAGTTGCTGTGGTGACTTGCAAAGCCAGTTCGCGGGTTGGTGTCAACACCAGCATTTTTGGTTTTGCAGCAACAAAACGTGGTTTGTCGCCACGTGAACGGGCAGCCTGACGTTCTTGATTAGGGGTTTTGCTGCTGGCAGCGTCGTAGCTGACAACTTCAGCAGTAACCAGTTTATGCAAAGCAGGCAGCATGAAAGCGGCAGTTTTGCCGGAGCCGGTCTGGGATGAGACCATCAGGTCACGACCTTCAATCGCGGCAGGGATTGCCTGTTCTTGTACCGAAGTTGGCTTGGTATAGCCAGAGTCAGTCAGAGCGCGGATGATATTGACGTGGAGACCTAGTGCTTCAAAACTCATGAATTTCTTTCGTGATTGGGACGTTTGCAAAATGCGGCAGCAATGCCAAGCTCACCGGTGATAAGGCCGGTTTGCAGCATGTTTTGCCGGAACGATTGCTTCTGTCCCAGTATAAATTAGCGCGTTGCTAACGAACGCGCGCAACAATGCAGCGCCAACCAAACGAAATGAACACAGAAAATCCAACAAGGGACGACAATGAAATTTCGGCACAAAAGCTTTGCGCCGGGATGATGTCTATGGATTACTACCAGACATGCGAGGCGGGAGGGCTTTTACATGCACCATCCTGAGGATGTGCACAGGCTTGCGATGCTACTTGGTTCTACGCTGAAATTTATATTGCAGCGCAAAAAACGAAACTATACAGGATTTTTCAGGAAAAAGCAGCCAGTTTCAAAGAATATCTTGCACTGACCTCAAAATAAACGCCAACAAAAGTGCTGCCAGTAAAAATCAGCTTCCCCTCGAACATCAAAACGGAAGCGCTTTTCTTGCCAACCCAGGGCAAACAGGGATAACACCTGATCGTAGTAGGCATCAGTCTTGATCGGCTGGGCCTGCAGGCGTAATTGCTGCTGCACGATGGTCTTTTGTACGCCTTGCGCTTGCAGGAAGGGCAACAGTGCAGCACTAAAACCGCTGGAGCCGGGGCCATTGATGTCGCCAGTCAGGATGTCGATATATTCTGGCGGATAGCCTTTGCTATCCACGATCTGCGCCATGGGGCGCAGCAACTTCAGCAAATTTGCGCGTTCTGCATCCTGGCTTGCCATCATGCCAGTCCACAGATAAATACGGATGGCGTTGTAAGCACCCTGGCCTTTTTCTACGCCCTGGGTATCTGGTAGAAAGCCTTTTTGCGCGTCATAGATAATCCAGTCGGCGGCGTAGCCTTTGGGGGCGCTGCCAGCAATCAGGCGCACTGCCGGGGCGACCATGCGCTTCCAGCGTTCATCGCTTTCTTTTTGCTCAAACCAGCGTAGCAAAGGCAGCGGCAGGTAACTGGCGTTGAGCTTCCATTGATTGTTTGGCAGGTTAAAGCCGTTTGGTGCCGGCAACAGGCTCAATCCCAATCCGGGCAGTTCTGCGGTTTCTTCATTCAATATTCTTTGTGCCAGCAAACTGGACAGGGCGGCATAGCGTTTTTCTTTCCAGACTTCTCCGGCAACGCCGAGGCTGTAGGCTATCCACAAGTCGGCATCGGAGGCTGGATTTTTATCGATGATGCCCCAGCTATTGTCTTCACGCTGACCCCATTGCCAGGCGGGCAGGCGGGCAGTCAGGTCACCTGCTGCCAGGTTATTCTCTGTCCACGTCAGGATGCGTTGAAATGCGGCCTTGTCGTTGGCACTCAGGGCAAAGAACAGGGCATAAGCCTGGCCTTCTGATGTTGTTGGTTTGCGCGCGCCACTATGGTCTATCACGCGACCATCGTCGGCAACGAAAGTCTTCTTGAATTGTTCCCAGGCTGGCCATGGGTCATTGCAGGATGCTGCGAAGGTGTTGTTGGAAGTTGCAAGGAACACACTGAAGAACAGCAGTAATAAATTGCGTGCAATAGAAAAGACAGCGTTTGGGATATTGGACATGGTGGGGATTGCTTCATTCATGCCAATAGTATAAGGCTAGTACGGGATACATGTGCAAGCATCCCGTACCATCTAAATACTGGACTGCTTACTTGTCGTAAGAGTCTGCATTCAAGCCCATGACATGCGAGAAGCCGCCATCGACATAAGTGATTTCACCAGTAATGCCATTCGCCAGCGGTGACAGCAGGAAGGCAGCAGTATTGCCCACGTCTTCGATCGTCACATTACGGCGCAGCGGTGCGTGTTCGGCAACAAAGCCCAGCAATTTGCCAAAGTCCTTGATACCGCTGGCAGCCAGGGTCTTGATAGGGCCGGCAGAAATACCATTGACGCGTATGCCTTTTTTGCCCAGATGTTCTGCCAGGTAGCGTACCGATGCTTCCAGAGAAGCTTTTGCCATACCCATGGTGTTGTAATGCGGGATGGCACGGATAGCACCCAGGTAAGACAGGGTCAGCAGGGCAGAGTCTTCACGCAGCAGTGGCAGCGCAGCTTTTGCCATTGCTGGGAAGCTGTAAGCAGAAATATCATGCGCAATGCGGAAAGCTTCGCGGGAGAAGCCGTCAAGGAATTCACCGGCAATTGCTTCACGTGGTGCAAAGCCGATAGCATGTACCAGGCCATCAAGTTTGTCCCAGGATTTGCCCAGGTCAGCAAACACTGCTTCAATTTGTTCGTCGCTGGCAACGTCACAATCAAAGATTAGTTTGCTATCAAATTCAGCCGCAAAATCAGTAATCCTGTCTTTGAAACGTTCGCCTACGTAGGTAAATGCCAGTTCAGCGCCTTCGCGTTTGCATGCCTGGGCGATGCCGTAAGCGATAGAACGGTTGGACAGCAAACCGGTGATCAGAATTTTTTTGCCTTGCAGAAATGCCATGTTGACTCCAGATATGACCGCAATATGCTTAAGGCTCTCGGGGCAGCAAGATTGAAAGCCTTATTCTATTGCGCTGTGGGTTTTATTACTTGTTGTTTCTGCATCAGGTTTTTGCCTGGATGCGTAACGCTTACATTGCCGCCTTTTCCGCAACAGGTCGGAATTGTAGTTGCTCTCACCGAAAGGGGCAAATGCTAAGTTTGCCTGTGCTTATCTGCATCGATACAAAGTACCTTTGATCAGCATAGGCGCTCATTTGAAAAATGCGGTATTTTTGCTTGAAATTGTCACAAGATCGCCTTTCGTGTTCACAAAATACGGTTTCTTGTCTTGCTATAGCACAAAGCGCATCTCCTTGAGCAGTGCTCCGGGCAGGATTGCGCCACCCGTATGTCGTTGCCCGTAAGAACGGTCATCCATGATGACTTCGGTTTCCTGGCTTAGCGCCAGCAGGTTTTCTCCCAGCATCTTGAACAGGGAATCATCAAAGCGCATGACATTTAATGGCGCGATGATTTCACCGTTTTCTACCCAGAAGGTGGCAAAGCGTGTCATGCCGGTGATGCGGCAAGTGGCACGGTCAGAAAAATTCAGGTACCAGAGATTGGCGATATAGATACCCGTACCCAGCTCTTTGAGTATGTCTGCATTTTCTAACATGCCTGCCTGCATGACCAGCGATTTTGCTGATTCATCTTCTGGCGCCCCGTTTGTTTGCAAGGAATATTCCTTTGCGCTACGCGGAGAAATCATGCTGCCAACCAGTTTGCCCGTCTGTATCAGGGGAATTACTTCGGGCTTGATAAAGCCTTGCGCCTGAAAGCCTGGTTCCAGACCTGCACGACTGTCTTCACAGATATCCACCATGGCATGCATGCTGGCTTCGCCCGATTGCAAGCGGCGCAGGCAGCTATGGCGGGTGCGCAAAGACTTTTCGGACAGACCACCCCAGTTCAGCATCATGATCAATTCATTCAATGCAGCCGGACTGAGGTAAGCGCGGTAATTGCCAGCAGCTACTGTGATGGGGGGGCGTGCCAGCAGGGCCAGCTCTTTGCGGGCGGCGGCGAATTTACTGAGAAATGCTGACTCATTCCAGGTGAACCCGGCATAGTTGGATTTGACGGCCTTGTCAGTCGCATAAAACAGACTCCAGTCAAAATTGACATTGCTGGTTTCATACCAGTTGCGCTGACCATGGGAATTGGCAAAGCCGCGATATTGTGTACCTGTAGTCAGCAAGCCCACCATGTCTACATCTTTTGCGGCGGCCAGTATCTGTTCCAGCATGCTGGCTACTGGTGGCAGGGATGATGGCAGAACCTGTGTGCTGTCACTGATTTCAGTGGCTATCATCAGGTGCGGGTCAGCTGGCAAGTCTGGTAATTGCGCGCGCAAATCCTGGATCGCGGTATTGATGGTAGGTAAATCTGCGTCTATTTCGCCACTGAGATTGAAGCTCATCGCAGCATGGGTTTTCCCCTGTATCAATTGCAGGTTCAGTATCAGTTGGAAAACGTGGCCAGGCTGGCGTATGGCGCTGCGGTTGAAACGCACAAAATCACTGGACTCTGCGGCCAGCCAGGTGGTACTGACTTCATTCGCCGCGAGTTGCGTTTCTATATGTGTGGCCAGGGACAGGAAATAACTTTGCATCAGGCTTCACCTCCAAATACTTCTACCTGATCAAACAGGCAGGCCGGCGAAGCGTGGCCTACGCGTATGACTTGGGATGGCTCACCTTTGCCACAGAAGGGCGTGCCCATGACTGCCAGCGTAGAGGCATCACCGACCATCTTTAGCGAACGCCAAAAGCTTTCTGAGATGCCGCGATAATTCGGGTTCTTGACCAGTTCCTGCAATTTGCCATTGCGTATCACTTGCCCGTATTCACAACCGAACTGGAATTTATTGCGGGAATCATCAATAGACCAGGACACATTGGTATTCATCAATACGCCGTAGTCAACACTGGCTATCATTTCATCGAGGCTGCTGCTGCCTGCTTCTATATTCAGGTTGGCCATGCGGTCTATAGTTGGGCGGTTCCAGTCACAGGCGCGTGAATTGGCGACGCCTGCCATGCCAGCACGTTCCTGGGAAAGGGCGCTGCCCAATGGTTTTTCCAGTATGCCGTTTTTGATGATCCAGGTTTTTTCTGCAGTACTGCCATCATCATCCCAGCCAAAGCTGGCAAATTGTTCGGCACGGCTGGGGTCATAGGTAACGTTCAGCAATTCAGAACCATACTGAAAATGACCAAACATGTCGGGCGTGACAAAGCTGGTGCCAGCGAAATTGCGCTCATCACCCAATATACGGTCCAGTTCCAGCGGGTGGCCTATGGATTCATGAATTTGCAGCATCATCTGCTCAGGCATCAGCAGCAAATCCATGCGGCCACTCGGGCAGTTCGCTGCATGCAGTAGCGCCAGTGCTTCTTCTGCAATGCGTTTGCCTGCGCCATAAAAGCTAGACTGCTGCAGAACTTCCATGCCACCCTGGCGGCAGAAACCATTGTATTGCCCTCCCAGACTGCGCGTCTGGGTTTCTGATCCTTCATTGGCGGTGACGCTGAGATTGGGGATCAGGTAATTGAATTGCTGATGGATGTCAGCACCTGCGCTACTGATAAATAGCTGCTCAGTTTGTGTCACGCCTATGGATGCACTCCAATCTACAATCTTGTCACTGAGATGCGATGTGGCGGATTCCTGCATCAGCAAGGCAATCAAATCTTTCCTGGTCCAGATGGATGCGGCTGGACCTTGATATTGACCAAGCACAGCGGCCTGCGGGATTTGGCTGAAGTTCGTAACCGTTTTACCCGCACTGAGCCTGGCCCAATGCAAGGCATGCTGCATTGCAGTATTCAATCCATTGCGGGATAAGTCGCTGGTTGCGGCATAGCCGTAGCCACCATTATGAATAATGGTCAGCATGGCACCATGGCTGCGGGCATTGCGCAGCGGTTGCAATACATTTTGTCTGACCAATAACTCTTCACTGCGCTCATCCACTACGCGCATGGAGCAAAAATCAACAGCGGGCATTAATTCCCGGAATAAACTTCTTAACGCTTCCAATCCTGACTCCAGTGAATATGCGGCATACGGGATATGCGGGAGGTTGTGCCTGTTTCGTCATGGTTTCGTCACGGTTTCGTTATGTCGCAGGCGAATGCCATCTTGCCAGTGTTTGCAGGATTGGTCAAAAATATAAGTGTAAGGGGATTTTTCAAGCAGGGAGAATGCGAACCGGCAGTCAGCCGGTTCGCGGTTACAACTTAGTGTTGCAAGCCTTTTGGTATCGCGTTCAGCAAAGTCCTGGTATATGCCTGAGTCGGGTTCAGATACAGATCATCAGAATTGGCCAGCTCGACAACCTTACCCTTGTTCATCACCATGACCTGGTCGGCAATGTATTTGACCACCGCCAGATCATGCGAGATGAAGATGTAGGACAGGCCAAATTCTTCCTGCAAATCCTGCAGCAGGTTCAACACCTGAGCCTGCACAGATACGTCCAGTGCGGATACTGACTCATCACAAACCAGCACTTCTGGTTTCATTGTCAGGCAGCGGGCAATCGCGATACGCTGACGTTGGCCGCCCGAGAATTCATGCGGGTAGCGGTGAAAAGCAGCAGCAGGCAGACCGACTTTTTCGAGCAACTGATAAGCCATGGCAGAGCGTTCACTGTCGTTGGCACCGATATTATGGATGTGCATGGGTTCCATCAAAATCTGGCCCACCGTGAAGCGTGGGTTCAGCGAGGCATACGGGTTCTGGAAAATGATTTGTATGCGGCGCTTGTAGTGATGGAATTCCTTGTTTGACATGGACAGGATATCCTTACCTTCAAACAAGGCCTGGCCAGAGGTGGCCTGGTGCAGGCGCATCAGTGTCAGGCCCACCGTGGTTTTGCCTGAACCTGATTCTCCCACTACACCCAGGGTCTTGCCACGCGCGAGTTTGAAAGACACGCCTTCGACGGCCTTGAATTCTTTTTTGCCAAAGAAGCCTTCGCGGGAGTAGAAACTCTTGCCCAGGTCTTTGACTTCGAGCACGATTTCTTCATCACCCTTGAGACCACGCGGGCGCTGTTTTTGATCAACCAGCGCGCCGTTGTTATTCATGAAATCAGCAATGACCGGCAAGCGCCATGGGCGGGTGTCCAGGGTAGGGCGGCAGTGCAACAGCGCCTGGGTATAGGTATCTTTCGGGCTTTCAAAGATTTGTTCTACCGTACCCGCTTCGCGAATTTCACCATTGCGCATGACAATGACATGGTCAGCAATTTCACCAACCAGTGCCAGGTCATGAGTGATGAACAGCACTGACATCTTGTGTTTGATACGCAAGGCATCAATCAGGTCGATGATCTGTTTTTGTATAGTAACGTCGAGAGCCGTGGTTGGTTCATCGGCAATCAGCAATTTGGGTTCGCAGGCAATCGCCATCGCAATCATCACCCTTTGCTGTTGCCCGCCAGACATCTGGCTGGGATAGGCATCAATCTTGTTCTTTGGATCGGGAATGCCAACCTCTTCCAGCAATTCGATCGCTCGTTTTCTGGCTTGTTTTGCATCCATGCCCATGTGCAGGCGCAAGACTTCTGCAATCTGGAAACCAACGGTAAACACCGGGTTCAGCGATGTCATCGGCTCCTGGAAAATCATGGAGATTTCCTTGCCGCACAGGTCGCGTCTTTCAGCGATGCTGAGTTCCAGCAGGCTGCGGCCTTCAAAAATGATCTTGCTGTCAGCTGCGATACTGGAGGTATCTGGCGGCAGCAAGCCCATGACTGCAAGTGAGCTGACTGACTTGCCACTGCCTGATTCACCGACCAGGGCAACGGTGGAGTTGCGTGGTATTTCAAAGGAGATACCCTTGACGGTTTCCACGCTGTCTTTTTTATTGACGCGGAAAGACACGCGCAGGTTTTCTACTTTCAGCAAAGCTTGATTTGTGTTGTCTTGAATCATGATCTGTCCTTATTTCAATTTTGGGTCAAGCGCATCGCGCAAGGCGTCGGTGAATAATGAGAAGGCTGTTACCAGCACGGCCATTGCTGCGGTTGCGGCAACCAGTTGCCACCATTTACCCAAAATCAATTCATTCTGCGCTTCGTTCAGCATACTGCCCCAGGAGACCACACCAACCGGCACACCAAAGCCCAGGAAACTCAGGATAACTTCAGACTTGATAAAGCCAACAACAAGGATGGATACCTGTACCAGTGCCACATGGCTGACATTCGGGAATATGTGTACGAACATCTTGCGCCAGTGTGACGCGCCAATGGCGTCTGCCGCCCATACATATTCACGTGCCTTGTGCTTCATGTATTCAGCGCGGATCAGGCGGAAAGGCCCGGTCCAGCCAGTAAAAGCCAGGATCAGGATGATAGTGGTCACGCCTTTTTGCTGCAATACAGCTGCGACTGAAAGTATCAATAACAGGTAAGGGATGGAAGTGAAGATGCTGTAAAACCAGTTAAAGAAGTCATCAACTTTCCCGCCAAAATAACCAGCCAGCGCACCAAACATGGTACCCAGCAGGGTCGCCAGGAAGGCGGCGACCAGGCCAACGACGATGGAAGTCTCCGCGCCCTTGATGGTTTTCTTGATGATGTCGTGTCCCCATTTGTCAGCACCAAAGGGCAGGGTGGTCAGGCGTTCACCAACTACGGCCTTGCCAGACTTGGCCAGCTCAGCACGGATTTCTGCCATTTCCTTTGCCAGCGGATCAGGGATGCCGTAGTCATTCACGATGACGGCCTGATCCGCATCTGGTTGCTTGCGCAATTCACGGATAATGTCGGCCAAAGGATCGAGTGGATTCTCTGGAGGCGGCGCTTCTACCTCTGCCTTGGCGACCGTGCCAGTATCTGCACCAACAAAGCTGGGTGGCGCATAACTGACGCCGCTTTCCTGTTCCCAGTCAGAGGCGATGATGCCAGTCGCAGACAGTATCAGCGTCAATAAGAACGCAGCTACGATTGCCAAGGCAATCATGGCGACCTTGTCAGCGCGCAAACGTCGCCATGCCAGTGCCCATAGTCCGGGTGAAACTGCGTGTACAGTTGGATTTGTGATAGTCGTGCTCATGAATGATCCTTATTTCAACTGTACGCGTGGATCAACCGCCTGGTACAGCAGATCGGTCAACAAATTAAAAAACATGGTGGCTGCTGCGACATACACGGTGATCGCTTTGATCACGGGGAAGTCACTGCGTTCCACTGCCAATATCACTTCACGACCTATACCGGGTATGGAAAAGAATCGCTCAATCAGGAAGGCGCCAATCAGCAAGGCTGGCAGGTTGGACATGACGTGGGTGATGATAGGTATCGATGCATTACGCAAGACGTGCACCCATTTCACGCGGCTTTCGCTAACGCCTTTGGCGCGGGCGGTACGTACATAATCCTGGTTCACTTCATCCAGCACAAAGGTGCGGAACAGGCGCAGGTTAGGTGCTACGCCCACTGCCAGGGCAATCAGGATAGGCAGGGCAGAGTACTTGAACAGGTTCTCGGCAAAATGATTACCCCAGCCCTGTACCGGGAACAGTCCCAGTTTATAGGCAAAGAAATACTGACCGACGATGATATACACCAAGATACTGACTGACATACCGACGGTACAGGCGATCATCACGCCACGGTCTGTCAGCGAGCCGCGTTTGAAGGCAATGGCCAGCGCCAGCGCAATCGCGATGATGGTTTCGATAATCGTCAGCGGTATCAGCACTGTCAGTGAAGGGCCAAGGCGTGTGCCTATGATGGAGGAAACGGCTTCACCGGTACTCCAGCTATTACCAAAGTTGAAGGTGGCGATCTGCTTGACGAAGATCCACAACTGTACATAGTAAGGCTGGTCTATGCCCAACTGGGTGCGGATATTGGCAATCTGTTCGGCATTCGACATTTTGCCTGCTAGGATGTAAGCCGGGTCGCCACCCACCCAGTTGAACAGAAAAAACACCAGCAGGATCACGCCCAGCATCGTGGGTGCCATCTGCCATAAGCGGCGCAGTATATAAGCGGTCATGTTTGTCTCTCGGTTTTCAAATTTCAGTTAGTCTGCTGCTCATTTTTTTGTCTATTTGTTCTTGTCGATGTCTATCTGCATCCATTCTATATGCATGATGGGGTGTTTCTTGTGTCCTATCACGCGTGGCTGTGACAGCATCATGCGATGGCGCGCATAACCCAGGCGTTGTGCTGCATACAGCTCCATTATGCGTGTCATCTTGTGATACAACAGGTCGCGCTCTGGCCCCGGAGCCAGTTTTTGTGATTGTTCATACAGCTTGTCATATTCAGGAATAGTGACGCAGCCATTATTATTCATGTGAATGTTTTTACCGTAAAACAGTTGCATGAAATTATCGCCATCCGGATAGTCCGCTATCCATGGTGAAATGCGCTGCATCAACTGGCACTGCTTTTCTGCTTTGAGGATTTCAGCAAAGGGCCGGAATTCGGCACGCATCCTGATGCCTATGCCGTCATAGGATTTTTTCCAGACTTCAGCCTGTAAATGGCCGCGTGATTCGGTCTGGGCAGTATGCACAATTTCCAGCGGGCTACCGTCTGGCATGGTGCGATAACCATCCTTGCCTTTTTTGTAGCCGAACTTGTCGAGTAGTGCATTGGCAGCGGCGGGATTATATTGGATGCTGCTTTTGTAGTTGGGGTCATGACCCACTACGCCAGGGGGGATAGGATATTGCAGGGGAATAGCATGACCATTATCGACGATGCGAATTTCTTCTTCGACATTGTGTGCCATGGCCATCGCCCTGCGCAAGGCGACTTTCTCTTTGCTCAGGCCACCAAATACAGGGTCTTGCATATTCCAGTAATAGATAGTCAGCTCGGGGTCGACAATGCGTGACATCTGTATGCCGCGTTTGACAAATTCAGGTTTCAGGTCAGGACCATTCAATACCTGAGGTGCCAGGCCGCCATATAACTGGAACAGATCAATTTCATCTTTCTGGAATGCCAGCAGGCGTGACTGATCTTCCAAAATCACATTGACGACAACGCGACCGATTTGCGGCATGCGTTTGCCTTTCATCGCGGCGATGATTTTCTGGTCATTGGGGTCAGAGCTGGCCTGGAAGTCCCATATGGTTGTATGGAAATCAGGGTTCGCATCCAATATCATTTTCGAGCCGCGTACCCATTCAGTCAGTTTGAAAGGGCCGGTGCCTACCGGGTTTGCCATGGCAGCACCCTGTACATCCTGATATTTTTCTATGACTTCGCGGGCAACGGCAGACATGGCGGTGTAAGCCAATATCATGGGCAAGTTAAAGTCAGGGCGCGTCAGGTGTATGCGCAGGGTATATTTGTCGATGACTTCCAGGCCGGGTACTTTGGCAGAATAATCAAATTTGCCGGATTTCTTTGCCTCTGCTGCCAGTTGATCCAGGCCCGCGATCTTGTCCTCTAACAGCCAGACATGGGTAGAGGCGATTTTCGGGTCCATGATGCGTTTAAATGAATACACATAATCATCCACCGTCAGTTCACGTTTTTTGCCATTAAAGGCTGCATCAGGGGTAAAGTAAATGCCTTTCTTCAGCTTGATGGTATAGGTTTTGCCATCGGCAGAAATTTCTGGCATGCCATCAGCGGTTTCAGGAATGATTTTTGCCGGGCTGGCCAGGTAGTCGTAAGTGAACAGGCGTTCAAAGATCGCTTCATTAATCGCGTTGGAGTACAGGTCACGTGTTGCAGCAGGATCAAAGCCAGTCTCGGCAACAGGGAAAATGGTGCGTAACACTTTTTCCGGATCAGCAAATTCAGGTTTGGCGGCCTGCGCCTGCAGGGGCAGGGTAGATGACATCAGACCGGCTAGTGCCAGGCAGATAGCCATACCTGTTCTGGTCAGCTTGTGCTGAAACGGATGAGTGGACTTCATTAACGAGTTCTCCTGCTATTTTGTACGATGGTAAAAGTGAATATTGAATCAAACTAAAGCGCTGAGCCGGGCTTAATGTTTTTCTACATCAATGAAGGCCCAGTCAGAATGCAAGATGGGGTGTTTTTTATATCCTGTGATCCAGGGGCGGTATAACCAGCTACGGATGCGGGAAGTGTGCACAATCCATGGTGTATCAGCTTCAACCTGACGGTTCATTTGTGCATATACTTTATTACGCTCCTCACCCAGCGGCAGCGATACTGCCTTGCGGAACAATGCATCATAAGCAGGCGACTCATAGCAGGCATGGTTGCCGGCACCGGCTTTGGGACCGTAGAGCAATTGCAGGAAGTTCTCACCATCAGGAAAGTCAGCATTCCAGGCACCGCCCCACATATTCAACTTGCAGGCGGAAGCCGCTTTCAGATTGTCAGCGAAATTACTGACCGGGAATTCTATGCGCAAGCCGATTTTATCCAGGCCACGTTTATAAATTTCAGACTGAACTTTATAGATGGCTGCGGGTTCCACGGTTTTTTTGAGGGTGAGCGGGCTGCCGTCAGGATTATTTCTGTATCCATCTGCTCCACGTTTATAGCCAAAATGGTCGAGTAGTTTATTGGCCAGCTTGATGTCGTAAGCCAGGCTGCTGCGATAGGCAGGGTCATAGCCAACCACATCTTTAGGAATAATCATTTCCGAGCGTATGGCCTGTCCCAGGCGCATCTGGGCGATTTCATCCTCATAGCTGTAAGCCATGCCTATGGCGCGACGCAGGGCGATTTTTTCCTTGCTGTAGCCGCCAACAACGGGGTCACGCATATTGAAAATTGTGAAGACAATGCCAGCATCTGTGACCCTGTCCATCTTGATGCCCTGATTTACCAGTTCAGGTTTTAATGCAATTCCATCCAGTGCTGCCGTTGCTGCGCTTTGCGGCAGCTTGTCGATATCCAGTTGCGAATCCTGAAAAGCCAGCCAGCGTGATTGCTCTTCTTCTATGATGCTGATATCGACTTTGCCAACCTGAGGCATTTTCTTGCCCTTCATTTGTTTGACGATTTCTTCATCGCGGGCGCTGCCTGTCGATTTAAAATCCCAGGTGTAGCCACGGTATTCCGGGTTGGCGGTCAGCACGATCTTGCTGCGTGGCAGGTACTTCTCCACCATATAAGGCCCGGTACCGACTGGGTGCAGGCCAGTCTGGTCACCATAAGCTTCGATGACTTCTCTCGCCACCGCACCAAAGCCACCATAGGCGACGACATACAGGAAATTGTAATCGGTCGCTTTTAATTCTATTCTTAATGTGTATTTATCAACGGCTTTAAGGCCGGCAACTGGTGCATCATAGTCAAACTTGCCTGTTTTCTTTGCTTTTGTGGCGATGTCATCCAGGCCGACAATCTTGCCTTCGATGAAGCTGGCATTAGGCGAACGGTTAACCGGGTCGAGCAGGCGCTTGAAGGTGTAAACATAGTCTTGCGCTGTCAGCTCATGTTTTTTATCCTTGAATGCAGGGTCCGGAGCAAAGTAAATGCCGGGCTTGATCTTGAAGGTAAATACTTTTCCCTGTTCGGTCACTTCTGGCATGCTTTCTGCTGATAGTGGCAGGAGGCGGGCGGGGCGGGAGAGGTAGTCATAACTTAGCAAGGGTTCGAAGATGGCCTCGCTGACCCAACCAGAATAGAAATTCTGGGTTTTGGCCATATCAAAACCATCATCTGCGGCTTCAAAGGCTTGCCTGACTACTTTATTGAGGTCTGCAGGATTGGCTGCCTGAGCAATCTGCAAGGGAAATGTCGATAGCAGCATAGTGAAAATGCAAGCAACTGTCTGGTGACGCATGAACATTCTTTAACCTCATTGTTTGGTAAAACAAATTCGTCTGGCGAGTTTGACCTGTATAAGCATGGATCAGGCCCGGTGAGCAAAACGCAGTTTTGCACGTTAAATCCAGGACGGAACATAAACCGTATAGATTAATTTACATATTGCAGGTGCAAATTAATTTTCCTCACGATTTGCCTGGCAGCTTTTTCCGCTTCAGTTTTAAAAAGCCGTAACCATAACGCAAGAGTCTTATCGATGGGAGAAGGAAAGAAATTTTTATTTCATTGTCGAATTACATGGTGTGACAATTCTTTTCAATTTTGGGTTTTTGAGTGCATTTTGGCAATGGGTGCGCATTGTTAGGGGGATTATGATGGTGCCGCGCACCATTGTGGTGCGACATTTGCACGCAACTTTAGATAGTTTGGTGCCCGAAAAAAGGCTCAAAAAAAATTAAATTCTGGTGAGTGAGGGTCTGGGCGAATTTCTCAATGTAATGAAGTGTAAAAAAAGCTGCATTGAAATAATTTATGCTGCATAGCACAAGAAATTAGGTTTCCTTTGCGGGTGTTTTTTTGGCAAAATGCGCCATGTTGTTTTTTGGCAGGGCTTAAAGTAAAGCACTTGACAGTTTCTGGGCATAAGTGGTTTTATGCGCCTTCGGAAAAATTTCTGACGACTAAATTTACATTTTCCATGCGGTAAGTTCGTGCTTTTTTACATGGGAACGTAAATAGTTGTTCTGATAAAGATGAAATGACTGTAGCGTTTGACTTTGCTGCAGGTAATAAAAAATTTTCTGCTTTGCATCGCTGGTTTAGCCACTTATGGCACGGAGAATCTGGTAGCGGAAATATGATTAATATTTTTTATTACTTGGTCAGGTATAAATGGCGTCAGTAGAAGCTGGTGCTTTGGTTGCAGGCAGAATTAAATAAGTCAGTTTTATCAAAAACCTCGATTTATATTTTGACGAGCCCGCAGCTTATGAATTTATAAGTGGTTTTGTATCGGTATGGCTTTTTATTGATACACAGCATTTATAATCACTTTTTTGTTTGAGATGTTTTGACTTGCGTCAGACAGTTGACCTTGTGGTAGTGGAGGAGCAGTAATGGATTTTTCAAATCGCCAGCAAGAGCCGGGGAAGAAGTTTATAGGCTTGGGGCTGGTTATCGCATTTCACGTACTGGTGGTATATGCCCTGGTATCTGGATTGGCGCGCAAAGCGATGGAAGTG